>NZ_LJIC01000079.1 GCF_001295845.1 Rhodopseudomonas sp. AAP120 | reverse complement strand
CCGCCGCTGCCGGAGTGGCGGGCCGTTCACACGCCCGGCCATGCGCCGGGCCACATCTCGCTGTGGCGCGCGCGTGACCGGCTGCTGATCGCCGGCGATGCCGTGGTCACCACGCAGCAGGAATCGGTCTATGCGGCGATCACCCAGGAGCCGCAGATGCACGGCCCGCCGATGTACTTCACGCCGGACTGGGCCAGCGCCAAGCGCTCGGTCGCGGCGCTCGCCGCGCTCGAGCCCGAGCTGGTGATCACCGGCCACGGCGCCGCCATGCAGGGCCCCGAACTACGCGCCGCGCTGCACCGGCTCGCCGAGCAGTTCGACGACATCGCCGTGCCGGAGAACCGGCGCGGCTGACGCGGCTCGCAGCGCGGGTCGCGGGTCGCCTGGACCAAGGCGCCCCGGGCGATCGCCTCGGACCGGACTAAGCGAGCAGCGCGGCCAGTTCCTCATCGTTGGCCACGAGCTGGGCGAGGTCCTGGTAGATCGCGCGCTGCGGCGCCTGCCGCAGCAATTGCCGGGTCTGGTCGCGGTCGATCGCGAGCGCGGCCTTGAGTTCCGCCAGCACCCTGTCGCGGGCCTGCCGTCGCAGCGCCGAGTCTTCCTTGCTCGTGGCGTAGCGGCTTTGCTGGCCATAGGCGGCCGCCATCCAGATATGCAGGCTGAGATTGCGATCGGCGCCGGGCTGCTGCTCCAGCCGGGTGCCGATCCTGATCGCTTTGTCGAAGCCGTCCGGCGGCGGTTCGGACAGGGCGTTGTAGACGGCGACGTCGCTGGTGTCGTCGTCCTTCAGCAATTGCTGCGCGTCGTCCTTGCGGTCTTGCGCGGTGTAGATCTTTGCCAGCGCCTGCTTGAAAGCCGGCTCGGAAGGCTCGGCGCGGCTCGCTTCGAGCAGGGCCACGGCGGCGCCTTCGAGATTGTTGTTACGGGCGTTGGCGACACCCCAGGCGGCGAGTTCGCGCGGCGTATTCAGCGCCGTCATCGGGAATTTCAGCAGCACCGCGTCGGCCGCCCGCACCTCGGGGTTGGTGGCCGGCTCCAGCTTGCCTTGCGGGTCGAGCTTCAGCGCGTCGGGCGCCAGCGACGTCTTGATGGCGGCGGCCGGCGGCCGTTCGATGTCGTCGAACAGGCGCGTCAGGATGGTGCGGGTGCCGACATAGCCGAGCCAGAATCCGGCCGGCGCGAAGTACAGGAACAGCGCCAGCACCAGAATCTGCCCGCCCGCATCCCATTGAATGCCGAGCTTGTTGAGCTTGGCCGCCGCCTCCCACAGATAGTGCGGCACGAAGTACAATTGGGTCAGGCCGACGCCGACCAGGGTCTTGGTCAGCCAGTCGGAGATGTCTTCCAGATTAGTGTTGACCCGGCTCGACAGCGGTGAAGCCGCCGTGGCCGGTGTCGCCGCTGCGGCCGGCGTGGAGCCGCCCTGCGGGCGCGACAGCGAACGCGGGATGCCGAACAGCAGGCCGAGCACCCAGCCGCTGACCGTGCAGGCCGCGGCGAAGATGAAGCTGAGGCCGACGATCCGAAACGCCGCCTCGTGCAGCGTCGGCAGCGTTGCGGCCAGCAGCAGCAGGAAGCCGAACACCGACGTCCACAGGAAGCATCGGAAGAACCAGTGGAAGATGATCGCGAAATCGCCGCGCCGCAGCGCGAGCGTCAAGGCCGAGTCGTTTTCGACAACGCTTCCATCCGCCATGGCAAAACCCCGGTGATGAAATGGATGAAGTAATTGCAGACGAATAAACTGCGCGCCGCGGGCGCCCGATGATCGGCCGTCATCGTATGACCGTCCCGCCGGCCGTCAACCGCATCAAGGTGTGGTGGGCGGTCCGTTGACGCCGCGCCAGCGCGCATAGCGCCAGGGCAGGTACCAGCGCGCGCCGCGCGGGGCGGTGGCCGGCACGTTGTCGATACCCGAGGTCCCGAACGGATTGCAGCGCACCAGCCGCGCCAACGTCATCCAGCCGCCGGCCCACAGCCCGAACCGCCCGATCGCCTCGTCGCCATATTGCGAGCAGGTCGGGACGTGCCGGCAGTTGGAGCCGACCAGCGCCGAGAAGCTGTGCCGATACACCCAGATCAGCCCGCGGCCGGCGTTGCGCGGCAGCCGGGCGAGGGCGCGCGCCGCATCGGTCGCTGTCGCTGGAAGTTTCACGAGCACTCTGCCTCGCGGTTGATCGCCGATTTGCCGGGTTCCTGATCGTGGAACGCGGCGCTGGCTGCAAATGCGCCACACACACGGAAATATCGCACTTTCTTGAGTGCGGCGCAGCAGGAGTTGATGGCTTTGCGATTGATCAACGCCGGATTTTCCATGACCATTAGATAACGCAAGCGTGACAGATTCCACCTCGATCCGGCTGGAACCTTTTGCGCCATCGTTGACGGAGATGTGAGGAGGCTCGGTGAACGCCGCTGTCTTGTCCCGGTTCGCTCGATCCGCGCTGCTACGCGCCGCCGCGCTCGGCCTCGTGCTGATCAGCGCCGCCTCCGCTCCGGTCGAGCTGGCCAAAGCCGGCGGCACGCTCGAGGCGCGCAAGCTGCCGATGCGGTTCGGTTGGGTCGCCTGCGAACCGAATTGCGGCGGCTGGATCACCGCGGTCGGCATCGTCACCGCAGACACCCCGAAGGATTTCGACGATTTCGCCGGCAGCCGCGTGCTCGACGGCGCCACTTTGGTGCTGGATTCCAGCGGCGGCTCGGTCAACGACGCGATCGCGCTCGGCCGGCGCTGGCGCAAGATGCGCCTGATGACCACGGTCGGCACCAGCGTGCAGACGCCGACGCCGGCGGGGATGCACGCCAGCATCGTGCCCGAGGCCTATTGCGAGTCGATGTGCGTGTTCCTGCTGCTGTCCGGCACCACGCGTTACGTGCCCGACGGCGCCCGCGTCCGCGTCCACCAGATCTGGATGGGCGACCGCGCCGACGATCCCCGCGCCGCCAGCTACACGGCACAGGACGTCACCATCATCGAGCGCGATATCGGCCGGCTGGTGAAGTACACCTTCGACATGGGCGGCACCGGCGACCTGCTGCAGCTCGCGCTCAGCGTCGCGCCCTGGGAAGATCTGCATCAGATGTCGCGCCAGGAACTCGGCGAGGCCAATCTGGTGACCACCGAGGCGATCGCCGACCTGCTGCCGCAGCAGGGCGAGGGCACCAGAACGCCGGTCGCCGCTGGCCCCAAGCCGGTCCAGGACCGTTTCGTCCAGGCCCCCACCGCCCCGACCAAAACCGCCGAAGCCGCGCTCCCGACCGGCGGCACAGCGCCGACCTCGCCGCCGACGCCGGGACATTAGCACACCCCATCCCCGTGCCCCGGACAAGCCGCGGCGTGCACGCCGCGGCGCCGATCCGGGGCCCCGGTTGGGCCGGGCAGCAAGTTACAGGGGGGCCGATCGACCAGTCCCTACGACCGGAGAAAACCGGGGTCCCGCATCCTACGATGCATCGCTGCGCGCTGCATCTTCGTGCGGGACACGGGAAGGGGTGGGTACGCTTCGTTTTGCAGCCCTACAGGGCCAGGCACCGCCCATCCCCCGTGCCCCGGACAAGCTGCGGCGTGCAACGCCGCGGCGCAGATCCGGGGCCCCGGTTCCGCCGGACAGCAGGTAACAGGGGAGCCTATCGAGCAGTCCTCACGCTGGAGAAAACCGGGGTCCCGCATCTGCGATGCATCGCTGCGCGCTGCATCTTCGTGCGGGACACGGGGAAGGCGTGCGCTCGCTTCGCTTTGCCCGTCCTGCAAGGCTAGGCCGTCGCCGTTTCCTGGCGCTTCGCTTCGATCTGACCGATCGCATCCACCACCGCATCGAACGTCAGCAGCGTCGAGGCGTGCCTCGCCTTGTAGTCGCGGACCGGCTCCAGCACGGCGATGTCGGCCCATTTGCCGTCGGCCGGCGGCGCGCCGTGGTCCTTCAGCATCGCCCGGACCGCGTCGCGCAGCGCGCGCAGTTCGGTGGCGGTGGAGCCGACCACGTGGCTCGCCATGATCGACGACGACGCCTGGCCGAGCGCGCAGGCCTTCACCTCGTGGGCGAAGTCGCTGACCGTGTCGCCGTCCATCTTGAGGTCGACCTTCACGGTCGAGCCGCACAATTTCGAGTGAGCGGTGGCGGTGGCGTCGGGATCGGGCAGGCGTCCGAGCCGCGGAATATTGCCGGCCAGCTCGATGATCCGCTTGTTGTAGATGTCGTTCAGCATGCGGGACTTCCGGGCCGGACCGTCCGCCGCCGACGATTCGGCGGAGCTGTCTTGGCGGTTCCGGCGTATCATCTTATATAGGAGGGGCGGCTGCGAAGAACAGTCCGCCGGACCGTGCGAAACCGCCGGCCGTATCTGGTGAGCCGCGGGGCCGATCAGCCCGCCGCGGTCGCCGTTGGGATCAAGACGCAAGGCGGTGGACCGCCCGTCCTGCCCGGTGACACATCCGGCCGAAAGGCCGGTCGAACGGAGTGAAGATGGACGCCAAGATCAAGCCGCTGCGGACCGGCAAGCCGCCGGAGGCCCGCACCGATTTCCAGCCCGCCGAACTCGACCCGTCGGAATTTCTTGCTGCCGCCGTGCAGCCGGATCAGCCGCGGCCGTCGCGCGCCGAGGCCGAGGCCGCGGTCAAGACGCTGCTGTCCTATATCGGCGAGAACGTCGAGCGCGAGGGCCTGCTCGACACCCCGCGCCGGGTGGTCGAGGCCTATGACGAGCTGTTCCAGGGCTATCACCAGTGCCCGGCCGAAGTGCTCGACCGCACCTTTGGTGAAACGGCCGGCTATGACGACTTCGTGCTGGTCCGCGACATCAGCTTCACGTCGCATTGCGAGCACCATGTGATGCCGTTCTACGGCAAGGCGCATATCGCCTACACGCCGGTCGAGCGCGTCGTCGGCCTGTCGAAGCTGGCGCGGCTGGTCGAGATTTTTGCCCGCCGGCTGCAGACCCAGGAGCATCTCACCGCGCAGATCGCCGCCGCGATCGACGAGGTGCTGAAGCCGCGCGGCGTCGCCGTGATGATCGAGGCCGAGCACACCTGCATGTCGGTGCGCGGCATCGGCAAGCAGGGCGCCTCGACCTTCACCAGCCGCTACACCGGCATGTTCCGCGACAATCCGGCGGAGCAGGCGCGGTTCATGTCGATGATTCGCAACCACCGCTAAGTCGGCGGGACTGCGAGAGGAATTGCCTGTGACTTCATCTGCCGGGTCAACCCCCGCCCTCGACGATGTCGAGGAGGGCATCGCGCTGCGTCCGAAATTCGACGCCAGCGGCCTCGTCACCTGCGTGACCACCGACGCGCGTTCAGGCGACGTGTTGATGGTCGCCCATATGAACGCGGAAGCGCTGGAGAAAACCATCCAGAGCGGCGACGCCTGGTACTACAGCCGCTCGCGCCAGCGGCTGTGGAAGAAGGGCGAGAGTTCCGGTCACGTCCAGAAGGTGCTGGAGATGCGGATCGACTGCGATCAGGACGCGGTCTGGATCAAGGTCGACCAGGCCGGCGGCGCCGCCTGCCACACCGGCCGCACCTCCTGCTTCTACCGCCGCATCGACCGCGACCCCGACGGTCAGCCGCTGCTGACCATGGTGGATGCGCATCGGCATTTCGACCCGGACAAGGTGTACGGGAAGTAGCAGCGGCGCCAACCGTGTTTGCGTCTTAACCGGGACCCCGGATCTGCGCAGCAGCGCTCCGCGCTGCAGCGCGTCCGGGGAACAGGAATCCCGTGTCCCGCACGCGGCGCAGCGCGCAGCGGTGCGCCGCAGATGCGGGACCCCGGTTTAGCGGTGCGGCAGGTGACACTGCGAGCGGGGTGGCTCCCGCGCATTAACCCCTCGTTAACCATACCTGCCGCAGGGTCGCGCCACAGCGCCGCGCTGGGATGCGGACGCAGTGCGCTCGGGGAGCGGGGGCTTCCATTATGTCGACCGATATCGTCACGTCTGCGGTCTCGATCGTCGACCAGGCGCGGACGCGGATCGCCGGCGCCATCAAGCAGGCTGCCGGGGCGACCGGCGCCAGCTTCGAATATCTCCTGACCACCGCCAAGATGGAGTCCGACTTCAACCCGCAGGCGACGGCGTCCACGTCCTCAGCCAAGGGCCTGTACCAGTTCATCGACCAGACCTGGCTCGGCACCGTCAAGGAAGCGGGCGCGCAGTTCGGCTACGGCGCCTATGCGGACGCGATCAGCAAGTCGCCGTCCGGTCAATACTCGGTCAGCGATCCGGACGCGCGCAAGGCGATCATGGATCTGCGTAATGATCCGGTGATCAGCTCGGCGATGGCCGGCGCGCTGACGCAGTCCAACAGCGCGAAGCTTTCCGCCGAGATCGGCCGCCGCCCGACCGACGCCGAGCTCTATATGGCGCATTTCATGGGCGCCGGCGGCGCCGCCAAGCTGATCAGCGCCGCGCAGGACAATCCGAACGCGGTCGCCGCCGCGCTGTTTCCGAACGCCGCCGCCGCCAATCAGTCGATCTTCTACGACCGCAGCGGCAGCGCCCGCAGCGTCGCGCAGGTCTACGACAATCTGACGTCGCGCTACACCAACGCGGCGAGTTCGCCGGCGACGCAGAGCGCGCTGGTCGCCGCCGGCGGCGCCCCGATGGTGCTGGCCTCGGCGCCCGACAACGCCGCCTATCTGTCGAGCTTCCCCGACGTCCGCGGCGTCTTGCCGGCGAACGGCACCACGACCGCCAACGCCGCGCCGTCCTCGACGCGGCAGTCCGGCGAGCCGATGTTCCGCACGCTGTTCCTCGGCGGCGACCGCAACGAGCCGATCTCGCCGGCCGTGCAGCAGCTCTGGACCAACCCGGTGACGCCGGCGGGCGTCACGCCGGGCGTGTCAGCGCCGGGCGTGTCCGCAACGCCGGCCGCATCCGCGACCACCAGCGCGTCAGGCCTGCCGTCCACCGGCCCGAGCCTGTCCTACGCGCCGACCGCGACGACCACACCGTCCGCCGCGGGTCTCTCCTATGCCCCGACCGTCCGCACGCCGACGCCGCTCGACCTGTTCAGCGACCGCACCGGCGCCTTCGCGAGCTGATCACCTCGCCCGAGGTGATACCAGCCTGCAGGACGAGCAAGGTGTGCGACGTCGTGCGCAGCCGCGCACCGAACGAACAATTCTCAGCATCCCGACGTTCGATCACACGTTGTATCACGGCGCTCGATCACACGTTGCTTTGATGCCGACCTCTCCCCGTCATTCCGGGGCGCTCACGCAGTGAGCGAGCCCGGAATCCATACCCCCTGGCCGTTGTTACTTCAGCACAACGCCGGCCACGTTGTCCCGGGTCCGCGTGCCACGTCGCCGTCGTGCGTAGTCGCGAGTCCAGGGGCTATGGATTCCGGGTTCGCGCTACGCGCGCCCCGGAATGACGGGGAGGGGACGGGTGGACATCGCAAGGGTTGAGGTTCGGCAAGAGGCGATCATCACTACGCCGTAGTTAGTAGGGGCTCTGCAGCGATCCATTGCCAGCGCGCATCGCCCGTCGGTTCGTCTCGATTGATGAGTTGCCTGCCCCCGCGCGCTTTGGTTAACAACCTCTGAACTTAACAAATCGTCAACGTCATCATGGTGAACCCTTTGTTAAGTCTCATGGTTTACGAATGGTGACGTTCGGCATCGGAGCATGATGCCGGGTGGTTGCGTCAGTCAGCCGGAATGGCCATGATCGTTCGGCAGTTCATTAGTTGGATCCGCCACGCGCCCGCCGGTGAGCGCGCCGAAGCGACAAGGGCGTTGGCGCGGGCCTGGCTGATCTCCGATCTCACCCCGGACGATCGCGCCGCCGCCGAGGGCGCGCTGCTGATGATGCTGGACGACGTCTCGCCGCTGGTGCGGCAGGCGATGGCGCAGGTGTTTTCGCGCAGCGTGCGCGCGCCGGCCGCGATCGTCCGCGCGCTCGCCGCCGACCAGCCGTCGGTGGCGCTGCCGGTGCTCGAACTCTCGCCACTGCTGCTCGACGCCGACCTGGTCGACCTCGTCGCCACCGGCGACGACGCCGTGCAATGCGCGGTGGCCCGCCGCGTGCGGCTGCCGGCGGCGGTGTGTGCGGCGATCGCCGAGGTCGGCTCCGCCGCCGCGGCGCTCGAACTGATCGAAAATCCGCACGCCGAACTGGCGCCGTTTTCGTGGGATCGCATCGTCGAGCGCCACGGCCATCTCGCGGCGATCCGCGAGTCGATGCTGGTGCTGGAGGATCTGCCGGCGGCGACGCGGCTGGCGCTGGTCGCCAAACTGTCCGACACGCTGCAGCAATTCGTCGTCGCGCGCGGCTGGCTGTCGGTCGACCGCGCCGCGCGCGCCACCGCCGAGGCGCTCGACCGCTCCACCGTCACCGTCGCGGCGCGCTCGCGCGGCGACGACATGCGGGCGCTGATGCGGCATCTGCGCGTCACCGGCCAGCTCACCGCCGGGCTGATCCTGCGCGCGCTGTTGTCCGGCAATCTCGAATTGTTCGAACACGCGCTGGCCGAACTGTCCGATCTGCCGCAGGCCCGCGTCGGCGCGCTGCTGCACGCCCGCGGCGCAAGTCTCAACGCGCTGCTGTCGCGCGCCGGCCTGCCGCAGGCGACTTATCCGGCGTTCCGCGCCGCGCTCGAGGCGCTGCACGAGATCGGCTTCGTCGACAGCGAAGGCGGCGCGGCTCGGCTGCGCCGGCTGATGGTCGAGCGCGTGCTGACCCGCTGCGAAACCAGCGAGGACGCCGCCGCGCCGCTGCTGATCCTGCTGCGCCGCTTCGCCACCGAATCCGCCCGCGAAGACGCCAGCGCGTTCTGCGACGACATGCTCGCCGAGCACTTCGTCGCTCGCCTCGAGCGAATGGCGGCGTAGCTACGCGCTGTGCGGCGATGTCGGCTGCGTGGCGCACTTCCCTCTGTACGATCAACTCGCGTCATCCTCATCCTGAGGAGCCCGGCGAAGCCGGGCGTCTCGAAGGATGGGCCGCGCGTGCCGTCGGCGCATCATCGCGCGCTGCGCATGGTTCGAGACGCTCGGCTCCGCTCTGCGAGCGGCGCCGAGCTCCTCACCATGAGGGCTGTCACCGTGGCGGACAGGTCAGAGGAAACGACGAACTACTCCCCCGGCACGATGCTCGGCGCCAAGATCGCTTCGAGGTGCTCCGGGCGGTCCTTGTTCACCGAGGCGAGATACTCGTCGGCGACGCTGCGGAGTTTGCGGATCAGCGCGCGTTGCAGCTCGGCCTTGCCGTGCTGGGCGCCTTCGCGGACGATCGCCTGCACGGCGTCGACGTGGTTGGCGAGTAGTTCGTCCGGCACGCGCGCCAGATCCGGCGCGTGTTCGATGACGCGGCACAGGCTCTCGGCGGCGGCGGCCGCGGCCGGATAGCCGAAGGTGGCGGCGTCGCCCTTGATGTCGTGCGCGGCGCGGAACAATTCGCCCTGGGTCTCGTCGGAGACGCCGTCCCGCCGCAGCGCCGCGAAGGCGGCGGCGAGGCGGTCGGCCTCGACGTTCATCCAGTCGCCGAACTCGCCCGACAGGCTGGCGAGCGCCTGCTCGGCGCGCGCGATCGCCGCGTCGGCGGGCTCCTCGGCGACCCGGCGCATCACCTTGCGCAGCGGATTGGCCTGGGTGATCACCTGGTGATCCGGATAGGTCGCGACCTGGATGTCGCCGGGGCGTTTCCGCGTCATCAGCTGGTGACCTTGGCCTTGTCGAGCAGCGACGGCTGCTGGATGATGTCGGCCTCGCCGGTGCCGCGCCGTTCCGGGCCGATATAGCCGCCCGAAGTGTTGCGGCGGCGGTCGGGGCCGAAGTAATTGCGCGTCTTGATGAACGGGCGCGGGCTCGCCACCACGTTGAGCACCCGCTGATACAGCGATTTCGACGAGATCGGCTTGGCGAGGAATTCGGTGATGCCGGCGTCGCGCGCCAGCGTCACGCGGCGCTTTTCCGAATGCGCCGTCAGCATGATGATCGGCACGAACGGGTTGGCCTTGGAGTCCGGCTGGCGGATCATCTGCGCCAGTTCCAGCCCGTCGAAGATCGGCATTTCCCAATCGGTGATGATGATGTCGGGCGCCGCATGCGTCGACATTTCCAGCGCGGTGGCGCCGTCCTCGGCTTCGTAGACCTCGCGGGCGCCGAACGAATGCAGCAGCGTGCGCAGGATCCGGCGCATGTGCGGATTGTCGTCGCAGACCAGGAAGCGCAGCTTGTTGAAGTCGATGCGAAACATGAGGAGCCGGGGCCGGACGCGCGGGTTACGCCGCGTTAACGATAAGCCGGCGGCGTTAAGGAAGGGTTGCGGGGCCGGGCGCCGCGCCGCCGCGGCGATTGCTGCGGCGCCGTCCGCGCAGATCCGTCCGCATGGCTCCGTTGCGGCGGGAACAGACGCGGCGGCGCTGGCGCAATGCGCGCGCGCCGCTAAGCTCGGCGTGCGGTGCCCGGGCGGGCCGGCGCGCGGCTAACTACAATCTCGAGGGAGGGATCCATGACGACACGGCGCGATTTCATCACGGCCGCGGTGGCGGCGGGCATCGGCGGCGCGGCGCTCGGCGAGCTGGCGCCGGCGAAGGCCGCGGCGCCCGCGACGGCGGCGGCGCCGCAGATGCCGCGCGGCATGACGCTGCTGGCGATGCTGCAGGAGGACGGCAGCGAGACGCTCGGCGTCAAGCTGGACAACGGCGTGCTCGACGTCGCCGCCGCCGGCAAGGTGCTCAACCTCGACGTGCCGCAGTCGCTGGAAAGCCTGCTGATGGTCGGCGGCGTGCCGGCGCTGGAGCGCCTGGTCGCCGCCGCCAAGGACAAGCCGGACTTCGTCAAGGACGAGGCGTCGATCAAGTTCGGCCGGCTGTTCACCGATCCCGGCAAGATCGTCTGCGTCGGCCTCAACTACAAGGAGCACGCCGAGGAGGCCGGCGAGAAGCTGCCGAAGGAGCCGATCCTGTTCAACAAATACAACAACACGCTGGCGCCGCACAAAACCACCATCAAGCTGCCGCCGGCCGACATCTCCACCAAGTTCGACTACGAGACCGAGCTGGTGATCGTGATCGGAAAGACCGCCCGCAACGTCTCGGAGGCCGACGCGCTGAGCTACGTCGCCGGCTACGCGGTCGGCCATGATTTCTCGGCGCGCGATCTGCAGCTGGAGAAGGGCGGGCAGTGGATGGTCGGCAAGACGCTCGACGGTTTTGCGCCGATCGGCCCGTATTTCGTCAGCGCCGACCTGGTCGATCCCAACAATCTGACGATCGAGACCTATGTCAACGACGAGAAGGAGCCGCGCCAGAAGTCGAACACGTCGAAGTTCATCTTCAACCCGCAGAAGGTGATCTCCTACACGTCGAAACTGTTCGCGCTGGAGCCCGGCGACATCATCTTCACCGGCACCCCGTCGGGCGTGATCATCGGCATGCCGAAGGACAAGCAGGTCTGGCTGAAGAAGGGCGACCGCATCACCAGCAGGATCGAAAAGCTCGGCACGCTGACCTTCGACCTGGCCTAGGTCCGCGCGACCCGGGCAGGGCGACGGCCTTCCCTCGCGCCCCAATCCCGCCATTCCGGGGCGCTCGCGCAGCGAGCGAACCCGGAATCCCGCGCGGTTGAGCGCGCCTGTCCACTAGCCCCGAGGTTCCGGGTTCACGCGCTCTGCGCGTGCCCCGGAACGACGCGCGGAGAGGCGGTGCTACACACCCCGCCTGCGACGCGCCGCCGCGGCGAATCTTTCGGACCGGGTATCGCGCTGCGGTGGCGCATTGCGCGGCGCCGACTAACCTCGGGAAACTCCTGATTCGGATGGCGCGCATGACCACCACCCCGATCTGCCCGGCCTGCAACGAACCGCTCGACCTGATCGGCAACCGGCCGCTGGTGCCGGGCTATCAGGTCCGCGAATATCACTGTGCCAAGTGCCGGACCACGACCCACCACGCCACGCATTGGGACCACTCGCTGACCGAGCCGCACGGCCCGTTCTATCACGAGTAGCAACGCCAGCGCCGGCGCGGCGCCGCCGTGCTGCAGCGCAGCGGCTTCATCGACGATTAGCCATCGCGCAGGATCGCCGCCGCGCCGCGCCGGAATTTGTCGGCGCGCATGGCCGCCGCGCGGTTTGCCGGTTAGGCTGATCGTCTTCGTGGCCGCGCGCCGCCGCGGCACCGGCGATTCAAAGCGCCGGCGATTCACATAGGGGCCTTTCATGACCGACGAAGTCACGGCGTTTCTGATGTTCACCTCGCTCTGCAGCGCCTTTCTGATCGGCCTGATGCTGACCTACGCCCGCCGCCTCAACCGCCTCCGCGCCACGGTCGCCGTGCTGAGCCAGGTCAACGACATGGTCCCGCACCGCGCGCCGCCGCGGCGAGACTGACACGGCCCCCACAAGCCGCGCCGCCCGCAAGCCTCCGCCGGCCGCCGCCCCGTTAGTCCGGCGCGGACGCGGCAAAGCCACGGCCGACCGCCACCCCCGTCATTCCGGGGCGGACGCAGCGTAGCTGCGGCCGAACCCGGAATCTCAGGGTGAGGGGGCGATCGTCAGGACTCTTCGCTGTCGTCCTCGTCCACCGCGGCTGGCATCGCCGCGCCGGCTCGCGCCAGATTGAGTTCGAGCAGCTTCGCCAGCGCATCGTCCTCGGAGATGTCGGCGGGCCAGCCATAGGCCGCGGCAACCGCTGCATCGAGATCGCGATGCGCGTCTTGCAGCCATTGCGGGCGTGCGTTGTAGAGATTGGTCAGCGTTCGCTTCTTCAACTCGACCGCCGCCTTCGTGTCTTTTGGCAGAATGCGATCCGGATAGCCCGGCACGACCTCCGGCTCGATCCGGATCAGATCGGACGGATTGAGCCAGGCGTTTCGCAACTCATCGAGCCGCTTCGCCGCCTTGGCGATCGCCTGCGCACGGGAATCGCCCGCATAGTCCGCCGCCGGAATATTCGGCGTCAGGCCCTCGGGGAAGGGGAAACTTTCGAAGCACGAAAAAGCGTTGTAGGTGGGATCGTTGCCGACGCCGTGCCAAGAACACGTCCTCAGACTCCAACGCTCATGAAAAATCGAATGAAGCACGCCAAAAAAAGTGTCGTCTTCCCTAGCGAATGCGAATAGTCGCGAGTCTGGGACCACCGTCTTGTCCAGCCAGACGAATAGTCGATGTTTCGCGACCCGCGGAGTAGCTATGAATCTTTGCAATGTCGAGACAGCACGTCTCAGATCCTCTCCCGAACGTCCTGGCCGCCACCAGAACTGTCGTCGTTGTGGGTCGCGGTTGGTTTCTCGAATTGGTTTTAGATTCAGCTTCAAATATTCGAACGGCGCTTGATATAGCGCGGCAGACGACTCGGTTGTTTCCTTGAAGTCTATGATCCATTTGTCGGGGCTTCGTCGCACAATTGCTGATGCGTTCATCCAAGGGTGGACAACATCAGAGTTAGGGCGACCATTTGGATTCATTGGCGATGTAATCAAGTCTCGAGCCAAGCGGCCGTCTATGTCAATGGGGCCATCCTTCTGTCTTCCAACGAAGGCCACACCCCGATTCTGAACTAATCGTCTAGCTTTGGTGAGGTCGTTTGTGTCTGACGTGAGGTCAGAGTTGATGTTCTGTACAGTATCCCCATTGAGGGTCTTTTGTCCGTCGTGATTTCCAAAACAAACAATAGACACGCGAACGGAAGCACCATCAATCACCCACGGTTCATCACTCCAGGCTTCAAAGATTGTGGATGGTTCGATCCGATCCAATATCTCTCTATTCGCCCCTGCGCGTATTGAGTTTGTAGTTACGAGTCCAGCCCTCTGTGTCAGTCCGCTTGCGATCTGAGTTCGGGCCTTCTCGAACCAATAGACGACTAGGTCGGCTTCGCGCGAGACGCGGCCAACGAAGATTTGAAACAGCCGCTCGACGGCCTCGTCGCCAAGTCCGGGCGTTCCATTGCCGTTTCTTGTTCGGCTCCCGGTTCGAAGCAGCTTTCCACCGAGAAACGGTGGATTGCCCACTATAAATTCCGCGGCCGGCCACTCGGTCTCGACGTAGCCCCCGTCTGGCTGCGTACTAATAAGAGCGTCCCGGCACTCGATCGAATCTAATTTGCGCAGGATCGGTCGCGGGTTGGAGTAGATGCCATTGCGGATGCGCCATTGGATGTCGCCGATCCAGATTGTGGTGCGCGCCAGTTCTGCTGCGAGTTCGTTAATCTCGAGGCCATGGACGATTTCCGGGCCGATCACCGGGAGCCGTGGCGACAGTCCCAGCGCTTCGCATTCCAGGTTGGCACGTAGTTCGATGTCCTTGACGCCCTGCAAAGCAAGGTAAAGGAAATTGCCCGAGCCGCAGGCCGGATCCAGAATGGTAATGCCGCGTAGCCGCTCGATAAATTTCGCGCGGGGCTCTTCGGCCTTGGCCATCGCATTGTCGAAAGCGCGGCCCTTCTTCAGGTGAGCAGCTTTCACGAGCGGCTCGATCTTTCGGCGGACGGCGTCCCACTCCGCGCGCAGCGGCCGCAGGATCACCGGCTCGACGATCATCATGATCTTGTCGGGGTCGGTGTAGTGGGCTCCAATCTGCGCCCGCTTGTCGGGATCGAGGAAGCGTTCGAACAACGTGCCGAAGATCGTCGGATCGATTTGGCTCCAGTCGAGGCTGCTGGCCTCGGTCAGCAGACCGATGTCGCCCTCGTCGAGTTTCAGCGCGCGGCGGCCATCGAACAGCCCGCCGTTGAAGTGCGCGATGTCGGTGAGATCGTATTCACCGCCGGTTTCCATCGCCTGGAAAAGTCTATTGAAGTAGTCGATGGCGCGCTCTGGCTTCTCCGCTGCGCGTTTCAGTAACTTAGGGAAGAAGCCTTCCGGCAGCAGCTTGACGCTGCTGGCGAAGAAGCAGAACACCAGCTGATTGACGAAATGCGCGATCTCCTCCGGCGTGCCGCGGCCCTGCAGCCGCAGCGCAATGGTCGAGAATTTGTCGGCGGCGTCCTTGGTGATGCCGGCGCGGGTTTGCTGCGGCTTCAGTTGCTCCGGATCGTGAAACACCGCCCAGAGAATCTTGCGCTTGTCGGGATCGGTGAGTTCGTCGAGTTCGATCTCGTACTGCTTGGCGACCGTGTTGGTCCACGCGGTGCGGATGATGAAGCGGTCAGTGTCGCACACGACCTGCAGCGGTGGATTCTCCAGCGCGGCGGCGTAGCGCACGAGCTGATTCATCGCGACGCCGAGGTCGTGCTTCTTCTTCTTGTACTCCCACGCGAAGTAATTCTTCTTCCACACGTCGGCGAAGCCATCCCCGCCGCCGGTCTTGGTCGCCCCTTTTTCGAAGGCGAACCACTCGCCGGCCGGATCGGCCGAGACTGGATCGTCGTGCTCGAACAGCTTGCACAGGTCGATGAAGTGGGTTTGCGCGGAAGCTCGCTCATTGAGCGCGACGGGCTTCCATTTCTTGATGAACTCGGCGGGGGTCATGCGGACTGCGATAGCAGGATTCCAATGCGCAGGTCACGCGGTGCGACAGGTTTCTCCCGCTCCGTGCCGAGGGGCGCGCATGAGCACAGGAGGGGTGGTCTGTCGAGTCTTCTCGCGGCTCTCGGCCCGGTCCTCCGCCCGCGGAAAGGCAAAGCGGTCCTGCGAGGCAGCTGCATTCGCGCCACTCGTCTGTGGCCCTCCCGCATCGAAGGTCAGGAATATTGTCATATTCTCCTGTGGCGGGCTGGACACGTTTCGCCGTAGCCGGAAAAGCTACCTCCACCGCGGTCCGCGCAATGGCTGCGATTCGTTCGCAAGCGGATGGGGCCCAGGCTGCGCGCGTGCCGCCAGTTTGTCACCAGTTTGCCGCAAGGGCCCGGAACGAAAAACTCAGCGAAATCAACGTCGCGGCCTAACGGCAAGCCGTTCGCAACAAAACCGCCGGACGCCGCCGTGCAGTGCAGCTAACCGTTTGATTTGTCGATAAAAACCGCCATCCAGGAGCGCCGCTCGCCCCGCTAGCCGCGATCGCTTCTCATTCGCCGCTGCGGCACCCGCGCCGGCCCGTCCGACTACGTCCCGAACTGCTCGCTGAGGATGCGTTCCTCGAGGCTATGCCCCGGGTCGAACAGCATGCGCATCGCGATGGTCTTGTCGGAAATCACTTCGACGCGGCGGACGTCGCGGGCCTCGTCGTGATCGGCGACGGCGGCGACCGGGCGCTTGTCGACTTCGAGCACTTCGATCACCACGAAGGCGTTGTCGGGCAAGAGCGCGCCGCGCCAGCGCCGCGGCCGGAACGCCGAGATCGGCGTCAGCGCAAGTAACTGCGCGTTGATCGGCAGAATCGGGCCCTGCGCCGACAGATTGTAGGCGGTCGAGCCCGCCGGCGTCGCGACCAGAATGCCGTCGGCGACGAGCTCGTGCATGCGCTCGCGCTCGTCGATGATGATGCGCAGCCGCGCCGCCTGATGGCTCTGGCGGAACAGCGAAACCTCGTTGATGGCGTGGTGGATGTGCACTTCGCCGTAGATATCGGTGGCGCGCATCAGCAGCGGATGGATCACGGTCTCGCGCGCCGCAGCGAGCCGGCGATGCAGATCGTGGGTCGAATACTCGTTCATCAGGAAGCCGACCGTGCCGCGATGCATGCCGTAGATCGGCTTGCCGGTCCGCATGTGCTGATGCAGCGTTTGCAGCATCAACCCGTCGCCGCCGAGCGCGACGACGACGTCGGCGTCCTGCGGATCGTGATTGCCGTATTGCGACGCGAGCTGCGCCAGCGCGGCCTGCGCTTCGACGCCGGTGCTCGCCACGAAGGCGATGCGGTGATGTCGCGGGGATGGACTCATGGCGGGCTCGGCACAGGCTCTGGCTCGAAACGCCGCGAGGGAAGCGGATTTCGCCGCCGTCGTCTATACGACGTTTCCGCGGATTGTCGAGCCGCCCGCGCAGATGCGGCGCCTAGGCCGCAGCGCCCGGTGCGGGGCGCTGCGGCTGTGACGCGATCAGTACGAGCCGCCGGCGCCGGCGATCGCGGCGGCGAGCGAGGTGTATTCCTCGCAGCTCGTGTTGCCGCACAGCGCCGCGATGCGGTCGAGATGAACTTGCGCGCGCTCGCGGTTGCCCTGTTCGACCTGCCACAGGCCGTAATACTGCCAGGTCTTGGTGTGGTTCGGATCTGTCTTCAGCGCGCGCTCGTACCACGCCTGGGCGAGCTTATAATCGCCGAGCTTGCGATACGAATAGCCGATCAGCGTCGCCACCGAGGCGTTGTCGTCGTGGTGCAGCGCCTTGAGCTGATCGATCGCGGCCGCATAGTCGGCACGGTCGTAGACGGTCGCATAGGCGGCGCGATAGCCGTCCTGGAATTGCCGTTCGGACTTCTTGTCCTTCTTCTTGTCGCCGGACTTGCTGTCCGAGGACGGCGGCGGCGAGGGGGTGGAGTCGCCGGCCGCATAGGCGGCGGTGAGCGCCGGCGGCGCGATCAGCGCGGCCGAGAGCAGGGCAAAGGCGAGCAGTCGCAGTCGTCCGGTCATCGCTTCTCTCCTGGTAGCAAGCCGATCCAGATGGGGCGGCCCGAGGTATCAGCACGTCTTCAACCCCGCGCGCCGCCGTTCATTCCCGCCGCGGCCGCACGCCGCCGCGAAGCTGACAGGCCGTTCATACGGATGAACCCGAGCTGCCGTTTCACTTCAGCTTCGGTTCAAACGCTGCGGCCTAGCGTCGCGACATGATCGGAGGCCCGGCCGGCGGGCTCACGGTCCAAGCTTCACCAGCCGGCTGTGATTTTGCAACCAACTTCGTTCGACGAAGGAGACCATCATGATCAAGTCCCTGTCAGCCGCTCTGCTCGCCGTCTCGATGCTCACCGCGCCGGCCTTCGCCGCCGGGGCCGACAAGACGCCGGCCGCGCCCGCCGCCGCTGCGGCGACCGACGCCGCCAAGCCGGCCGCGACGCCGCTGGCGCAGACCAACGTCGCGCCCAAGGCGAAGGCCAAGGTGGCGCGCCATCACCACCGCGCCGTGCACCACAAGCTCAACAAGCAGAGCAGCCTGCGCGGCCACCAGTATGTCGCCAAGGCGGGTGTCCAGGCCCACGCCAAGCAGCAGCTGTCGAAGGCTTCGATCCGCCCCGCAGCCCCCAAGCGCGGCTGAGGATCGAACGCTGCGGCCGCACCGGATCGCCACCCCCGGTGCGGCTGCGGCACGTTGCGCGTGCAGCCGGGTTTGATTCAACGCGCGAAGCGGGTATTGCTGCGGCGTTTCCGTTCAATCCAAGAGCCGCCCCGTGCCCGTGTCCCGCCGCTTCGTGCTCGCGTTCGCCGCCGTCGCCACGCTCGGCGGTTGTATCACCGGCGGCGAGTCCGCCCCGCCCGATGCCGGCGGCGACGCCGTGCAGCCGTTTCCGGCGAATTATCGCAGCGAGATCCCGGCGTTTCTGCGCAGCTACCTCAACAACCCGGTCGGTCTGCGCGACGCGATGATGGCCGAGCCGGTGCAGCGCGAGGTCGCCGGCCGGATGCGTTTCGTGTCGTGTCTGCGTTTCACCCCGCAGGGCGGCCGGCCGCAGGACATCGCGATCGTCCATGTCAACGGCAGGCTCGATCGCGTCGCCGGCAACGCCCAGGAGCTGTGCGCGGCCGCGGTTTATGCGCCGTTTCCCGAGCTGGAAAAATTGTCGCGATAGCGCGGACCAAATCACAACCCGACGCGACTAATCTTGAGATGCGGGCGAGTTCCGACCTGTTGCGAGGCCGTCACACTCCGGCTCCAACCTTGCTGCGGCCTCGCCGCCGGGCAACCAAACTCGCGCCATCTTGTTCTGGGCACATCGGACGACATCGAACGAGGGACACGATGAAGAAGTATCTGCTCAGCGCCGTCGCGGTCTGCGCGCTCACCGCGCCCGCATTCGCGGCCGATCTCGGCCCGCGCACCTACACCAAGGCGCCGCCGGCGCCGGCCTATACGGCGCCCGAAGTGGTTTACAACTGGACCGGCTTCTACATCGGCGGCAACGTCGGCGGAGCCTTCGCCGGAAGTAACAACATCCAGAGCGACGCCGGCCGATTTATGGGGGGCGTGCAGGGCGGCTTCGACTATCAGTTCGCGCCCAACTGGGTGGTCGGCATCGAGGCGCAGTACAGCTGGATGGCCGCCAGCAACACCGGCGTGCTGTTCTCCGGCGGCAGCACCGCGACCGAGAACACCCGCGGCCTCGGCTCGGTCACCGGCCGTCTCGGCTACACCTGGGGCCCGGCGCTGCTCTACGCCAAGGGCGGTTACGCCTTCCGCGACTCCAGTCTCGGCGTGCTCGACGCCACCGGCGCGGCCGCGGGCTATTCGACTTCGGGCAACCGCAACGACGGCTACACGGTCGGCGCCGGCCTCGAATACATGTTCGCGCCGAGCTGGTCCGCCAAGGTCGAGTACCAGTACTACAAGTTCGGCGACACCAACTTCACCGGCGGTCCGGCCGATGTGGTCGGCACCTCGTTCCGCAACGACGACCACACCGTCAAGGCCGGCATCAACTATCGGTTCGGCTGGGGCGGCCCGGCGGTCGCCAAGTATTGAGACAGCTCATTTCGCATCCCGAAAGGCCGGCTTCGCGCCGGCCTTTTTCGTTTGGCGGAAGACTCAAGGGACTGGGAATCGAAGGTTAACGAGTGTTAAATTCCCGGAAAAATATCGGGCGGGACTCGGGAACCAGAATCGCCCGATGGTCGCCGCATGACGACGATCTCGAAAACCCTGCTCGAGGGGATCCCGGTCGGCCTGACGCTGGCGCTGCTGGTGGCCTGCGCGGTCAATGTCGTGGTGCTGGCGCGCTGGCTCTAGGCGGGTTCGAGGCGGCAACCAGCGCAGTTGATCGGCATCAAAGCCGCGCTGGCCGGACAGGGCAATCATCATGGCGGTGGCTCGCTTCGCTGCCCGCCGGAGTAGCCGATGAACCGCATCGCCGTCGGCCCGTCCCGCGGTTAGAGAGCCGCTTGAATAAGGGTCCGTCTCAGGAAGGATCAGTCCGATGTCCGAAGTTGATGGTCTCGTCATCGCCGCTGCCGCGTTGTCGACGCTGGTGATCTGGCTCGGCGTCGTGATTCAGGGCCGCATCGCGGCGGCGCTCGCGTCGCGCCATTAGCGCTGCGAGCGACGACCAGCAGACCGGCTCCCAGCCGTTTTCGGGAGAGCCAGCCTGCGGAACGCTGCGCCGTCGTGCTGTGCCTTGCCAGCCGCCGCCAGAATTACCCCAGCAGCATCCAGGCCGCGACGCCCAGCAGCGGGATGACCGCAACGGCGATCATCAGCAGCGGAGCGGGCTCGTTGCCTTTACGACTCGGGTCGTCGAATTTGTCTTTGCTCATGCCATCCCAATCCGCTCCGGGTCGGGATGTTCCTAGAGCGGGTTTGTCGGTCGGCTGAAGAGAGCAGAGCGCGCGGAGACTCGCGCGTCAGGCATGGTGCCGGCGGAGAGGATCGAACTCCCGACCTTCGGTTTACAAAACCGCTGCACTACCGCTGTGCTACGCCGGCCCGGCCATGCTGAATGCCGAGACAGCTAGCAGCGCCGGCCGGTGACGACAAGGCCGCGGCCGCAAGTTTCACATCCGCCGGGCAGGCGCCCGAAGGCCCCGCGTTAACGATTCGCTGGTCACGCCGAGCGATCGGACCCGGATTCCGCGTCGTGCGTTAGGCTTACCGGCGCTTCGCTCCGGCGCCTTAACTCATCCGGCAAGCTTTTCAACTACCCTCGGTGCCATGGCTATGAAACCTGCGACCCCGCGCGCCGCGTTGGCGATTCTGCTCGTGACTGCGACCGTGGCGCCTGCCTGCGCCGACAGCGGCGGCTTCGGCGTGGTGATTCCCGGCCGCCCCGGGGTGCCGATCATCATCAACGGCCGCGACGTGTCCTATACGGTGGTCGAGGGCGATTGGGGGCTGGAGCGCGGCGTGCACCGGCAGCCGACGTTCTACGGCAGCCGGCCGGTCCGCCTGCCGGAGGTCGGCCACTATTATCCCGGCTCGAACCGCCTGCCGGGCTACGGCCGGCTGGAGATCGAACCGCCGGCGGATCGGCCTTTGCCGAAGCCGGCCGAGAGCTTCCGTCAATCCTGGGAGGTCGAATCGCGGCCGCCGCAGCCGACCCCGCCGCCGGTGCCGATGGATCCGCCACAGGTGATCATCGCGCCGCCGCTGGACGAGGGCGGCGGTCGGTTGCCGCCACCGAATTTCCGCGGGCCGCGCGGCTAGGCCTGTTTGCGACCGCGCCGACCTCGCGGGCCGACCGATCACAACGACAACGAACCCAAAACAGCGTCCATCCGGAGAGTAACATGCGTCAGATGATCTCGGGTTTGATGGCGGCGGTGGCCGTCGTGACCGTCAGCGCCGCGCCGGCGCTGGCTTGTGGCGGCGGCCTGTTCGCGGGATCCTGCGCGCCGTGCGCGGTCAGCGCCTGCGGCTCGCCGGCCATGGTGCCGTACGATTACGGCTACGGTGCCGGCTATGGCTCCGCGGCGTTCGAACGTCTGCCCGATCCGACGCGCTACTACTACGTCAACCAGGGACCGACCTATTCGGGCCCGGGCAATTTCGCGCCGGTCGCGACTTATGACGATCGCCCGGTCTCGGTGTGGCGCACCGGTTCGGCTTACACCGGCGGCGTCTACGCCAACGCGATGACGCATCAATATGTCGGTGGGCCGGTGGCGACCGGTCCGGTGGTGTACAGCTATGGCGGCCGCCACGTCCGGCATCACCGTCGCGCCGCGATGTATCACGGCGCCTATCGCGGTCATGACGGCGCGTCGCGCTATCACCGTCCGCACGGTCCGGTGCTGCGCCGCAATTACTGATCGGCTCGACCGAACGACGAACGCCCGTCCGCAGCGATGCGGGCGGGCGTCGTCTGATCCGAAAACGGGTCAGCGCATCAAGCCGAGCCGGCTGGCACCGATGTACAATGCCAGGGCGGCGGCGTTGGAGACGTTGAGGCTCTTGATTTCGCCCGGCATGTCGAGCCGCGCCACCACGCTGCAGGTCTCGCGCGTGAGCTGCCGCAGGCCCTTGCCCTCGGCGCCGAGCACCAGCGCCAGCGGCGCGTGCAGCTCCACCGCGGCGAGATCGGCGCTGCCTTCGCTGTCGAGGCCGACGGTGAGGAAGCCGCGCTTGTTCAGCTCGGTGAGCGCACGGGCGAGGTTCTGCACCAGCACCAGCGGCACCAGCTCCAGCGCGCCCGAAGCGGATTTCGCCAGCACGCCGGTAGCTTCCGGGCTGTGCCGCGCGGTGGTGACGATCGCCTTGACGGCGAACGCCGCGGCCGAGCGCAGGATGGCGCCGACATTGTGCGGGTCGGTGATCTGGTCGAGCACCAGCACGATGCCGTCGGAGGGAAGGGTGTCGATCGAAGGCCCATCCAGCGGATCGGCTTCCGCCAGCATGCCCTGATGCACCGCGTCCGGCCCGAGCCGATGGTCGATGTCGCCGGGGCGGACGATTTCGGTCGGCGCTTTGGTGACGATGCCCTCGTCGGCGAGTTTGCGCGCGGCGTTCTCGGTCAGCAGCAGCTTGCGGATGCGGCGCTTCGGGTTGGCGAGCGCCGCCGTGACGGTGTGCCAGCCGTACAGAATCGCGATGCCCTCGGGCTCGCGTGCGCGCGGGCCGCGGGCCGCAAAGCGCGGCGGACCGCCGCGCGGGCGGTCGTCACGGCGCTGAAAGCGTGGATTTCGGTCTTTCGGACTCATCGCGCGCTTGTCCCACGCGGCCGCCGCCAAGGCAATTTCCCCATGCGGCTTGATGTGTAGAGAAATTGTCATGGGATTGGTTGACTTGTCCCCCCGGTATCGCCCATAACCGCGCCGCGTTGCAGGCCCGCCCGCGGGCTCGCTGCGGCTGTCCGGTTCCGGTTTTGCCTGCCACAGGCGTACGGTCGGCGGCACGGGCGGGGGAGTGTCCCGAGTGGCAAAGGGAGCTGACTGTAAATCAGCCGCCTCATGGCTTCGCAGGTTCGAGTCCTGCCTCCCCCACCATCCAACAATTCACTGAAATAGTTGACCAATCGACGCGGCGGTGGCGGCCGCTGTGGCGCGTCTGTGCCTTCCGGCCAAGTCGCTGCGGGTATCGATCCGACGCGCCGACCGCGTCCGGTGCGCGCCGGACGAGGGGGCGACGTGACTCAGCTCTTGCGGGACGGGCGGCGTTGCCTGCCGGCCTTAGCGCCGGCCGAGGCGAAGATGCTGCCGCCGGTGATCATCTCGATCTCCGAGGCGGGAAGCGGCTTCTGGCATTCGGACGATGGATTGAGCCAGAAGTTCGAGCCCGGCAGCATCGCGAACAGGTCCTCGGCGACTGCGCCGAGGCAGCTCTCTGGCTCCTTGACGTATTCGGAGATGCGCGATTTCGACGTAAAGGCCGGGTGCCAGCGCAGGCCCTGGAATTCGACGGTGGCGACGTTGATCGTCTCCTGCGGCTGCAAGGTGCGGCTTTCGCCGGGTGCGACCGGCGCCTCGGGCACCAGGATGTAGATCTCGCTCTTCAGCAGCGCTTCGTAGAACGCCGGCGCGGCGCCGGGGTCTCGGGCCGCGGCCTGCATCAGCGCTTCGAGATTGTTCTGCGGTTCGAACACGGACATCCTCCCTGCTAGTGTGCGACGTGAGCCGTTAGTCGGGCTCGCGCAGCGCGCGATAGATCATGTTGCGCGACACGCCGAGCCGGCGTGCCGCCTTGCTGACATTGTTGCCGGCTTCGGCGTAGGCGCTGAGCAGCTGAGCGCGCTGCAATTCGCGCAGACCGCGTTTCAGGCCACCGCTGCTCGGCGCGCCCGCCGACAGCCGTTTGGCGGCGAGATCGCCGATCGCGGCCTTGACCGCGGCCTCGCCGATCAGGCCGCCTTGCTCGGCGAGCGACAGCCGCGACAGCACGTTGCGCAGTTGGCGGATGTTGCCGTTCCATTCGAGCTCGGCCAGCCGCTCGATCGCGCCCGGCGTCAGCCGCGCCGATGGATCGATCCGCGCCATCACATGCTTGGCGATATCGGCGAAGTCCGAGCGTGCGCGCAGCGGCGGCAGCGTCACCTCGAGCGTGTTGAGGCGAAACAGCAGATCGGCGCGGAAGCAGCCCTTGGCGATCGACTCGTCGAGATCGGCATTGGTGGCGGACACCAGCTGGACATCGACCTTGCGCTTGGCGCCGCCGACCGGGCGGACCGTCCAGTCGTCGAGGAAGCGCAGCAGCACCGCCTGCAGCGACACCGGCATATCGCCGATCTCGTCGAGAAACAGCGTGCCGCCGTCGGCTTCCTTGAACAACCCGGTCGCGCCGCCCTTCCGCGCGCCAGTGAACGAGCCCTCGGCATAGCCGAACAGCTCGGCCTCGATCAGGCTGTCGGGGAGCGCGGCGCAATTCACCGGGACGAACGCGCCGCTGCGGCGGCTCGCGGCGTGGGCATGGCGCGCGAGCTGCTCCTTGCCGGTGCCGGTCTCGCCGCGCACCAGGATCGGCATCTTGCGCGCCGCGGCGGTCTCGACCTGGCGTACGATCGCGGCGATCGCCGGGTCCGCCGAGACGAATTCGACGGCGGGCTGCGGCGGAGGCGACGGCGCCGTGACCCGCGGCTGCGACAGCATCGGGAACTGCCGCGTGTTCTCGATCGTGGCGACGAACTGACTGCCGACGTCGTCCTCGAGGCTCTGCCGCTCGCTGCGCCGGCCTTCATCGACGAAGCGGTTGAAGTCGGTGCGAAACACATCGGCGAAATGACGTCCGGCTGCCGCCGGCAGGCCGTGCAGCAGCACCCGGGCTGCGCGATTAGCGGAGAGGATTCTGCCATCCTCGTCCACCGCGAGCAGGCCGGCGCTGAGCGTGTGCAGATACTCGCCGCGGTTGTGAAATGCGATCAATATGTCGCCGCGGTGATACTCGCGAAACAGCCCGTTCTCGATCTGCGTCGCCGCCATGCCGACCAGCGCCTGCGTATGCGTCTGCCGCGACAGGCAGTCGGAAGAGGCGTCGAGGATGCCGGTGAGTTCGCCGTCCGGCGCGAAGATCGGCGCGGCGACGCAGGTGAGATTGTTGTAGCGCGGGAAGAAGTGCTGATCGCCGTGCACCGCGACGGGACGCTTCAGATGCGCCGCCGTACCGAGCCCGTTGGTGCCGCAGTGGCGTTCGGTCCACAGCGCGCCCGGCCGAATGCCGGCGGCATCCGAGGCGTCGCGGAAGCTGCGATCGCCGATGATGTCGAGCAGCAATCCTTCGGAGCTGGCGAACGCGACCATGAAATTTGAGCCGGAGATCTGCTGATGCAGCGTGTGCATCTCGGCGAGCGCGAGGCCGCGTACCAGCGAGCAGCGCTGTTGCTCCTGGCGTAGGACAGCGGGACTGACGAATTCCGGCGGCGGCGGCCGCCGCATGTCGAGGCCGAGTGCGATGCAGCGCATCCAGCTGTCGTAGATATCGACCGGCATATAGCCGGCCGGCGAACCACCGCGTTGCTCGAGCGCTAATCCGATATTATCGAGGCGCCGCCCGGCAAGCAGCATCGATTGCCCTCCCTGATCAAGCATCCGACGTTCCTCCGTCCCGCGAGCCGTGTTCGGCTTCTCGTTGCGGCGTTCGAACTTCAACATATTCCAACTAAGCAAAATTCCAAATCGGCGGTTCGGGGCGAGAAGTGTTCCGTCGCGGAACATCAATGTTCAACGTGATGATCCGGTGCGGATCGTCGCGACGCCGTGTGGCTGTCGAGAAAGCCATGTAGCTCAGCCTGTTAGTCGCGTGGCACGGCTCTTGCTGTTGTTAGTTCGTCGCCCGCCACCAACGAGGCGACAGAACAAAAAATAAATTTCAGGGAGCGAAGGGTCGATGAAAGCCGCGGTTCTGCATGCATTCGACGAGAAGCTGACGGCGAAGGAATTCGTCAAATACGAAGACGTCGCGGATCCGAAGATCACGCGGCCGTCCGACGTGGTGGTGCGGATCGGCGGCGCGGGTGTATGCCGCACCGACCTGCATATCGTCGAAGGCATTTGGCGCAGTAAGGTTGACGTCAACCTGCCTTACATCATGGGCCACGAGAACGCCGGCTGGGTCGAGGCGATCGGCCCCGGTGTCGAAGGCATCAAGGTCGGCGATCCGGTGATCTGCCATCCGCTGGTCACCAGCGGTCATTGCCTGGCGTGCCGACGCGGCAACGACATGCACGCCGACGACAGCGCGTTTCCGGGCATCAACACCAATGGCGGCTACGCGCAATATCTGCTGACCGGGCAGCGCTCGCTGATCAAGCTGCCGAAGACGCTGGCGCCGAAGGACGTCGCTCCCTACACCGACGCCGGCCTCACCGCCTATCGCGCTGCGAAGAAGGCATCGCGGCATCTGCTTCCCGGCCAGTATGCGGCGGTGATCGGCGCCGGCGGCCTCGGCCATATCGGCATTCAGGTTCTGGCGGCGTTGTGCGCCGCCGAAATCATCGTGGTCGATCGCGACGACAAGTCGCTCGAACTCGCCAAGACCTGCGGCGCACATCATCTGGTCAAGGCCGACGGCAACGAGGTCGAAGCGGTGCTGGCGCTGACCGGCGGGCGCGGCGCCGAAGCCGTGATCGACTTCGTCGGCGAGGGCGAGGCGGTCGCCCGCGGTCTGGCGATGACGGCGAACGATGGTTTCTACTACGTGGTCGGCTACGGCGGCAAAATCGAGCTGCCGACCATCGACCTGATCACCACCGAAAAGACCATCGTGGGCAATCTGGTCGGCAGCTATGCCGAACTGGTCGAGCTGATGAAGCTCGCGGATCGCGGCCTCGTGCAGCTTCACACCAAGGAATACAAGCTCAGCGCCGCCAACGACGCGCTACACGATCTGCACCATGGCCGCATCCACGGCCGGGCCGTGCTGGTGCCATGACGATCCGCTGCGAGGCGGTTCGCTCGCCGCCGCAAACCTGGATGGGCGACATGACCAAGAGCAGTGCGGACGATCCTCCGGCAGGCGACCGATTGGATCGCGAGGCGGCCCGCGCCAGCATGCTGGCGAGGCACCGGCTGATCGAGGCGATCATCCGCAACAACGAGGCGCAGCTGCGCAACGACAGCGCACGCGGCGGCGCCGAGATCGAACTGCATTGCGCGCTCCGCGACAGCCGGCTGCCCGGCGCGTCGGAGGACGCCGAAGCCGAGGTCGAGCGGCTGACCGCGCGGTTCAAGGCGCTGCAGGACGAACACGATCGGCTCGTCGCCGAACGCGAGTGGCTCAACGCATCGCTGCTCGAATTCGACGCCGGCCCGCAGGGCGGGGGCACTCACTACCGATCAGGAAACGCATGATGACCAGCAACAACATCCGCACAGCCGGCAAAGCGCCGCGCACGGACCGCGTGCCGCCAGCCGATCCGATCGAACTCAGCGAAGAGGACCGCTCCAAGGACGGCTTCTTCGTGCAGCTCGCGGGCATCGCCGAGGCGATGATCGCCAGCCACGGCAAGGATTTCGCGATGGGCGCCCTGGTGCTCACCGCGCGGTTCATCGCCGAAGGCAAGCCCTTGACCAAGGGCGCCGCGCAACGCGACCCGGCCGAGCGGCCGGTCTCCGGTCCGTCCTGATCGACGGACCACCGACCATCGGGCGCACCTGCCTCATGCGTAGCAACCAATCGTCGAGCGGGCGCCCGACCAACGAAGGCAGGAAGTGAAGTCAAGACGAAGTCCAAGCAACGTCCAAGGGAGACCTAAATGTCTGAGACACTGACGCTGAACAAGATCGTGAGCCAGAAGGGCATCAGCACAGCGGAAGCCGCCAACCGCGTGTCCGATCTCGGCTGGACGCCGAGCTACGTCCAGGAGGCGATGACCTTCCCGACCGACTACAAGATCTCGCGGGTGCCGCGCGACCCGATGAAGCAGGTGCTGCGCTCCTACTTCCCGATGCAGGAAGAGAAGGACAACCGCGTCTACGGTGCGCTCGACGCGGCGCTGCGCGGCGACATGTTCCGCAATGTCGAGCCGCGCTGGGTCGAATGGATGAAGCTGTTCCTGGCCATCATACCGTTCCCGGAAATCTCCGCGGCCCGCTCGATGGCGATGGTCGGCCGGCTCGCGCCGGGCGAGGAGCTGCGCACCGGCTTCACCATGCAGATGGTCGACGAGTTCCGCCACTCCACGATTCAGATGAACCTGAAGAAGTGGTACATGGAGAACTACATCGATCCCGCCGGATTCGACATCACCGAGGCGGCGTTCGGCAAGTGCTACGCCACCACGATCGGCCGGCAGTTCGCCGAGGGCTTCCTGACCGGTGACGCGATCACCGCCGCCAACATCTACCTGACGGTGGTCGCCGAGACCGCCTTCACCAACACGCTGTTCGTCGCGATGCCGTCGGAAGCCGCCCGCAACGGCGACTATGCGCTGCCGACCGTGTTCCTGTCGGTGCAGTCCGACGAATCCCGCCACATCGGCAACGGCCACTCGATGCTGATGGCGATGATCCACGATCCGTCGAACCATCAGCTGCTCGAGCGCGATCTGAAATACGCGTTCTGGCAGAACCACGCCATCGTCGACGCCGCGATCGGCACCTTCATCGAATACGGCACGACGAACCGCGACAAGAACAAGGAGTCCTACGCCGAGCTGTGGCACCGCTGGATCTACGAAGACTACTATCGGACCTACATGCTGCCGCTCGAGAAGTACGGCATCAAGATTCATCACGACGACGTCGCAGAGGCCTGGGACCGTATCGTCAAGAAGAATTACGTCCACAAGACCGCTCAGTTCTTCTCGGTCGGCTGGTCGTTCAACTTCTGGCGCATCGAGGCTCAGACCGAGAAGGACTTCGAGTGGTTCGAGCACAAATATCCGGGCTGGTACGCCGAATTCGGCGATTACTGGAAGTGGTACGCGAAGCTGTCGAAGCCGGGCGAGAAGGTGATCGCCTTCAATTCCGACGTCGGCTACGTCTACCCGCACCGCTGCTGGAGCTGCATGGTGCCGTGCCTGATCCGCGAGGACTTCTGCTGCGACGAAGTCGACGGCAAGGTCTACACCTACTGCTCGGAAGGCTGCCGCTGGACCCACAAGGTGGCGTTCGCCGCCGAGTATGAAGGCCGCGCCACGCCGGCGATGGGCCGCTTCAGCGGTCGCCGCGAGTGGGAGGAGTGCTACCACGGCTGGGATCATGCCGACGCCCTGGTCGATCTCGGCTTCGTGCGCTCCGACGGCAAGACGCTGGTGCCGCAGCCGCATCTGCGCTTCGAGCAGAAGGACATGTGGACGCTCGACCACGTCCGCGGCAACACGCTCGGCAGCCCGCTGCGCTCGTTCCGCGCCTTGAAGCCCGGCGCCGAACGCGACGCCGCCGTCGCCGAGTATCGCAAGGGCTTCACCATCAACCCCTGCAACTAAGCGAGGTCGGAGGCTTGGGGGCCGCACGCCGCGGCCCCCAAGCCTTCCGCCGATGTCCCCGCCGACGCGGCGCCGCGCGCGCTGCGACCTCCGTCCCACTAACCAGGCCGAGATCCATGTCGGAAACCACCACCACCTACAAGGTCCGCCTCGAGCCGGTCGGCATCGAGATGGATGTCGAGGAAGGCGAGACCGTTCTGGACGCCGGATTCCGCCAGGGCATCGCGCTGATGCATGGCTGCAAGGAAGGCCAGTGCGGCTCCTGCAAGGCGCGCGTGCTGAGCGGCGATATCGAGATGCTGAAATACTCGACCTTCGCGCTGCCGGATTACGAGCGCGAGAACGAGCACGTGCTGCTCTGCAAGACCCACGCCTACAGCGATCTCGAAGTCGAGCTGCTCAATTTCGACGAGGAGCTGCTGTCGCATTCGATCGCGGTGAAATCGTTCGAGGCGCGTCTCGCCAAGGTGACGGCGCTGACCCACGATATCCGGCTGCTGGAGATCGACCTCGACAAGCCGATGAAATTCTGGGCGGGCCAGTACGTCGACCTGACGCTGCCCGAGATCGGCGTGACGCGGGCGTTCTCGATGGCCAATGCGCCGGTCGACGGCACGCGGCTGTCCTTCATTATCAAGAAATATCCGAACGGCCTGTTCTCGTCGCAGCTCGACGGCGCGCTGCAGCCGGGCGCGGTGCTGCAGGCGAAAGGGCCGTACGGCACCTGCTTCCGGCGCGAAGGACGGAGCGGTCCGTTGCTGTTGATCGGCGGCGGCTCCGGCATGTCGCCGTTGTGGTCGATGCTGTCGGACCAGGTGCAGAGCGGCGATCAGCGGCCGGTGCGGTTCTTCTACGGCGCGCGGACGCGGGCCGATCTGTTCATGCTCGACGAGATCGCCGCGGTCGCTGCGGCGCTGCCGGACTTTCAGTTCATCCCGGCGCTGTCGCACGCCACGCCCGAGGATCAATGGGACGGCGAGACCGGGTTCATCCACGAGGTGGTGCAGCGGCGGCTCGCCGCGGAATCGCTGAGCGGCGTGATCGACGCCTATGCGTGCGGGCCGGTGCCGATGATCGATGCGGTGCTGCCGGTGCTGCAGATGGCCAATGTCGAGCCCGATCACATCTTCTTCGACAAGTTCACGCCGGCCACGCGCTGACGGCCGGCGCTGTCCACGACGACCAACGCCGTTCGGCGAAACAATCATAACCCAGGGAGGACGACATGAGTGCAAGCCCACAGACCGTGCAGAAATCCGGCGCCGCCGGGGCCGCGATCTTCGCCGGATCCGACAGCCGCAAGTACAATTACTACGAGCCGAAGGCCCGCAAGGCGACGCATTACGAGGACATGACCGTCGACGTCCAGCCGGACCCCGAGCGCTATCTGCTGCAGGACTGGATCATCTCGTTCCCGGACGGCACGCCGACCTATTCCAAGACCTGGACCAAGGCGCTGAGCTCGAACTGGCATCAGTTCCGCGCGGTCGATCAGGAATGGGAGCGCACGCATTATCAGCGCCAGTCGACGATCTGCGGCATGGTGCAGGGTGTGATCGAGAACGCCCGCAAGTCCGGCGCACCGAAGCGCTTCGACGCCGCCTGGGTCAAGGTGCTGCAGGATCATCTCGGCGCCTACAAGCACGCCGAGTTCGGGCTCGGCACCTCGCTGATGCAGGCGCAGCGCTACGGCTACACCCAGATGATCAACAACGCGACGCTGACCAATTCGTCCTACAAGCTGCGCTTCGCCCAGGACCTGACGCTGTATCTCAGCGAGATCGGCATGGACATCGGCAACTTCGACCACACCGCCGGCAAGACCCACTGGCTGGAAGACCCGATCTGGCAGGGCGCCCGCAAGGCTGTCGAGGCCATCATGGGCGCGACCGACTATCTCGAACAATATCTCGCGACCAATCTGGTGTTCGAGCCGCTGGTCGGCGAGCTGTTCCGCAGCGGCTTCATCATGCAGATGGCCGCGTCGCAGGGCGATTTTGCGACGCCGTCGGTGGTCGCCGCAGCGGAAGCGGACTACGAGCGCAACCTCGCCAACACCGTCGAGCTGACGCACATGCTGACGCACGACAACCAGAACGGCCCGCATAATCGCGATCTGTTCAACGGCTGGATCGCGCATCACGGCGCGCTCGCCAAGGAGGCCGCCGCCAATCTGCAGCCGATCTGGTCGCAGCCCCGCGTCAAGGTGTCGAGCTTCGCCGAAGCGCAGGAGCGGGCGCACAATCGCATTCAGACGATCTGCTCGCAGGTCGGTCTGCAGGCTCCGTGAGCTCCGCGCGTCATCACCAGCGCCACACACCATTCATCAGGAGAACCACATGACCGAGGCTGCGACCAACATCTTCAAGTCGATGAAGGACATCAAATTCGAGGAGACGATCTCGCATCAATGCGGGGTGACGATGAACGACAGCGTCGAGGCGCGCGCCATCGCCGAGGTGATGGAGCAGAAGGTCGGCGTCAAGGTGACGTTCATGCCGGCGATGATCCGGATCGACGGCGAGGGCAAGCTGGTCTTCAAGATGAGCGAGATCAGCGAAGCGCTCGGCCGCGAAATGACGCCGTATCTGTTCGAGATCTCGACCTCCACGCATTACGGCCGGATGGTCATGGTCGACGACGACACCGTGGTCTGCTTCGGCGACATGAACGAAGCGCTCGCCTACATCGAACACTGAACGCGGACGGAGCCGGCCGCGCGCCGGCTCCCATCCTCCACGAGCCTGGATCGATCGATCCGCCAATCAAAACGCCCGAATGGGACGACAGGGAGAAACGCGATGTACAGGACAGCATCCGGCGAAGAGATCTTCGTGATCGACGGCCACACCCATTTCTGGGACGGCAGCCCGGCCAACCAGAAGAACATCCACGGCAAGCAGTTCATCGAGTGCTTCTACGCCTATCACTCGAATCTCAGCCCGCCTGAAGAGAAGTGGCCGCAGGACAAGTTCGAGAAATACGACGCGCAGACCATGCACGACGATCTGTTCGTGCACGGCTACGACGACATGGCGATCCTGCAGTCGACCTATCTGACGGACTTCTACAACAACGGCTTCAACACCGTGGAGCGCAATGCGGCGCTGAAGAAGAAGCATCCCGAGCGCTTCATCCTCAACGGCGCGTTCGATCCCCGCGACGGCAACAAGGGGCTCGAACAGCTGCACGCCGACGTCGAGAAGTACAAGCTGACCGGCGTCAAGTTGTACACCGCCGAGTGGCGCGGCGACTCCAAGGGCTATCGGCTCGACGACAAGGAGTCGTATCGCTTTCTCGAGGAGGCGCAGAAGCTCGGCATCAAGAACGTCCACGTCCACAAGGGCCCGACCATCATCCCGCTGAACAAGGACTCGTTCCATGTCGGCGACATCGACGACGTCGCCACCTCGTTCCAGGACCTCAACTTCATCGTCGAACATTGCGGCCTGCCGCGGCTCGACGACTTCTGCTGGATCGCCACCCAGGAGACCAACGTCTATGGCGGCCTCGCCGTGGCGTTGCCGTTCATCCATACGAGGCCGGCTTACTTCGCGCATGTGATGGCCGAGCTGCTGTTCTGGATCGGCCCGGACAAGATCCTGTACGGCAGCGACTACGGCATCTGGACGCCGAAATGGCTGATCGACCGCTTCATGGCGTTCGAAATCCCGGAGGAGCTCAGCAAGGAGACCGGCTCGGTGCTGACGCTGGAGACCAAGAAGAAGATCCTCGGGCTCAACGCGGCGCGGCTCTACAACATCGACATCGAGACGCAGAAGAGCCGCATCGGCGCGGCCGGCGGCTACGACCACCTCGTCGCGGCGCACGCGGCGGAGTGAGACCATGACCGCCGTGACGATCGCGGACCTCGAAGCCGAGGTCTGGCGTGCCTTGCAGACGGTCACCGACCCGGAGCTCGACGAGTCGGTGACCGATCTGAAGTTCGTCACGCGGGTCGATGTGGACGCGGATCACCGCGTCCACATCGGCTTCCGCCTGCCGACCTATTGGTGCGCCGCCAACTTCTCGTTCCTGATGGCCGACGACATGCGCACCGCGGTGCTGCAGCTGCCGTGGGTGCGCTCGGTCGAGGTCACGCTCGGCGAGCACATGTATGCCGACAAGATCAACACCGGGCTGAAGGAGGGACGCTCGTTCCAGGACACGTTCGGCGACGAAGCCGACGGCGACCTCGGCGAGGTGCGGCGGACGTTCCTGCTGAAGGCGTTGCAGCGCCGGCAGGCGGCGCTGCTGGCGTATCTGATCGACGACGGCTACGCGCCGGCGATGCTGGTCGAGCTGACGCTCGACGAACTGGCGGCGCTGGATCTCGGCGAGACCGGCGCACGGCTCGCCGGGCGCTATCTGGAGCGGCGGCCGCTCGTCGCCGCCAGCTCGCCGCTGGCTTTCGTCGACACCGAAGGCCAGCCGCTGCAGGCCGAGACGCTGGCGACCTATGTCCGCGCGCTACGGCGCGTCGACGTCAACGCCGAGTTCAACAGCGCGCTGTGCCGCGGGCTGCTGCACGTCCGCTTCGATACCGAGACGCCGCTGACGCCCCGCTGCACCAAACCGATCGACCAAACAAATCGCGCGCCGGCGTAGCGCGCTCAAAGAACAGGGAGGATCACGATGGCCAAGATGATGCTGCACGATGCACAGGCGCGCGAAGCGCTGGGGCGAGGGGTCGCCAAGCTGGCGAAGGCGGTCGGCGGAACGCTGGGCCCGAAGGGCATGAACGCGGTGATGGACAGGCCGATCGGCACGCCTTTGGTGTCGCGCGACGGCGTCAGCATCGCCGCCGAGATCGAGCTGGAATGCCCGTTCGAGAACATGGGCGCGCAGGTGCTGCGCGAAGTCTCCAAGCAGACCAATGAGGTGGCAGGCGACGGCACCACGACGGCGACCGTGCTGGCGGACTTCCTGGTGCAGCACGGCCTCAAGTTGCTCGCCGGCGGCGCCAACGCGGTCGAGCTGGTCGAAGGGCTGGAATCCGCCGTCGAGGAAACCATCAAGGCGCTGAAGCGCGCGGCGAAGCCGGTCAACGGTCCCGACGGCATCCGCGCCATCGCCACCATCGCGGTCAACGATCCGCGGCTCGGCGAGATGGTCGCGGAAGCCTTCGCGCGCGCCGGCAATCACGGCATCGTCGCGGTGGAATTCGGCTCGACGGTCGAGACCACGCTGGAAGTGGTCGAAGGCATGGCGTTCGAGCGCGGCTACCTCTCGCACCACATGGTCACCGATGTGGAGCGCATGCAGGTGGTGCTCGACGAGCCCTACATCCTGATGACCGACCACAAGATCCAGACCAGCGATCAGCTCGCCGGCGTGTTCGCGCTGATCGAGAAGAGCGGCCGGCCGCTCTTGATCATCGCCGAGGAAGTCGCGCCGCCGGTGATCATGATGCTGCTGTCGCGGCGCGAGAAGACCAACGTCAAGGTCGCGGCGATCCATCCGCCCGAATACGGCCACTGGCGCAAGGCGATGCTGGAAGACATCGCGGTCGCGACCGGCGGACGCGTGATCTCGCACGACCTCGGCGGCACGCTGGAGCGCGCCAAGCTCGAAGATCTCGGCTCGGCGCGGCAGGTGCGGATCTCGTCGTCGAAGACGCTGATCACCGCCGGCCACGGCAAGCCGAGGGAGATCGAGGCACGCCGCGAGCAGGTGCTGCGGCAGTATCAGGCCGCGCCGGAGAACATCGAGCGCGACAAGTTTCAGGAGCGGCTCGCCAAATTGTCGGGCGGCACCGCGATGATCCTCGCCGGCGGCGCGACGCCGGTGGAGCAGAAGCGGCGTGCCCAGCTGATCGAGGATTCGATCAACGCCACGCGTGCGGCGATCGAGGAGGGCGTGGTGCCGGGCGGCGGCGTTGCGCTGATCCGGGTCGCGCCCGAACTCGACGGGCTGATCGGCAGGCTCGAGGGCAGCGCGCGGCAGGGCGCCGAGCTGGTGCAGCGTGCGCTGAGCCAGCCGCTGGCCTGCATCGTCGCCAATTGCGGCCGCGATAGCGCCGCCGCCGTCGACAAGGTCGCCAAGGCCAGCAACGGCTACGGCTTCGACGCGCGGACGGGCACCACCGTCGACATGATCAAGGCCGGCATCATCGATCCAGTGAAGGTCAGCTATTCGGCGGTGCGCAACGCCGGCTCCGTCGCCGCCCTGATCCTGACGACGCAGACGCTGATCGCCAAGAAGCCGGAGTATCACGACATCACCGCAGAGCCGGCGCGTGGGGGCGGCGCGGAGTTGCTGTAGCAAGCGGCGGCGGGGCTGTTGCGAGCCCGCCGCCCAACGCTCGTCATTGCGAGCCGAAGGCGAAGCAATCCAGAGATGCCGAGTACGGCGCTGGATTGCTTCGTCGCTTCGCTCCTCGCAATGACGGACGCGGTGTCTGATCGGGCCTCTGTGGAAGAGGCGACGGCCACGAGCCAGTGCTAACTACCGCGGCGCTGTCTGCCCCAACGCGCGGTACACGGTGTTGCGGGAGACGCCGAGCCGCCTCGCGGTTTCGCTGACGTTGCCGGCGGTTTCGGCGTGGACCGCGAGGATGCTGGCGAGCTGCATGTCCTGCAGCGATCCGGATTTCGCCGGCGGGGCCTGGCCGATCAGATCGGCGATGACGGAGGCCTCCGGTCCATCGCCGCCGGCCAACGCGAGACGCGCCAGGATGTTGCGCAATTCGCGGATATTGCCCGGCCACGCCCGCGCCGCCAGCGCCGCCATTGTCGGCGCGGCGATCTCGCACCCCGGATCGATGTCGTCGATCAGACGCCGGACGATCGACTCGAAGTCGGTGCGATCGCGCAGCCGCGGCAGCGTCACTTCCAGCGTGTTCAGCCGATACAGCAGGTCGGAGCGGAAGCGCCCTTGCGCGACGGCGTCCTCGAGCCCGGCATTGGTAGCCGACACCAGAAAGATATCGACCCGGCTCCGCGCGCCGCCGACGGGACGCACCGTCCAGTCGTCGATCAGGCGTAGTAGCACGGCCTGCAAGGCGACCGGCATGTCGCCGATCTCGTCGAGAAACAGCGTGCCGCCGTCGGCTTCCTGCACCAGGCCGGGCGCGCCGCCGCGCCGCGCGCCGGTGAACGCGCCCTCGGCATAGCCGAACAGCTCGGCCTCGATCAGACTCTCCGGCAGCGCCGCGCAATTCACCGGCACGAACGCGCCTTTGCGCCCGCTGGCCGCATGGGCGTGGCGCGCGAGCTGCTCCTTGCCGGTGCCGGTCTCGCCGCGGATCAGGATCGGCATTTGTCGCGCGGCGGCGACTTCGACGCGGCGCACGACGGCCTGCACGGTCGGATCGGCGGCAACGAAGCTGGTCGCGGGTGAGGGCAGCGACAACGGCCGCCGCGGCGGTGCGCAGGGCTGGCGCGGCGGGGAGGTCTCGTCGCAAAAGCGCAAGCTCGGCGGCGGCAGCGCGCGCGTCGGTGCGAGCTGTTTCCGCAAGTCAGCGGGATGATCCTGCTTCTGCAGGCCGCGGTCGGCGACCGTCAGCCGTCGCCTGGCGTGCAGCACGACTACGGCGCCGATGCCGGTGTCGTCGTGGGCGACGAGATCGATGCTGGCGCCCGGCACCAACTCCTTCAACTTCGCCGGCCACTCGGCGAAATCGAGCCGCTTGAGGATACGGGTCGGCGGATCGTGGCCGTCGCTGCGGAGATTGTCGCGGACCGCCTTGCGGGCGAGCTCGCTGCCGTGAAGGATGGTGCCGCGCCGATCGATCAGCAGGCAATCATCCGTGGCCCAGATCGCGCGCTTGGCGACATAGTGCTGCAGCAGGCGCTCGTGATCCTCCTTGATCGCGCGCGCCAGCACGCTTTCGACCTGCTGGCCGACGCAGACGGCGAGCGCCAGGCTGTGCGGGTTGAAGGTGGTCGCGGGGCCGGAGATATCGACGATGCCGAGCACCTCGCCGTCGACCGGATCGCGCACCGGCACCGCCGCGCAGGTCCAGCGCTGCACCTCGGCGCAGAAATGCTCGGCGCCGTGAATCTGCACCGGCCGCGCTTCGGCCATCGCGGCGCCGATCGCATTGGTGCCGATATCGGCCTCGCTCCACCGGCCGCCATGCTCGAGATGCACGGCCCGCCCGGCATCGATCACCCGCGCGTCGCCCTCGGTGTCGATGATCAGGCCCGACGGGTCGGTGAGGATCATGATCGAGTGCGCGTCGCTGAGAAAGGTCCGTGAATTCTCCAGTGCATTTCGGGCGGCGTGCCGCAGCGCGACGTGCTTGGCGCGCTGCCGGAACAGCTCGGCTTCGGCGGCCAGCGGCGCCTTGTCGCGATTGATTGCCACCTGGTGGCCGCGTGAGCGCTGCCACGAGTTTGCCACAGGAGATCGCAGCTCGCTCGCCAGCGCGCCGCGTTCAACGAAGCGCTCCCATGCGGCGCGTACGTCTCGCTGGTCCATGTCGGCTCCCTTGGCGTCATGGCTTCCGAGGCGTCCATCAGCGACGCTCGACCAGGCGTCCCACCCGGCAGTTCGCGATCACCTCGGCGAAGTCGTCGAACGTCAACATGTCCCGCGCGAGCTCGCTTACATGCATCGTCGGATGCGTGAAGCTGGCCAACTCGCAAACGGTGAGCCTATACCTACTTGTCAAAGTGGCAAGACAGAGACGCGGTCGAACGAGGCGAGCGAGCAAGAAATCGTTGCTGCGCTGCATTTCGGAGATCGTCAGCCGTTTGCATTGCGACAGAGGCGACGACCACGAGGTGCGCGCGCAGGTGGTGCTACTCGTCTCCGGCGCTGGCGTCATCGATGCATTTCATCGCAGAATGGAGGCGACGACGCGAGGGCCGATGCAGGCGCGTCGACCGCAATCTCATCAGCAGAGGAATGCCCACGATGGCCAAACCGGTTCATTCGATGATCCGCGTGTTCGACGAACAGCGGTCGCTGAATTACTACAGCAAGGCGTTCGGGCTGGAGCCTGCCGATCGCATCGCATTCCCGGATTTCACGCTGATCTATCTCCGGCATCCGTCGTCGCCGTTCGAGCTCGAGCTCACCGTCAACGCGGATCGGACGGAGCCCTATCAGCTCGGCGATGGCTACGGCCATCTTGCTGTGGTGGTGGACGATCTCGCCGCGGAGCACGCGCGCTTTGCGCGTGAAGACCTCGCACCCGGCCCGTTGCGCGAATTGCAGCATGGCGGCGCGGTGCTGGCGCGGTTCTTCTTCGCCACCGATCCCGACGGGTACAAGATCGAAGTGATCCAGAAGGGCGGCCGGTTCGGCTGACCGTCGTCTGCGGCGCGACGTCGGAGATACCGGCCTCGCGTAGTTAGACGGTGCGCCCGGTGATGCCGTCGAAGGCGCGGCTGAGTTCGTGGAGTTCGTAGGGTTTGCGGACCATCGGGAATTCGAGTTGCGAGCGCACCGCGGCGTCGCTGTAGCCGGTGGTGAGGATGATCGGCAGCGACGGGTATTTGCGCTTCAACCACCGGGCGAGGCCGAGCCCGTCCATCCGGCCCGGCATCACGATATCGCTGAAGACCACGTCGATGCCGTCGTTCTCGACCTCGTGCAGCGCGGTCTCGGCATCCTGCGCCCATTTGACCCGATAGCCGAGTTCTTCCAGCAGCAGCGCGCCGGCACTGGCGACGTCCGGATTGTCCTCGACGAGCAGGACGGTGCCGGCCGAGGTGTCGAGCCGTCGGTCGGACTCCGCGGCCGAATTGTCCTCGACCCGCGGCAGCCAGATCGTCACCACCGTTCCTTCGCCGAGCCGGCTGTCGATCTCCACTCGGCCGCCGGCCTGGTTGGCGAAGCCGTGGACCTGAGAGAGTCCGAGGCCTGTGCCCTGGCCGACCGGTTTGGTGGTGAAGAAAGGATCGAATACTTTCGCCAGCACGTCGGCCGGGATGCCGACGCCATTGTCGGACACCGCGATGCGGACATAGTTGCCGGCGCCGCCCGGCTTGCCGGGGTGATTGGCGGCGCTGATCCGGACTTCGCCGCCCTCGATCAGCGCATCCCGGGCGTTGACCACGAGATTGACCAGGGCCGTTTCGAGTTCGCTCGGATCGGCGAGCACCCGCCAGATGTCCGGCGCGACGTCCAGAGCCAGCGAAACGTTGCCGCGCAGCCCGGCTCTCAGCACGTCCTCCATCGTCGCCACGATGCGCGCCAGATCGAGCGGGACCGGATTGACCTGCTGCCGCCGCGCAAAGGTGAGCAATTGCCGGGTCAGGCCGGCGCCGCGCTTGATGCTAGCTTCCATCGCCGCGATGGTGTTGAGCAGCGCGGGATCGCTGGTCGATCGCTTGATGCGGTGCAGCCCGCCCGTCAGCCCCATCAGCAGATTGTTGAAGTCGTGCGCGACGCCGCCGGTCAGCTGGCCGAGCGCGTCCATCTTGCGGGACTCGGCGAGCTCGGCCTGCACGCGTTCGAGCTTGTGCTGTGCTTCGCGGCGTTCGCTGATGTCGCGCGTAATCTTGGCGAAGCCGATCAGCTCGCCGGAATCGTCGCGGATCGGATCGATGATCACGCTCGCCCAGAAGAAGCTGCCATCCTTGCGGACGCGAAGCCCTTCCTCCTCGTAGCGCCCCGCCTCGCGGGCGATTTGCAGCGCCCGGGCCGGCTTGCCGGCCTTCTGGTCCGCAGGCGTGTAGAACCGGCTGAAATGCTGGCCGACGATCTCGTCCGGCACATAGCCCTTGATGCGCTGGCCGCCGAGGTTCCAGTTGGTGACGAAACCCTCGGGGTTGAGCATGTAGAGGGCGTAGTCGGTGACGTTGCGCACCAGCAGGCGGAAGTGGTTTTCGCTCTCGGCCAGCGCGGAGCGCGCCTTGAGCCGTTCGGTGATGTCGCGGGTGATCTTGGCGTAACCGATCAGCTCGCCGTTCTCGACGATGGCGTCGATCACCACCGAGGCAAAGAACCTTGTCCCGTCCTTGCGCACTCGCCAGCCTTCGGCCTCGAAGCGGCCGTTGCCGCGCGCCGTGGCCAGCGCGCGATCCGGCAGGCCGGCGGCGCGATCCTCGGGCGGGTAGAAGACGGAAAAATGCTGGCCGATGATCTCGGACGCCTGATAGCCCTTGATCCGCTCCGCGCCGGTGTTCCAGCTCGACACGATGCCGGCCGGATCCAGCATGTAGATCGCGTAATCGGTGACACCCTGGACCAGAATGCGGAACGCGCGCTCGCTTTCGAAAAGCTCGCGCTCAGGCGTCATCCGTTCACTCATTCATAGCTCCAGTCGACCTCGTAACGGGCGAGGCGACTAAACGTTCCCGTGTGGGAGACGAAAATCGCAACGCAGGGAGGTCGAAGGGCAGGGCCTTGATCGTCAGGCGTTGCCGGTGAGCCGCAGGATCGCCTCGACGACGTAGCGGCTCGATTGTGCGATCCACTGCGTCGCCCCGCCGAGCCCGGCGAGCGGAAGCAGGAACACGAGGCCGATCAGGATCAGCATGCCGTAGGGCTCGAGCCGGGCCAGCGGCTGCGCCAGCACGCGTGGCAGCGCACCCACCGCGATCCGCCCGCCATCCAGCGGGGGGATCGGGATCAGGTTGAAGATGGCCAGCACGACATTGATCAGCAGCGCATTGGCGAGGTTGCGCAGCAGCCATTCGCCCGCGGCGCCGGACACGTCCCCGATCAGTCGCAGGCCCAGCGCGGCGATGAGCGCCAGCACGATGTTGATCGCGGGACCGGCGGCCGCCACCAGGATCATGTCGCGGCGCGGATGCCGCAGGCCGCGGAAATTCACCGGCACCGGCTTGGCGTAGCCGAACAGAAACGGCGACTGCATCGCCAGCAGCAACAATGGCAGCAGCACCGTGCCGAACGGATCGATGTGCTTGATCGGGTTGAGCGTGACCCGGCCCAGCATCCAGGCCGTATCGTCGCCGCACATTCGCGCCGCATACGCATGGGCCGCTTCGTGGAAGGTGATCGCGATCAGGAGCGGGAGCGCCCAGACCGAAATCACCAGCATCATCGTGGAAAAGGGATCCGCCATCACTCGACCTGTCGTCGGCCGCCGTGCCGATCTGGTTCCCGATATAGAACCCACCCGGCGGCCGCGCCACCCGCACGGCCGGCAAAGCCTTGTTCATGTCCGCGAATTCACATTGGGCCGCTGGGGCGCTCTGGCGGCCATGGAACCCGACGCCGTTCCGTGCATTGGCAGGAACCTTCCGGAACCGGTCGCCGGTTCCCATATCGAGGCCACTTCGCGCCGAGAGCTTCCGCCGATGTCCCCGTCCGTTCCGCCGACCTCTCTTCCGCCGGATCCGCCATCGCGGCGGGCGCAGCGCACCGACCTGCTGCTGCGGATCGCCGTGGTCTGGCTGCTCGTGCTGGCGACCGCCTGGGTGGCGCAGCCTTATCTGGCGTCGCTGTGGTTCTCGGTGTCCGGACCCCGCACGGTGACGGCGAGGGGCGACCTGGCGCCGGCGGAGATCTCGACGATCGAATTGTTCAAGCGGGTGTCGCCGTCGGTGGTGCACGTCTATGCGCAGTCGCGCCGCCGTCCGACGCCGTCGTTTGAGCAACAGGATCCCCAACAGGGCGGCGTGCAGTCCGGGTCGGGCGTGATCTGGGATGCGGCCGGCCACGTCATCACCAACAATCACGTCATTCAGGGCGCGAGCGCGCTCGGGGCCCGGCTGTCGTCCGGCGAGTTCGTCACTGCGCGCGTTGTCGGCACCGCGCCGAACTACGATCTGGCGGTGCTGCAGCTCGAGCGGCCGCGCACGGCGCTACGCCCGATCGCGATCGGCAGTTCGTCGGACCTGCAGGTCGGGCAGGCCGCGTTCGCGATCGGCAATCCCTACGGGTTGGAGCAGACGCTGACTACCGGCATCGTCAGCGCGCTGCAGCGGCGGCTGCCGACCGCCGCCGCTCACGAAGTCAGCGGCGTGATCCAGACCGACGCGGCGATCAATCCGGGGAATTCCGGCGGCCCGCTGCTCGACAGCGCCGGCCGGCTGATCGGGCTGAACACCGCGATCATCTCCGGGTCGGGCGCGTCGGCCGGCATCGGCTTCGCGATCCCGGTCGATGCCGTCAATCGCGTCGCCACGGCGCTGATCCGCAACGGCACGGTGCCGGTGCCAGGCATCGGCGTGATCGCGGCCGACGAGAACGAAGCGGCCCGGCTCGGCATCGACGGCGTCGTCATTGTCCGTACGATACCGGACTCACCCGCCGCTCGGGCAGGTTTGGTCGGCGCCAGTGAAACCGGGATGGTCGAGGATGTGATCATCGGTGCCAACGGCCAGGAAGTGCACAGCATGTCGGATCTGGCCGGCACGCTGGAGAACGTCGGCATCGGCAATGAGGTCAAGCTCCAGGTCATGCGCGACGGCCGGGTGCGGACCGTCACCGTCAAGGTCACCGACATCTCGCGCCTGCAGCGTAGTTAGCCGTTCTGTGCGCCGCAGCAACGCGCTTGAGCGCATCCGCCAACTACCAGCGGCCTGCGCGGGCAGCAGCCAACCCGGCTGCGACTTCCGTTTGTCTTGCCCCGTACTAATACGGGGATTTCATGTTAACCTGGTTCTAGCAGCGAACTGCTAACCGTCGGGCAGAAGAGGAGCCCGACGTGATCAAGCTCAATCGAATTGGTAACAAGCTTGGAGTGGCCGGCCTGGTCGGCATTTCCCTGGCGATCGGCATGGTGGTGAATCAGTCGGTCACGGAAACCAAGGTCGCCGAAGCCACGCGTGTTGCCGATCGCGAGGCCGAAGTCTCGGAGAATGCGCTGATCGCGGAATCCGAAATGCGCAACATGCAGCTGGCCGTGCGTGGCGTTCGGCTGGCGCGCTCGATGAAGGAATTCGAGCAGCGGCGGAGCGAATTCACCGCGGCGCGGCTGGCGCAGGCCAAGCTGCTCGACGCCGCGATTGCGGCCGCTGGGCCGCAGGACAAGGACAAGTTCGCCGAGATCAAGAAGATGACGGTCGACTACGCGGTCGGTGCCGACGAGCAGGCCGAGCAGCAGCGCCGGGTGATCGATCTCAACGCCAAGCGGATTGCGGTCGCCGCCGAGTGGGACGCCAAGGTCGATGCGATAGTCGCGATGCTCGGAAATGGCCAGGCCGCCACCGCCGCGCTTCGCGAAGCGGATGGCGATTTCGACGGCATCCGGGCCATCGGCTGGCAGTATTTCGTGGTCGACGACAAGGATCAGAAGGCCAAGATCGAGCGCAAGGCTGCGGCCGTCGCCGATGGCTTGAAGCGGACCGCCGAGCAGGCGGCCGATGCGAAGGCGCGCACCGGCGCGCGCGAGCTCGAGGTCGTGCTCAAGACCTATCTCGGCACGACGGCCGAGGCGTTCGCGGCCGATGCGCTCAAGAACAGCATCAGCCGCGATCGGACGATTCCGATCGCCAACAAGGCCGCGAGTCTGCTGCGCGGCGCCGTCGAAAAGGCGCAGGCGGCCGCTCAGCAGGCCAAGGCGAAGGCGGCGTCGGAGATCCTGTGGTCCGGCCGGATCAACCTGGCGTTCGGCGCGACGATCATCCTGGTGTTGATCGGCTCGGCGCTGTTCTCGTTCCTCGGCGTTGCGCGGCCGCTGACCCGGCTGAACGCCGCCCTCGGGCAGATCGCGGGTGGCAAGCTCGACGTGAAGATCTTCGGCGCCGAGCGCGGCGACGAGATCGGCGATATCGGAAAGACCGTCGGCATCATCCAGCTCAATGCCGAGCGCAAGGCGCGCGAAGAGGCCGACGCCAAGATCGTGCGCGATCGCGAACTCGCGGCGCAGCGCAAGCAGGACATGCTGAGGCTTGCCGATGAGTTCGAAGGCGCGATCGGCGAGATCGTCGAGACGGTGTCGTCGGCGTCCGAAGAGCTCGAAGCGTCGGCGACGTCCCTGACGTCGACGGCCGAGCGTTCGCAGGCGCTTGCCACCGTGGTTGCCGCGGCCTCCGAAGAGGCGTCGACCAACGTGCAGTCGGTGGCGTCGGCGACCGAGGAGATGAGTTCATCGGTCAACGAGATCAGCCGTCAGGTGCAGGAATCGGCGCGGATCGCCCAGGAGGCGGTCGAGCAGGCGCATCAGACCAACAACCGGGTCGAGGAACTCGCCCAGGCGGCCGCGCGGATCGGCGACGTCGTCGAACTGATTAACACCATCGCGGGCCAGACCAATCTGCTGGCGCTCAACGCGACCATCGAGGCGGCGCGCGCCGGCGAGGCCGGCCGCGGCTTCGCGGTGGTGGCGGCCGAAGTGAAGGCGCTGGCGGAGCAGACCGCGAAGGCGACCGGCGACATCAGTCAGCAGATCGGCGGCATCCAGAGCGCGACCGAGAATTCGGTGGCGGCGATCCGGCACATCGGGGAGACGATCGGCCGGATGTCCGAAATCTCCTCGACCATCGCGTCGGCGGTGGAAGAGCAGGGCGCCGCCACCCAGGAGATCTCCCGCAACGTCTCGCAGGCCGCGCAGGGCACCCAGCAAGTGTCGGCCAACATCACCGAAGTGCAGCGTGGCGCCACCGAGACCGGCTCCGCGTCGAGCCAGGTGCTGTCGGCGGCGCAGTCGCTGTCCGGCGACAGCAGCCGGCTGAGGCTGGAGGTCGCCAAGTTCCTCGGCACCGTGCGGGCGGCCTGAGCCGCAACCTCGGCCGGCGCTGCGTCATGCCTTACCCGTCGGTGCGTCAGGCTCTCGTGAGCCGGCGGCGTACGGCTCCGGCCGGGCGTACGGTTCATAAGGAACAAGCGCGGCGGCTCCTCATTGAAGCTGAAACGGAGGAGCAGATGGGCAAGGCCTATTACGACATCGTGGGCACCGACGACAGCTGGGGCGTCCGGCACGACGATGATCCGGTCGGCGATTACGCCAGCAAGGAAGCGGCGTTCGAAGCCGCGGTGCTGGCCGCCACCAACGCGATCAAGTTCGGTCACGAAGTCCGCATCACGGTGCCGGGCAACGAAAGCTCGGAAACGACGCTGGGCGTGGTGACGAACTGACAGCCGCTGCTACTCGCCGAACATTCCAGCCTCTCCGTCCTTGCGAGGAGCTCAGCGACGAAGCAATCCAGCGCAGTGCACGACGCTGGATTGCTTCGCTTCGCTCGCAATGACGGCGGTGAGGCTGCGCCATGTCCCCTAGGCAAATGCCCGGCACAAGGCCGGGCATGACGGGAAGGGCGAAGCTACTTCAATCATCACCGACGTTGCACGACGGCTTGGCCGATCGTCAGCGGTTCGTGTCCGCCTTCACGCCACCTTCTGCAAAGGGGGCTGTGACTGCTCCGTTGCCTCCTCGGTGACCTCGTAGGTCGTCACCTCGAACTTCAGCAATTGCGCGGTGCCGAACGAGGTGGAGATCGCTACGTCGGCGGCGTCACGGCCGCGGGCCATCACGATGCGGCCAATCCGGGGATGATTGTGCCGGGCGTCGAACGTATACCAGCGGCCGTCGAGATAGACTTCGAACCACGCCGAGAAATCCATCGGGGCCGGATCGGCCGGCACGCCGATATCGCCGAGATAGCCGGTGCAGTAGCGCGCCGGGATGTTCATGCAGCGGCACAGCGTCACCGCCAGATGCGCGAAGTCGCGGCACACGCCGATGCGCTCCGCATGGCCTTCGGCGGCAGTGCGGTCGTTGCGGGCATAGTGATAGCCGAATTCGATCTGGTTGTGCGTGTAGTCGACGATCGCCTGAACCCGCTCCCAGCCGGAAGGCGTGCCACCGAACAGCGACCAGGCGAGGTTGGACAGCTTGTCCGTGTCGCAGTAGCGGCTACCGAGCAGATAGACCAGCACGTCGTCCGGCAGCTCCGCCACCGGCAACTGACGCGCCCCCGGCGCGACTTCGTCGGGCAGGCCGGAGTCGGCGATCAGGAAGTCGTTGCTGATTTCGATCTGCCCGGCCGGCGCGACGATCCGCGTGCAGATATTGCCGAACATGTCGATGAAGTCGCGCGCCGCGACCTCGGGCGAGAACTTGATCTTGTGCTCACCGATGACGTCCGGCATCCGCTCAGGACGAACGCTGAGCAGCAGGTTCATCGGCGTGTCCTGGAAGCAATGGAAGGCGATGTTGTAGCCCGCTCGAATTTTCACCCGCAATCTCCGATTTCGGTCATTGAAACTCTCGCTCTTCAATGACCAGGCGTTCAGACGGTTCCGTCGTAACCGGCTGAACGCCTGCGCAAATGTGCGGCAGTGCAGGCTGCTAATCGATCAGTTCGAACAGCAGCGCCGAGCGTGCGGTCACCTGATAGGCGGTGCCGCAGGCGAACGTCTCCCCGGGCGAACCATCCGGAATGTTAGTGTCGATCAGCAGCTTCCAGTTCGCGCCGTGTGGAACTTCCGGGAGCGTGAACTCGACCAGGCCGTCGAAGCTGTTGGTGATCAGCAGCACGGTCTGGTCTTCGCCCTTCTTCCGGATGCCGGTCTTCTGGGCGCGGCCGTCGAGCAGCATGCCGAAGCATTTGACGTTGCCGTCGTCCCAGTGCTCCTGCTGCATCTCGCCGCCATTGGCGTTGATCCAGGTGACGTCGCGGACGTCGAGCTGCTCGTCGTGCTGGCCGGTGAGGAACCGGCTCCGCCGCAGCATCGGATAGTCGCGGCGAAGTTCCATCAGCCGCTTGCTGAAGGCGAGCAGATCCTTGGCGGCATCGTCATGGTCCCAATGTACCCAGGAGATCTCGTTGTCCTGGCAATAGGCGTTGTTGTTGCCCTGCTGGGTGCGGCCGAATTCATCGCCCGCCAGCAGCATCGGCGTGCCTTGCGCCAGCAGCAGCGTGGTCAGCATGTTGCGCTTCTGCCGCTCGCGCAGCGCCAGAATCTCTTCGTCGTCGGTCGGACCCTCGGCGCCGCAGTTCCAGGAGCGGTTGTCCGAATGGCCGTCCTTGCCATCCTCGCCGTTGGCGAGATTGTGCTTGTCGTTGTAGCTCGCCCAGTCGTTCAGGGTGAAGCCGTCATGCGCGGTGATGAAGTTGACGCTCGACCAGGCCCGCCGACCCTGGCGGTTGAACACGTCGCCGGAGCCGGCCAGACGCGGCGCGAGCGCGGCGGCGCAGGCCTCGCTACGCCAATAGTCGCGCACGGTGTCGCGGAACTTGTCGTTCCATTCCGCCCAGCCGGGCGGAAAGCCGCCGACCTGATAGCCGCCGGGGCCGCAATCCCACGGTTCGGCGATCAGCTTGACCGAGCTCAGCAGCGGATCCTGGTTGACGGCCTTGAGGAAGCCGCTCTGCTCGTCGAAGCCGTGGGTTTCGCGCGCCAGGATGGTGCCGAGGTCGAACCGGAAGCCGTCGATATGCATCTCGCCGGCCCAGTAGCGCAGGCTGTCGTTGACCATCTGGATGACGCGCGGATGCGACAGGTTGACGGTGTTGCCGGTCCCGGTGTCGTTGATGTAGTAGCGTTTCTGGTCCGGCAGCAGGCGGTAGTAGCTGGCGTTGTCGATGCCCTTGAACGACAGGGTCGGGCCGAGTTCGTTGCCCTCGGCGGTGTGGTTGTAGACCACGTCGAGGATCACGGCGAGGCCGGCCTCGTGCAGCCGCGACACCATCTCCTTGAACTCGCGCAGCGAGTTCGGGACATCCGCCGCGTAGCGCGGATCCGGCGCGAAGAAGCCGATGGTGTTGTAGCCCCAATAGTTCACCAGGTCCTTGTCGAGCAGATAGCTGTCGTTGACGAAGGTGTGGATCGGCAGCAGCTCCACCGCGGTGATGCCCAGCGATGCGATGTAGTCGACCACGGCCTGCGAGCCGAAGCCCGCATAGGTGCCGCGCAGGTTCTCCGGCACGCCGGGGTGCAGCTTGGTGAAGCCCTTGACGTGGGTCTCGTAGACGATGGTCTGGTCCCACGGCACGAATTTGCGGCCGGGCTCGCCGCGCCAGTCGAAGCCGGGATCGACAACGACGCATTTCGGCACGAAGCGGGCGCTGTCGCGCTCGTCGAAGGTGGTGTCGTCGCCGGATTCCATCTGATAGCTGAACACCGCCGGGTCCCATTTCAGCTCGCCCGCGTGGGCGCGCGCATAGGGGTCGAGCAGCAGCTTGTTCGGGTTGAAGCGGTGGCCGTTCTCCGGCTCGTAGGGGCCGTGCACGCGATAGCCGTAGAACGTGCCGGGGCCGACATCCGGAATGTAGCCGTGGAACACTTCGTCGGTGTATTCGGGCAGCTCGATGCGACGTTCGGTGTCGCCGTCGAACAGGCAGACTTCCACCTTGGTGGCGTTGGCGGAGAACAGCGCGAAGTTGGTGCCTTCGCCGTCCCAGCAGGCGCCGAGCGGGAACGGCAGGCCCTCGCGCACCGTGCTGTTGTCGGTCACGACATGATAGCCGGGCTGCGGCTTCGGCGCCGGTTCGGCCTGCGCGGGAGTCTCGGTGGTGGCGGGCGGCGGATCGAGCGTATCGGTATCGGTCATCGCGGGTCCTTCCGGGTTGGCGCGCAGGCGCAATCACGAAGCTCGGCCGAAGGCCCAACCCCGATTGAACTCGATCGGTTTGGTATCATTGACGAAATCCCCACCTGCTGACGCGATAATGCCGCATTCCGAATTCGGTTCCTGACCTGTTCGGCTCATCCGGGGCGGGGCGCAAAAAGAAAAGGCCCGGACACGCTTGTGTCCGGGCCGAGGTTGCGCGGGAGGTCTTACTTGCTCGACTTGTTCGACTGCGAGGTCGTGTTCGAGTGCTGCTTTTCGAGGTTCTGCGCCATCTCGAGATGATGCTTGAGCGCCGGCAGCGTCTTGCCGGCCCAGGCCTTCAGCTCGGCATTCTCGCCGCCGCGCGAATAGCGGTCGAACAGCGACACCGCATCCTTATGGGCGCTGACCTGCTGGTCGATATAGGTCTCGTTGAAATCGCTGCTCGCGCTGGTCAGCTTGTCGAGCTTGCTGCGATGCGCGTCGTCGAGCTGCGCCGGCACTTCGGCCTTCACCTTGCCGGACGAGATCAGCCCCTTCAGCTCGGTGCTGGTCTTGGTGTGATCGGCGATCATGTCCTTGGCGAAGGTCTTGACGGCGGTGCTGCCCTTTTGCTCGGCGAGCTTGCTCGACTGGATCTCGAAGATGTCGCTGATCGCCGCCTGCTTGATGAAGTCGGCCGTGGTCGGCGCGACGCCGAGCACGGAATTGACGCCGGTCTTCTCGCCGACCGACTGCGCCAGCACGGGCGACGCCATCAGCAGGCAGCAGCCCAGCGCGATCATGGTACGTTTCATGGCAATATCCTTCAGCTTGCGGCCTTGCGATTGACGCCCTTCCGGAGCGCCACGGTGTTGAGCTTGGTGTTGGCCGCTTTCTCTTCGTTGAGATTGGTGGTCAGGAAGCGGACGATGTCGTCGTGGCCGAGTTCCTCGGCCCAGGCGATCAGCGTGCCGTAGCGCGCGATCTCGTAATGCTCGACCGCCTGCGCATTGGCGACGATCGCGGCATCGAGCACGTTCTTGTCGGCGATCTCGCTGGCGGTCTCGTTGGCTTCCTTGATCAGCCCGTCGATCGCCGGGCAGTCGATGCCGGACGGCTTCTCGCCGAGCTTCTTGAACACCTGATCGAGCCGCTCGATCTGCTTTTCGGTCTCTTCCAGATGCGCCTTGAGCCCGGCCGCCAGGTCGCGGTTGGTGGCCTGCGCGATCATGGTCGGCAGCGCCTTGGTGATCTGCTGTTCGGCGTAATAAATGTCGCGGAGCCCATGCAGCAGCATGTCCTCCATGGTGTGAATGTCCTTGGTGAAAAGACCCATCGTCGCCTCCGGTGGTGGGGTGGTTGCCCCCACAACTGGAACGCGCCGGTTCTGTTCCATACGCGCGAGAGCGGAGGGGGACGGGCATGGGCAGGCGGTGGGGTGGGGCTGAACCGAGTTGCGGGAAGCGCGGCCCAGGTCGCTGCGCTCCCCGTCATCGTCATGGCCGGGCTCGTCCCGGCCATCCACGCTTCTTGGCCGCTTCCGCTCAAGGCGTGGATGCCCGGGAGGAGCCCGGGCATGACGGTGGGAAACGAGAGGCGCCAATTTTCGGTCAGGGGTCTGATCGCTCGCCGTCATCCCCGGCTGCGGCCTCGGAGGGTGTTGAGGCGAGCCGGCCGCCGTGTTAGGCAACGCCCGACGCGGGTGTAGCTCAATGGTAGAGCAGCAGCCTTCCAAGCTGAATACGAGGGTTCGATTCCCTTCACCCGCTCCAGCCCGACTGGCCCGTGGCAACGTTGTGGCGATGGCCGCTGATCTCTGCGACCGTCGAAGCTCCGCTCCGTTCGGATCCCTCAGTCAACCACGCGCGCGACCCACCCCGCCACCGCCTCACAAATCTCGCTGATCACGTCACCATCGCGGCGGCCGGTTCGGGCGGGGACGTGGAAGGCGTGATCGGCGTCGGCGATCGCGTGGAGGGTAGCCCGCTCGCCGAGGTTGCGGATCACCGGTGCAAGCAGTTCGGGCTCGGCGAGTTTGTCGCGCGTGCCCTGGATGAACAGCATCGGCACGCGGACGTCATCCAGGTGCTCGGCGCGGGCGACCGAGGGTGTTCCGGCCGGGTGCAGCGGGAAGCCGAGGAAGACGAGGGCGCGCACGTCATCGAGCGGCGCCAGCGCTTGCGCCTGCGAGGTCATCCGGCCGCCGAAGGATTTGCCGCCGGCGAACAGCGGGAGATCGCCGCAGCGGCGGAGCGCGGCCGCCACCGCGTCGCGGATCGCCGTGTGCGCAACGGCGGGCGAATCCGGCCGCTTGCTGCCTTTCTCCATATAGGGAAACTGGAAGCGCAGGGTGGCCACGCCGTGCTCGGCGAGCCCGGTCGCGACCTGCTCCATGAACGAATGCGTCATGCCGGCGCCGGCACCATGCGCGAGCACCAGGCAGGCCCGCGCGTCCACGGGCTTCATCCACATCGCCGACAGCGGTATCGCGCTATCGCCCTCGATCTTGAACAGCTCGGTCGTCGGCGCGCGCGTCATTTGTTCGGCGGTCCCGCAAGGCCGACGAGGTCGGCTTCCCACCCGAACACCGAGCGGCCGCCGAGCGCCGGCGAGGCGGCGCGCTCGCCGCCGACGAACTCCTCGAACGACGGCCCGCTCGCAGTGCGCTCCAGCCGGCGCGCCTGGGCGTCGAGCCGCCGGATGGTCTGCAGCTCCTCGTCGCGTCCGAGCTTGGCGCTCTGCACCGCGGACTTCAGCACGCGAATCGTCTCGTCATAGACCTTGATCGGCACCGGATAGGGATGGCGGTCCTTGCCGCCATGCGCCAGCGAGAACCGCGCCGGATCGGCGAACCGGTATGGCGCGCCGTGCACCACTTCGGCGACCATCGCCAGCGATTGCACGGTGCGGGCGCCGACGCCGGGCGTCAGCAGCAGCTCGGGAAAGTCGATCGGTCCGCGCTCGGCCGCGGCGGCCAGCGTGCCGTGCAGCCGGCGGGTGAAGACGTCGGCCGCGCGGACGTCGTGATGCGCCGGCATGATCAGATGCGGCAGCATGGCCTGCGCCGGCGGCTCAGTGGTCGCATCCAGATAGGTGCGGACGACGCCGTCGGGACCGAGGTCGGCCAGCAACTCGAGCTGTGCCTCGCGCGACGGCGCGGCGCGCCTGTCGGTGAGGTTGACGATCTGGCCCTGCGTCGGCCCGTCGATCGCGGCGTGCGGCGCCTCGACGAAGCTTTTGAGGTTTTCCGAATGCCAGTGATAGCGGCGCGCCTGCCGCTTGGTCTCGTTCATGCCCTGCTGCACGACGGTCCACTGGCCGTCGTCGGTGACAAAGAAGCCGTGCAGATACAGATCGAAGCCGTCCTGCACCGCGGCGCTGTCGACCTTGGCGACCAGCCGGCTGGCGCGGGTCAGGGCATCGCCGTCGAAGCCGACGCGCTGGCCCAGCGCGCTCAGCTCGTCCGGCGTGCGCCGCGAATGCCGCCCGCGGCCACCGCAGACGTAAATGCCGAGTTCGCTACCGAGCGGCGCCAGCCCGCGCTTCAGCGCGCCGATCACGCTGGTGGTGATGCCGGACGAGTGCCAGTCCATCCCCATCACGCTGCCGAACGCCTGAAACCAGAACGGGTGGGCGAGCCGCGCGAGCAATTCCTCGCGGCCGTAATGATGCACGATCGCCTGGCAGACGATGGCGCCGAGCGTCGACATGCGGTCCGCCAGCCATTGCGGCACGCGGCCGCCATGCAACGGCAGATCGGCGCTGCCGCTACGCCGGGTCATGCGGGACACATCTGTTGAGGCTCATGGCTGGAGTCTAGGCAGCAGCCCGGGCTTTAGCAACGAGGCCGCTGCCGAAACTCTGGCACGGGCCTTCGCAACGGGACTGCAGGCTGGATCGTGTGGTCACGCCGGCGGCTGCCGAGGCGAGGGGCGGTGGCCGCAACGCGCGGCGGTATGCCGAGATGGGCGTAGCGCAGTCTCATCCGTCAAAAGAATAATCATTCCATTTTCAGCAATCGTATTCTCTGCGGCGGCATCTTCATGGAAGCGCGTGCTATCAGCCCCACGCCATTCAGCAGCGATGAGTTGATCGTCGCTGTTAGTAGAATGCCATTCTCCATCGCGCCGAAATAATCGAACGTTGCCGGCGTGGACTCGGTGCAAATCTTCTCTTATTCCGCTTGTTAGTACCAAGCGAACCACGTGCATCGACGGTGATGCGCGTGCAAGGGAAGAGAGCAGATGGCTGATGATACCGAAGTCCGCAGGACACTCGCGGAAGGCGCAGCGCGCCAGCTTGCCAACGCCACCAAGACCCGCGCGCAATGGGGCGGTATTTCGCCGCGCTGGCTGGTGCCGCTGCTGCACTGGACACCGGTCGAAGCTGGTATCTTTCGCCTGAACCGCGTCAAGGAAACCCGCGGCGCCACCGCGTCGCCGTCGTTTGATGTCGAATGCAGCCCGCGCCGCGACCGCGACCCCGATCTACCGGAGACCTTCGTCGATTATGAAGAGCATCCGCGCGAATACTTCCTCAATGCCGTCACCACCGTGCTCGACGTGCAGACCCGCGTGTCGGATCTCTACAGCCACCCGTTCGATCAGATCCAGGAGCAGCTGCGGCTGCTGATCGAGAAGGTCAAGGAGCGGCAGGAGAGCGAGCTGATCAACAATGCTGAATACGGCCTGCTCGCCAACACCGCACCGTCGCAGCGGATTTCGACGCGGCGTGGCCCGCCGACGCCGGACGATCTCGACGAGCTGATCACCAAGGTGTGGAAGGAGCCGGCATTCTTCCTGGCGCATCCGCGCGCCATCGCGGCGTTCGGCCGCGAATGCACCCGCCGCGGCGTGCCGCCGCCGACCATCAATCTGTTCGGCTCGCCGTTCCTGACCTGGCGCGGCCTGCCGCTGGTACCGTCCGACAAGGTGCCGGTGGACGAGAACGGCCGCACCAAGATCCTGCTGCTGCGCACCGGCGAGAAAAAGCAGGGCGTGGTCGGGCTGTTCCAGCCGGGCGTGCCGGGCGAGGTGGCGCCGAGCCTGTCGGTGCGCTTCATGGGCATCAACCGCAAGGCGATCGCGTCCTATCTGATCTCGCTGTACTGCTCGCTCGCAGTGCTGACCGAGGACGCGCTCGGCGTGCTCGATGACGTCGAGCTTGGCAAGTATCATGAGTACGCCTGAGGCCTCGGGGGCTCATCCGGGTTCGGCGGCGGCGTCGCAGTTCGGCGCGCTGCCGGAGTCGGCCGGGTTGGAGCAGGGGGCGGCCGCTGCGCTCGGCGCGCCCGATGTCGGCACCGTCGCGCGGCTGGCGAATGCGTTCTTCGCGGCGCTGCCGAACGGCGCTGTGCCGGAGCCGGGCGCTGCGCTCGGCTCGGCGCCGCTGTTCGTCGCCGAGCCGCTGCAAAGCGCGATTCCCGGCACACCGCCGCTGACGCCGCCGCTCAAGCCCAACCACAATCCCGGCTCGGCGTCGCCGATTCCGACCATCGGCGCGGCGCGGCCGTCGGCGCCGCTGTTCGCGCTCGATCCGAAGCTTGGGGCGGAGCCGCCGCGCGCGCCGGCTGCGCCGCTGGATCTCACAGTGCCGCTGGCGGCGACGCCGGTCGCTCCGACGCTGGCCTCAGCGCCTGCGATCGAGCCGGTGTTCGCGCGGGAAACCGATCTGGCCGCGTTGCCGGGGCGTCTCGGCGACGTCCGCAGCTTCGTGCCGCCGGATGCGGCGGGCGCGGGACCGTTCGGTGCCAGCGCGGCGGCCGCCGCCGCGCCGCTGTACTTCCTCGCCGACAACCCGCTGGCGCGCACGACACCCGCCGCCGCGCCGACGATCACGCCGCCCGCGGAGAAGTTCGATCTCGCAGGGCTCGCCACCCAGCATCGCACCGACGTGCATGTGCTCGATCTGTCCGGCACGCGGCCGTTCGACGCGCATGTGTTCAAGCGTGACTTCCCGATCCTGCAGGAGACGGTGAACGGCCGGCCGCTGGTCTGGCTCGACAACGGTGCCACCACGCAGAAGCCGCAATGCGTGATCGATCGGCTCGCGCATTTCTACAAGCACGAGAACTCCAACATCCACCGCGCCGCGCACACGTTGGCGGCGCGCTCGACCGACGCCTATGAGGCGGCGCGCGAGAAGGTGCGCGCTTTCATCAACGCGCCGTCGGTGAAGGACATCGTGTTCGTGCGCGGCGCCACCGAGGCGATCAACCTCGCGGCGCAGGCCTGGGGCCGGCGCAATGTCGGCGAGGGCGACGAGATCGTCGTCTCGCATCTCGAGCACCACGCCAACATCGTGCCGTGGCAACAGCTCGCCGCCGAGAAGGGGGCGAAGCTGCGCGTCGCGCCGGTCGACGATCATGGCCAGATTTTGCTCGATGAGTACGAGAAGCTGCTCGGACCGAAGACCAGGATCGTGGCGTTCACGCAGGTGTCGAACGCGCTCGGCACAGTGACGCCGGTCGCCGAGATGACCGCGCTGGCGCATCGCCATGGCGCCAAGGTGCTGGTCGACGGCGCGCAGGGCATCTGCCACATGCCGGTCGACGTCCAGGCGCTGGACGTCGACTTCTACGCCTTCTCCGGCCACAAGATGTTCGCCCCGACCGGCATCGGCGTGCTGTACGGCAAGGCCGACGTGCTGGAGGCGATGCCGCCGTGGCAGGGCGGCGGCAACATGATCGCCGACGTCACCTTCGAGAAGACCGTGTTCCAGGGCCCGCCGGATCGGTTCGAAGCCGGCACCGGCAACATCGCCGACGCCGTCGGCCTCGGCGCGGCGATCGATTATCTGAGCCGCATCGGTATGGCCAATGTCGCCGCGCATGAGCACGAGCTCTTGGCCTATGGCACCGAGCATCTGCTCACCGTGCCCGGGCTGAAGCTGATCGGCACCGCGAAGGAGAAGGCCGGCATCCTGTCCTTCGTGCTCGACGGCTGCCGCAGCGAGGACGTCGGCAAGGCGCTCGACCGCGAAGGCATCGCGGTGCGCGCCGGGCATCACTGCGCCCAGCCGATCCTGCGCCGCTTCGGCCTGGAAAGCACCGTGCGCCCCTCGCTCGCGCTCTACAACACCCACGACGACATCGACGCGCTTGTCGACGCGCTGCGGCGCTTGCAGAGCGGGCGAGGCGTCCGGGCGTGATCGGCAATGTTCATCACAAAACTATCAACGCGTCATTGCGAGCGTAGCGAAGCAATCCAGCGCAGTGCATGGAGCTGGATTGCTTCGTCGCGGAGCCTGTACTCGGACGGCGCGAAGCGCCGATCCGGGTGCTCCTCGCAATGACGGGGAGAGTTTGTCGCTCAACGTTTCACAACTAACTCATCGAACTCATCGGAGCCGCCCCGCATGTCGCAATCCGCCGAGCCCCGTGTCACCCCAGAACCCGCATGGGACCTCGGCGCGATCGTCGCCGATCTGGCCGGGCTGCGCGCGGTGTCGCAGCGGCGGCGCTATAAGGGCCGCCCGTTGCCGGAACTGCCGTCGCGCGAAGCGGTGGGGGCCATTCTCGACGGGCTGGTCGCGGCGCTGTATCCGCGGCATTTCGGGCCCTCCGGTCTGTCGGAAGACACGCTCGACGTGTTCGTCGCCGACACCATCGAGCAGGCGCTGCGCCGGCTGCGGCGCGAGGTGCGCCGTGAACTGCGCCTCGCCGATCTCGACGCTGCCGCCAAACACGGCGAGATCGACGGCCAGGCGCTGGCGATCGTGGCGGACTTCGCCCACGATCTACCGCGTATCCGCGCGCTACTCGACAGCGACATCCGCGCCGCGTTCGACGGCGATCCGGCCGCCAAGAGTCTCGACGAAGTTGTGTTCTGCTATCCGGGCGTTGCGGCGATGATCCGGCACCGGCTGGCGCATCGGCTGTATGCGCTCGGCGTGCCGATGCTGGCGCGGATCGTCGCCGAGATCGCGCATGCGCAGACCGGCATCGACATCCACCCCGGCGCCACGATCGGCGAGAGCTTCTTCATCGACCATGGCACCGGCGTGGTGATCGGGGAGACCTCGCGGATCGGCCGCCGCGTCCGGCTGTATCAGGCGGTCACGCTCGGCGCCAAGCGCTTCGAGACCGACGAGCACGGCCGCATCGTCAAGGGCGGCGACCGCCATCCGATCCTCGAGGACGACGTGGTGATCTACGCCGGCGCCACCGTGCTCGGCCGGGTGACGATCGGGCAGGGCGCCCAGGTCGGCGGCGGTGTCTGGCTGACCCGCAGCGTGCCGCCCGGCAGCGTCATCACCCAGGCCAAGCCGGTCGCCGACTCGTTCGAAAACGGCGGCGGGATCTGAATCGCCGTTCGCTGTGCGAGGAAGAATTTACTCTCCTAGCGTAGATCGGTAGGCGAAAGACGGTGAGCCGTTCTCTCAACGCGGCGTCGGCGTTGTTTTTATTCTCCCTGCATTGCAGCGCAGCAGCCCAGGCGGTACGCGGTGGACAACGCCGTCGTGGTGACGGCATCTTCGATCGATGAGCACCTCCGTCATGAATGCCCCCTGGCAACCGCCTGCGCCAGACCGTCCCGTCTCCAGTGCCTCGTCCGAGACGGGCATCCTGATCGACCGCGTCCGCAAGGTGTATGCGGCGCGCAGGAGCAGCGCCGAGGTGGTGGCGCTCGACGACATCAGCCTGAGCGTGCCGAAGGGATCGATCCTCGGCGTGATCGGCCGCAGCGGTGCCGGCAAGTCGACGCTGATCCGGCTGATCAACGGGCTCGACAAGCCGACCGGCGGCCGCGTCGTCGTCAACGGCGTCGAAATCACCGCGCTGTCCGAACGCGAGCTGCGTGGCGCGCGGCGCTCGATCGGCATGGTGTTCCAGCATTTCAATCTGCTGTCGTCACGCACCGCCTACGGCAACGTCGCGCTGCCGCTGGAGATCGCCGGTACGCCCAAGGCCGAGATCGACAAGCGCGTGCTGCCGCTCTTGGACATGGTCGGGCTCGCCGACAAGCGCGACCGCTACCCGGCTGAACTGTCCGGCGGCCAGAAGCAGCGCGTCGGCATCGCCCGCGCGCTCGCCACCGAGCCCTCGGTGCTGCTGTCGGATGAGGCGACCTCGGCGCTCGATCCGGAAACCACCGATCAGATTCTCGAGCTGCTCAAGCAGATCAACCGCGACCTGCACCTGACCATCCTGTTCATCACCCACGAGATGGCGGTGGTGAAGGCGTTGGCCGATCGGGTCGCCGTGATCGAAGGCGGCCGCATCGTCGAGGACGGTGGGACGTTCGACGTGTTCGCCACGCCGCGCCACGAGGTGACGCGGCGGTTCGTCTCCTCCGTCACCGGCAGCGGCGCGCCGGACTGGCTGGTGGAGAAGCTGCAGCCGAGCCAGCCGCCGGGCGGGCAGGCGGTGCTGCGCATCACCTTTAAGGGCAGCGACGCCAACCAGCCGCTGCTGTCGCGGGTGACGCGCGAGCTCGGCGTCGATCTGAATATTCTCTCGGGCCAGGTCGAGATGATCGCCGGCCATCCGTTCGGCACGCTGATCGTGTCGCTGGACGCCGCGCCCGACGTGCTGCGCCAGGTGATCGCGCAGCTGTCGGCCGGCAACAATCTGGTGGAGCAGCTCGGCTATGTCGCCTGAACTTTTGCGCATGATCTGGTCGTCGCTGCTCGACACGCTGGCGATGGTCGGGCTGTCCGGCCTGTTCGGCACGCTGATCGGCCTGCCGCTCGGCGTCTTCCTCGCCACCAGCCGTTCAGGTGAATTGTTCGCCGCGCCGGTCGCCAATCGCATCATCGGCGTCATCGTCAACGCGACGCGCTCGACGCCGTTCATCATTCTGGTGGTGGCGATCGTGCCGCTGACTCGGCTGCTGGTCGGCACCTCGATCGGCACCGCGGCGGCGACCGTGCCGCTGACCATCGCGGCGATCCCGTTCATCGCCCGCGTCATCGAGGCGGCGATCCGCGAGGTCGATCACGGCCTGATCGAAGCGGCGCGCGCATTCGGCGCCAGCCCGCTGCAGATCGTCCGCAAGGTGCTGCTGCCCGAGGCGATGCCGGCGGTGATCATGGCGCTGACGCTGACGCTGGTCAGCCTGCTCGGCTATTCGGCGATGGTCGGCGCCGTCGGCGGCGGCGGGCTCGGCGACCTTGGCATCCGCTACGGCTATCAGCGCTTCATGCCCGAAGTCATGCTCACGGTGGTGCTGGTGCTGATCGCGCTGGTGCAGGGCGTGCAGACGCTGGGCGACACGCTGGCGCGCAAGCTCGACCGCCGCAGCCGCCGGTCCTGATTTATTTTTGAAGTCACAAGGAGTTTGTCGATGCGCCGTCTTGCCGTCTCGCTGATCGCGCTGGCCTTCGCCGGCGCCGCCCATGCCGAAACCATCCGGGTCGGCGTCACTGCCGGTCCGCACGCCGAGATCATCGACGTGGTCAAGAAGGTCGCGGCCGAGCGCGGGCTCGACATCAAGCCGATCGAGTTCACCGACTACGTGGTGCCGAACCAGGCGCTGGCGCAGAAGGAGCTGGAGGCCAACTCGTTCCAGCACGAGCCGTATCTGAAGAACCAGATCTCCAAGACCAACTGGAAGATCGTCAAGGTCGCCAACACCATCGCGTCGCCGCAGGGCGTGTATTCGAAGAAGGTCAAGACGCTGGCCGAGCTGCCGCAGGGCGCCACTGTGGCGATCGCCAACGATCCGTCGAACGGAGCCCGCGGCCTGCTGATCCTGGCGCTGCACGGTGTCATCAAGCTGAAGGATGGCGTCGGCGCCACCGCCAGCGTCGCCGACATCATCGACAATCCGAAGAAGCTGAAATTCGTCGAACTCGACGCCGCCCAGCTGCCGCGCTCGCTGCAGGACGTCGATTTGGTCTCGATCAACAACAACTACGCGGTGCAGGCCGGCCTCAACCCGGCCAAGGACGCCATCGCCCGCGAAGACGTCGAAGGCCCCTGGGTCAACATCATCGCGGTCCGCGAGGAAGACAAGGACAAGCCCTGGGTCAAGCAGTTGATCGACGCGTACCACTCCGACCCGGTCAAGCAGTTCGTCGAGACGCGCTTCAAGGGGACGTATATTCCGGCGTGGTGAACTTACCCCGCCGTCATTGCGAGCGAAGCGAAGCAATCCAGCGTAGTGCACGGCGCTGGATTGCTTCGCCTTCGGCTCGCAATGACGGAGAGGTCTGCTACATGCACTGAGTCCTCATCCTGAGGAGCCCGGCGCAGCCGGGCGTCTCGAAGGATGGGCCACAAGTGCCCGCGGCGCATGGTTCGAGACGGCGCTTCGCGCCTCCTCACCATGAGGTCGTGCATGTTGTGAGCGCTGCACAGCCCCGGCTTCGCTCACCAGAAGCCGAGTTGTACTACCGCCCCGGCCGCGCCGCCATCTTCTGCTCCTCCTCCGCACCCGCCATCAGCGCCAGCGCCGCGACGCTCACCACGCGGTCGATCACGCCGTCGACGTCGTCGAGGTCGCATTGGCCTTCGGACAGGCGCAGCAGGCGCTCGCTGTCGCGCACCGTCTGCTGCGCCATCGCCAGCGTGAAGTGCAGGCCCCAGTAAATGTCGGCGTCGGGCTTGCCGGGCAGCGCGCGGCGCAGCGCTGCGGCGAACTTGCGCAAGTGATCAATCTCGCGGTTCTTGATCTTGCGGATCGGCGCGATGGTTTCGATCGAGGCGCGGATCATGAACCGCGCCGAATCCGAGCGTTCGCTTTCCGGGCCGAGACAGCCGCGCAGCGACGGCCCGATCAGCGCGCGCAGGATCTCCTCGACTGGCGCACACCCGCCGCCGGCGGCCTCAGCGGCTTTCAGCAGCTTCAGCCGCTCGCGATTGGTGACGATCGACCGCGTCACGAACAATTCGGCGATCAGCTCGTCCTTCGAGCCGAAATGATAGTTCACCGCGGCGAGGTTGACGTCCGCCGCCGCGACGATGTCGCGCAGCGTCACCTCGCCGAAGCCGCGCTCGGCATACAGCCGCTCGGCAGCCTGGAGGATCGCGGTGCGTGTGGTGTCGGCGGCCATGCCATCCCGTCGCAAAATGTCGAACTTGCATTTCAAACAGCTGTATGAAACTATCGTTTCATGGCCGGAAGTCAATGCGCACGCGCGCGGCGGCGACCGGCATCCCGCCGGGACCGATCGCGGCGCGCGCCGATGGCGCCGCCGAGGGCAGGGCAGTCGCCTTGCGAGGGCCGGGTGGCGGGGAGACCGTGCCGGCAACCTTGTCGGCCAACAGCTTGGAAAAAGAGGATCGCCTGATGGATTTCACGATGTCCGATCGCCAGCGTGAATGGCTGGAACGCGTCACCGCCTTCATGAACACGCATGTCCGGCCGGCGGTGCCGATCTACAACAAGCAGGACGCCGAGGGCGAGCGCTGGAAGGTGATCCCGATCCTCGAAGAGCTGAAGGCGAAGGCCAAGGCCGAGGGTCTGTGGAACCTGTTCATGCCGCCGTCCTCGCACGAGGACGACGAATTCCACGGCGCCGGCCTCACCAATCTCGAATACGCGCTGCTCTCCGAACAGATGGGCCACATCTCGTGGGCCTCGGAAGTGTTCAACTGCTCGGCGCCCGACACCGGCAACATGGAAGTGCTGATGCGCTACGGCACCAAGGAGCAGAAGAAGCAGTGGCTTCGCCCCTTGATGAACGGCGAGATCCGCTCGGCGTTTCTGATGACCGAGCCGGCGGTGGCGTCGTCCGACGCGACCAACATCGAGACCAGCATCGTGCGCGACGGTGATCACTACGTCATCAACGGCCGCAAATGGTGGTCGTCGGGCGTCGGCGATCCGCGCTGCAAGATCGCGATCGTGATGGGCAAGACCGATTTCAACGCCGCCAAGCATCAGCAGCAGTCGCAGATCCTGGTGCCGCTCGACACCCCCGGCATCACCATCGAGAAGATGCTGCCGGTGTTCGGCTTCGACGACGCGCCGCACGGTCACGGCGTGGTGCTGATGAAGGACGTCCGCGTCCCGGCGTCGAATTTGTTGCTCGGCGAAGGCCGCGGCTTCGAGATCGCGCAGGGCCGCCTTGGTCCGGGCCGCATCCATCACTGCATGCGCACCATCGGCAAGGCCGAAGAGGCGCTGGAGAAAATGGTCCGCCGGCTGCAGTCGCGCACCGCGTTCGGCAAGAAGATCATTGAATACTCGATCTGGGAGCAGCGCATCGCCGAGGCCCGCACCGACATCGAGATGAATCGCCTGCTGTGCCTCAAGGCCGCCGACATGATGGACAAGGTCGGCAACAAGACCGCGCAGCTCGAGATCGCGATGATCAAGGTCGCGGCGCCCAACATGGCGCTGAAGATTCTCGACAACGCGATCCAGGCCTATGGCGGCGGTGGCGTCTCCGATGATGCCGGCGTGGCCAAGGATTACGCCCACATCCGCACGCTGCGGCTGGCGGACGGTCCGGACGAGGTGCACAACCGCGCCATCGCCCGGCTCGAGCTGAAGAAATACGCCAACGAGGCCAAGCACTGAGCGGCAGCCCCGCCCAAAACGTCATCGCCGGACTTGATCCGGCGATCCATCTCCTGAGATGATGGATGCCCGGGTCAAGCCCGGGCATGACGGTTTGGATTCGAACGCAATCGAACGCGCGGCGCGGACCGCGCGAACAAGAACAAGGGAGCGCCACTTTGGTCGGAATGCGGAATGATGAGGATTACGTCGGCACCAAGCCGGTCGAAGAGCGGCATCGCGTCGATGAAGCCCGCTTGGCGGAATGGATGCAGGCGAATGTCGAGGGCTATCAGGGCCCGCTCGAGGTTCAGCAATTCAGGGGCGGGCAGTCGAATCCGACCTACAAGCTCGTCACCCCGAACCGCTCCTACGTGATGCGGCGCAAGCCGTTCGGCAAGCTGCTGCCGTCGGCGCATGCGGTCGACCGCGAATTCAAGGTGATCGCCGCGCTCGGCAAGCAGGGCTTCCCGGTGGCCAAGGCCTATGCGCTGTGCACCGACGATGCGGTGATCGGCGTGTCGTTCTACATCATGTCGATGGAAGAGGGCCGGGTGTTCTGGGATCCGACCCTGCCGACCCAGACGCCGGACTCGCGCTGGGCGATCTTCAAGTCCAAGATCGAGACCCTGGCGCTGCTGCACAGCTACGATCCGGACAAGATCGGCCTCGGCGACTTCGGCAAGCCGGGCAATTACTTCGCCCGCCAGATCGACCGCTGGACCAAGCAGTACAAGGCCTCGGTCACCGATCCGATTCCGGAGATGGACCGGCTGATGGAATGGCTGCCGAGCACGCTGCCGCAGCAGGAGCGCGTCTCGGTGGTGCACGGCGACTACCGGCTCGACAACATGATCTTCCACGCCACCGAGCCGCGCGTGCAGGCGGTGCTCGACTGGGAGTTGTCGACGCTCGGCGATCCGATGGCCGACTTCACCTATCTGCTGATGCAGTGGTCGATGCCCGGTCTGATGGATGCCGACCTCAAGGCGCTGAACCTGCCGACGCTGGAGCAGGCCTCCGAGATGTACTGCAAGGCGGCAGGGATCAGCGGCATCACCAATATGAACTGGTATCTCGCCTACAACACCTTCCGCCTCGCCGGCATCCTGCAGGGCATCGCCGGCCGCGTCCGCGACGGCACCGCCGCCTCCGACAAGGCGAAGGAATCGGCGGCTCGTACTGTTCCCATGGCCAAACTGTCCTGGGAATTCGCCCAGAAGGCGGGCGCGAAGTAAACGTCAGGTCTCACCCCGAGCCGCAGCGCACTCCCTCTCCCGCTTGCGGGAGAGGGCTGGGGTGAGGGCGCCCCAAGCAGTGACTCAGCGACTCCTCGCCGGCGACGCGATCCCCCGCCTCTCGTTCGTCATTCCGGGGCGCGCAGCGAAGCTGTGCGAACCCGGAATCCATA
>NZ_LJIC01000078.1 GCF_001295845.1 Rhodopseudomonas sp. AAP120 | reverse complement strand
GGGATCCCGACGCCGCCCGGGACCCGTGCGTGCGAGGCACGAGGCGCGGACGCCGCGTCCGTTCAGGCTTCGCCGACCAGCGTCAGCTCCGCCGAACCATCGTTCCGGACCGGTTGCCCGGCCCGTCGATCTGTCCCGCTCAACGACGCCTCGCGAAGCGCCCCTCACGGACAGGACGACACGGACTATAGTCCTTTTAGGAATTTTGTCAAGACGAATGTCTGACAGCAGTGATGGGTTTCGCTACGCTCAACCCCTCCGACGCACGGGCCATTTCGGCATTGAGTGTCCCGGACGCGCTGCGGCACGCAGTGCCGCTGCGCAGAGCCGGGACCCCGGTTAGGGCGCTCGCCACCCTGCTGCTGCTCGATAAGTAACCGGGATCCCGCATCTGCGGAGCAGCGCTGCGCGCTGCACCGCGTGCGGGACGCGGAGAGGTTAAGCCCGTCCGCGGCGCTGCGCCGCGTGCGGGAGACGAGGCTGCGGATCGAGCGCTGCTAATCGCGCCCTACAACCACTTCTTCCACTTGAAAAACATATACGGCACGATCGCCGCGACCAGCATCATGCCCAGCGCCATGGTGTAGCCGTGGGCCCATTCGAGTTCGGGCATGAACTTGAAGTTCATGCCGTAGATCGAGGCGATCAGGGTCGGCGGCATCAGGACGACGGCCATCACCGAGAACAGCTTGATGATGTTGTTCTGCTCGAGATTGACGACGCCCAGCATGGCGTCGAGCACGAAGGTGATCTTGTTGGACAGGTAGCTGGCGTGGTCGGTCAGCGAGATCACGTCGCGCTGCATGGTCTTGAGCTGGGTGCGGCTGTCCTTCGGCCATTTCAGGCCTTCGCCCTCGACGGTGAGGAAGGCGACCAGGCGGCCGATCGACACCAGGCTCTCGCGGACCTTGGAGACAAGGTCGCCCTTGCGGCCGATCGCGATCAGGATGTCGGAATAGCGCTTGGGGTGGCCGGTGCGGGCTGCCCCCTCCGGCTCGAAGATCTCGCGGCTGACGTCGTCGACCTCGGAGCCGGCGCGCTCCAGGATGTCGGCGCAGCGGTCGATCACGGCGTCGAGCAGTTCGAGCAGCACGGTCTCGCCGGTGGCGCTGAACGACGGCGTGCGGGCGAGCCGGTTCTCCACCACCGGAAACGGCCGCGGCTCGTCGTAGCGCACCGTGACCAGCTTGCGGCCGGCCAGGATGAAGGTGACGGGCGACAGCCGCGGCGACGTGGTGTCGGCGCCGCACATCAGGCTGGCCGTCATGTAGCGGGCGCCGTTCTCGATATAGAGTCGGCTGGAGATCTCGATCTCCTGCATGTCCTCGCGGGTCGGCACCGCGATCCCGGCGAGCTTCTCGACCGCGCGATCCTCGTCGGCGGTCGGCCGTTCGAGATCGATCCACACCGCGTCTTCCGGCAGCGCATTGAGGTCGATCGGCCCGGCGCGCTTGAGGGCGGAGTCGGCGGGAGCGAAGAGCGCGAGCATGAAGGCTCCGGTGCTTGGCGGGAGGTGACGGCGGAGGTGGCCCTGGAGTGCCGCAACTGCGCCGGGGTGGCAAGCTCCGCCGACGCCGGTCGCGACGGTTTTCATCGGCACGGCGAAGACGCGGCACAGATGCGGCGGGTCCGCCACAGCTGCTGCCGCGAAGTTCATCATCTACCGCCGTTCTGCGGCAGAAATGCAACAACGCTGCGCCACCGTACGGAACCCCACGCGGAAATGCTGGTAAAGCGGCCGCTTTCGGCGATACTAAAGCCTAGGAATCGTCGCTGAACGAGACCACGTCCGGCGCGGCTTTGCGCGCAATGCTGATCAGGCGCGCAGCTTGGGGCGCGCTACTCTGAAATGGAACGATAATGGCGTCTCTTGGAAAGAAGCTGGGGCTGCTCGTCGGCGCGGGCCTGCTGTTGTCCGGCTGTATGCAGGCCACGACCTATCAGGAGACCCCGTCGGCGGCGCTGAAGCCGCGCGACAAGGAGCTCCTCTCCAAGGTCTCCTATGTGAAGACGCCGGTGCCGGAAGCGTTCCGCCGCGCCATCGTCGACTATCACCGCAAGGAAGCGCCCGGCTCGATCGTGGTCGATTCCGACAATCACTACCTGTACTACGTGCAGGAGGGCGGCAAGGCGATCCGCTACGGCATCACCGTCGGCGAAGAGGCGATGGCCTGGTCGGGCATCGCCAAGGTCGGCGCGATGGCCGAATGGCCGGCCTGGCATCCGACCCCCAGCGAAATCTCCCGCCTCGGCGTGCCGAAGTTCGTCGCGCCCGGCCCGGACAATCCGATGGGCTCGCGCGCGATCTATCTGTATTCGGGCGGCAAGGACACGCTGTTCCGCATCCACGGCACCAACCAGCCGGAATATATCGGCGCGTCGATCTCCTCGGGCTGCATCCGCATGACCAACGAGGACGTCATCGACCTGTACAACCGGGTCAAGATGGGCGCGATCGTCGTGGTACTGGAGCCCAAGCACGGCGACTCGCCGTACAACTCCAAGATGGCGCTGCAGGGCGGCTCGTCGAGCTGGCAGTAACGCCGTCGGGCGAAGGCCGAGGCTTCGGCCCGCCCCCAAGCAGCTTTAGTTTTATCGAAAAGCGCCGGCTCGTCCGGCGCTTTTTTGTTGGCCGATGCGCAGCGCCAAACCGCAGCGCGCTCCCTCTCCCGCTTGCGGGAGAGGGCTGGGG
>NZ_LJIC01000077.1 GCF_001295845.1 Rhodopseudomonas sp. AAP120 | reverse complement strand
CCGGCCTCCGCTTCGCTCGGCCGACCCTCCCCGCAAGGGGGAGGGGGGCTAGCAGCGCCTCGCGCAACAACAAGAAAGCTGGATCTCACTGTGCGCGTTGTACGCCAAATGATCACGCCACGTTCTGATCCAGAATATCCACCGCGCCCTGCAGGTCGACCGACACCAGCTGCGACACGCCACGCTCCGCCATGGTGACGCCGAACAGGCGGTTCATGCGGGCCATGGTGATCGGGTTGTGGGTAATGATGATGAAGCGGGTTTCGGTGGTCTCGCGCATCTCCTGCAACAGGTCGCAGAAGCGCTCGACGTTGTGGTCGTCGAGCGGCGCGTCGACTTCGTCCAGCACGCAGATCGGCGACGGGTTGGTGAGGAACACCGCGAAGATCAGCGCCATCGCGGTCAGCGCCTGCTCGCCGCCCGACAGCAGCGACAGCGACTGCGGCTTCTTGCCCGGCGGCTTGGCGATGATTTCGAGGCCGGCTTCGAGCGGATCGTCGCTCTCGATCAGCTTCAGCTCGGCCTCACCGCCGCCGAACAGCGTGGTGAACAGCCGCTTGAAGTGACCGTTGACGACCTCGAACGACGCCAAGAGGCGCTCGCGCGCTTCCTTGTTGAGGCTCTGGATGCCGGTGCGCAGCTTCTTGATCGCTTCGACCAAATCGTCGCGCTCGGCCGCCAGCGAGCCGTGCTGGCCCTCGACCTCGTTGAGTTCCTCTTCGGCGCGCAGGTTGACGGCGCCGAGCCGCTCGCGGTCGCGGCGCAGCTTTTCCAGGTCGGCTTCGATCTCCGCCAGCGGCGGCAGCGTTGCGCCTTCCTGGATCTCGGCCAGCGAGGCGACCGCCTGCGGCTCGATCTCCAGCATGTCGCGGATCTCGCGCTCGACATCTTCGAGCCGGCGCCGCGCCGCTTCCATGCGCTCCTCGGCGCGGGCGCAGGCTTCGCGGGCGCTGGAGAGTTGTTCGAGCGACGATCGCGCCGCGCGGTCGGTGTCGGCCATCGCGGCTTCGGCCTCGGCCAGCGCATCGGCGGCGGTGCGGCGGTCGGCTTCGGCGTATTCGATCTCGGTGATGATCGCGCTGCGCTTCTCGGCGAACACGGTCGGCGCGTTGTCGAGCTCGGCGCGCTCGGCGGTCAGCTCGGCGACGCGCTCCTCGACGGTGGCGATCTGCGACGCCGCGCTCTGCTTGCGCCGGGTCCATTCGTTGCGCTCGGCGACGATCGCCTGCAGCCGCTTGTCGGCCAGTTCGGCCTCGCGCGCCAGCGCCTGCGCCTCGGCGCGCACCTGCGCGGCGTTGCGGCGATGCATGTCGATCTCGCCGCGTACCGCCGCGAGCCGCTGCTCGGCATCGTCGTTGGGCGACAGATCGCCCAGCGCGTTCTCAGCCGACTCCAAGGCCATCTCGGCCTCGGTGCGGTCGCTGGCGAGGCGCGACTGCGCTTCGGCGAGCGCCGATTTGCGCGCGGCGTGGCGGTTGACCTCGCGCTCGGCGGCGGCGAGGCGCTCGCGCGCCGCATCGGCCTCGCGGCGGGCGCCGCGCAGATTTTCGCGCGACGCGGTCTCGGCCGCGGCGGCGCTGCGCAGCTCGGCCTCGGCCATTTCCAGCGCCTGGCGCTTGGCCGAGGCGTCGATCTTGGCCTGCTCCAGTTCGTTCTCGATGTCGACCAGGCGGGCGCGCTCGGCGAGGCGACGCGCGGCGCCGGTCGGCGCATGCGCCGAGGCGACAAAACCGTCCCAGCGCCAGACGTCGCCGTCGAGCGACACCAGCCGCTGCCCGGTCTTGAGCTGGCCGACCAGTTCGCCGCCGCGCTCCTTGGCGACGACGCCGATCTGCGCCAGGCGCCGCGCCAGCTCCGGCGGGGCGGTGACGTGTTGGCTCAGCGGCTCGACACCCTCGGGCAGTGCCGGATCGCCGTCCTGCACGCCGATATCGGTCCAGCGCATCGGCGACGACGGATCGACCGGCGCGTCGAGATCGTCGCCCAGCACGGCGCCGATCGCCTTCTCGTAGCCCTTCGCAGCCGTGATGCCGTCGATGATCGGCGGCCACAGATTCTTGGTCTCGCCGTTGAGGATCTTGCTGATCGTCTTGGCTTCGGTCTCGAGCCGCTGCACCCGCTTGTCGGCTTCGGTCAGCGGGCTGCGCGAGCCGTCGAGCTTCTGCCGGGCGGCGACGTGCGCGGCCTCGGCATGCTGCACGGCGCCTTCCAGCTCGGCGATCGTCTCCTGCGCCATCGCCACGGCTTCGGCGAGTTCGTCGACATTGCCGGCGCCGCCGGTCTCCTGCGTCAGCCGGTCGATCTCGCTCTCGACGTTCTTGATCTCGGTGTCGAGCCGGCCGAGCCGGTCGCGATGGCTGCGCACCGCCTGCTCGAACTGATTGCGCCGCGCGGTCAGCTCGGCGAGCTGGGTGGTGAGTTCGGCGAACAGCCGCTCGGCTTCGCCCAGCGCCGCCTCGGCCTCGCCGACGCGCTCGTCGACGCCGCTGCGCTTCTCGACCCGCTCCAGAATCTCTTCACGCAGCTCGACGTCCTCGATCTGCAGCCGCTCCAGCGCCTCGTCGGCGTCAACCGCCTGCTGCTGCTCGCGCGCGACGTCGGAGGAGAATTGCGCCAGCCGGCGCTCCAGTTCGACGACGCGCTCCCTGGCGCGGGCTTCCTCGCGGTCGAGCAATTCGCGGGCATTGGTCAGCCGCTGCAGGCCGGCAGCGGCGCGGGCCTCGGCCTCGCGCAGGCCCGGCAGCGTCGAGGCGCGGTCGGCCTGGATGCGGGAGGCTTCGGCCTGCTCGCGGGTGCGTTCGGCGAGTTCGCGGACGCTGAGATCGTGCACCTGCGCGGCGGCGCCGACTTCGGCCTGCGCGTCGCACCAGCGCAGGTGATACAGCGTCGCCTCGGTCTTACGCACCTTGGCGGCGACCTCGCGGAAGCGGATCGCCTGGCGCGCCTGCTTCTTCAGTCCGTCGACCTGGGTCGACAATTGCCCGATCACGTCCTCGACGCGGGTCAAATTGGTTTCGGCCGCCTTGAGCCGCAGCTCGGCCTCGTGGCGGCGGGCGTGCAGGCCGGCGACGCCGGCGGCGTCTTCCAGCACGCGGCGGCGCTGTTCGGGTTTGGCCTGGATAATTTCGCCGATCTTGCCCTGGTGGACCAGCGCCGGCGAACGCGCGCCGGTGGCGGCGTCGGCGAACAAGAGCTGCACGTCGCGGGCGCGGACTTCGCGGCCGTTGATGCGATATTGCGAGCCGGCCTCGCGCTCGATCCGGCGCGAAATATCCAGCGTGTCGGAATCGTTCAGCGCCGCCGGCGCGGTGCGGGCCGAATTGTCGAGCGACATCACCACTTCGGCGTGGTTGCGCGCCGGGCGGTTACCGGAGCCGGCGAAGATCACCGCGTCCATGTCGGTGGCGCGCAGCGATTTGTGCGAGGTCTCGCCCATCGCCCAGCGCAGCGCCTCGACCAGATTGGACTTGCCGCAACCGTTGGGCCCGACCACGCCGGTCAGACCCGGCTCGATCATGAAGTCGGTGGGCTCGACGAACGACTTGAAGCCGTGAAGGCGGAGACGCGTGAGTTTCATCTGGTCCGATGCTCAATGGGCCGGTTATCGGCCGGCGCAGGCGAATCTCTCAAGCCGGACAATACCATAGGCAGTCCGACCGGTCGCGACTCGCGCGCAGCCGGCAGCGGCGGTAGCCGGCGACAATGACGAGGCGGAACAGCCGCCGCAACCGCGGAACCGGGCTTTTCCACGGGGGGATTTGGGGGGAAGGGGAGAGAAAGGTGGGGATTCCGCCAAGCCTGCTTGTCGCGCTTCCGTCACCTCAAGACAAAGTCTCCAATAGAGTTATCCGGTGAACCGGCTCACGAGTCCTGCGATTTGCTTTGCGTTCGTAGCCAATGCCGTAGAGTCTCCATCGCGCCAGTAGAGTTCGTCTCCAACGTACGAGAGTTCAGCCTGGGGAGGGATATTGATAACAATAATCCCTAGGCCGTAGAACGAATTAAAGTCCATGTTAGAGAGGACGTCGTCGCGGAGTTTCTCAGTTAGCTTCGACTTTCGAATTTGATCCTTCCATTTTGAGAAGTACTTCTCTGGCGAAATTCCGAGGCGAGCAGCCTCGCGATAGACGCCCACGACGTAACGCTTTCCGATCTTCTTTGGCTCTATATTGTCAATCTTCTTGATCTTTTCAGCGTCGGTCTTTTTGTCGGTTATCCCAATCAGAATCTTGCCGGCCACGCTAGGCCCGATATTCGCGATCGCGCAAATCGTTCGGATGACTTTATCGATTAAAGCGGTATCCTCCGTTGCTCCTTCCTTCAGGAACAGGATTCCTTGCTTGAGCTCGTAGTTAGCAAGTTCGATCTCAGATCTGCGAATAATGCCCTCGATATCTATCGCGGTATGATTGCAGTAAATCTCTTCCGCGATATCAGAATCGACAAAATTCTTGCTGATAAGCCCCTTGATTGTGTCGATGTTCTTGCGTCGTTCGTCAGGGCTAGTCGCCTTTCTTCCCGTCTCGATGCGGCTCGATAGCCCGGTGAGAGAAGCCTTTAGCCCCTTAAAGTCTGAGACCGCCTTCTTTCCTTCGATGATCGTTTCGTGGAATGCGATCAGGAGAGCCGCAAAAACCGATGGAAACGCATTCGTGTTCGTCTTAGTGAAGATCAGATTTCTTAGCTTTGAGTTGGGGTCTGTTTCACAGACTTTCAGAATTTCTTGTACGCAGAATTTGATTTCGTCAGACACTTTATTAGCGCCGTAAACCTCAAGCGCGCTGAGGACTGATTCTGATGGAACGGAGCCCTTCTCGTAGATTTCATCAAGGGCGTCCTTTGAACGTTCAATTGGATCACCTTGGACGATGCAAGCGATTATGTCTGCTATACATTGTTCGTCCAAGCTGTCGCGTAAATCAGTTGATCGCAAAATGCCTTGATTGACCCAGAATACTTCGTCCGCCTTCACTTCGTACCCGTGATTGGCCATAGGGGAGTCGATGCTTATCGATGGCATCGATTGCAGTTTAAGAACGTCGGAGGATACATCTCCTCGAAAGGAGCTGGAAAGTTCTCGTACCAGAGTCGAGAATTCGTTTTGAACGCCAGCCTGTCGTCGCTCTTGATCGCTCAGACGATGACCGTAAGTATTAATGCGATCGAATACGTCATTTACTTCTTCGTCTTTCGCGTTCCTCATGACAGAGAGTGCTAGGGAATAGTCCAGTATGGTGGTGACATCCTTGGCGGATATTAGTTCTGCAGCTTCTTTGATCTCAAAGGCCCCTTCCGCTGCGGCGGTCTTCGCGGTTGGGAACTGCGTCACGTCGAAGTATTTACCCTCTGCCAAAGGGAATGAGTTTTCAATAAACGAAACTATCGAATGAAGTCGCTGCAGGCCGTCGATAATCTCATACGTGCCGGGTGCTCCATCCCGCTCTGCTAAAAGAATCGCGGGTACGGGATACTTTTTCAGCAAGGATTCGATTAGCTTCTGCTTCTCTATCAACGTCCAGACGAGCTTTCGCTGATATCGACGGTTCACGAAGAGCTTACCCTCGCGGTACCAGCCATAAACGGTCTGAACGGATGTTGGTTGGGAAGCCAGTTCGGCCATTGGTGAATACCTTTCACTGTCTTAAGGACAATCGATAGTAGATGGTTGACGACTTTTCCACTCTTCTTCGTCGCGTTTCCCCGAATTTCGCGTGGTTCGCTATCTGCGACCGCGGCTCGGCGAGCTCGAAGGCAAATGGCATGAGCACTTTGGAAATTGACGTCGGCGATTTGCGGCCCCTCGCGGTTGATTTTACGGCCGAGGAATTGGTGGTGACGCTCACCGACGGCCGCCGCATCGCGACGCCGCTTGCCTGGTATCCCCGGCTGTCTAGCGCCAGTGCCGAGGCACGCGCGAAGTATGAATTGATGCCGATGGGCATCCACTGGCCCGACCTCGACGAGGACCTCGGCATCGCCGGCATGTTACGCGGCCGCCGCGCGGCGTTCTGACAACATCCGGACAGGGGACATTGATCGGACTGGTTCTGCCCGCGAGGTCTAAACTATTTCGACCCGCGCATGATGTCCGGCGGCTGCGGCGAGGCGTTTGTCGCGCGTGAGCAGCGGGACGTCGAGCGCTTCGGCCAGCGCCACATAGGCGGCGTCGTAGGCGGTCAGATTATGGCGCAACTGCCAGATCCGCGGCAGCAAGACCTCGTGCGGATAGCGTTGCACCGGCGTATCGGCAAAATCGACCAGGGCCGCGCGACCGCGCTCGCCGTCGATCTCTCCGATCGCGGCGTATCGTCGGAGCACGTGGGCGACTTCCACATCGAGCAGGTGAGGGGCGTGGAGCGTTTCGGGCTGCGTGAACAGCCGATCCTCCAAGGCCCGGGCCGCCGGCGTGCGCATCAGGACCTCGATCAGCACCGAGGCGTCGACGACGATCACGCGCGGTCGCGCTCGGCGCGCAAGATGTCGGCCGGCGCCACCGACGGCGTGATTTCCGTTCGGCTGTGCAGCCGCGCCCGCAATTCATCGAGAGTCGGCCGCTCGGCGACTTGGCGGATTTCGCCGAGCAGATAATCGGACAGCGACATCCCGGCGAGCGCCGCGCGCGACTTGAGCCTGCGGTGCAGCTCATCGGGCACGTTGCGAATTTGAACCATCGTGGGCATGTGGAGAAGCTAGAAACATGTGCTGCGCATGTCAATATGGCTGGCTGTGGCGCGTCACGCTATTCCTTAACTGACCCCGGTGACTGACTCCACGATGGTGCGGGCTGATGGACCATCGTCCCACTATAAGTCGCTCGACAAAATTCCTAGAAGGACTATAGTCCCTTTCATCCTGTCCGTGAGGGGCGCTTCGCGAGGCGTCGGTCAGCGGGACAGATCGACGGGTCGGGCAACCGGTCCGGAACGATGGCCCGGCGAAGCCGACATGTGTGTCGGCGAAGTCGGGCGGATGCGGCGTCCGCGCCTCGTGCCTCGCACGCACGGGTCCCGGGCGGCGTCGGGA
>NZ_LJIC01000076.1 GCF_001295845.1 Rhodopseudomonas sp. AAP120 | reverse complement strand
CCCCGGCTCGTCGACCACGCGGTCGTAGCGCGCGTGCAGCGCTTCGGCCATCGCCTGCCACGACCGCACCCGCTCGGCATCCGCCGGGTGCGCGGCGAGCCACGCTTCGACATCGCCGCGCCGCTCCGCCGGCAATTCGCCGTCCACATAAGCGTGGAGTTCGTCCTCGGTGACGGGGATCTGGGGCTCAGTCATGGCTGCACTTCTTCGGAAGGAGGAGTTCGTTAAGTCGAGTCCGGATCAACCCCGTCATTGCGAGCGAAGCGAAGCAATCCAGCGTCGTGCACTGAGCTGGATTGCTTCGTCGCGGAGCCTGTGCTCGGACGGCGCGGAGCGCCGATCCGGGTGCTCCTCGCAGTGACGGAGGAGCTGAATCAGATACACGGTGGATCATCACTTCACCCGTTTCAGCATCGGCCGCTCGCCGTCGAGGCTGGCGCGGATGTGGGCGCGGGCGCGGGCGAGGCGGGACATCACGGTGCCGATCGGCACGCCCTGGATCTCGGCGACCTCGCGATAGCTCAGCCCTTCCAGCACAACGAGGAGCAGCGCCGTGCGTTGCTCTTCGACCAGCGTCGCCAGCGCGCGGGCAATGTCGCCGCCCTCCGCCTCGGTGCCGCTGGCGTCGGTGCCCGTGTCGGTCAGCGGCAGGATCGGCGGCCGCCGCGCCAGCGTGCGCCGGCGGTTGCGGTTGAGGTTGGTCAGGATCGTGTAGAGCCAGCTGCGCAGGTCGCCGCCGAGAAACAGCTTCTCGGAGCGCAGCGCCCGCACCAGCGTGTCCTGCACCAGATCGTCGGCGATGTCGGTGTCGCGCGCCAGCGCCCGGGCGTAGCGCCGCAGGGCCGGGATCATTGCTTCGACGCCGTCTCGAAAATCGTTCATTGCGGGCCTGTGGTCGGGGCGCACGCCGTTCGCCGCTCCGACAACCATAACACCGCGCTGGCGGCTCTATTCCAACCCCGCGAACCGCGCCAAATGGCTGAATTTGCACGCGAACATTCGGGCTGTACCCGGCCCTGCCGCTGGTGTAGGCCGAAGCACCAATTCAAGCCGAGGGGAAGTGATATGGCGACTGGTTCGGGCCTGATGCAGGGCAAACGTGGGGTGATCCTCGGCGTGGCCAACAACCGTTCGATCGCCTACGGCATCGCCAAGGCCTGCCGCGAGCAGGGCGCCGAGGTCGCGCTGACCTATCAGGGCGACGCGCTGAAGAAGCGCGTCGAGCCGATTGCCGCCGAGCTGGGCGGCCTGGTGCTCGGCCATTGCGACGTCACCGATGCGGCGACGATCGATGCGGTGTTCGACGTGCTGAAGGAGAAATGGGGCAAGATCGATTTCGTCGTCCACGCCATCGCCTTCGCCGACAAGGACGAGCTCGACGGCCGCTACATCGACACCTCGGAAGCCAACTTCTCCAAGTCGATGCTGATCTCGTGCTACTCGCTGACCGCGATCGCGCAGCGCGCCGAGAAGCTGATGACCGACGGCGGATCGATCATCACGCTGACTTACTACGGCGCCGAGAAGTGGATGCCGCATTACAACGTGATGGGCGTCGCCAAGGCGGCGCTGGAAGCCAGCGTGCGCTATCTCGCCGCCGACCTCGGCGAGAAGGCGATCCGCGTCAACGCGATCTCGGCCGGCCCGATCAAGACGCTGGCCGCGTCGGGCATCGGCGACTTCCGCTACATCCTGAAATGGAACGAATATAACGCGCCGCTGCGGCGCACGGTGTCGATCGATGAGGTCGGCGATAGCGCCTTGTACTTCCTGTCCGACCTGTCGCGCGGCGTCACCGGCGAGGTCCACCATGTGGACGCCGGCTACCACGTCGTCGGCATGAAAAACCCCGACGCCCCGGACATCTCGCTCGGCGGCAAGGAGTAACGACAGCCCCTGAGCCGTCATCCTGAGGCGCGCGTCCGAAGGACGCGCTTCGAAGGATGCGGCCCGTCCGCCTTTCGCTGTTGCTCGTCATTGCGAGCGAAGCGATGCAATCCAAAGCCAGTGCGCGGCGCTGGATTGCTTCGTCGCTTCGCTCCTCGCAATGACGCTGAGGTTTCGATTAGCGCTATGCCCACCATCTACTTCATCCGCCACGGCGAGACCGACTGGAACGCCACCGGGCGTTATCAGGGGACCCAGGACATTCCGCTCAACGACAAGGGGCGGGGGCAGGCGAGCGCCGCCGGCCGGCTGCTCGGCGATGTGCTGACGCGCGACAAGTGCGACGCAGCCGCGCTGTCTTATGTGGCAAGTCCTCTCGGTCGCGCCCGGGTCACCATGGAGTTGGTGCGCGGCGCGCTCGGCCTGCCGGCGCACGGCTACGCGACGGACGAGCGGCTGCGCGAGATCACCTATGGCGCCTGGGAGGGTTTCACAGTCGAGCAGATGCAGGCCTCGGACGCGCAGGTCTATGCCGCGCGTCACGCCGATCGCTGGACCGTCGCACCGCTGCGCGGCGAGAGCTACGCCGACCGCTTCCCGTTCATCGCCGACTGGGTGCAGTCCGTGACCGCCGACACCGTCGCGGTCGGCCACGTCGGCACCTGCCGGATGCTGATGGTCGCCTGCGGCGTCAAGTCTCCCACCGAAGCGCTGGAGGGCCTGATCCTGCAGGGCTCGGTCTATGTCTTCCGCGACGGCGGCATGGAGATCGTGAGCTGAGCTCTGTTTAAGGTGCGGCTTTGGCTTTGACCTTGCCTACTCGGTTCTGGTAATCTTGCCTGAGAAATGGGGATGGAGTCCCCCAAAACCGCCCGTCGTGGGCTGATGACTCCTGCTGAGAGGGGGCTGCGAAGCCTCGTCGCGGCGGGAGCATAGGTTGAGCCCGCCACCGGCGGGATTTTTGTTGCCCTGAGTTTCAACGAGGGCAGCACGAATGGCTTTCTCCAAAGCTTTATCGATAATTTCCGGTGCCTGGCACCTCGATTTCACAGCGGCGCTGCTCGGCGCTGTGGTGTCGAGCTGTATTCTAGCCTTCGTCTTCGGCGCGGGAGCGGAGGCCGTGCTGCTGCTTCTGACGCTTGGCCTTGTCACGGCAGTGCTGGAGGCGCGCCTGCGGGCCGCGAGGCGGCCGTGAGCGGCATTGCTCCAAGTGGCGGGGTGAGAGCCACGAGCGGTGGCAACGAATGCGCCTGAACAACGCCCGCGTCATCGCAGACATCGAGTATGTCATCGAGCCTCCGAGCCAGGCCGCGGACTTCGCCACGTGGAGTGCGTTCGGCGTGTCCTGCCAGCGAGATCGGCATCGCTATGGCGGACAGGACTATTCGTTTCAGTTCGACGTGATGCAGCTTCACCACGATGCCGCGCGTCGGCGCTGGCGCCTCGTGGTGATTACCGAGCTCTGGCGTTTCAGGGACGTGAAGGCGGAGCCGCGGACATCGAAGTCGCTGCGACTGATCAGTGGCAAGTCCGGCGACGTGCTCGCCTGGATGCGCGAAAGCAGAGAGTTGAAACTGAGAAGAGGTTGACCTTGATGAGTGCGTTGGCTGTGTTCGTCGGTGCCGGAATTGGAGGATTGATTCGGCATTATCTCAATTCCTTCGTCGTCGCCTTGTTTGGCACGGCGTTCCCGTGGGGCATTTTCATCATCAATGTCACCGGCTCGATCGCCATGGGGATTATCGTCGAGTTGCTCGCCTTGCGCGTTAACGCGCCGCAGGACATCAGGCTGTTCATCACCACCGGCATCCTCGGCGGCTACACCACCTTCTCGACGTTTTCGCTGGACGCGGCGCTGCTTTACGAGCGCGGTCAGCTCGGCCTGTCGCTTCTCTATGTGGCGGGCTCCGTGACCGTTGCGATCGCAGGGTTATTTCTCGGAATGTCCGCGGTGCGAATGGTGACGCCTTGAGTCTGCGTCGCGCCATCGCAGTGGTTGCGCTGGCCAACCTCGCTTACTTCGGCGTCGAGTTCACCGTTGCGGCGCGGATCGGCTCGGTATCGTTGTTCGCGGACAGCGTGGACTTCTTGGAAGACGCTTCCGTCAACACCCTGATCCTGGTCGGGCTGAGCTGGTCGGCACGGGCGCGGGCGAAACTTGGAATGGGGCTCGCACTGCTGATTCTGGTGCCGGCCATCGGCACACTCTGGGCCGTCGCTACCAAGATCGCGTCCCCGATCGCACCTGCGCCGACCCCGCTGACGCTCGCCGGGCTGGGGGCGCTGGTGGTGAATCTGGGCTGCGCGTATTTGCTGGCCGGATTTCGCTCCCACGGCGGCAGCCTTACCCGGGCGGCGTTCCTGTCGGCGCGTAACGATGCTCTGGCCAATATCGGGATCATCGGCGCAGGCCTGGTGACGGCCACAACGTTGTCGATCTGGCCGGACCTGATCGTCGGCTTGGCGATCGCTGCCATGAATATCGAGGCAGCCCGCGAGGTGTTCTCGGTGGCGCGAAACGAGCACGGGGAGGCGGCCCCGTAGAGCCATGCTCCGCGGGCCGGCAGAGCGGACCCGTGGGCCGTCCGTTTGACCCTGTGCGGCCGGCGCGTTACCACACCGGCGCAGTTCTCAAAGGCAGCCCGCGCCATGTCGTTCAACACTTTCGGCCATCTGTTTCGCGTCACCACCTTCGGCGAGAGCCATGGGGTGGCGATCGGCTGCGTGGTGGATGGCTGCCCGCCGTTGATCCCGCTGACCGAGGCCGACATCCAGGGTGATCTCGATCGCCGCCGGCCCGGCCAGTCGCGCTTCACCACCCAGCGCCAGGAAGCCGATCAGGTGAAAATTCTGTCCGGCGTGATGGCGCACCCGCAGACCGGCGAGCAGGTCACCACCGGAACGCCGATCGCGCTGCAGATCGAGAATACCGACCAGCGCTCGAAGGATTATTCGGACATCCAGAACAAGTATCGCCCCGGCCACGCGGACTTCACCTACGAGGCCAAATACGGCATCCGCGACTATCGCGGCGGTGGGCGTTCCTCGGCGCGCGAGACCGCGAGCCGCGTCGCCGCCGGCGCGGTCGCCCGCAAGGTGATCGCCGGCATGACCGTGCGCGGCGCGCTGGTGCAGATCGGCCCGCACAAGATCGACCGCGCCAAATGGGACTGGGACGAGATCGGCAACAATCCGTTCTTCTGCCCCGACAAGGACGCCGCGGCGCTGTTCGCCGACTATCTCGACGGCATCCGCAAGGCCGGCTCGTCGATCGGCGCGGTGATCGAGATCGTCGCCGAGGGGGTGCCGGCCGGGCTCGGCGCGCCGATCTACGCCAAGCTCGATGCCGACATTGCCGCGGCGCTGATGAGCATCAATGCGGTGAAGGGCGTCGAGATCGGCGACGGCTTCGCCAGCGCCGAGCTGACCGGCGAGCAGAACGCCGACGAGATGCGGATGGGCAATCACGGCCCGCAGTTTCTGTCGAACCACGCTGGCGGCGTCCTTGGCGGCATCTCCAGCGGACAGCCGGTGGTGGCGCGGTTCGCCGTCAAGCCGACCTCGTCGATCCTCACCCCGCGCAGGACCGTCGATCGCGCCGGCGCCGACACCGAAATCCTGACCAAGGGCCGCCACGACCCCTGCGTGGGCATCCGCGCGGTGCCGGTCGGCGAGGCGATGGTGGCCTGCGTGCTGGCCGACCACCTCCTGCGCCAGCGCGGCCAGGTCGGAGGCCGGGTCGGCTGATCGACCGGAACCGGTGCAAAGCAGCATCGCGTCTGATAATGGTACGCGGATGCACGAACACCGACTCCGCGCCCTGATCGACTGGCTGGTCGACGGCGCCCGCTCAGCGCCCGATCCGATCGTGATGATGACGCAGGCCTGCGAGCGGCTGGTCGAGGCCGGCGTGCCGCTGGCCCGGGTCGCCGTCTTCGTAGAGACGCTGCATCCCGACATCTACGGCCATCGCTTTATCTGGCGCCCCGGCAAGGAGGCCGAGGTCGGCGACACCACGGTGGACGTTGACCTCTCGGACGAGTATCTGCGCAGCCCGCTCAAGGTGCTGTACGACCATGGCGTCGAGGTGCGGTTCCGGCTCGACGATCCGGCCAGCCGCGCTTTCCCGATCTTCGACGACATGCGGGCCGAAGGCATCACCGACTATGCGGCGCTGCCGCTGCAGTTTCTCGACGGCAGCTTCCACGCCGCAAGCTACGCGACGCGGCAGCCGGGCGGCTTCAGCGACGCGCAGCTCGACGCCATTCGCGCCGTGATCCCGCCGATCGCCCGGCTAGTCGAAGTGCTGAGCCTGCGCGAGATCGCCACCACGCTGCTCGACACCTATGTGGGCAACCGCGCCGGTGCCCGCATTCTCGCCGGGCAGATCCGCCGCGGCCACGCCGATACGCTGCGCACCGCGATCTGGCTGTCGGACCTGCGCGGCTTCACGGCGCTGTCGGACCGGCTGCCGCCGGAGGTGATCGTGAAGCTGCTCAACGCTTACTTCGATTGCCAGGTCGGGCCGATCCTGCGCCACGGCGGCGAGGTGCTGAAATTCATGGGCGACGGCCTGCTGGCGGTGTTTCCGATCGCGGCCGATGGCGGTGACGAGGCCGACGTCTGCGCGCGGATGCTCGCCGCGGCCCACGAATGCCGCAGCAACGTCGCGGCGATGAACTACATCGAAGGCAACCACGTCATCGAAAGCTTCCGCTTCGGCGTCGCGCTGCATGTCGGGCAGGTGCTGTACGGCAATATCGGCGGCGGCAACCGGCTCGACTTCACCTGCGTCGGCCCCGCCGTGAATCTCGCCGCCCGGCTGGAACGCATCGCCGGGCGTCTCGGCCGAACCGTCGTCGCCTCGTCGGATTTCATCAGGCTGTGCGGCGATGGCTTCGTGGAGATCGGCGAATTTCCGATCGACGGCCTGTCACAAACCCAGCGCGTCTACGGCCTCGAAGCCGAAACCCTGCAGGCAGCCGAGGGGCTGTAGCCACGCATCGGCGGGACGCTTACTCCTCCGGCTCGGTGGTGAACAGCAGCGGATAGCCCTTGGTGCGGCCGGCGTCGGTGGCGCGGCTGGCCTTGGTCTCGGCGACATCCTTGGTGAACACCGCGACGACACAGACGCCGCGCTGATGCGCGGTGAGCATCACCTTGTAAGCCTGCTCCTCCGTCATCCGGAACTCGGCCTTCAGGATCGTCACCACGAAGTCGCGCGGCGTGAAGTCGTCGTTGACGAGGATGACCTTGTGCAGTTTCGGGCGCTCGACCTTCGGCTTGGTCTTGGTGGCCCGCCGCGTCACCACATCGATGTTGCTCATGGGCGTTCACCACTGTTGATCAATCCGAGTTTACAACTCCCGGGCGGCGCGCGAAACCAGCGCTAGCGCGGAGGTCTGCGCATTTTCGATGCAACTCGGCGTCCCCCCGCGCGCAGGCCCTACTATCAGTGACTGAATCGTGATCGGGCCGGAACCGGCTTTGCGGTTGCGCGCCCGGTCGGGCGTGTCACCATCGTGTCATCCTCGAACGGAGGGCGTCCGATGCGGTGGATCTCGATCGGCACGATAGCCGCCGTCACGGCGGCCGGAATGGTCGCGGGCCTCGCCGCGCCGAACCGAACGCCACACCTCGCCGACCGCCTCGACGATTCCAAGACCGTCGACGTCGAATTGATCCTGGCGGTGGACGTGTCCTACTCGATGGATATGGACGAACTCGCCGTGCAGCGCGAAGGCTACGCACAGGCGTTGCGCTCCGGCGAATTTCTCAAGACGCTGAAGACCGGCCCGACCGGCCGGATCGCCGTGACCTATTTCGAATGGGCCGCCGCCGGCGACCAGAAGGTCATTCTGCCCTGGCAGGTGATCGACGGTCCGGAATCCGCCGACGCCGTCGCCACCGAGATCATGAACGCGCCGCTGCGCCGCGCCTCGCGCACCTCGATCTCCGGTGCGATCAATTTCGCCGTGCCGCTGTTCGACCAGAACCCGTATCACGGCCTGCGCCGCGTCATCGATATCTCCGGCGACGGCCCCAACAACAATGGCGAACCGGTCACGCTGGCGCGCGATGCCGCGGTCGAGAAGGGCGTCGTCATCAACGGCCTGCCGATCATGGTGAAGGAGCCGTCCTATTCGACCATGGATATCGAGAATCTCGACTATTACTACGAGGACTGCGTGATCGGCGGCCCGGGCTCGTTCGTGGTGACGATCAAGAGCCGCGACAAGTTCAAGGAGGCGATCCACACCAAGCTGGTGATGGAAGTCGCGGGTCTCAGGCCGCCGGAGCTGGTCGTGCCGGTTGCCGAGAACGATCGAACCCCACGGGTGTCTTGCCTGGTCGGCGAGAAGATCTGGCAGGATCGCTGGGGCCGATAGTTAGTATCGCAGTCTCTCCGTCGTTCTGGGCGCGAACGAACTGAGCGAGCCTGGAGTCCCGAGATGTCTTGCGAGGCAGCTTCGCTGCGCCCCCGGAATGACAAAGTCCGTGGGGCATGACGAGAGGTTCTGCAGGGAAGCGGACGCGCCGTGCGCGTCCGCAGGGGTGAAGCGAGCCGTCAGGCGGCGGCGCGGAAGATGGTTTCGATCTCGGTCTGTGTCGCCTGCTTCGGGTTGGTGAAGCCGCAGGCGTCCTTCAGCGCGTTGGCGGCGAGGATCGGCACGTCGGTTTCCTTCATGCCGAGACCGCCGAGCCCGGGCGGAATGCCGACGTCGGCCGACAGCCGCTGGATGGCGTGAATCGCGGCGTCGGCGCCTTGCGCATCGGTCATGCCGGTGGTGTCGACGCCGAGCGCGTGAGCGACGTCCTTCAGCCGTCCGGCCGCGACCTGCGCGTTGTAGGCCTGGACGTGCGGCAGCAGCACCGCGTTGCAGACGCCGTGCGGCAGATCGTAGAAGCCGCCGAGCTGGTGTGCCATCGCGTGCACATAGCCGAGCGACGCGTTGTTGAACGCCATGCCGGCAAGGAAGCCCGCATAGGACATCGCCTCACGGGCGACGAGATTCTGCCCCTCGGCGACGACGGTGCGCAGGCTGTTGGAAATGATCGACATCGCCTTCAGGGCGCAGGCGTCGGTGATCGGCGTCGCGGCGATCGACACATAGGCCTCGATGGCGTGGGTCAGCGCATCCATGCCGGTGGCGGCCGTCAGGGCCGGAGGTTTGCCGAGCATCAGCACCGGATCGTTGACCGACAGCAGCGGCGTGGTGTGGCGGTCGACGATCGCCATCTTCACCTGACGTTCCTCGTCGGTGATGATGCAGAACCGGGTCATTTCGCTGGCCGTGCCGGCGGTGGTGTTGACGGCGATCAGCGGCAGCTGGGCGTGCTCGGATTTGTCGACGCCTTCGTAGTCCTTGATGCTGCCGCCATTGGTGGCGGTGAGCGCGATGCCCTTGGCGCAATCATGCGCCGAGCCGCCGCCGAGCGAGATCACGCAGTCGCAGTTCTCCTGCTTCAGCAGCGCCAGCCCGTCCTCGACGTTCTTGATCGTCGGGTTGGGTTTGGCGCCGGGGAAGACGACGCTGCCGACGCCGCGTTCGATCAGCATCGAGGCGATCTGGTCGGCGACGCCGAGCTTGTGCAGTCCGCTGTCGGTGACGATCAGCGCGCGCTTGAAACCGCGCGCCTTGGCGTGATCGGCCGCGCTCGATACGCAGCCGGCGCCGAACAGGTTGAGGGAGGGGATGAAAAAGGTCGTCGTGGTCATTGGTGCTTCCTTCCATGCGTTTGTTGTTGGTCGGGGATCGATGAGCTGCCCGGCCGGCGAAGATGCCGGTTCCGATGCGCTCCGTGTCGCAGGGCAATGCCCTGCTGACCGGGCGGCGCGCCGAAGCGCCGCCCGGGATCGCTGCGGCCGAGTGCCGTGCACCCGCCGATGAATCAGTCGCGTTCTAGAAAAAGCCGAGCGGTCCGGTGCCGTAGCTCACCAGCAGGTTCTTGGTGTGCTGATAGTGATCCAGCATCATCTTGTGGGTCTCACGCCCGATGCCGGACTGCTTGTAACCGCCGAAGGCGGCGTGCGCCGGATAGGCGTGGTAGCAGTTCGTCCATACCCGGCCGGCGGCGATCGCGCGCCCGAACCGATAGGCGCGGGTGCCGTCCCGCGTCCAGACGCCGGCGCCGAGGCCATACTGGGTGTCGTTGGCGATCGCGACGGCTTCGGCCTCGTCCTTGAAGGTGGTCACCGACACGACCGGGCCGAAGATTTCCTCCTGGAAAATCCGCATCTGATTGTGGCCGCGGAACACGGTCGGATGCACGTAGTAGCCGCCGGCGAGGTCGCCCGGCAGCTCGGCGCGTGCGCCGCCGGCCAGCAGCTCGGCGCCTTCCTGCCGGCCGATGTCGATGTAGGACAGAATCTTGTCGAGCTGCTCCTGGGAGGCCTGCGCACCGATCATGGTGGCCGGATCGCGCGGGTCGCCTTGGCGAATTGCGGCGACGCGGGCGAGCGCGCGCTCCATGAAGCGATCGTAGATCGACTCCTGCACCAGCGCGCGGCTCGGGCAGGTGCAGACCTCGCCCTGGTTGAGCGCGAACATCACGAAGCCTTCGATCGCCTTGTCGAAGAACGGATCGTCTTCGGCCGCGACGTCGCCGAAGAAGATGTTGGGCGATTTGCCGCCGAGCTCGAGCGACACTGGCACCAGATTCTCGCTGGCATATTGCATGATCAGCCGGCCGGTCGAGGTCTCGCCGGTGAAGGCGATCTTGGCGATGCGCGGGCTCGACGCCAGCGGCTTGCCGGCCTCGACGCCGAAGCCGTTGACGATGTTGAGGACGCCCGGCGGCAGCAGGTCGCCGATCAGTTCGGCCCACACCAGGATCGACGCCGGGGTCTGCTCGGCCGGCTTGAGCACGACGCAGTTGCCCGCGGCCAGCGCCGGCGCCAGCTTCCACGCCGCCATCAGCAGCGGAAAGTTCCAGGGAATGATCTGGCCGACGACGCCGAGCGGCTCGTGGAAGTGATACGCGATGGTGTCGTGATCGATTTCCGAGATCGAGCCTTCCTGGGCACGCAGTGCACCTGCGAAATAGCGGAAGTGATCGATCGCCAGCGGCAGGTCGGCGGCGCGCGTCTCACGGATCGGCTTGCCGTTATCGAGGGTTTCCGCAGTTGCGAGCAGATCGAGGTTGTCCTCCATCCGGTCTGCGATGCGATTGAGAATGAGTGAGCGTTCGGTCGTCGTCGTCCTCGCCCATCCCGGACTTGCTGCATGCGCCGCATCGAGTGCGAGGTCGATGTCTTCCTTCTGCGAGCGCGGGATTTCGGTGAGTTTGCCGCCGGTAATCGGCGTGGTGTTGTCGAAGTAGCGGCCGTCGAGCGGCTCGATCCATCGCCCGCCGATGAAATTTCCGTAGCGGGTCTTGAAGAGCGAACTCGCCTTGGGCTGCAGTGTGGTGATGATGTTCATGGCTTCCTCCCGATTTATTGAAGCGGATGCAACTACGCACATCGTGTGCCAATTGCTCGGGACGGCGCGCCGGATGCGCGACCAATGGCGCAGCGCGTTGATAAGTCTGGGAGGATTCTACGTCGCGCGGATTTGCGATGACGTTCGCTCTCTGGACAGCGCGCGACACTGCGTGTGATACTGCGATCAGTTGGGCGCAACAGCTGTTGCAGAATCCAACATCCCCGGAGACGCCCATGTCGCCTGCATCAAGTCATGATGCCGTTTTCGTCGCGCGTCGTCGCTTCTTTGACGAAGGACGGTCTGTTTCTGGAATTGTCGCCGCGCCGATTCTGCGGTCCTGGGAGCGATGCGCCGAGCAGGGTCTCGACGTCAGCCGCTCGCCCTCCCTCGAACTCCCAACTGCTCATGAGTTGCGTGAGCTACAAGAACGTCATGCGCGCCTCGGTCGTCTGGCTCGGCCCGAGCTGGATGCGCTGCAAGGCGACGCGCGCCTGACTGGTAGCGTAGTAATCCTCACCGATACGGCGGGCGTAGTGCTCGACATGGTCGGGGACGCCGCCTTTGCCGGACGCGCCGCCGAAGTGGCGCTGCGTCCCGGCGTGTCGTGGAACGAGGCCGCCACCGGGACGAATGCGATCGGGACCGCGCTGGTCGAGCGGCAGCCGATCGCGGTGCATGGTGCGGAGCATTTCTTCGAGCGCCACGGAATCCTGGCTTGCGCGGCGGCGCCGCTGATCGATCCCCGGGGTAACGTCGCGGGTGCGCTCGATATGACTGGGCCGGCAGCGATCCGCCACGTTCACGCGCTCGGACTGATGCGGCTGGCCGCCGAACAGATCGAACACCGCTTCTTCAGCGAGGGATTCGAGCACTGCACGATGCTCCGCTTTCACGCGGACCGCGCCTTGGTCGGCACGCCGCGCGAGGGCGTCCTCGCCTTTGCCGAGGGCGTGCTGGTCGGCGCCAATCGTCGCGGCCTCGATCTGATGAAGCTGGATTGGTCTGCGATCAACCGCGCTAAGCTGGCGGCGCTGCTGCCTGGAATTCGTCCGTTCGATCAGATCCAACCTTTGCGGGGCCGGGAAGGGGCGCGGCTGTACGGTCGGCTTCTCGACGCCCCGCATCGAGCAGCGCGGGGCCGTCCGATAGCGCCTCGGCCGCCGACGACACCCGCGCTATCGGGCGAGATCGAGCCGATCCTCGGCGAGGAAATGCAAGCCTCGCTGTCCCGGGCAGTGCGTCTGGTCAATGCCGGCATCCCGCTGTTGCTGCTCGGCGAGACCGGTTCGGGCAAGGATGTGTTCGCTCGCCGGGTCCATGCCGAGAGCGACCGTCGCAACAAGCCTTTCGTCCCGGTCAATTGCGCAGCGTTGCCGGAGAGCCTGATCGAGTCGGAGCTGTTCGGCTATGAGGCCGGGGCATTCACCGGTGCGCGGCGCCAGGGGGCCCCGGGCCTGTTGCGTCAGGCCGACGGCGGCGTGCTGTTTCTCGACGAGATCGGCGACATGCCGCTGGCGTTGCAGAGCCGTCTGCTCCGCGTGCTGCAGGACAAGCAAGTGTCGCCGCTCGGCGGCGGCAAGCCGGTGCCGGTGGACTTCGCGCTGATCTGCGCGACGCATCAGTCACTGTCGACGCTGCTGGCGGCCGGCGCGTTCCGGCAGGATCTGTACTTCCGCATCGCCCAATATGTCGTCGAGCGGCCGCCGGTCCGGCATCATCCGGATCGCCTTGCGCTGGTGCGCCGGCTATGGCGCCAGCTCGGCGGGGAGACAGCCGGTGTCGAGCTGTCGGCGGAGGTCGAGCGGCTGCTGGCGGCCTATGAGTGGCCCGGCAATTTCCGGCAATTGGTCGGCACGCTGCGCGCGCTGCTGGTGCTCGGCGAGCCGGGCCAGCCGGTCGATGTCTCCGCATTGCCGGCCGAGATCCGCGCAGCGGCGCCGTCATGCGACGTGATGTTCAGTGCTCCAGCGCCGGTCTCGCTCGCGGAACACACCCGCACCGCACTGCAGGCGGCGCTCGACGCCAGCGACGGCAACGTGTCCCGTGCGGCAAGGCGGCTGGGGATCGATCGGAGTACGTATTATCGCCGTCTGCTCAAGGAGAAGGACCGCGGCCGCTAGATGCTACGCGCCGCCTCGGGGGGACGCCTGAAGGCTTGACCGGCGCGCGGATCTCTTCGATCGTCGCCACGAGTGAAGCGAACTCGTTGCGGCCTTGCCGGATCGCGCCGCTTCGCGCTGTCGAATGCTGGGACAAGCGATGACCTTGAAACTGTTCGAACTGGTCGGCCACGATGCGGCGCGGCCGTTCTCGCCTTATTGCTGGCGGATCCGGATGGCGCTGGCGCACAAAGGCCTCGAAGCCGAATCGATCCCGTGGCGATTCACCGAGAAATCGGCCATCGCGCCGTTCAATTCCGAAAAGGTGCCGGTGCTGCTCGACGGCGACAAATCGATCGTGGATTCCTGGGCGATCGCGCTCTATCTCGAACAGGCCTATCCGGATCGGCCGTCGCTGTTCGGCGGCGAGGGCGGACGGGCGATGGCGCGGCTGGTGAACGCCTGGGGCGACGTTGTGGTGATCGGCGGCATCGTTCCGCTGATCGTCGCCGACATCGTTCCGCATCTTCGCCCCGAGGATCAGGTGTATTTCCGCAAGACCCGCGAGGCGCGGTTCGACAAGACCGCGGAGGAAGTTACGGCGAGCCGCGACAGTGCGGTGGTCGGGTTCCGCAAATCGCTCGATCCGTTGCGGCTGACGCTGAAAGCGCAACCCTTCGTCGGCGGCGACAAGCCGAACTACGCGGACTACATCGTGTTCGGTGGTTTCCAATGGGCGCGAGTCGTCAGCGCCTTCGCGCTGCTGGAGACGTCCGATCCCGTCTACGCGTGGCGCGACAGGCTGCTCGATGCGTTCGGCGGCATGGCGAGTCGGTCGCCGGGCTTTCCGGTCTGATGCTGCCTGCGTAAGCGGTCGCGTCGATCCAACGAACGG
>NZ_LJIC01000075.1 GCF_001295845.1 Rhodopseudomonas sp. AAP120 | reverse complement strand
TAGTCCTGCCGCCAAGCCGTCAAAGGCGTCGGCGTTAGGTTTTCGTCTCGTCCTTCCCCCTCGCCAGAATCCGATCGGCCTCGGTCCGCCAATCAGCACTCCGCGCAAAAGCCTTGTCGCCGCGCTTACCGAACAAGCCCTCGTCCGCCAGATCCGCCACCCAGGCCTGCCGCTCCGCCGTGCCCTGCGCCGACCACGGCGTCAGCCCTGCGTCCCGCACCGTCTCGGCGACTTCGCGGACTTCCTCCGCGCGGCGGCGGCCGTGTTCGATGACGCGCTGGAAGAAATACGCGCCCTGCTTTTCCCAATCGATCTGCGGAAAGGTTTCCTGCAGCGACGCGATCACCGCGTCCTCGACGCCATAGGCGCGGGCGGTGGTGAAGCTCTCGATCACCATCGCCTCGAGGCCCTTGATCATGATGCTGCGGCACATCTTGGTGGCCGAGGCGACGCCGAGCTGATCGCTGGCCGGCTTGGCGGCGAAGCCGAGCGCACCCAACAGCGGCGCCAGCTCGGCGGCGTGCGCGCCGCCGAGCAGCAGCGGCACCTTGATCCGATAGGGCGGCACCGAGGTCATCACCGCGCCTTCGACATAGCGGCCCTGCTCGCCGTCGATCAACGCCGCGGCGCGCTGCTTGGCGCCGGGCGACGCGGAGTTGAAGTCGAGAAACCAGGTGCCTTGATTGAGCGCCGCCGCGCAGGCCTCGGCGACCGCGACGGTCTGGCTCGCCGTCACGGCGGAGATCAGAAAGTCGCTGCGCGCCGCCAGATTGGCGTGCGACGACGTCAGCGTCACGCCGTGGCGGCTGGCGTGCTCGCGCAGTGGGGCGCCGCGATCGTCGCTCAGCTTGACGTCATAGGCCGCAACCTTGACGCCGTGGGCGCGCAGATCCTCGGCGAGAATCTTGCCGACCTCGCCATAGCCGACGATCCCGACCAGCCACTGTTTCGGGTCGCTGCTCATCAGTCGATGTACTTCAGGCCGGCTTTTTCCAGCGGCTCGCGCATCCTGTACATGTCGAGGCCGAGCACGCCGGACGCCAGCTTGGCGCGCTTGTCGGCTTCGTTGGCCTCGCGGGCTTCGGCGGCGTCCGCCGCCATCTGTGCCACCGCGGCCGGCACGATCACCACGCCGTCGTCATCGGCGATCACCACGTCTCCGGGCGTGACATGCGCGCCGGCGGCCACCACCGGGATGTTGACCGAGCCGAGCGTCGCCTTGACGGTGCCCTTGGCGTGGATTGCCTTCGACCACACCGGAAACTTCATCTGCGTGAGATCGCGCACGTCGCGGACGCCGGCGTCGATGATCAGGCCGAGCGCGCCGCGGGCGTGAAAGCTGGTGGCGAGCAGGTCGCCGAAGAAGCCGTCAGTGGAGTCAGCGGTGCAGGCCGCGACCACGACGTCGCCGGGCTGCAGCTGTTCGGCGACGACATGCATCATCCAGTTGTCGCCCGGCTGCAGCAGCACGGTGACGGCCGTGCCGCAGATATGCGCGCCCGGATAGATCGGCCGCATATAGGGATGCATCAGGCCGACGCGGCCCATCGCCTCGTGCACAGTGGCGACGCCGAAGCGCGACAGCTTCTCGACCGCCGCCTTGTCGGCGCGGCTGATATTGCGCTTGACGATGCCGAGATCGTTCATCCGCACGGTCATGATGACTTGCCCCTTACTTTCCCTTGGCCTTGAGCGCCGCATCGAGCCGCGGATAGATGCGGCGGGCGTTGCCTTCGTAGATCTGCTGCTTCTCGTCCGGCGTCAAAATCTTGGACGCCTCGATGTAGCGCTTGGTGTCGTCGTAGTAGAACCCGGTCTGCGGATCGATGCCGCGCACCGCGCCGATCATTTCCGAGGCGAACAGCACGTTGTCGACCGGGATCACGGTGTTGAGGAGATCGATGCCGGGCTGGTGATATACGCAGGTGTCGAAGAAGATGTTGTTGAGGACGTGATCCTCGAGCAGCGGCTTCTTCATCTCCTGCGCCAGGCCGCGGAAGCGGCCCCAGTGATACGGCACCGCGCCGCCGCCGTGCGGAATGATGAACTTTAGCTCGGGGAAGTCCTTGAACAGGTCGCCGGAGACGCACTGCATGAAGGCGGTGGTGTCGGCGTTGAGATAATGCGCGCCGGTGGTGTGGAAGCAGGCGTTGCAGCTGGTCGAGACGTGGATCATCGCCGGGATCTGCAGCTCGACCATCTTCTCGTAGATCGGGTACCACTGACGGTCGGTCAGCGGCGGCGAAGTCCAGTGGCCGCCCGACGGATCGGGGTTGAGGTTGATGGCGACGAAGCCGTACTCCTTGACGCACTTCTCCAGCTCGGGAATGCAGGTCGCAGGGTCGACGCCCGGCGACTGCGGCAGCATCGCGGCCCCGATGAAATTGTCCGGGAACAGCTGCGCCACGCGGGCGCACAGCTCGTTGCAGATCGCCGCCCAGGTCGACGACACGTTGAAGTCGCCGATGTGGTGCGCCATGAACGAGGCGCGCGGCGAGAACACCGTGAGGTCGCTGCCGCGCTCCTGCATCTTCTTCAGCTGATTGTCGACGATCGAGGCGCGCAGCTCGTCGTCGCTGATTTTCAGCTCGGACACTTTCGGCATCACGGACGGATCCTTGATGCCGGCGATCTGCCGGTTGCGCCAATCCTCCAGCGCCTTCGGCGCGGTGGTGTAGTGGCCGTGAATGTCGATGATCATCGGGGTGTCCCTGGCGTTAGTCGCAACAATTAGTCTTCGTCATTGCGAGCGAAGCGAAGCAATCCAGCTCCGTGCACTGAGCTGGATTGCTTCGTCGCTTCGCTCCTCGCAATGACGAGGCATTGGGTCTCAGCCTGCCCGCCGAAGCGGGGCGTCGGCTTGCTTGCCGCTCCACACCGCCGCCGGCACCATCGCTTCGCCGCGCATCAGCAGCCGCGCGGTGCGCAGCAGTGCGGCGCGGGTGACGTTTTGCGGATTGGCCGGATCGACTTCGATCTCGACCGAGAATTCGCCGGTCGGATGCTCGACCGAAATCTGCTTCACGTTCCCCTCGGGTACGACAGCGATGCCCTCGGTGACGCTGCCCTTCAGCACGCAGGCGGTCGCCACCGTGACGGCGGCGAGTACGCCGATGGCGTCGTGGCAGACATGCGGGATGAAGCTGCGGGTGGTGATGCTGCCGCCGGCGCGCGGCGCCGCGATCAGCGTCATCTTCGGATAGTTCTTCTTGGTGACGTCGCCGAGCTGCATCGCATGGCCGCAGGCGATCCGCAGCGTCTCCAGCCGCGCCTTCAGCTCGGTGTCGGCATTGAGCTGCTCGACGCTCTCATAGCCGGTGCGGCCGACGGCTTCGGCCCGAAACATCACCAGCGGCATGCCGTTGTCGATGCAGGTCACCTCGACGCCGTCGATGACATCGCGGACATGGCCGGTCGGCAGCAGGCTCGGCGCGACCGAGCCTGCGGTATCTAGGAAGTTGATCTTGATCGGCGCCGAGGTGCCGGGTGCGCCGTCGATCCGCGCATCCCCATCGTAGGAGACGTGGCCGTCCGGCGTCTGCACGGTGATGTCGCACTGCATGTCGGTGTTGAGCGTCAGCACGCGCAGCGTCGTGGTGTCGCCCTGCGGCTTGATCATGTCGGTCTCGAGCGCGAACGGCACCACGGCGGCCAGCATGTTGCCGCAGTTCGGCGTGGTATCGACCGTGTCTTTATCCGGCTGCAACTGCGCGAACAGAAAATCGAGATCGACGCCGGGCTTCGATCCCTTGGACACGATGCCGACCTTGCTGGTGAGCGGATGCGCGCCGCCGAGGCCGTCGATCTGGCGGCGGTCGGGCGAGCCCATCACGGCGAGCAACACCTTGTCGCGCGTCGCGATGTCCTGCGGCAGATCGGCAGCGTTGAAGAACGGGCCACGCGAGGTGCCGCCGCGCATGAACAGGCAGGGGATCGCGGTTTGCATCCGTTTCCTTCCCGGAATTTGTTCATTGTATTTTGGCCCCGGCGGCCCGCAGGCGCCACCGTGCCGTATCTATAACAGCTATCGGCTTAAGGCATGGCGACAGCATGACGCCATGCCGATCCGGCAGATGAGCGATGCGTCAGCCCGGCAGGCTGCGCGCCAGCTCGGTCAGCAGCCGCATCGTGTAGTGCGCCAGCGGCGTCGGTCGCTTGGTGGCGGAGACCGCGAGGCACAGCGCGCTTGTTGCTTCCGGCGACACCAGCCTGCGCAGGCTGAGCTCGGCGCCGCGCGGCGAGGCGGCGACGCCGCTGGCGGTCAGCACCGCATGGCCGTAGCCGGCGCAGACCAGCTCGATGATCGACGGCACGCTCGAGACTTCCCAGGCGATGTCGAGCTTGACGCCGGCGAGCGCCGCCTGGGTCTCGAGCAGCCGCCGCATCGCGTGGACGCGCTCGGGCACGATCAGCGGATAGTTCGCCAGCTCCTTGAACGGCAGCGGCGGCGCCGGCCGGCCGCGCTCGGCCGGCGGCACGTAGCTGACGAGGCCGAGCGACTCCTGCAGCAGCGGCGTGATCTCGATGCCGGACTGTGCGTCGGGATTGTACACCAGCCCGACATCGGCGCGGCCGGTGGTGACCCATTCGACGATGTGGCTCGACAGCCCCTCGACGATCGCCAGTCGCGCATCCGGCAGTTCGCGCTTGAAGCGGTCGATCAGCGGCAGCGTGAGCTGCCGGCCAATTGAGGGCGGCAGCCCGATGGTAACGCGGCCGACCGGCGCGCCGCGGCTGGCGCCGAGGTCCTCGCGGGCATGCGCCACCATCTGCATGATGCCGACGCTGTGGTCGAACAGCCGCCGCCCCGCCTCGGTCAGCGCGACGCCGCGGCCGTTGCGCAGGAACAGCTGCTGATTGAGCTCGGTCTCCAGCCCGCGCACCTGCCGGCTCAGCGCCGGCTGCGCGATGTCGAGCATCATCGCCGCCTTGCTGAACGAGCCGAGCTCCGCGACCCGCATGAAATATTCGAGCTGCTTCAGATTCATCGGATCGCCTTGGCCAAGCCGGCCGTCACTGCTTCTCGATCCCGGAGGCGTCGATCACGGCTTTCCACTTGTCGATGTCGGATTTCAGCCGCGCCGCGAGCTGATCCGGCGTCGAGGCGCGCGCATCGATGCCGAGGTCGAGCAGCTGTTTCTTCAGCGCCGGATCGGCCAGGATCTCCTGCAGGGCGCCGTTCAGCGTGCTGATCACCGCGGGCGGCGTGCCGGCCGGCGCGAACAGCGCGTTCCAGGATTCGATGCTGACTTCCAGCCCGTTCTCACGCAGCGTCGGAATGTCGGGGGTGATCTTCGAGCGCAGCGGTCCGGAAGCGGCGAGGGCGCGGATCTTCTTGTCGACGAGATTGCCCTTCAGCGCCGAATAGCTGTCGATCGCCATATCGACATTGCCCTGCAGCAGCGACACCAGCACTTCGGGCGTGCCGCGATGGGGGATGGTGACGAAGTCGATGCCGGCGGCGGTCCTGAACATCCCGGCCGCGAGGTTTTGCGTGCTGCCGAGATTGATGGTGCCGACATTGTAGCGGCCCGGGTTCTGCTTGGCCGCCTTGATGAAGTCTTCCATCGTCTTGAACGGCGCGTCGGCGCGAACCACGAACAGGAAGTCGAAAACGCCGAGGCTGGAGACGGGCGCAAAATCCTTTACCGGATCGAACGGCAGCTTCTTGAACAGCGACACGCTGATCGCAGTGCCGTTGGACAAGAGCGCCAGCGTCGAGCCGTCCGGCTGCGCCGAGATCACCGTGCGGGCCGCCGCGATGCCGCCGGCGCCGGGCTGGTTTTCGATATAGAAACGGTTGCCGAGCTTGACGCCGAGCTTGTCGGCGACCAGCCGCGCGGTGACGTCGGCAACGCCGCCGGCGGCGAACGGCACCACGATCCGCACCGGCCGCGACGGATAAAGCCCCTGCGCCGCCGCGTGGCGCAACGGCAGCAACGGGAGGGAGGCCGCCAGAGCGGCGAGGCGGAGCGTGCGGCGTCGGGTGAGCAAAGGCATCTGCCGACGATAGTCCAAAGCGGCCTGATTTCACAATGACTGCAAGCAATTGACCGAGGTCGGCAAACGCATGGCGCGGCCGGGACGCCGCTGCCGGGGCGCGCCGGAGCGGGGCCGAGCGATTGACGCTGCGGCCGCCGCGGTGCAGACCCTGATGCCTATAAAATCGTCAGGTCTTCAGAGCTGTGGAGTTGTCCGATGTCGCAGCCGCCGCTGTTTCGCCCGTTCACCCTGCGCGGTGTCACCGCCAAGAACCGCATCCTGATCTCGCCGATGTGCCAGTATTCGGCTGTCGACGGCATCGCCAATGACTGGCACCTGGTGCATCTCGGCAAGTTCGCCCAGGGCGGCGCCGGCATCGTGATGATGGAGGCGACCGCGGTGACGGCGAACGGCCGCATCACCCATGGCGATCTCGGGCTGTGGCACGACGGCCAGATCAAGCCGCTGGAGCGGATCGCGGCGTTCCTGCGCGACAACGGCGCGGTGCCGGCGATCCAGCTCGCCCATGCGGGCCGCAAGGCCAGCATGCAGCGGCCATGGTACGGCAACGCCGCGCTGACCGACGAGGATCGTGCCCGCGGCGACCAGCCGTGGCCCATCGTCGCGCCGAGCCCGATCCCGATGGAAGAGGGCTGGCTGACGCCGCAGGAATTGTCGGAGGACGAACTCGAGCAGTTGCGGGGCGCGTGGCGCGCCGCGACGCTGCGCGCGGTCGAGGCCGGCTTCGAGATGCTCGAGGTGCATTGCGCCCATGGCTATCTGCTGCATTCGTTCCTGTCGCCGCTGTCCAACATGCGGACGGACCAGTATGGCGGCGACCGCGCCGGCCGGATGCGGTTTCCGCTGCAGGTGATCGAGACGGTGCGGGCGGCGTGGCCGGATACGCTGCCGCTGTCGGTGCGGGTGTCGTCGGTCGACGGCGTCGAGGGCGGCATCGAGCTCGCCGACTCCGTGGTGTTCGCTCGCGAGGCCAAGGCGCGGGGCGCCGACATTATCGATTGCTCGTCGGGCGGGCTGCTCGGCTCGGCGACCGCGGCCCGCATCCCGCGCGGCTATGGCTTCCAGGTGCCGTTCGCGCAGACCATCCGCAAGGAAGCCGACGTACCGACCATCGCGGTCGGGCTGATCCTGCATCCGGACCAGGCCGAGGAAGTCCTCGAGCAGGGCCAGGCCGACCTCGTCGGTATCGGCCGCGAAGCGCTGTTCGACCCGAACTGGCCGCTGCACGCCCAGCTCGAACTCACCGAAGCCGACGAGCAGGTGTTCGCCGATTGGCCGAAGCAATACGGCTGGTGGCTGGAACGCCGCGAACCCGGCCTGCGCAAGCTCGAAGGCTGGAAACTGCCGTATCGGCGGGGGTAATTTTCGTCATTGCGAGCGAAGCGAAGCAATCCAGCTCCGTGCACGGCCCTGGATTGCTTCGCTGCGCTCGCAATGACGCGAGAATTAGTAATAGCAGCTGTGCGCAGGATGGGTTGAGCCCTTGCGAAACCCATCGCGCCGCGCCATGACGCCTGATGGGTTTCGCTGGCGCTCAACCCATCCTACGACTGATGCTTACCAGCCGCAGCTGCCGCAGCGCGGGCGGACCGGGGCGTAGGTGGTGTAGCCGGGCGACACCATTTCGACGCGCTCGCGGGTGGCGTATTGCGGCGGGATGCGCTCGTATTCGACGCCGCCGGGCGAGACCATCACGGTCTTCGGCACCATCACGGTTCGGTACTCAGGCGGCGTGCGATGGGCGACGACGCGGCCCGGCGCCACCATCACGGTCTCCTGCACCGACTGATACTGCGGCGGCACGTATTGCTGCTGATAGCAGGTCTGGCACGGCGGCGGCGCGTAGCAGCCGTAACAGGCGGAAGCGGCGGTGGGCGCCGCAACGGCGGCGGTGGCGGAAACGATCAAAGCAATGGCGATGCGTGACATGGTTGGCGTCCCTGTGGGCGTGAATAATTCGGACGCGATCATTGGGTTCGCTGCTCCGCCGCGTCAACGACGGAGCAAAATCAACCTTTACGGAGATCATTAACGGCGACTTGCGGCGCCGCATCGGGCCGTCGTGATGCCGTTGGCGAGTTGTTAGTGATCAGGCGGCACGGACCGTGCGCAGGAAGTGAGAGACTTCGTCCCTCAGTCGCGTGCTGTCGTGCGACAGCGAACGCGCCGCCGTCAGCACTTGCGCGGAGGCCGAGCCGGTCTCGCTGGCGCCGCGCTGCACTTCGACGATGTTGACGGAGACCTGATGCGCGCCCTCGGCGGCGTGGTGGACGTTGCGGGAGATCTCCTGGGTGGCGGCGCCTTGTTCCTCCACCGCGGACGCAATCGTCGCGGCGATCTCCGACATGCGCGAAATCGTGGTGCCGATGCCGCGGATCGCCGTCACCGACTGGTCGGTGGCGCTCTGGATGCTGCCGACCTGGTGGCTGATCTGCTCGGTCGCCTTGGCGGTCTGTTCGGCCAGCGCCTTCACTTCAGACGCCACCACGGCGAAGCCGCGCCCGGCATCGCCGGCGCGGGCCGCCTCGATCGTGGCGTTCAGCGCCAAGAGGTTGGTCTGCCCGGCGATGGTGTTGATCAGCTCGACCACGTCGCCGATCCGTGCCGCGGCCTCCGACAGATGGCTGACGCGCTCGTTGGTTTGGTGCGCCTGCGACACCGCTTCGGCGGCGATCCGCGCCGATTCCTGGACCTGGCGGCTGATCTCGTTGACCGAGGAACTCATCTCCTCGGCGGCGGAGGCGACCGACTGCACATTGGTCGAAGCCTCTTCCGAGGCGGACGCCACCAGCACGGTAAACTGCTGGGCGTGCTGCGCCGTGGAGGACAGCGTCGTTGCCGAAGCCTCGAGTTCGGTGGAGGCCGACGACACGGTCTCGACGATCTCGCCGACCGCGCCTTCGAACTGATCGGCGAGCCGGTGCATGTCGCGCTGGCGCTGCTCGGCAGCAACCCGGTCCTGTTCGGCCTTGGCCTCGGCTTCGGCGCGCGCCTTGTCCTGTGCCAGCAGCTTGAACGATTCCACCGCCTGCGCCATGTCGCCGATCTCGTCGGCGCGGCCCAGGCCCGGCAGCACCACGTCGAAATTGCCGGCGCCGAGCTGCTTGAGGCCGCCGGCCAATCCCTTCAGCGGCCGCGCCACCGAGCGGCCGATCAGCAGGCCGAGCGCGCTCACCGCGAGGATGATCAGCACGATCGCGATCTGCATCCGCTGGGTCGTGGCCGCGCGCGCTTCGGCGGCCGATGCCTGCGCCTGCTTCTCGGATCGAGCGACAGCTTCGCCGACGCTGGCGATCACCGGTTCGATGGCCCGGAAGCTGGTCGCCACCGCCTGATCGGCTTGTTTCAGCACCGCGGCGGTCTCCGCCCACGCCGAGAAGTCGCGCTGATAGACGCCGAGCTTCCGGTCGAGTTCGGCCTTGGCGGCGGCCGGCAGATCGGAGGCGGCGAGCTCTGCGGAGAATTGCGCGGCGCGCTTCTTCATCTCGTCGGCGTATGCCGCGGCGCGGTGGAGCATGAAGTCCTTTTCATGCCGCCTCATCATCAGCAGCGTCGTCGTCAGCTTCGGCTGGTCGAGTTTGCCGAGCGTTGTTTCGAGGTCTTCGACCGATTTGCGGAGGCTTCCTTCAAGGCCAGCATTCTCCGTCAGCCCGAGCTTGATCTGAGCGGCCGTGAGCCTGCCGAAGTGACCGACGTAATCCTGATAGCCGGACTGGATCGCCTGGAGCTCGCGGGCGAGGTCGCCGCGACCGGCCGCGGTGCTCGCCGCGATCATCTCCGTGAGCCTCGCTCCGGCGATCTTGCCGCCGGCGGCGTGCTCCTCGAGATACTTCTCCTCCTTGCGGATCATGAAGTTCTTCTCGGCGCGGCGCTGCTCCAGCATGGCGATCTGCATTCGGGCGTTGCTGTTACCAAGCGCGCGGGCCTGATCGTCATCGAGCCTTGCCGCCTCCTGCGTCGCGCTGCCGGCCAGGTACAGCGCGCCAAGCGCAAGCACGCCGATGATGCCGACGGCGGCGATGGAGTTGATCTTGTGGCTGAGGCGAAGGCGGAGCATGGAGGTTCCTGCGCTAAACCGGTTGCTTCGAATATGGCTTGCTCTCCGCCCGCGCCGCGCGAGCGTTCGTCTCCGGATGCGGCATCCGGCAGGCGTTGGAATCGACGACGGGTCGAGTCTGCACAATGCCGGTCGCTGCCGACGGGCAGATTACCGGACGATGAAGTATTCACGAGTGATGCAGGATTTGTACTAATCTTGAATTAAGTCGCGCGCCCAGCTGCAACGTCCTGGTAGTCGCCCGAAGGCGCGTAGCTGTGCGAGCTCTCTGCTGTGGTCCGCCACTAACCACGTCAGCGACCGGTGAGCGGTGTCAGGCAACCGCCTTTGCGGCCGCCCGTCCGGCATTGCGACCCGAGAACAGGCAGCCGCCCAGGAAAGTTCCTTCCAACGAGCGATAGCCGTGCATGCCGCCACCGCCGAAGCCGGCGGCTTCGCCGGCCGCGTAGAGGCCGGGGATGATGGCGCCGCCGGTGCCGAACACGCGGCCGTCGAGATCGGTTTCGAAACCGCCGAGCGTCTTGCGGGTCAGGATGTTGAGCCGCACCGCGATCAACGGTCCATGCGCCGGATCGAGAATGCGGTGCGGCTTGGCAGTACGGATCAGCCGGTCGCCGATGTAGCGGCGCGCATTGTGGATATTCATCACCTGCGCGTCTTTGACGAACGGATTGGCGATCTCGCGGTCGCGGGCTTCGATCTGGCTGCGCAATTCATCGAGCTTCAGCAGATGATCTCCGCTGAGCTGGTTCATCGCGGCGACGAGATCGGCGAGGTTGTCGCGCACCACGAAGTCGGCGCCTTGTTGCTTGAAGGCCTCGACCGGCGCCGGCGCGCCCTTGTTGGTGGCGCGGCCCGCGGTCATCAGCCAGCTCTTGCCGGTGAGGTCCGGATTCTGCTCGGAGCCCGACAGCGCGAACTCCTTCTTGATGATCGCCTGGGTCAGCACGAACCAGGAGTAATCGTAGCCGGTCGCCATGATGGCGTGGAGTTGGCCGAGCGTGTCGGAGCCGGGGAACAGCGGCGCAGGCAGCCGCTTGCCGGTGGCGTCGAACCACATCGACGACGGGCCGGGCAGGATGCGGATGCCATGGCGCGGCCAGATCGGCGCGAAGTTCTGCAGACCCTCGACATAGTGCCACATCCGGTCGCGGTTGATCAGCCGCGCGCCGGCCGCCTCGGTGATGCCGATCATGCGGCCGTCGACATGCTCGGGCACGCCGGAGATCATCCGCCGCGGCGGCGGGCCGAGTCGCTGCGGCCAGTTCTGCCGCACCAACTCGTGATTGCCTCCGATACCGCCGGACGCGACGATCACCGCCTGCGCCCGCAGGCTGAAATTGCCGACCACGCCGCGCGAGCTGCTGGCGCCGCGCTCCACCGCCGTCGGCTCCAGCACGGCGCCGCTGACCCCCTCGACCACACCGTTCGTCACCGTCAGCGCATCGACGCGGTGGCGGAACTTGAAGACGAGGCGGCCTTCGGCCTGCGCCGCGTATGCGCGGCGCACGAATGGTTCGATCAGGCCGGGGCCGGTGCCCCAGGTGACGTGAAACCGCGGCACCGAATTGCCGTGGCTCATCGCGTCGTAGCCACCGCGCTCGGCCCAGCCGACCACTGGAAAAATGCGGTGTCCCATCGCCCGCAGCCAGCTGCGCTTCTCGCCCGCCGCGAAGCCGAGATAGGCTTCGGCCCAGCGCCGCGGCCACAGGTCTTCGTCGCGATCGAAGCCGGCGGCGCCGAGCCAATCCTGCAGCGCCAGCTCGTAGCTGTCGCGGATGCCGAGCCGGCGCTGCTCCGGCGAATCGACCAGGAACAATCCGCCGAACGACCAGAACGCCTGGCCGCCGCAGTTCTGTTCGCCCTCCTGATCGAGCACGATCACCTTGCGGCCGGCGTCGGCGATCTCGGTTGCGGCGACGAGGCCGGCAAGGCCGGCACCGATCACGATCACATCGGCATCTGTTGGCATCAGCGTTCCCCCTGGAACCGATTGAAGCGTGCGCGGCGCGCAACGGTCAACGGCTTTCGCCGCCGCGCATGTTTCAGTTTGGGACCTCGCCGCGGAACGGGTGCAGCCCGCCTGCAACACTCGATTTGAATTTAAGTCGAGCCGTGGTTGCGATCTGGACAAACAGCCGATCCGAAATCACGCTGACGATGTCTTGAATCAGCGCGCTGCATCACCTGGCTGATCGACGGACGTTGGAAGCGAACTAACTGGGGCGGGCGATGAGAGTGCTGACGGGGTTGATTGCGGCTGTGCTCCTGATCGCCGGCATCGGATCGAGCCACGCCGTCGTGCGGATCGCCGACGATCGCGGCGGCCGGATCGGAACCTACGTCGACAAGTACCAGAGCCTGCGCACCTCCGGCGAGACGGTGGTGATCGACGGTCTGTGCGCCTCGGCCTGCACCATCGTGCTCGGTGCCGTACCGCACGACAAGATCTGCGTCACCTCGCGCGCCAATCTCGGCTTCCACGCCGCCTGGGACATGGGCCAGAACGGCCGGGCGATCACCAATCCCGAAGCCACCCACATGCTGTACACGATGTATCCGGCGGAGATCCGCCGCTGGATCTCCAAGCGCGGCGGCTTGACGCGGCAGATGATCTTCCTGCGCGGCAAGCAGCTGATGTCGATGTATCGGCCCTGCTACATGGACGCGCAGGCGTCGGCCTCGCGCTGACGCGAGCCTGCTGCGGCCGGGTGATGCGCCGCTCCGCATGACGTGATCCGGCGCGGCGGTGTGGCGCTTGCCCACTGCGGCGCCGCGCTCTATGGGTGCGGCACTCGCGGCCGCGCGCCGCGTGCCCTGCCGGGCGCGGACTCGTTCGTCGACCGGTGTTCGACGCGAGGACCCTGCCATGGCCGCTGCAAGCCGTTCCACCCGCCCGCTCGTCATCATCGCGGCTTTCGCCGGCAGCCTGGTGGTCGGCCTGGTGGTGGTGCTGTGGCTGCTCGGCGGCCTCAACAAGGTCGCGGCGCCGTCGTCGATCGGCGGTCCGTTCCAGCTCACCGACCAGAACGGCCAGACCGTCACCGAGCAGAGCCTGAAGGGCAAGCCGACGCTGATCTTCTTCGGCTTCACGCATTGCCCGGATGTGTGCCCGACCTCGCTGTTCGAAATCTCGCAGGTGCTGCAGGCGATGGGCAAGGACGCCGACCGCATCAACGCCTATTTCATCTCGGTCGATCCGGAGCGCGACACGCCGGCGGCCATGAAGGATTATCTGTCGAGCTTCGATCCACATCTCAAGGGGCTGACCGGCACCCGGGACGCCACCGACAAGATCGAGAAGTCGTACCGGGTCTATGCCAAGAAGGTCGAGACCAAGGACGGCGACTACACCATGGATCACACCGCGCTGATCTACCTGATGGACAAGAACGGCAACTTCGTCGCGCCGTTCAACCTCAAGCGGAAGCCCGAAGAGGCCGCGGCGGATCTGAAGCGGTACCTGTAGGGCCTCGTCCGCGCTCCGCCTCGGCGGGGGAAGATGCCCGCGCGGCGATGCCGTGCTCGGTCTTCTGCCAATGCTGCGGCTTCCACACCAGCTCGTGGAGCGCCCGCCAGGCTGCGAGCGACAGTCCGATCCAGTACAGCGGCATCGCCAGCAGCCAGACTGCATCGCGCAGCCGTCCGATGCGTCTCAGTCCGATCGCCGCGACCAGCGCGCTGCCGAGATAGCCGGCCGCAATGGTCAGGCCGTGGAGCCATGCCGACGGTTCGCTGCTGAAGCCCGTGCCGCTGCGCGCCAGCGTCGCTCCGGTCAGGACGAGGTGCAGCAGCAGCAGCGGGTGCATCAGCGCCGACACCACGCCGCCGCCGACATAGAGGTTCAGGGTCAGCAGCCCGCGCCAGCCGGCATCGCGCCAGAACTCTGCGGGCCGCCGCATATGCACCCACCAGGTCTGCATCCAGCCTTTCATCCAGCGCGTGCGCTGTCCCCACCACGCCGCAAAGCCGATCGGCGCTTCCTCGCAGGTGTGGGAGGCAAAGCTGATCGAGCCATAGCCGAACCGCGCCAGCCGGAAGCCGAGGTCGGCATCCTCGGTGACATTGTGGGCGTCCCAGCCGCCGACCGCGCGCAGCACCCTGGTACTGAAGTGATTCGACGAGCCGCCGAGCGGCAGCGGCAGGCCGAGACGGGAGAGACCGGGCAGCACCGCTTCGAACTGGCCGGCATATTCGGCCAGGAACAGCCGCGACAGCCAGCTGTGCGCGGTGTTGTCGACCTGCAGGCTCGCCTGCACGCAGCCGATCTGCGGGCCGCCGGCGGCGAACGCAGCCAGCGCGGCACGCAGCTGGTCGGGCGCGGGGCGGTCTTCCGCATCGAACACCGTCACCATGCTGCCGCGCACGAACGGCAGCGCGTAGTTCAGCGCCTTCGGCTTGGTCTGCGGAGCGTCCGCCGGAGCGACCAGCACGCGCAGATGCGGCCCGCGCCGCAGCCGGGCGATCGCCGCGCGGGTCGGCAGGTCGTCGGGCTCCACCACCAGGATGATGTCGAGCTTCTCGCGCGGGTAGTCGAGCGCCTCGATCGCTTCGACCAGCGCCGCGACCGACGAAGCCTCCCGGTACAGCGCTGCGATGGCGGTGTAGATCGGCAGCTCCGCGTCGGGCCAGCGCGGAGCGGCTGGCGGCGCCGGCAGCGGCTGCGCGCTGGCGAGCAGCCGGAGTCCGATGAAGAGGAGAAACAGCAGTGCCGGAACGATGCCCCAGGCGAGGTCGGCCAGCAGCGGCAGCGCACAGATCAGCAGCGCTGCTCCGGCAGCCCGCTTCAGAACCGAGCGCCAGCGCGGCTCGCCCGCCGCAGGCGCTGCCGAGAGCGAAGCATCGAGGTGCGCCAGCCCGGAGCATGCATGCCGGGCGAGACCCGAACTGCTGCGTTCGAGAAACGCCTGCAGCTCGCTCTCGGTGGCGAGACGAAAGCGGTCGCCGAGCGAAGGATCGCGCTGCAGGGTTTCGCACAAGGTCCGCGCCCCGACCCGCCGCGGCGCAATCGCCGAGACCAGTTCGCCCTGCTGCCACAGCGGCAGGACGCCCGCGGTGGCGGCGAAGCGCATCTGGTCGTCGCTGAGCGCGATGTCGCGCCGCTCCAGCGTGGCAAAGTCCAGGCAGGCTATTCCGAGATGACGCGCCAGCCGGTCCAGATAGGTGGCTTCGCCGATCAGGCCCCAGCGGATCAGCACCTGGTCGGCGCCGATGCCGAGTTGCTGCGCGCGCCGCTCCGCCGATTGCTGCACGGCGGGTGCCAGCAGGCCGCGCAGGCAATCCAGTTCGATCGCGGAGGACTGTTCAGGCTCGGGCGGCTGATCGGCGACCGGCGCTGCGGGGTCACCGTCCCACCGGTGCAAGAAGGGCGGACGCTCGCTCCTGTCCGCCGAACGCCGGGCCTCGCCGCCGGCAAGGGCGGGCGCATCGCTGGGCTGGACGAGGTCGACGACCACCATGACGCACTCTTACGCAAACGGCACTCGCGTCTCGCGCCGGATGGTCTATAAGACCGCCGGTGCGGACCCTCGTTATGCAACCATGGATTGAATTGGTCATCAACGGCCGATTGGCCGGCGTGCGCGTTTGGTCGATCGCGGCGGTGCTGGCTGGTGCTCTGCTGCTCCAGACCCACGCCGCGCGAGCGGCCGAGCCCGATCCGGAAGCCAAGGCGGTGGCGGCCGCGACCGCCCATGCGGTGCCGGGGTTCTGGGACCCGCGGCGTCGCCCGGAGCGGCCGGACCTGTCGCGCCTCACCGTGATCCGCTTCCTCACCGAGACCGACTACCCGCCGTTCAATTATACCGGGCCGGACGGCAACCCGGCCGGCTTCAACGTCGATCTGGCGCGGGCGCTGTGCGAGGAGATCAAGGTCACGTGCACGGTGCAGATGCGGCGCTTCGAGACTTTGCTCGACGCGCTCGCCGGCAATCGCGGCGACGCCATCATCGCGTCGCTGGCGGTGACGCCGCAGACCCGCGCCAAGGTCGACTTCACCGATCCGTATTACCGCGCGCCCGGCCGCTTCGTCGCCCGCAAGGATGCGGTGCTGCCGGAGATCCGGCCGGAATATCTCGAGGGCAAGAAGGTCGGGGCGATCGCCGGCTCGGCCCACGAAGCCTATCTCAAGGCGATGTTCACCGACGCGGAACTGCATTCCTATCCGAACGACGAGGCGCTGCGCGCGGCGCTGAAGCGCGGCGAGGTCGACTTCATCTTCGGCGACGCGATCTCGCTGGCGTTCTGGATCAACGGCACCGATTCGGACAATTGCTGCGCCTTCTCGGGCGGACCGTTCACCGAAAGCCGCTATTTCGGCGAGGGTGTCGGCATCGCGGTGCGCAAGGGCAACGACCTGCTGCGCCAGTCGCTGAACTGGGCGCTGTTTCGCCTCTGGGAAAAGGGGCGCTATACCGACCTGTGGCTGCGCTATTTCTCCGTCAGCCCATTCTGAGCCGAGCCACGTTTGACTTGAAGGACCCGCCTGCCGGCGGTTGGAGACGTTGATGACCACGACCGATTTGCCCAGCGCGTCCGATCTGCGCACGCTCGCCGAACAATCCAACGCCTGGCCGTTCGAGCAGGCGCGCGCGCTGGTGAACCGGCTGAAGAAGCAGCCCAAGGACGAAGTGCTGTTCGAGACCGGCTACGGCCCGTCCGGCCTGCCGCATATCGGCACCTTCGGCGAGGTCGCCCGCACCTCGATGGTGCGCCACGCGTTTCGCGTGCTCACCGACGACAAGATCAAGACCAAGCTGCTGGCGTTCTCGGACGACATGGACGGCCTGCGCAAGGTGCCGGACAACGTGCCGAACAAGGAACTGCTCGAGCAGAATCTCGGCAAGTCGCTGACGAGCGTGCCGGACCCGTTCGGCACTCACGACTCGTTCGGCGCCCACAACAATGCGCGGCTGCGCGCCTTCCTCGACACTTTCGGCTTCGACTACGAATTCGCCTCGGCGACCGATTACTACAAGTCCGGCCGGTTCGACGCGACGCTGCTCAAGGTGCTGCAGCGGCTCGACAAGGTGATGGCGATCATGCTGCCGAGCCTGCGCGAAGAGCGCGCCGCCAGCTACTCGCCGTTCCTCCCGATTTGTCCGCGCACCGGCGTGGTGCTGCAGGTGCCGATCGTCGAGCACGACGTCAAGGCCGGCACGGTGTCGTACGACGATCCGGAGACCAAGGAGCGCGTCACCGTTCCGGTCACCGGCGGTCGCTGCAAGCTGCAGTGGAAGCCGGACTGGGCGATGCGCTGGACCGCGCTCGGCGTCGACTACGAAATGGCCGGCAAGGATCTGATCGACTCGGTGAAGCTGTCCGGCAAGATCTGCCAGGCGATCGGCGGCACGCCGCCCGAGGGCTTCAACTACGAGCTGTTCCTCGACGACAAGGGCCAGAAGATCTCCAAGTCGAAGGGCAACGGCCTGACCATCGACGAATGGCTGCGCTATGCCTCGCCGGAATCGCTGTCGCTGTTCATGTATCGCGAGCCGAAGGCGGCCAAGCGGCTGTATTTCGACGTGATCCCGCGCAACGTCGACGATTATCAGCAATTCCTCGACGGCTTCACCCGGCAGGACGCCAAGCAGCAGCTCGCCAATCCGGTCTGGCATATTCACGCCGGCAATCCGCCCAAGGCCGACATGCCGGTGACGTTCCAGCTGCTCTTGACGCTGGTGTCGTCGTCGAATGCCGAGAACGCCGAGACGCTGTGGGGCTTCATCGGCCGCTACCGGCCGGGCGTGACGCCGCAGTCGCATCCGAAGCTCGACGCCATGGTCGGCTACGCGATCAATTACTATCGCGACTTCGTGGCGCCGACCAAGGTGTTCCGCGAACCGACCGAGCAGGAGCGGGCGGCGCTGCAGGACCTGCGCGATGCGCTGTCGCAATTGCCGGCGGACGCCACCGCCGAAGCGATCCAGGACGTGGTCTACGAGATCGGCCGCCGCGAGCCGTTCCTCGACCACAAGAAGGCGGCGAAGGACGGCAAGCCCGGCGTGTCGCTCGACTGGTTCAACATGCTGTACCAGGTGCTGCTCGGCCAGGAGAAGGGCCCGCGCTTCGGCTCGTTCGTCGCGGTCTACGGCCTGAGCAACGCCGTCGCCATGATCGATGGTGCGCTGGCGCGCAGCGCGTAGCACCGGCGTCCATCCGTAGCGTGGGTTGAGCGTAGCGAAACCCACGTCGTCCGCGTGATGCCGCGTGATGGGGTTCGCCACGCTCAACCCATCCCACGGATTGCTGATCAGAACTGACGCACTCCGTCATTGCGAGCGCAGCGAAGCAATCCAGGACCTCGGTGCACTGAGCTGGATTGCTTCGCTGCGCTCGCAATGACGCGGAGAGGGCGCGGTCAAATTGGCCTCATCCCTCGCGTCACTCATCACGATCCTCATCACAAATGGCGCGCTGATACCTGTTAGGCAGAGCGGTTCTGTGACGACGGCGATTTTGTCGAAAGCATCGTCGCTCTTAACGAACGGCGGCCCGCGATCCGTGCGTGCCGGCGTGGGCGGCCATCCGGTGCAAGACGACTAATCGCTTATTCCGCCGTCGGCGCCGCGGTGGCGACCACCGGCCGCACCGTGTCGCCTTCGCGCAGCAGTGCGCCGGCGCGGGCGACGATGACGTCGCCGTCCTGCAGGCCCTCGCGGATCTCGATATTGCCGCCGTTCATCAGCCCGATCTCGACCCGCTTGGTTTCGATCGTCTGCCGCCGCACCACCTGCACCACGGTGCCGGCCGAGCTGTAGAGCACCGCGGTGAGCGGCACGGAGATGCCGCAGCTTTCGCCGGTCTTGATCATCGCCCGCCCCGAAGCATTCGCCAGCAGCCGCTTGGACGACGTGATGCCGACGAACACGCTGGCCAACTGGCTGTTCGGCTCGACCGTCGGCGACACCCGCCGGACCCGGCCCTCGATCTCGTCGGTGAGGCCGACGATCTTCACCGTCGCGGGCTGGCCCGTGGCGAGCTGCGGCAGGCTGCGGGTCGGCACCTGGCCGACCAGATCGAACTCGTTGCGCGAGATGATGGTGAACAGCGCTTCGCCCTTGGCCGAAGCCGGCGCCCCGATCGTCGCGGTCGAACTGGAGACAAGCCCAGCTACCGGCGCCTGCACGGTGGCACCGCCGGCGTCGGCGGCGAGCTTGGCCAGCGGCTGGCCCTGCGTCACGGTCTCGCCGGGCTCCGCCAGCACCTCGGTCACCTTGGCGCCCGGCCGGTCCGGCCGGACCGACACTTCGTCGCGCGGGATCACGAAGCCGGAGACGTCCACCATCGCCGGAAAGCACGCCTTGGTGGCCTTCAGCACGGTGACGGCCTGGCCCTTCACCGCGTCGGCTTCGGCCTCGTCCGCCGCGCGCGCCGATGCCGTCCCGCACAGGGCCGCCAGCGCGAGCAGGCTTGCGGTGCGCAGCCATCGTCCGCAACGGTTCGCCATCATGGTGGTCATCGCCGGTCCTTCATTATGCCGCGCCAAGTCTAGCGCATCGATCCGCCCGAGGCACGCCGCGTCCCCTGATGCCTGGTCCCGGGCCGCAGCCGCCGGCATCAGCGGCCGAACAGTTGCTTGATGATCGCGTTCACGTCCGGCTGGTTGTCCGGCCGGCCCGGCTGGGCCGATCCGGGAGCAGGTGGGCGGGCGCCGCCGCCGCTTTGCAGGCCCTGCTGGATCAAACGGCCGATGCTCTCGCCGAGCGGGCCGCCCGCCGGGCCATCCGGACCCGTGGTGCCATCCCCGGTCCCGCCGAACAGACCCTGACCCATCGCCCGCAGTCGCGCATAGGCGGCGGCGGGATCGTCCAGGACCCCGGCGATGTCGGGATAGATCCGCGGCGACGCCCAGGGGCCGTCGATCACCACCGGAATGCCGAGCCCGACCGGTTCGGCGGCGGGGCTGCTGCCGGGAGCCGTGCTCTGGCCTTGCGGCGCCTGACCTTGCGTCGTCAGCACCAGCTTCGGCTCGACCCTGAGCGCCAGCGCCTTGGCGCCGAGGTCGATCGTGCCGGCGCCGGTCATCCGCACCAGCGGCCCCGCGAGCGCGAGGTCGGTGGTCGCGGCCTTGCCTTGCGCGATCCGGAACGAGGCGGCGAGCTCGGTCAGGTCGGTGGTCTCGGTGCTGTTCGCCTCCCAGCCGGACAGCGGCGTCGTCGTCAGGCGGCGGATCATCTGCGCGACATTGACGCCGCGGATCTCGCCGTCGCGCACAGCGACGGAGGCGGTGCCGCCGAGCGACGCCATGACGGCACGGACGCTGTCGCCGTCGGCGCGTAGCGTCATCTCGGCCTGCAGCTTGCCGTCGATCCGGTCGAAATCGGCGAGCCCGGCCAGCAGCGGCCGCGCCCGCACATTCTTGAAATCGGCGCGCAGCGTGATCGCCGGGGTGCGCGGCCTGGCGTCGATCGCGAGCTGGCCTGCGGACTCGCCGTCATAGACGCCGAGCTGCGCGAACTGCGCGGAGAGCGTGCCGCCGCTCAGCCGGGCATCGATCGAGGCCGGCGCGAAGTGAGCGGCGCCGAGATTGAGTTCGGCCGCCGACAGCCGAAGCTGCGCATCCAGATAGTTCAGGAAGGTGAGATCGAAGCGCGCATCGCTCCACGGTGCGCCGGCCGGTGCCGGCTGCCGGCGCGGATCGCCGAGATCGAGCCGCTGGAAATCGAGGTCGAGCTTGAGCTGCGGCTTGCCGGAAAGATCGGCCGAGGCCCAGCCGTTGAACGCGCCGTCGCCGAGCGTGCCGGACAGCCCGTTGATCTGCAGCAGCGCGCCGCGCAGCCGCACCTCGGCCTTGGCGGCGATCGCGCCGTTCAGCCAGTCCGGCGCCGCGAAGGTCAGCTCCATCGGCAGCGGCTGGCCCTCGCGCGGGGCGTCGGCCTTGATCCGGAACGTCGCCGGCCGTCCGCCGAGCCGCGCCTCGCCGCCGGCGGTGACGCGCCGCTCCGCATCGATGTCGATCGCCGCGTTGATGCCGTCGATCCGGTCTTCGACCCGATCAGCGGTATTGGCCATGATCACGACGCCGTCCTGCACGGTGATGTGCGCGATCGTCACGGGGGTCGGTCGGGCCGGCGTTGCGGCGGGCGGCGCGGCAGCGGCGGCCGCGGCACCGTCGCGGATCAGCGGCACCCGGAGCACCGGCCGGATCAGCGTCAGCGCGGTGATCTGCGGGGCGCCGGAGATCACGCTGCCGAGCGGCAGCTCGGCGCGGATGCTGGCGACGCTGAGCCGCCGGTCGGGATTGCGGTCGTTCGGATCGTCGAGCGTGACGTCGTTCAGCGTGACGCTGAAGCCGGGAAACAGGCTGACCTTGCTGCTCCCGGCGATCGCGATCCGATAGCCGGTGTCGCGGGCGACGCGGGTCTCGATCGCCGAGGTGATCGCGCCGGACGGAATTCCGATGCTGAGCAGCAGCGCCGCCGCCGCGATCAGCACCGCAAGCGCGATGCCGGCCGTTCTGGAAAATCGCATGTCGCTGTCCCGGCTGCGGCGTCCGATACGCCGGTCGTTGGCTGTGAGTTACCCATTTGTGCGGCCGGATCAGGGCCGGTTCGATCCCGCCGCCACAGCGAGGCGTCCTTGCAGCCGGCGAGCGGCCCGCCGCCTAGGCCGAAAGTCTGTGACCGCAGCCACATTTGTTTTGAACCATTTCGTGTTTTCCGCGGCTAACCGATACGCAACGCAGGGGAGATGGTCATCGCGATGAATACGCAGGGGGAGTTCGCGGTGATGTTGAAGCTCAATCCACTGTTCGCCGAACTGGGATCTGAGGACCTGCAGCGGATCGCCGCGCTGTCACAGACGCGGCAGGTCGCTGCCGGCGAGATGCTGTTTCAGAAGGGCGAACGGGGGGACGCGCTGTTCGGCGTAAGGCGCGGCCAGATCCGGATCGAGGCCCCGGCCTCCGACGGCAGCCGCCTGACGCTGAGTTTTCTCGGGCCCGGCGATCTGGTCGGCGAAGTCGCCGTGCTGGACGGCCAGAGCCGCACCGCCGACGCCACCGCGGGCGAACCGAGCGAGCTGTTCGAGCTGCGCCGTGCCGATTTCCTCGATCATCTAGAGCGCGAGCCGAAGGTCGCTGTGAAACTGATCGGGCTGCTCAGCCAGCGCATTCGCTGGATGAGCGAACGCATGGAGGAATCGGTGCTGCAGCCGCTGCCGGTCCGCCTCGCCCGGCGGCTCTGTGCGCTCGCCGCCGATTTCGGCGCCGAGGTGCATATCTCGCAGGAGCAGCTCGGCGTCTTCGTCGGCGCCGCCCGCGAGAGCGTCAACCGCCAGCTGCAGACCTGGCGCAAGGACGACATCCTCGACCTCCACCGCGGCCGTATCCTGCTGAAGAACATCGGCCGCCTCACCGCCGTCGCCCGAAGCCAGCAACGCTGAAAGCGCGTCGTTCGCGCACCAGCGGCAGCTCGAGCCCCATCCCCAGCCGCAGCCCGCCCCCTCTCCCGCTTGCGGGAGAGGGTTGGGGTGAGGGAGCCCCAGCCAGTGAGTCCGCGACTCTCGGAGCGGAGGGCCCTCACCCGGACGCTGCGCGACACACCGCGCTCTCGTTCGTCATTCCGGGGCGCGCAGCGAAGCTGTGCGAACCCGGAATCCATATCCCCTAGACTCTTAGTAAGACACAGCGGGGCCACCGCAGAGCGTCATGACGAAGCGTAGGGGTTATGGATTCCGGGCTCGCGCTACGCGCGCCCCGGAATGACGAACGAGAGA
>NZ_LJIC01000074.1 GCF_001295845.1 Rhodopseudomonas sp. AAP120 | reverse complement strand
GGGGGGGGGGGGGGGGCGGACGCGGGCTCAGTGCCTGGGGACCCCCACCCCCGACCCCTCCCTGCAAGGGGGAGGGGAGCCATCACCGCGTCGCCTGATATCTGGATGTCTAAGTTCTACAGCCACCTATTCGACGTCGTCAGCCTACACCGTCGCCAATTCCGGCAGCACGAATGGGCTGCCGGCCGGGTCTGTGCGGATGCTCAGGTCGACGTCGAACACGCGGGCGATCAGGTCGGGCTGCATCACGGTCGAAGGCGAGCCGTCGGCGGCGAGGCGGCCGGCGTGGAGCATCAGGATGCGATCGGCGAAGCGCACCGCGAGGTTGAGATCGTGCAGGATGGCGATCACGGTGGCGCCGTTGCGGGCGCAGCGTCTTGCGGTCTGGGCGAGGTCGAGCTGGTGGCGGATGTCGAGGCTCGAGGTCGGTTCGTCGAGCAGCAGAATGCCGGGGCCGCGCGCGGCTTCGCTGGTCCAGAGCTGCACCAGCACGCGGGCGAAATGCGCGCGCTGCTGTTCGCCGCCGGACAGCGTGGTGATGTCGCGGGCGCGGAAGTCGGCGAGGCCGACCTCCTGCAGCGCGGCGTCGATCGCCGCCTCCGCGGCACGGCCGGCCAGCTCGCCGGCACCCATCCGGACGATTTCGTCCACGGTGAACGGGAAGCTGATGCTGACGTGCTGCGCCAGCACGGCGCGGCGTTCGGCGAGCTCGCGCGGCGGATAGCAGGAGAGCTCGCGCCCGCCGAGGCGAATCGCGCCGGAGGTCGGCCGCAGGTCGCCGGACAGCATCCGCAGCAGCGTCGATTTGCCGGCGCCGTTGGGGCCGACGATGGCGATCAGTTCGCCCTGCGCGATGTCGCAATCGATGCGATCCACCAGCGTGGCGCCGCCGGTCGCAAAGCTCGCCCCGATCGCTTGCAGCCGCGCGCTCACAGCCCGACCAGCTTGCGCTGCCGCAGCAGCAGAGCGAGGAAGAACGGCGCGCCGATCGCGGCGGTGAGGATGCCGATCGGCATTTCGGCCGGCGCCACGATGGTGCGCGCCACGGTGTCGGCCGCCACCAGCATGGCGGCGCCGAGACAGGCCGAGGCCGGCAGCAGCAGCCGGTGCGACGGGCCGATCACCAGCCGCAGCAGATGCGGCACGACGATGCCGACGAAGCCGATCACGCCGCAGATCGACACAGCGACGCCAGTCATCGACGACACCAGCACGATCGACAGCAGCTTCAGCCGCTCGACATCGACGCCGGTGTGAAACGCCTCGGACTCGCCGAGCACCAACAGGTCGAGATGCCGCGCGACCTTGACGAACACCAAGAGCGCGATCGCCAGCACCAGCGCGCAGGACGACGCCTTGGCCCAGCTCGCGCCGCTGAGCGAGCCCATCATCCAGAAGGTGATGTCGCGTAGCTGGCGGTCGTCGGCCAGAAACACCAGCACGCCGATCCCCGCATTGGCGATCGCCGCGATCGCGATGCCGGCGAGCAGGAACAGCGCGATCGAGGTGCGGCCGGCGCGGCTGGCGATACGATACAGCAGGACGGTGGTGGCGAGCGATCCGCCGAACGCGGCGATCGGCAGCAGATGATCCTGCAGGAAGCGCAGCTGGCTGCCGAGCAGCTGATCGAGCAGCACGATCGACAGCGCCGCGGCGAGCGCGCCGCCGCTGGCGACGCCGACCAGCGCCGGGTCGGCGAGCGGATTGCGAAACAGCCCCTGCATCAGCGTGCCGGCTGCGGCCAGCAGCGCGCCGACGATCGCCGCGGTGACGATACGCGGCAGCCGGATCGACCACAGCACCATCTGGTCGCGTAGCGCCGGCGCATTGCCCTGCGCATCGTGCAGCAGCAGCGCGGCGGGCAGCCGCGACAGCGGAATGCCGGCAGCGCCGACGGTCAGCGCCGTCGCGGCGGCGATGAGGAACAGGATGAGTAACACCGCGAGCGTCGCGCCGGTGCGCGGCCGGAACGACCGCGCCACACACCTGCGGCCGATCTCCATCACGCTCATGAGCGGCAGTCGGCGCTCGCCGCCTTCGGGTTGAAGCCGCCGGCCTGCGCCGCGAGCTGCGGATACAGCGCGGCGGCGACGTCGCGCGCCGCGGCGGGCGTGCGCGGGCCGAAGCCGAGCAGATACAGCCCGTCCATCGCCAGGAAGGCGCGGTTGGCGCCGGCCGGTGTCAGCGCGAACGCTGGATGCGCATAGAACGCGTCGGCCTCGAAGGAATCGCGGCTGCGCCGGATGGTGATCACGGCGTCGGGTTTGGCGGCGACGATCGCCTCGTCGTTGATGGTCTTGTAGCCGTCATAGCCGTCGATCGCGTTGACGCCGCCGGAGAGTTCGATGATCTCGTTGGCGGCGGTGTTGCGGCCGGCCGCCATCGCCTGGCCGTTGACCAGCGACATCACGAACATCACCCGCGCCGGCCTGGTGATCCTGGCGCGCAGCGATCGGAGCTGATCGAAATCCTGCGCGACCGCATTGGCGAGGCAGGTCGCGCCGGCGTCGGCCTGCATGGCGTGGCCGATCAGCCGGATCTTGTCGAGCAGGCCCTGCTCGGTGAAGGTCTCGGGGATCGACACCAGCGGGATCTTCGCGGCTTCGAGCGCCTGCATGGTCTGCTTCGGACCGGCGCTGTCCATCGCCAGGATCAGCGTCGGGTTCAGCCCGATCACGCCTTCGGCGGAGAGCTGACGCAAGTAACCGACGTTCGGTTTGTCCTTCACCGCCTCGGGCGGAAACGTGCTGGTCGAATCCACGCCGACGATGCGGTGACTGAAGCCGAGCGCGACCAGCACTTCGGTGATGGCGCCGCCGACCGCGACGGTGCGGGAAGAGTCGCTGATCATCACGTCGCGGCCGTGTGCGTCGCGCACCACCGGGCCGCCGCCGTGAGCGGGCAGCGGCAGTATGAGCGTTGCGGCGAGCAGCGCCGCGCCGAGCTGGGCCGCGCGGGTCATTTGGTCAGGATCAGCTTGTTCTGCGACGTCAGGCGCAGCCGGTATCTGTCGTCGCCGTGCGCGATCACGATCTCGCGGCCGAGCGAAAACAGGTCGCGGCTCTCGACCTGATTGTCGATCATCATAATGGCGCGCCGGGCCGATGGGTCGTGCGGGCCGGCTGGCGCCGGGGTGCCGTGCGTTGCGCGTTCGATCATGAGTCCGCCGCCGATCAGTTGAACTATCAGTCGCCGTTATAGGATCATCCCGCGGGAATGTGTCTTATAATCACTTTAAACGTGTGGTGCGTCGCTTGACGCCTCGCGGGTGCGGCTTCAAGTTCGCCGCATGGGTGATCCCTCGATTGGTCGCCTTGTAGTTCGGCCAGCCAGCTCCCTGCGATCCGCAGCGCCCGCCAGCTCCTCATTGAAGTTGTGATTGGAATCAGGATGGTCGTGCCGGCCAGCACCTGCGCGGCGCTGCGTTCGCCGGCGCATCGCTGCCGCACGCCCTGAGGCGGAGCGGGGGACGATGACGCGGATGTTGAAAGCCCAGATGGGCGGCGGATCGTCGCAGGTCGGGCACGGACGGCATCCGGCGCAGAGCGCCGCGGTGCGCGTCAGCGATTACTTCGTACGCGTCGGCTGCGATCCGCTCACCGAGGCGTTCGAGCGGCGCTCGTTCTCGCCGCCATGGCGCGGTAGCCGGCCGATCGATGCGGAGAATGTCGACACCGTGATGCAGCGCGTGTTCGCGACGCCGCGCGACGAGACCGCGGTGGCGTATCTGCACGTGCCGTTCTGCCAGACGCATTGTTTGTTCTGCGGCTTCTTCCAGAACGTGTGGCGGCCCGAAGCGGGGCCGGCCTATGTGGACGATCTGCTCACTGAGCTCGCCGCCAAGGCTCGGGCGCCGCTGGTGGCGTCGGCGCCGATCGACGCGGTGTATATCGGCGGCGGCACGCCGTCGGCGCTGGCGGCCGACGATCTGGCGCGGCTGGTCGAGGGCCTGCATCGCTATCTGCCGCTGACCAGCGACTGCGAGATCACGCTGGAAGGCCGCTCGTTCGGCTTCGACGTTGCCAAGGCCGCCAAGGTGGCGGACGCCGGCGTGACGCGGCTGTCGATCGGCGTGCAAACATTTGCCACCGAGGTGCGGCGGCGGCTCGGCCGCAAACTCGCCGGGCCGGAGGTGGCGCTGTTCCTCGCCGAGCTGGTGGCGCTCGGCCGCACCGCGGTGGTGTGCGATCTGATCTACGGGTTGCCGGGCCAGACGCGCAGCGACTGGAGCCGCGATATCGAGACCGTCGACGAGATCGGGCTCGACGGCGTCACGCTCTACGCCCTCAACATGTTTCCCGGCGGGCCGATGGCGATGGCGGTCGAGAAGGGCAAGCTGCCGGCGCCGCCGACGGCGGGCGGGCAGGCGCGGATCTATGCGGACGCGGTGGAGCGGCTGACGGCGCTCGGCTGGCTGCAGGTGTCGCAGTCGCATCTGGTCCGCTCGGCGCGCGAGTTCAACCGCTACAATTCGGCGATCAAGCGCGGCGTCACCTGCCTGCCGTTCGGTGCGGGGGCCGGCGGGCAGGCGCACGGCGTGCGCTGGCGCAACGTCATCGATCTGGCGCAGCGCCGCGACATGATCGCGCAAGGGCAACAGCCGGTTGAAGGCGTCGCGCTGGTGCCGGCCGATCATGCGGCGCATGCGATGATCGCGGCGGGGCTGGAATCCGGCCAGCTCGATCTCGCGGCAGTCGAGAGCATCCGCCCCGGCTTCCGCGTCGCGGTGGCGCCGCTGCTGGCCAATTGGACGGCGGCGGGGCTCGGCAATCTCAGCGGCGACGGTTTCCGCCCGAGCTGTGCGGGCTCGTTCTGGATCAGCAACCTGACCAGCGGCCTGCTGGCAGGGCTGCAATCCGCCGCGCTCGGCGATGCGCATGGCTGCGGCATCGCGTAGGATCGCTCCGCAATGACGAAGCGCGGGACGGACGCATGAAGATCCTGATATTCGGCGCGACCGGCCGCACCGGCCGGCCCCTCGTGGCGCAAGCTGCGGCGCGCGGCTGGACCGTCCACGCCGCCGGCCGCGATGCCGGGCGGCTGCTCGACCTCGTCGGTGCGGCCGATTCGTCGGTCGTCGATCTCGGCGATCCGGCTGCGGTCGCCGCGGTGGTGAAGCTCGCCGCGCCGGACGTCATCGTGTCGTCGGTCGGCGGCACGCTGCCGGACGGGCGGCTGGTCGACGAAGCCGGCAACGACGCGATCTCGGATGCGGCGGCGCGCTGCGGTGTGCGCCGCGTCATCCAGATCTCGTCGCTCGCCTGCGGTGATAGCCGGCCATTCGCGTCGGAGCGGATCATCGCGGCGATCGGGCCGGTGCTGGACGCCAAGACCCGCGCCGAGGATCATCTGCGCGCGCTCGATCTCGACTGGACCATCATCCGCCCCGGCGGCCTCACCGAAGGCGAGCCGACCGGCAGCGGCGCGCTGTATGCCGATCCGCGCGTGCACGGCCGCATCACCCGCGCCGACCTCGCCGATCTGGTGCTGCGCGTTGTCGCGACTCCTGCGACCATCCGGCTGATCCTGTCGGCCGTCGACCGGACGACGCTGCCGGCCGAGCCGGCGGATATCCGCGAATTCGCGGACGCGTAGTACGCGGCCGCCGCGCTACTTTATAATCACTTTAATCCGCAACCCTGCGGCGTTGACCCTGGGGTTGTGCTTGGTTACGAAAATGCAATCCGTTGGCGATCGCCGACGTTCTGCCAGCCAGCCGCCTTCGGGCGAGCCCGCCAGCCGCAATCAACATCACTCGATCGGGGCTGTCATGGTGGGGCTGGGTTCGCGCGTCTGTGCGCTGTTGTTATCTGTATCGGTGGTCGCGCTGGCGACGCCTGTCGCGGCGCAGACCGCGGCGCCGGCCGATCCCAAGAAACAGAAGCCGGTGGCGCGCGCGTCGGCGCCGAAGCCGCAGGCCGCGGCTTCCAAGCCGCGCGACGCCTATGCGCAGGCCGGCGTCTCGACGCAGTCGCTCGATGCCATCACCGTGGTGGCGACCAAGACCGAGGAGCGCGCCATCGATGCGCTGGCGCCGGCCAGCGCCATCACGGCCGGCCAGATCCAGCAATTGCAGCCGAACCGGCTGCAGGACATCTTCGTGGCGACGCCGGGCGTGTCGTTCCAGGATCGCGGCGACGATCCGTCGACCGCCATCAACATCCGCGGCCTGCAGGATTTCGGGCGCGTCGGCGTGGTGGTGGACGGTGCGCGGCAGAACTATCAGCGCTCAGGCCACAACGCGCAGGGCTCGTTCTTCCTCGATCCCGAACTGATCGGCGGCGTCGACGTGGTGCGCGGGCCGAGCGCCAACATCTACGGCTCGGGCGCGATCGGCGGCGTGGTGTCGTTCCGCACCAAGGACATCGAGGACGTGCTACGCGCCGGCGAGCGCTGGGGCGTCGATATGACCGGGTCCTACGGCAGCAACAATGCCCGGGGGCTCGGCTCGATCTTCGGCGGCGTCCGCGTCGATCCCACGGTGGATGTGTTCGGCGGCGCGCTGTATCGCACGCAGGGCAACTACAAGGACGGCGCCGGCACCGAGATCGGCAACACCGGCAACGACATCGCCGGCGGCCTGTTGAAGCTGACGGTGCGGCCGGCCGAGGGCCACGAGATCAAGATCGGCGGCCTGTTCCAAAACTACAATTACGACATCGGCCAGTTCAACCGCGGACCGGTGCTGACCGCGGCGCAGCGTGCGCTGTATCAGGGCTCGTCGGTGTACGATTCCAACGTGCGTAACTCCACCGGCACGTTGAGCTGGAGATATTCGCGGCCGGACGACATGCTGTTCGACTGGAACATCAGCCTGTACGGCAACCGCACCGACAACGACCAGACCAAGACCTACCACAACTCGACCAGCGGCTCGGCCTATTGCGGCGCCGGCAATTTCGGCAACAACATCTCCGGCTGCGTCGGCGACCAGCGCGGCTACCGGCTCGACACCATTGGCATCGACGCCAACAACACCACGCGGTTCGAAGTGGGTGACTGGCGCACCGCCGTGACCTACGGCGTCGACGCCTTCAACGACAAGGTCACCACCTGGGATTCGCGCGGCAATTCCAACGTCACCACGCCGAGCGGCGAACGCACGGTGTCGGGCGGCTTCGTCCAGCTCAAGAACAATTACGCGAGCTGGCTGGAAGTGATCGGCGCGGCGCGGTTCGATCATTACGAACTGACATCCGCCGACACCACCGCGAGCGGCAGCCGGCTGTCGCCGAAGATCACCATCGGCGTCACGCCGCTGGCCGGGATCACGCCCTATGTCAGCTATGCGGAAGGCTACCGCGCGCCGTCGATCACCGAGACGCTGATCTCGGGCGCGCATGCGACCGGCGGCGGACCGGCGCTGTTCACCTGTCCGGGCGGCACCTCCGGCCTGTTCTGTCTGATGCCCAATGCAGGACTGCGGCCGGAGGTCGGCAAGAACAAGGAAGCCGGCCTCAATCTCAAGTTCAACGACGTGTTCCTGGCCGGCGACAGCTTCCGCGGCAAGATCAACGCGTTCCGCAACGACGTCGACAACTACATCGATCTGGTGGCGTCGGCCCCGCAGGTGTCGAATCTCGGCCCCAGCTTCGGGCTCTACAGCAAATACTATCAGTATCAGAACATCCCGCGGGCGCGGATCGACGGCGTCGAGGTCGAGACCGCCTACGACGCCGGCCTGTGGTTCGTCGGCGTGTCGGCCTCGGTGCTGCGCGGCACCAATCCGGACACCGGCCTCGGCCTCGCCTCGGTGCCGTCCCGCAAGGTCGTCACCTCGGGCGGTCTGCGGCTGCTCGACCGGCAGCTGACGATCGCAGCGCAATGGGCGTCCTACGCGGCCAACACCAATCTGCCGTCCGGCTATCTGCCGGCGACGTCCTACGATCTGGTCAACCTCAACGTCGCCTATCGGCCGACCGCCGACGTGACGCTGAGCTTCTCGGTCGACAATCTGCTCAACAGCTACTACCGGCCCTACGCGATTCCGGGCTCGTCGACCGATGGGACCACGCAGAACGACGTGCTGTTCAGCAGCCCCGGGCCGGGCATCGTCTACAAAGGCGGCATCAAGGTGCATTTCGGCGGAGCTTAAAACGATGCCCGCCGCAACATTCCGCGGCGGGCCAACCATCCATCATGCAGGGGGACGAGATGTTTATTGCGATGAACCGGTTTCAAGTGAAGCACGGCGCCGAGCCGGCCTTCGAGGCGATCTGGCAGTCGCGCGAATCCTATCTCAGCGAAATGCCGGGGTTCGTCGAATTTCATCTCCTCAAGGGCCCGCAGGCCGAGGACCACACGCTGTATTCGACCCACACGACGTGGATCGACAAGGAGTCGTTCGACGGCTGGACGAGGTCCGAGCAATTCCGCCGCTCGCATGCGCGCGCCGGCAACGACACCGGGCAGAGCCTGTATCTCGGCCATCCTCGGTTCGAGGGTTTCGAAGTGCTGCGGACCGAGCGCAACTCGGTCGCGGCCTGATCAGGAGACAGCATCATGGCGATATCGGTCGTGAAATCCGCCGCCGCCGATCTGAAGGCGCAGATGGCCGAGAACCCGGCCGCGGTGATCGAGGATGTGGCGCGGCAATGGGGCGTGGCGCCGCGCGAAGTGATCGAGGCGTTGCCGGCCGGCATGGCGCGGCTCGGGCCCGGCGCCGGCTTCGTGGCGGCGATGAACGACATCGCGAGCTGGGGCGAGGTAACGCTGATCGTGCACAGCGACGACGCGATCTTCGAATTCACCGGCGCGGTGCCGCCGGGCGAGATCGGCCGCGGTTACTTCAACCTGTCGCAGCCCAAGGGGCTGCACGGCCATCTGCGCCACGACAATTGCGGCGGCGTGGCGTTCGTCGAGCGCCCGTTCATGGGCAAGGCGAGCGCCTTCGTGGCGTTCCTCAACCACAGCGGCGGCATCATGTTCAAGGTGTTCGTCGGCCGCGATGAGCATCGCGAACTACGCGCCGACCAGCTGGCGCGATTCCGCGCGCTGGCCGATCAGCTCGGCGGGGAGAGCGTTGGCTGATCGCGACCATATCGCGCGGCGCTGCGGCGTCGCCGCGCTGCTCGGCGGGCTGATGCTCGCGCCGGGACGCGCGGCTGCGGCCGCCGAGATGGTGACGCTGCCGCGCGACCTGTCGCCGTGGGGGATGTTCGTCGGCGCCGATGTGGTCGTCAAAGCGGTGATGATCGGGCTGGCGCTGGCGTCGCTCGCCGCCTGGACGGTGTGGCTTTCGAAGTCGATCGAACTGCGCCGCGTCGCCGCGCAGGCGCGACGCGGACTAAGCGTCCTGGAAAACGGCACGACGCTGGGGCAGGTCGAGGCCGAGTGCGGCGAGGCGAGCGATGCGGTGTCGCAGATGATCCGCTCGGTCGCGCGCGAGGCCAGCCTGTCGGGCGGGCTGCAGGATGACGGCTTTGCCGACCGCGTCGCGCTGCGGCTGGAGCGCGTTGAGGCCGCCGCCGCGCGCCGCATCGCGATCGGCACCGGGCTGCTCGCCAGCATCGGCGCGGTGGCGCCGTTCGTCGGGCTGTTCGGTACGGTGTGGGGTATCATGAATGCGTTCGTGGGAATTTCGAAAGCCAACACCACCAATCTCGCGGTCGTGGCGCCGGGCATCGCCGAGGCGCTGCTGGCGACCGCGCTGGGCCTGGTCGCGGCGATCCCCGCAGTGGTGATCTACAATCATTTGTCGCGGCGCATCGCATCCTATCGGGCGCTGCTCGGCGACGCCTCGGCGCAGCTGATGCTGCTGATCAGCCGCGAAGCCGCGCGCCCGGCGGCGCGGCCGGCGCGGGCCGTGAGATAGGCCGATGGGCGCCAGGCTCGGCACACGTCGCGCCGGCGACGAGGAACTCGCCGAGGCGCACGAGATCAACGTCACGCCGTTCATCGACGTGATGCTGGTGCTGCTGATCATCTTCATGGTGGCGGCTCCGCTCGCCACTGTGGACCTCGGCGTCGATCTGCCGGCCTCCACCGCCGCGCCGCAGCCGCGGCCGGACAAGCCGGTGTTGGTGTCGCTGAAGTCGGATTTGTCGCTGGCGATCGGCGAGGACAGCGTGCCGCGCGACGGACTCGGCGCCGCGCTCGCCGCTGCGACGCACGGCAACAAGGACGAGCGGATCTTTCTGCGCGCCGACAAGGCGGTGAGCTATGGCGAGCTGATGGCGGCGATGAATCTGCTGCGCGACGCCGGCTATCTCAAGGTCGCGCTGGTCGGACTCGACGGAGGAGGGGAGCGATGAATGCCTGCGCGCTGCATGCCTTCCCGGAGCGCAGCGGCGCGTCGCGCTGGCTGCTCTCCGCCGCGGTGATCGTCGGGGTGCATGCCGCGGCGGTCGCCACCGCGCTCGCTATCTATGTGCACGATCAGACGCCCGGCGAGGCGACCCCGGTGGTGATGATCGATCTGGCGCCGGTCACCGCCGCGCCGCAGGCGAGTCCGCTCGATCTCGCGCCCGGCCCGACCATGCAGGAGGCCGAGGCGCCCAGCGCCGAGCCGGAGCTGACCACGCAGGCCGCAGTGACGCCCGAGATCGCGCCGACGCCCGTGCAAGAAAACGCGCCGGTGCCGCTGCCGCCTGAGTCGAAGCCGGCGCCGCAGGCCGAGGCCGACAAGCGCGCGCCCGACAAGCCCAAGCGCGTGACGCCGAAGCCGCAGCGTCTCGCCAAGCTGCATCCGTCCGAGCAGCCGCCGGCGCCGCGCAGCAGCGCCGCGCCGAATGTCGAGCGGCGGGCGCGCGACGCGATGGCGGCAGCGGCCGGCGCGATGGCGGCTGCCGTGCTGCCGTCCTATCGGCAACGTCTCGCCGCGCATCTGCAGCGCTTCAAGCGCTATCCGGCCGAGGCCCGCGCCGCCGGCCAGCAGGGCACCGCGACGCTGAACTTCACCGTCGGGCGCAGCGGGCAGGTGCTCGGCGCCAGTCTCGCGCGCTCGTCCGGCAACGCGGCGCTCGACGCCGAGACGCTGGCGATGGTGCGCCGCGCCGAGCCGCTGCCGCCGTTTCCGCCCGAGCTCAATCAGGCGTCGCTGCGCATCTCGGTGCCGGTGAGTTTCTCGGTCCGATAGACGCGCAGCATCGCGGCTCAGGCCGGCTGCAGGCCGAGCGCCTGCGCGCTCTCCAGCCAGACTGGGAGCTCGCGCTGATACAGCTCGTTGCTCTCCTTGGCGCCGAGCGCCGGTTCCAGCATGAAGGTCGCGAGCGCGGCTTTCACCTTCGGATCGTCATTGGCGGCAACGCACAGCTTGCCGAGCCGCTCGACGATCGGCTGCGGCGTCGCCTTCGGCACCGCAAAGCCGGTGAAGCCGCTGACCTTGAAGAACTTCGCGGTCGCGCCCTGTTCGGGCAACGTCTTGATCTGCGGCAGCGCGTCGACCTTCTTGGAGTTCACTGCGAACACCGTGCCGCGGTCGCTTTCCAGCACCGGCTTGGCAGCCGTGTAGCTGCCCATCGCGACGTCGAGCGAGCCGTCGAGCATCCCGGTCCACATCGGCGCTTCGCCGCGATAGTGAATCGGCTCGATCGTCAGGCCGTACTGCTTGTTGAGCTCGTTGATCGTCATGTGCGGCGCCGAGCCGGCGCTATAGGTGCCGAAATTGACCTTGCCGGCCTTGCGGGCGAAGGCGACGAAATCATCCAGGTTCTTGATGTTGTGCTTGGGATTGGCGACCAGCAGCAGGCCGCCACCGGGGATCGCGCTGACCAGCGTCAGATCCTTGTCCATGTCGTAACCGGGGTTCTTCATCATCACCCGGTTCATCATGTAGGTGGTGGAGATCGAGCACAGCAGCGTGTGGCCGTCGGGCTCGGCGCGCGCGACTTCGGCGGTGCCGATCGAGCCGGAGGCGCCGGCCTTGTTCTCGATCACCACGGTCTTGTCGACCTGCTTGCCGATGTAATCGCCGAACGCCCGCGCCAGCAGATCGGTCTGGCCGCCCGCCGGATAGCTGCAGATCAGCCGGATCTGCCGGCTCGGCCATTGGGCCTGCGCCGAGGCGCCGCGCGCCACGAACGGCAGCGCCAGCGCTGTGGTGCCGGCCGCGATGAGACGGCGGCGCGTGATGATTACAGACATTGGTGGTCCTCCCTGTTTTTTCAGCGAGGCTAGCGCAAGGTTCCGGCCCCAGCCATCTCGCGCCGATGTGACCATTTGCCACCACGCCGATTTGCATCCCGCAGCGCGGCACCGCGTTGGCGATCCGGGCAACTCGCGATTTCCGGAGCTGATCTTGCACGTCTCGACGACGCGACTGCGTCATGCTTTTGCCAATCCAGCTGCGCGCAGGACCTGGACGCGATGACGGTGCCGTATTGCGGCGCCGCGCCGCTGCCGGCCGAGTGGCTGAGCCGCTGGAATCTCGATCCGGTGCTGATCGTCGCGCTCGCTTGCGGTGCGGCGCTGCATCTCGGCCTGCTGATGCGGGAGCGCACGCACGACCGAAACGTCAGGCTCGTGCTGGCCGGCAGCGCGTGGGCGCTGATGGCGCTGCTGTTCGTGTCGCCGCTGTGCGCGCTGACGTCGGCGCTGTTCTCGGCGCGGGTCGCGCATCACGTCGTGCTGGTCGCGGCGGTCGCGCCGCTGCTGATTCTGTCGCTGCCGCAGCGCCTTGCGCGGCTGCCGATGCCCGGCCTCGCCGGCAGCGCGGCGTTTGTGCTGCACATGGTGCTGCTGTGGCTGTGGCATGCGCCGGAGCCGTATGCGGCCGCATTGGCCGATCCGCGGATGTTCTGGGTGATGGAGCTGAGCCTGCTCGGCAGCGCGTTGCTGCTGTGGGGTGCGGTGTTGGCGCCGGCGGCGCGGCTCGGCGGCGCACTGGCGCTGCTGCTCGGCTCGGTGGTGCAGATGGGGCTGCTCGGCGCGGTGATCACCTTCGCGCGGATGCCGCTGTACGACGCGCATCTCGGCGTCACCACGCCGTGGGGGCTGTCGGCGCTGCAGGATCAGCAGCTCGCCGGGCTTATCATGTGGGTGCCGGCGGCGATCCCCTATCTGATCGCGGCGCTGATGCTGCTGGTCGGCCGGTTCGGCGCGGGCCTCGCCGATGAACCCGCGCGATGATCGCGTGGCTCAAAGCCATCCATATCGCCGCGTTGATCGTCTGGTGCGGCGGGCTCCTGGTGCTGCCCGGCCTGTTCGTGCGGCGCGCCCGGCTGCAGAAGAAGGACGCCGCCGAGCTGCATCGCCTGACCCGGACGCTGTTCATCGGCATCACCTCGCCGGCCGGCTTCATCGCGGTGGTGGCGGGGACCGGCCTGCTGTTCGCCCGCGAAGTGTTCGCCACCTGGATGATGCTGAAATTGGTCGGGGTCGGACTGCTGGTGATCATCCACATCCGCGCCGGCCATGTGATCCTGAACCTGTTCGAGGACAACGGCCGCTACGCGCCGTGGCGACGCTGGACGATGACGGCCGCGACCTCCGCGGTCATCACCGTGATCCTGGTGCTGATCCTGTCGAAGCCGGCGATCGAGGGCAACGACGTGCCGGCGTGGCTGCGCACGCCGGGCGCGCTTCAGTCCTCTTTCGAAACCATGATGCCGACGCCGTGATCGAACACCAGCTTGCCGCCGTGCCATCCCGCCAGCGCCACCAGCACGGTGCCGAGCGCCGACACCATCAGCCCGACCGGCAGCACGTTCTCGTGGTCGACCAGCCGCAGGCCCCAATTGGCGCCGGCGACCGACACCAGCGATACGCCGGCGATCGCGTGGGTCCAGCTGGTGGTGCGCTGGCGGATGCCTTCGACGGCGAGCAGCTCGGCGGTACCGGCGATGGCGGCGGCGACGCCGAACCAGAACGCGAAGCCGCTGGCCCACAGCCCGGCCCGCGTCCAGAACGGATCTGCGCTCCACCAGTAGAAGATGTCGCAGCCGAGCGTCGAGATCACCAGCGCGATCGGGAACGCCACCAGCATGGCGTGGACCGGATGGCCGGCGAGTGCGATCACCGAGTTGGTGTCGTAGCTGCGGATTTCTTCGACGACGGATTTCGGCATGCGGCACCTCTTCGCAGGCTAATGCGGCGAGGGCGCGTTCGGTTCATCGCGGCGAGTGTCGCGGTGGCGGCGAGCGGCCTCGCCGGCTGCGCCGGGCCGCTGTCCACGGTCGATCCGGCCGGGCCGTCGGCGGCAGCGATCGCGTCGCTGTGGTGGGCGATGCTGATCGGCGCGACGCTGTTGTTCGCGCTGGTGATGGCGCTGCTGTTGTGGGTGTTTCTCAAGCCTGCGACCGATCGCAGCGCTTCGCCAAAACTGTGGCTGGTCGGCGGCGGGCTGGTGCTGCCGGCGCTGGTGCTGACGCCGCTGCTCGGCTACGGCCTCTATGTCGGCGAGAGACTCTTGGCGCATCCGCGCGCCGATGCGCCGGTGCGGATCGACGTAGAGGTGCGGCAATGGCAGTGGACCTTTCGCTATCCGGGACCGGACGGCACGCGCGTCTCGGTGAATGAACTACACTTGCCGGTCGGACGCGCCGCCGATCTGCATGTCACCACCGCCGACGTCATTCACGGCTTCTGGATCCCGCGGCTCGGCGGCAAGGTCGATGCGATCCCCGGCCACACCAATGTGGTGCGGCTGTCGGCATCGCAGCCCGGCCATTATCGCGGCGTCTGCGCCGAGTTCTGCGGCACCGGCCACACCGTGATGGATTTCGCCGTCGAGGCGCATGACGGCGACGCGTTCGAGGCCGCGCTCGATCAACTTCCCAAGGATGCCAGATGAGCGAGCCGCGCCCTGAGATGCCCGCGGCCGCAACCAGCGCGATCCGCCTGCACAAGCAGCTCGAAGCGGTGTGGGGCACGCCGCCTGGCTGGGGCCGGCTGTCGGCCGTCAACCACAACATCGTCGGCCGCCGCTTCATCCTCACCGCCTTCGTGTTCTTCGGCGTCGGCGGCGTGCTGGCGATGCTGATCCGCGCCCAGCTCGCCACGCCGCGCAGCGCCTTCCTCGAGCCCGGGCTGTACAATCAGATCTTCACCATGCACGGCACGGTGATGATGTTCCTGTTCGCCATCCCGATGTTCGAAGGGCTGGCGATCTATCTGCTGCCGAAGATGCTCGGCGCCCGCGACATGGCGTTTCCGCGGCTCGGCGCCTATGGCTACTGGTGCTATCTGTTCGGCGGTTCGATCCTACTCGTCGCGATGGCGCTCGGGCTGGCGCCGGACGGCGGCTGGTTCATGTACACGCCGCTGAGTTCGAAGGCCTACACGCCCGGCATCAATGCCGACATCTGGCTGATCGGCATCACCTTCGTGGAGATCTCGGCGCTGTCGGCGGCGGTCGAGATCATCGCCACGATCCTGAAGATGCGCGCGCCCGGCATGTCGCTCGACAAGATGCCGCTGCTGGCGTGGTACCTGCTGGTCACCGCCTTCATGATGTTGTTCGGCTTTCCGCCGCTGATCCTCGGCTCGGTGCTGCTCGAACTGGAGCGCGCCTTCGACCTGCCGTTCTTCGACGCCGCGCGCGGCGGCGATTCGCTGCTGTGGCAGCATCTGTTCTGGCTGTTCGGTCACCCCGAGGTCTACATCATCTTCCTGCCGGCCGCCGGCATGGTGTCGACTATTCTGCCGGTGTTCGCGCGGCGGGAGATCATCGGCTACACCTGGATCGTGGTCAGCATCGTGGCGCTGGCGTTCCTCAGCTTCGGGCTGTGGGTGCACCACATGTTCACGGTCGGTATTCCGCATCTGGCGCTGGCGTTCTTCTCCGCAGCCAGCACAGCGGTGGCGGTGCCGACCGCGGTGCAGATCTTCGCCTGGATCGGCACGCTGGCGGCCGGGCGGCCGCAGCTCAAGCTCCCGATGCTGTATCTGCTCGGCTTCTTCTCGGTGTTCGTGCTCGGCGGCCTCACCGGCGTGATGCTGGCGATCGTGCCGTTCAACTGGCAGGTCCACGATACGCACTTCGTCGTCGCGCATCTGCACTATGTGCTGGTCGGCGGCTTCATCTTCCCGATGCTGGCGGCGGCGTACTACTGGCTGCCGCATTTCACCGGCCGCGTCCCGCGCCACCGCCTCGGCGTGCCGGCGTTTTGGCTGATCATCATCGGCTTCAACCTCACCTTCCTGATCATGCACTGGACCGGCCTGCTCGGCATGCCGCGCCGGATCGCGACCTACGGGGCCGAGACCGGGTGGGAGTGGCTCAATCTGGTGTCGTCGATCGGCGGCTTCGTGATGGCGATCGGCTTCGCGCTGTTCACCGTCGACGTGTTCATGCATTGGCGACACGGCAAGCGCGCGCGCCGCAACCGGTGGGGCGCCGGCACGCTGGAATGGGCGATGGCGACGCCGCCGCCGAGCTACAATTTTGGCTCGCTGCCGGATGCGCGCACGCGGTCGCCGTTCGCCGATCAGCCGGAGCTCGCCAACCGGTTGGCGCGCGGCGACGGCTATCTCGGCTTCGTCCGCAACGGCTGGCTGGAAACCCTCGGCGTCGACGTGATGTCGGGCCGGCTCGACCAGATCGTGCGGCTGCCGGCGCCGACCCGGCTGCCGCTGATCACCGCGCTGCTGACCGGCGTGTTCTTCGTCGCGGTGCTGTTCAAGCTGTACTGGGTCGCGGTGCTGGCGCTGCCCGCGATCGTCGCGGCGTTTCTGGCGTGGACGCCGGGATCCGGCGAACCACAGGACCAGGGCGCACTGCCGGTCGGCAACGACGCGGCCGCGGTGCTGCACAGCGAGGCCGCGTCGCCGCCGTCGCTGTGGGCGATCGGCCTGACGCTTGCGGCCGACGCCACCGCCTATGCGTCGCTCGCTTTCGGCCTGCTGTTTCTCTGGGTAGTGGCGCCGAACTGGCCGCCGCCGGCGCTGATGGCATGGGCGCCGTGGGGCGTCGCATTGACCGCGGGAGGTACGGTGCTGGCCGGCCTCGCCAGCCTGACGGCAAGCTGGCGCGCAATCATCGGCAGCGGCCCTCGTCGCGAAGGCGCGCTGGCGACCGCGCTGATGGGCCAGGGCATGGCGCTGATCGGGCTGGTCAATCTGGTCGCCACGGTGCCGGATCCGACCCGGCATGCCTATGCGGCCACCACGCTGGTGATCCTGCTGTATGCCGGCCTGCATGTCGCGATCGGCGCCGTGTTCGCCGGCTTCGGCATCTGGCGCAGCCGCACCGGCTACGTCTCGGCGCGGCGCAGCGTCGACCTGCGCATCGGCGCGATCTGGAACGTCTACACGGCGGCGCTTGCGGTCGGCACGCTGCTGATCGTGTTCGGCCTGCCGCTGGTGATGGGAGCGCCGCGATGACGCGCTCGCCCACTCGCGCGACCTCGCTGCTGCTGATCGCCGCCGGCTTCGTGATCTGGGCGTCGGCGTTCACGCTGCTCTACGCGGCGCTGTCGGTGGGCTGCGCGTTCGGCTGGCAGGCCCGGCTGATCGGCGAGATCAGCCTGTCGCGCGCGGTGCTGCTGGCGATCTGGGCCGTGCATCTGGCGGCGCTGGTCGGGTTGCTGATCTATTGTGTGCGGCAGCCGCGCGGCGAAGCGACCGGGGGCTTCATCCGCAAGGTCGCGATCGGCTCGACCGTCGCGGCGCTTGTCGCGACGGTGTGGACCGGCGTCGCGATTCCGGCCGTGTCGCAATGCCTGTGAGGCGCAGTTAGCTCAGCTCGGCGAAGCCCTTGGCGGCGCTGATCAGGGCGATCACACCGAGGCTGACGATCGAGACGCGGCGGTGCAGCTGCTCGCTGCCGCGGCGGAAGCCGAGTTCGCCGATCCGGGTGCCGAGGAACGTCACCGGCAGCGCCAGCACCGACAGCCACAGCACCGTGGGTGTGGCGAGGCCGACCAGCGCGATGCTGACGAAGGCCGCGATCGAGGTGACGAGGAAGAACACCAGCAGCGAGGCGCGCGCCGCCACGGCGCGGAACGGCCCGGACATGTAGTACACGATCGCCGGCGGCCCCGGCATCGCGGCGAGTCCGTTGAACAGGCCGGCCATCATGCCCACCAGCGCGGTTACCGGCCGGGATGGCACATTGGCGAGCGCGAAGCCGCGGCCGAGCATCAGCACCGCGATGGCGATGATCACCGAGATGACGATGCGGGCGACCGGCGCCGGGGCGACGCTGAGCGCCAGCACGCCAAGCGGCGAGCCGATCACCGCGCCGGCGATCAGCCAGCGCAGCGACGGCCAGTGGCAGTCGCGCCGGTTGCGGCGCAGATCGTTGAGGCCGGTCAAGAGTTGCAGCAGCACCGCGATCGGCACCGCGCTGGACGGCGGCATGAACAGGCCCATCAGCGGCACCGCCGCCATCGCGAAGCCGAAGCCGGTGAAGCCGCGCAGCAACGACGCCGCCGCCACCGCCGCCATGGTCTCGGCGACGATCCGCGGCGACGGCAGCGCGCCGGCGAGGCTCGCCTGCGCGGCGGCGATCAGGTCCTGCATAATGGCGTTCACCGCATATCGATGACGACGGTCTTCTTTTTGGTGAAGTGCTCCAGCATGGCTTCCAGCGAGGCTTCCTTGCCGAGACCCGACTTGCGGAACCCGCCATAGCTCAGATTCGGCTGGATCGTCAGGTTCTGATTGACCTGGACGTAGCCGGCGTCGAGCCGCTGCACCGCGCGCAGGGCCTTGCGCAGGTCGTGGGTCCACACCGTCGCGGCGAGGCCGAAATCGCTGTCGTTGGCGCGGGCGATGACGTCGTCCTCGTCGTCCCACGGCTGCACGCAGACCACCGGGCCGAAGATCTCCTCGCGCATCAGCGGCGAATCTTCCGGCAGGCCGGTGACGATGGTCGGCTGCAGATACAGCCCGTCCTTGAGGTGACTGGCACGCGGAATCTCGCCGCAGCGCGCCACCTGCGCGCCGGCGGTGCGCTCGCCGAGCGCCAGGTAGGATTCGATCTTCGCCTTCTGCCGCGCCGAGATCACCGTGCCGATATCGGTCGCCTCATCCAGCGGATCGCCGATCACCAGCTTGGCGAGCGCGTCCTTGAGCTGCGCTATGAAGCTGGCGATCAGCGTGCTGTGCACGTAGATGCGGCTGGCCGCGGTGCAGCTCTGACCCTGGCGGGTGAAGCGCATCCCGGCGATCGCGCCGGCAATGACGCGCGTCATGTCGGCATCCGGATAGACGATCATCGGGCTCTTGCCGCCGAGCTCGAGGCTGACCGGAATGATTTTTCGCGCCGCGGTCTGGTAGATCAGTTCGCCGACCGCCTGCGAGCCGGTGAACGTCACCTTGGCGACGGCGGGATGCTCGACCAGCGCCGAACCGCAATCGCGGCCGGTGCCGCAGATCACGTTGAGCACGCCGGCCGGCAGCAGCTCGGCCATCAGCCGCGCCATCTCGATGGTGGCGAACGGCGCTTCTTCGGAGGCTTTCACCACCACCGTGTTGCCGGCCACCAGCGCCGGGGCGATCTTCAGCATCATCAGCACCAGCGGCACGTTCCACGGCAGGATCGCGGCGACGACGCCGAGCGGCTCGCGGCTGGTGTAGGTGAGGATCTGCGGATCGAACGGCAGCGTCTCGCCCTTCAGCTCCGACGCCAGCCCCGCATACATCGTGACGATGTCGATCGCGGTCGCGACTTCGCCACGGCATTCGGTGCGGATCGCCTTGCCGGTCTCCAGCGCCAGCACGGCCGAAATCACATCGCTGCGCCCAGCGATGACGCGCGCCGCCTCGGCGATCAGTTTGCCACGCTGCCGCGCCGGCGTCGCGGCCCAGCCGGGAAACGCCGCCGAGGCCGATTCGACCGCGCGGGCGACGTCGTCGGCGGTCGCTGCGGGCGCGGCCGCGAGCACCGCGCCGGTGGCGGGGTCGATCACGTCGAGCGTCGCCCCGGCCACGGCCGGAACCAGCGCGTTGCCGACCAGGTGACGGCCCTGCAGTTGCGTGAACACGTCCGACACGGCGGGCGCGATGGCGGGATTGATGCGGGTGGCGATGTTGATCATCGCATCACCTTGGCGATTGCGCCTCGCGCGCGAAGGTCCAGCCGGGGCCAAGCCGTTGGGCCAGTTAGGCCCGGGATTCTGGCCGCAGACATCGCGGCATCTGGTTCTAAGCATGGCCGATCGCTCGTGACAGCCTGCGTTCGAAGCTGCCGGCCGATCCGCGCCATCATCACGGAGACGCCCCTGTGCCCACCATGATGGAATGTCCTCGCTATGTCGGAACTTGATACTCAGCGCCTGCGCCAACTCGAACTTCTGTTCGCCGCCTTCAATCGCCACGATGGCGCCGGCGTGATGGCGGTGATGACCGACGACATCGTGTTCGACGCCGCCGCCGGCCCCGAGGCCTGCGGCCGCCGCATCAGCGGCGCCGCCGACGTCCGCGCCGCGTTCGAAGGCACCTTCGCGACCTTCCCGGATGTGAGCTGGGAATGCACCCGTCACGCCGTGTTCGGCGATCGCGGCATCTCCGAATGGATCTTCCGCGCCACCGCCAAGGACGGCTCGCGCATCGAGGCCGAAGGCGTCGATCTGTTCGGCTTCCGCGGCGACAAGATCGTCAGCAAGAGCGCGTTCCGCAAAGACCGCCCGGCGCTGCCCGCCAAGGGAGCCGCATGATGAACCGGCCGCTGAAGACGCCGCCGCTGGCGGCCTACGATCCGCATTACGACCCGCTGGTCAGCGACGGTCCCGGCCATAACCGCGACTACGCGCCGACCTATTGGCACGCCACCGCCGGCGCGCCGCCGGCCGACGACGGCCCGGTCAGCGGCGACATCGACGCCGACGTGGCGATCGTCGGCTCCGGCTACACCGGGCTCGCCTGCGCGATCTTCCTGGCGCGTGAGCACGGCCTCAAGCCCGTGGTGCTCGAAGCCAATCGCGTCGCCTGGGGCTGCAGCACCCGCAACGGCGGCCAGGGCCAGAACGCCGCCGGCCGGCTGACGCGCTCGCAATGGATCGCGCGCTGGGGTCTCGACGTCGCCAAGCGGCTGCACGCCGAAGTGCGCGACGGCTTCGAGACGTTTGAAGAGCTGGTGCGGCAGAGCCCGATCGACTGCGAGCCGCAGCGCGGCGGACATCTTTACATCGCGCATCGGCAGCGCAATCTCGACAAGATCTCGGCCGAGGCGGCGCTGCTGCGCGACACGTTCGGCGAGCAGACCAGCGTGATCGGCGCCGAGCAGCTCCGCCGCGACTATCTCAACGAGGCCGAAGCGGTCGGCGCGGTGCTGGAGCCGCTCGGCACCGGCGTGCATCCGGCCAAGCTCGCTTTCGGCTATCAGCAGATGGCGCGCGATCTCGGCGTCAAGGTGCATCCGGCGAGCCCGGTCGCGAGCATCGAGCAGCAGGGCGGCAAGCTGCATCTGCGCACGCCGGGCGGCATTGTCCGGGCCCGCGCGGTCGGCATCGCCACCGGCGCCTATACGGCGCCCGGCCTGACGCCGGTGCTGCGCGGCCGCTGCATGCCGATCCTGTCCAACTCGATCGTCACCCGGCCTCTGACCGCCGCCGAACTCGAAGCGACCGGCTTCAAGACCAAGCTGGTGCTCACCGACACGCGGACGCTGCGCTATTACTATCGGTTGCTGCCGGACAACCGCATCCAGATCGGCAGCCGCTCGTCGATCACCGGCGCCGACGCCGACGCGCCGAAGCATCTGCAATTGCTGATCGACGGCCTGCACCGCAAATTCCCGGCGCTGCAGGGAATCGAGATCGATTACTCGTGGTGGGGCTGGGTCGACGTCAGCCACGACATGATGCCGCGCATCTTCCGTCCCGATCCGCAGGCGAACCTGTTCTACGCGCTCGGCTACGGCGGCAACGGCGTGTCCTATTCGGCGCAGGCCGGCCGCCGCATGGCGCAGATGATCGCCGGCCAGCACTTCAAGGGCCAGGACCTGCCGATCTTCACCTCGCCGCTGCCGACCCACACGTTCGAGCCGTTCCGGCGCTTGGGCCAGCGCATGCTGTATCGCTGGTATCACCTCCGGGATGAGGCGGCCTGAAGCCGCTAACTCCTTAAGCACGACCTCTCCCCGTCATTGCGAGGAGCGAAGCGACGAAGCAATCCAGCGCCGCACGTGTGGCGTGGATCGCTTCGCTGCGCTCGCAATGACGATGGGGCTGGCGTGGTCGCCTCTGAGGAGTAGCTACTCCCTCGCGCTCTTCATCCGCGCCACCAGCAGATCCGCCACCATCCGGCAGGACGGCGAGATGGTGCGCGAGGCGAGTTGCACCAGCGTCACTTGCGTCGCCTCCAGCCGCGGGTCGCGGAGCGGCACTGCGACGATGCGGCCGGCTTCGATCGCCGGCATCGCGGTGTTGCGCGGCAGGAAGGTGGCGAGGTCGGTGCGCCAGGCGAGCATCTGGGCGAACGCCAGCGAATTGGTCTCGCTGCAGATCTCCAGCCTGATCTTGGCGGTGGCGCAGGCGCGGTCGACCTCCTGCCGGATGCCGAACGACGGATCCGGCACCACCACGCGCAGCCCGGCCAGTTCCTTAACGGTGCACGACTCCCGCGTCGCCAGCGGATGGGTCGGCGCCACGATCAGGCACAGCGACTGCCGCATCCGCGCCAGCTCGATCAGGTCGCGACGCGGCGCGCGGCCGAACACCAGGCCGAGATCGACCTCGTTGCGGCCGACGATCTCGGCCACCGCGCGCGAGCCGAGCACGGTGGTCGAGACGAAGATGCCCGGATAGTCGGCAGACAGCTCGATCAGGAAGTTCGACAAGAAGTTGGACAGCATGCCCTCGACGGTCGCCAGCTTGATCTGGCCGCGACGCATCGTCTCGAATTCCTGCACCCGCGCGCGGATGCCGTCGAGCAGGCTGCGATTGTCGACCGCGTAGCGATACACCAGCCGCCCGGCGTCAGTGAGTACCATGCCGCGGGCGTTGCGCTCGAACAGCTTGACCGAAAGCTCCTCCTCGATCGCCTGGATCTGCCGGCTGATCGCCGACGGCGCGATCCGCAGCGTCGCGGCCGCCTGCTTGATCGAACCGGCTTCTGTCACCTCGCGGAAATAGCGGATCGCCGCGGACTCGATCATTGCTGTATTTCCTCGTCTTTTCGCCTGCCGAAGATTGCGGCAGCGATTGGCTAACGTTCGAATTATTCGATCTAAGACTTCCAAATTCAATGCTTTTATTCGAACGGGCGGTTTGGCACAGTTGTGCCCAGCCATCATCGCCCCCTGGAGACTTCCGTATGCTTCACACGTGGGTTGCTCGCTGCGTCCGCCTCTCCGTCCCGCTCGGCCTGGCCGTGCTGGCCTCCGCAACTCACATCGCCGCAGCGTCGGCCGACGACGTGATCAAGATCGGCGCGCCGCTGCCGATCACCGGGCCGCTCGCCCCGGAAGCCATCAAGCAGCAGCAGGGCTACAATCTGTGGGCCGAGCAGGCCAACAAGGCCGGCGGCATCAATGTCGGTGGCAAGAAGTACAAGGTCGAGATCGTCTACACCGACTATCAGTCGAACACGCCGCGCGCCGTGCAGGCCAGCGAGCAGCTGATCACCCAGAACAACGTCAACTTCCTGTTCGGACCGTTCGGCTCCGGCGCCGCCAAGGCCGCCAGCACCGTCTCCGAGAAATACAAGGTGCCGACGCTGGCCGCGACGGCGTCGTCGGTGCAGGTCTACGATCAGAACTACAAATATCTGTTCGGCACTTTCACGCCCAACGACACCTTGACGACGCCGCTGACCGAGATGGTCAAGGCCAAGGTGCCGGAGGTGAAGAAGATCGCCATCCTGGCCCGCAACGACCTGTTCCCGCTGGCGATCGCCCAGGAAATGGAGAAGTCCGCCAAGGCGGCCGGCTTCGAAGTGGCGTATTTCGAGAAATACGCGATCGGCACGCTCGACCATTCGGCGACGCTGTCATCCATCAAGGCGCTGGCGCCGCAGTGGATCTTCGTCACCGGCTACACCAACGACCTGCTGCTGGTGCGCAAGCAGATGGCCGATCAGCAGATCAAGGCGCCGGTGGTGTCGATGATCGCCGGCCCGGCCTATCAGGAGTTCATCGACGCGCTCGGCAAGGGCGCCGAGAACGTCTCCAGCGCCGCCTGGTGGCATCCGGCCGCGCAATATGAAGGCAAGGACATCTTCGGCTCGACCGCCAACTTCGTGAAGCTGTTCAAGGAGAAGTACAACGCCGAGCCGGACTACGCTCATGCCTCGGCGGCGCTGTGCGGCGCGCTGTTCCAGATCGCCATCGAGAAGGCCGGCTCGACCGACCGCGACAAGGTCCGCGACGAACTCGCCAAGATGGACGTCGTCACCTTCTTCGGCCCGGTGAAGTTCGGCGCCAACGGCCAGATCAACTCGCTCGACCCGCCGGTCTTCCAGATCCAGGCCGGCAAGCCGGTGGTGCTGTTCCCGCAGGCGATCAAGCAGGGCGAATTGAAGGTCGGCGTGGAGTAAGCGTCACTGATCTGCTCGCGGCCTCTCCTCCCGTCATTGCGAGGAGCGCAGCGACGAAGCAATCCAACTCCGTGCACTGCGCTGGATTGCTTCGCTGCGCTCGCAATGACGGGGCTAAGGCCTCGTAGACACTCCGATATCTGCTTCGTCGCCACGCTGTCGACGTTCCTGCTGTCTCCCAACCCAAGTGAACCCGCACTCATGCAAGCCATCCAGATCCTGATCAACGCGCTGGTGCTGGGCAGTCTTTATGCCTGCATCGCGATCGGGTTTTCGCTGGTATGGGGCGTGCTCAACGTCATCAACCTGATCCACGGCTCGTTCATCGTGCTCGGCGGCTATCTGGCATTTATGCTGTACCAGTCGCTGCATCTGTCGCCGTGGTACGCGATCTTCATCGCGGCGCCGCTGTTCTTCGCGTTCGGCTATGTCATCCAGCGGCTGATCCTCAACCGGGTGATCACTGCGCCGGTGCTGGTGACGCTGACGCTGACTTTCGGGCTCGATCTGATCCTGAACAACGCGATGATCTACTTCTTCACCGCCGACTATCGCAAGCTGATCCTGACCCCGCCGCTCGGCTCGCTGGCGTTCGGCGGCGTGGTGGTGCCGGTCGACCGGCTGATCGCGACAGCGACCGCGCTGGCGCTCACCGGCCTTTTGTATCTGCTGCTGCGCCGCTCCAAGGTCGGCCGCGCTATCGTGGCTGTGCGGCTCGATCGCGACGCCGCGGTGCTGATGGGCGTGCACGTGCCGTCGATCTACGCGGTGGCGTTCGGCCTCGGCGCCGCGCTCGCCGGCTGCGCCGGCGTGCTGATGGCGCTGATCTTTCCGATCTCGCCGCTGACCTCCTCCACCTTCCTCGGCAAAGCCTTCGTGGTCTGCGTGCTCGGCGGCCTCGGCAGCGTGTCGGGCGCGCTGGCCGGCGGGCTGCTGCTGGCGCTGGTCGAGAGCGTCGGCGCCACCTATCTCGGCCCGGCGCACGCCACCACGCTGTCGTTCCTGCTGCTGATCATCTTTCTCGTATTGCGCCCGCAGGGCCTGCTCGGCCGAAAGGGCTTCGAATGACCCGCAGCCACGTCGCTCTCCTGATCCTGATCGCCTGCGTGGCGGCGCTGCCGCTGTTCGGCGGCGCCTATGCGCTGCGGCTCGGCACCATCGCCTGCATGTATGCGGTGCTGGCGCTGTCGTGGAACATTGTCGGCGGCTTTGCCGGCTATCCGTCGTTTGCCACCGCGGCGTTCTTCGGCTTCGGCGCCTATTGCACCGGCGTGCTGATGGGCAAGGGCGTGCCGATGAGCCTGGCGCTGATCGTCTCCGGCGTGCTGGCGCTGCTCGCCGCTGGGCTGCTCGGCGCCATCCTGTTGCGGCTGCGCGGGCATTATTTCGCGATCGCCAGCCTGTCGCTCGCCGAGGTGCTGCGCGAACTCGTCAACAACGCCACCGACCTGACCGGCGGCGGCATGGGGCTGAATATCCCGCTCACCTCCGGCGCCGGCGTGATGGCGGAGGCGACTTATTATTTCTACACGATGTGGGGCGTGATGCTGCTCACCGCCCTGATGGTGATCGCGGTTGCCAACTCCAAGCTCGGCTTCGCGCTCAACTGCATCCGCCAGAACGAGACCGCGTCCACCATGGTCGGCCTCAACACCACGCTCGCCAAGGCAGCCGCGTTCGGCCTGTCGGCCTGCTTCGTCGCGGTCGCCGGCGGCATTTACGCCGCCTGGGTGCACTACATCGATCCGTCGGACGTGTTCGACATTCTGTATTCGGTGAAACCGATCGTGATGGCGCTGATGGGCGGGCTCGGCTCGCCGCTCGGGGTGGCCTGCGGCGCGTTCCTGTATCTCGGGCTCGAGGAAGTGGTGTGGCGCAACTACACCCACATCCACACCGGCGTGCTCGGCGTCTTGATCGTGCTGCTGCTGCTGTTCCTGCCGCACGGCCTGACCTCGCTGCGTGCCGATCGTCTGTGGCGGAGGACCAAGCATGTCTGAGTTGCTCCGCCTCACCGGCGTCTCGCGCCGCTTCTCCGGCCTGCAGGCGCTGCGTGACGTCAACCTGTCGGTCGCGCGCGGCGAAGTGCTCGGCCTGATCGGGCCGAACGGCGCCGGCAAGACCACGTTGGTCAACACCATCTGCGGCGTCACCCCGGCCAACACCGGCACCGTCCTGTTCGACGGCAAGGACATCACCAGGATCAAGACCTATCAGGCCGCCCGGCTCGGGCTGTCGCGCACCTTCCAGATCGTGCAGCCGTTCGCCGAATTCTCCGCGCTCGACAACGTCGCGGCCGCCGCGCTGTTCTCGCAGCCCGGCGCCAGCCTGAAATCGGCGCGTGAAGCTGCGCGCGAGCATCTCGCCTTCGTCGGCCTCGAGGCGCAGGCCGAGCAGTCCGCCGCGACGCTGACGCTGGCGATGCGCAAGCGGCTCGAACTGGCGAAAGCGCTGGCGATGAAGCCGAAGCTGCTGTTCCTCGACGAGGTCAATGCCGGCCTCAACAGCGCCGAGGTCGAGCGCGCCACCAAGCTGATCCATCAGCTCGCCGCCGGCGGCATCACCATCGTGATGATCGAGCATCTGATGAAAGTGGCGCTGAACGTCTGCACCCGCATCGTCGTGCTGCACAACGGCCACCCGATCGCCGACGGCCCGCCGCGCGAGGTGATCAGCAATCCGGCCGTGGTCGAGGCTTATCTCGGCCAGCAATACGCGCAACGGACCGCCCGCCATGGTTGACAATCTGATCCTCGAAGCCAAGGGACTCGATGCCGGCTATGGCGAGATCCAGGTGCTGTGGGGCGTCGACATCGCGGTGCGCCGCGGCGAGATCACCGCGCTGATCGGCTCCAATGGCGCCGGCAAGACCACGCTGATGCGGACGCTGTCCGGCCTCGTCGCGGTGCGCGGGGGAGAGTATCGCTCCGAGGGCCACGACCTCGCCGGCCGCAGCGCCGCCGAGATCTTGTCGCACGGCATCGTCCATGTGCCGGAAGGCCGCCGGCTGTTCGGCGCGATGAGCGTCGAAGAGAATTTGCTGATGGGTGCGTATTTGCGCAGCGCCAGCCGCGCCGAGATCAGGCAGGACCTCGACCAGATCTACACGACGTTCCCGCGGCTGCGCGAGCGCCGCAATCAGCAGGCCGCAACGTTGTCCGGCGGCGAGCAGCAGATGTGCGCGATCGGCCGCGGCCTGATGAGCGCGCCGCTGCTGCTGATGATCGACGAACTCTCGCTCGGCCTGTCGCCGCTGCTGGTCGAGCAGCTGGTCGAGGCGCTGCGCACGCTCAACAAGGACGGCGTCTCGATCCTGCTGGTGGAGCAGGACGTCACCATCGCGCTCGATCTGTGCGACCGCGCCTTCGTGATGGATATGGGCCGCATCGTCCGCGAGGGCTCCGGCGAGGAGCTGCTCGCCGATCCGATCGTCCGCGACGCCTATCTGGGCGTGCTGCAGGAATAAAAATCTCAAGCTTCACTTGCTGATCGAAAGAGGAATCATGATCGAGACCGTCGAAGCCCCGAACAGCGGCTATCGCTACATGCTGGGCGTCTTCCAATATTCCTGCGGCATCGCCGCGCTGCCGGGCTTCGCGATCGAGCGCGTGCGTTTTGCCAATCCGGTGCCGCTGAAGCAGGGCTTCGCGAAGATCGCCGAGATCCTGAAGGAAGCCGGCAGGCCGCTGACCGCGTTCGGCGCCTGTGAATTGCGCTCGCCCGCGCCGTTCACCGAACAGGGTTTCGTCGACTTCAACGAGGTCTACATCAAGACGCTGGTCGACTGGGGCATCATGCAGGATCGCACCAACCCGATCGCGCGCAGCAATGTCTGTCCGGCGATCGATCCGCCGGCGGAGCCGAGCTTCTACGCGTTCTCCTACACGGTGCCTGCCGAGAACGCGCCGAAGTCTTTCGTGATCGCCGGCAGCGGCGAGGCGCCCGAGGGTAAGGGCAATTATCGCGACCACACCGTCGCGCTCGGCGACACCAGCCCGGCCGGCCTGCAGAAGAAGGCGCAGTTCGTGCTCGGCGAGATGGAGCGGCGGATGAGCGCGTTCGGCGGCACCTGGGCCGACATCACCGGCGCGCAGCTCTACACCGTGCACGACATCCATCCGTTCCTGGAGAGCGAACTCGGCAAGCGCGGCGTGTTCCGCCACGGCCTGACCTGGCACTTCAACCGCCCGCCGGTCGAAGGCCTCGACTACGAGATGGACTGCCGCTGCGTGCATCGCGAGCGCGTGGTCTGAGCCGGAAGGACGAACCGATGAGAAGCAGCCGAGCCCCGCAACGCGTCGCCATCGCCGGGCTCGGCGCCATCGGCGCCGCGATCGCCCGTGAACTCGATCGCGGCCTGGACGGATTGACGCTGACGGCGGTCGCCAGCGGCAGCCCCGACAAGCATCGCGATTTCCTCGCGACGTTCGCGGCGCCGCCGGCCGCGGTGCCGGTCGATCAGCTGCACGAGCATGCCGACGTGGTGATCGAGGCCGCGCCGGCCAAGCTGCTGCGCGCGATCGTCGAACCTTTCGTCAATCGCGGTAAGAGCGCGATCGTGCTCAGCGCCGCGGCGCTGCTGCAGCACGAGGACCTCATCGATCTGGCAAAGGCGAACGGCGGCCAGATCATCGTGCCGACCGGCGCGCTGATCGGCCTCGACGCGGTAACGGCCGCCGCGGTCGGGACCATTCACTCGGTGCGGATGATCACCCGCAAGCCGGTCGACGGGTTGCGCGGCGCGCCGTTCATTGTCGACAACGGCATCGACATCGACCATCTGCGCGAGCCGCTCAAGCTGTTCGACGGCAGCGCGCGCGAGGCCGGCAAGGGCTTTCCGGCCAATCTCAACGTCGCCGTCGCGCTGTCGCTCGCCGGCATCGGCCCGGACCGCACCATGGTGGAGATCTGGGCCGACCCGAGCGTCACCCGCAACACTCACCGCATCGAGGTCGACGCGGATTCGGCGCGGTTCTCGATGACCATCGAAAACATCCCCTCCGACAACCCCCGCACCGGCCTGATCACCCCGCTGTCGGTGATCGCCCTGCTGCGCAAGCAGGGCGCCGCACTGCGGGTAGGGACTTAAGCCTCAGCCGCGCCGATATGCCGCCTTTTGCCGGACGCCGGCGCAGGCGATAATTCCGCCTCGGAGAATCGGGCCCGCGATCCGGGCCCGGTTGCCCGGTTGTCGGCCGCTGGTCCTTGCCCTTGCATCGCCGATGCAATCCTGCACACGCTGCCTGTCTCCGAAGCCGAGCGTCCTGCGCCCGGAGTCTGTCGCCTTTTGCACGGGGCGGCGTGTCTTGTACCCAGGGAGTCGATGCAGCTCGCTCTGATCGTTCTGATGCCGCTGCTCGGCGCCGTGCTGCCCGCGATCGTGATCCGGGCCGGCCGCAATGCCTGTGCGCTGGTGACGGGCGGGATCAGCCTCGCGGCGCTGCTGCTATTGCTGGCGCAGGCGCCCGCGGTGATCGCCGGCGACACGGTACGCTACAGTGCCGAATGGGTGCCGGCGCTGGGGCTGTCGTTCGGCTTCTTTCTCGATGGGCTCGGGCTGTTCTTCGCCGCGCTGATCCTCGGCATCGGCCTGCTCGTGATCATCTACGCCCGGTTCTATCTGCATCGCGATGATCCGATGGGGCGGTTCCTAGCGTTCCTGTTGCTGTTCCAGGGCGCGATGCTGGGCATCGTGCTCAGCGACAATATCCTGCTGCTCGTCGTGTTCTGGGAACTGACCAGCCTCAGCTCCTTCCTGCTGATCGGCTATTGGAGCCATTTGCCGGAAGGCCGCCAGGGCGCGCGGATGGCGCTGGTGGTGACCGGCGGCGGCGGGCTGCTGCTGATGGCCGGCATGCTGCTGCTCGGGCAGGCGGCGGGGTCTTATGACCTGACCGAGATTCTTCAGCGTGGCGACGCCATCAAGGCCTCGCCGCTGTATCTGCCGATCCTGCTGCTGGTGCTCGGCGCGGCGTTCACCAAGTCGGCGCAGTTTCCGTTCCACTTCTGGCTGCCACACGCGATGGCGGCGCCGACGCCGGTGTCGGCCTATCTGCATTCCGCCACGATGGTGAAGGCCGGCATCTTCCTGCTGGCGCGGCTGTGGCCGGTGCTGTCCGGCACCGAGGCGTGGTTTGCGATCGTCGCCACCACGGGGCTGGTGACGATGCTGATCGGCGCCTGGATCGCCCTGTTCAAGGACGATCTCAAGGGCATCCTGGCGCACTCCACCGTCAGCCATCTCGGGCTGATGACGATGCTGCTCGGCTTCGGCACCCGCTTCGCCGTGATCGCCTGCATGTTCCACATCCTCAATCACGCCACCTTCAAGGCCGCATTGTTCATGAGCGCCGGCATCGTCGATCACGAGACCGGCACGCGCAGCCTGCGCCGGCTCGGCGGCCTGGCGCGGCTGATGCCGATCAGCGCGGCCCTGGCGCTGATCGCCGCCGCGTCGATGGCCGGCGTGCCGCTGCTCAACGGCTTCCTGTCGAAAGAAATGATGCTGGAAGCCGCCGCCGACACCTCCGTGCTCGGCAGCGTCTGGATCGTCCCCGCCGCGGCGACGCTTGGCGCGCTGCTGTCGGTCGCGTATTCGGCACGGTTCGTATTCGGGACTTACTTCGGCCGCGCGCGGTCCGAGTTGGACCACCACCCGCACGATCCGCCGCTCGGAATGTGGGCGCCGGTCGCCGTGCTGGTGATCCTGGTGGTGGCGATCGGCGTTGCGCCGCAGTTTCTCGCCGGCGGCATCGTCGAGCGCACCGCACAGGCGGTGGTCGGCACCGCACCGCTCGACTTTCATCCGCTGGCAATCTGGCACGGCTTCACTTGGCCGCTGCTGATGAGCGGCATCGCAATGGCCGGCGGCCTGGCGCTGCTGCTGATCCACACGCCGCTCGAGACGCTGCGCCGCGCGCTGCCGCGGCCCGACGCCAAGAGGATGTTCGATGCTGTGATCGCAGCGAGCGTGCGCGCGTCGCGCTGGGTCATCCGCCGGCTGCACAATGACTCGCTGCCGCGCTATCTGGCGGTCATCACTGCGACCATCCTGATCGTCGGCGCAGCGGGCTTCCTCGGCGGCCGCTACGAAGCGGGCACACGCGCGATGCTGCCGGTCAATCTGCCGGCATTGGTCGGCTGGCTGCTGCTTGTCTCAGCCAGCCTCGCCGTGATGGCGTTCCATGTCCACCGCCTGCTGGTGCTGATCCTGAGCAGCGTCGCCGGCCTGATCGTGTCGCTGACCTTCATGCAGTTCTCGGCACCCGATCTGGCGCTGACCCAGATCTCGGTCGAAGTCGTCACCGTGATCCTGCTGCTGCTGGCGCTTAATCTGCTGCCGAAGCTGACGCCCACCGAGCCGCTGTCGCATCGGCTGCGCAACGGCGTGATCGCCGGCATCGGCGGCGTCGCGGCGGCGGCGCTCGCCTATGCGGTGATGACGCGCGACGGCAGCTCGATCTCGGCCTATCACTTGGCGCAATCCAAGCCGGGTGGCGGCGGCACCAATGTGGTCAACGTCATCCTGGTCGACTTCCGCGGTTTCGACACCTTCGGTGAGATCATCGTGCTGTGCATCGCCGCGCTGGTGATCTACGCGCTGCTCGCCAGCGCGCTGGAAGGCGCCGCGGCGCGACGGCTGGATGCGATGCGCCAGCGCCATGGTTCGGCCGACGCGCATCCGCTGCCGCTCGTGGTTGCGGCGCGCGTGCTGCTGCCGCTGGCCATCACGGTCGGGATGTACATCTTTTTCCGCGGTCACAATCAGCCGGGCGGCGGCTTCATCGCCGGCCTGATCGTGGCCATCGCCATCCTCATGCAGTTCATGGCCAGCGGTTACGCCTGGAGCGCCGAGCAGCGCCGTATCGACGGCCATCGCCTGCTCGGTGCCGGCGTGCTGATCGCGGCCGCCACCGGGTTCGGCGCCTTCGCGTTCGGGCGGCCGTTCCTCACCAGCTCGTTCGGTTACTTCCATCTGCCGCTGATCGGCGAGATCGAACTCGCCACCGCGATGCTGTTCGACACCGGCGTGTTCCTCACCGTGGTCGGCACCGTGGTGTTGTCGCTGTCGCAGATCTCGCGCGTCGAGCGCCGCGCCAAGCGCGGCCCGGCACCGGTCGGTCCCTCCGACATCCCGCTGACGCCCCGCGGCGCGTCTTCGGCGCAGGAGGGCTGAATGGAAATCCTGGTCGCGAGCGCCATCGGCGTGCTGACGATGACGGGCCTGTATCTGGTGCTGTGCCGGCACGCCTTCCCGGTCATCATCGGCACCACCTTCCTGTCCTATGCGGTGAACCTGTTCCTGTTCGCGATGGGGCGGCTGGGAATCGACAAGGCGCCGATCATCAGCAAGGGCGTCGCCGACTATGTCGACCCGCTGCCGCAGGCGCTGGTGCTGACCGCGATCGTGATCTCGTTCGGCATGACGGCGCTGGTGGTGGTGCTGGCGCTGCGCGGCTTCCTCGAAAGCGGCAGCGAACGCGTCGATGCCGGCGACCAGCACGAGGCCGGCCGATGACGCATCTGATCGTCGCCCCGATCGTGCTGCCCGCCGCCGTCGCGGCGTTTCTCATCCTGGCGCTGCGCCACGATGTCGTCGCGCAACGCATCGTCTCGGGCGCCGCGACGCTGGCGCTGCTCGGACTATCGATCTGGCTTTACGCCACGGCCGCGGATAGCGGGCCGCAACCTTATCTGCTCGGCAACTGGCGCGCGCCGTTCGGCATTGCGCTGGTGCTTGATCGGCTGGCCGCGACGATGCTGCTGCTCACTGCGCTGCTTGCCGTCGCAGTGCTGATCTACGCGATGGCCGGCTGGGACAAGGCCGGCCGGCACTTCCATCCGCTGTTCCAGTTTCAGCTGATGGGCCTCAACGGCGCGTTCCTCACCGGCGACGTGTTCAACCTGTTCGTGTTCTTCGAGGTGATGCTGATCGCCTCCTACGGGCTGATGCTGCACGGCGGCGGCCAGCGCCGGCTGCGCGCCGGGTTCAACTACGTGGCGATCAACCTGATCGGTTCAACGCTATTCCTGTTCGCGGTCGGCCTGATCTACGCCGTCACCGGCACGCTCAACATGGCCGACCTCGCCGGCAGGGTGACGCAGGTCGCGCCCGGCGACGAGGCGCTGCTGCGCGTCGGCGCGCTGCTGTTGCTGCTGGTGTTCGCGCTGAAGGCTGCGCTCGTCCCGCTGCAATGGTGGCTGCCGACCGCCTATGCGGCGGCGGCCGGGCCGGTCGCGGCGCTGTTCATGATGATGACCAAAGTCGGCGCCTATTCGATCGTCCGGGTCTACACCGTGGTGTTCGGCGCCAATGCCGGCAGCGTGGCTGATATCGCGGCGCCCTGGGTGGTGCCGGCCGCGCTGGCGACGCTGATCCTCGGCGCCATCGGCGTGCTGGCGAGCGCGTCGCTGACCGGCCTGGTGTGCTTCGCCATCGTGTGGTCGATGGGCTCGCTGCTGCTGGCGCTCGGGCTGTTCGATCAGGCCGGCCTCGCCGCGGGGCTTTACTATCTGCTGCATTCGACGCTGAGCGGCGCGGCGCTGTTCCTGCTCGCCGATCTGGTGATCGCGCAGCGCGGCCGCCCTGCCGATCGCCTGTCACCGGCGCCGCCGCTGCCGCACGCCAATCTGCTCGCCGGCCTGTTCTTCGTCGCCGCCATCGCCATCACCGGCATGCCGCCGCTGTCCGGCTTCCTCGGCAAGCTGCTGATCCTGGACGCGACTTGGCAGAGCCCGCTGGCGGCGGCGAGCTGGTGCATCGTGCTCGGCACCAGCCTCGTGGTGATCATCGGCTTCCCCCGCGCCGGCAGCACGCTGTTCTGGAAGGTCGCAGCCAAACCTTCCGACGATACGCCCATCACCCCGCCGCGCATCGCGTTGCAGGCCGGCGTGATCACCGCGCTGCTCGGCGCCACGGTGCTGCTGGCGCTGTTCGCCGGCCCGGTGACGCGCGACCTCGCCGCCACCGCGCGGCAGGCGCTCGACGTCACGTCCTATGTGCGCGCCGTCGACCCCGCGTCGCTGGCAGTCCTGTCGCGGGAGGGCGCACGATGAGGCGCCTGCTGCCGCATCCCGTGTTCACGCTGCTGATCGCCGCCGTCTGGGTGGCGCTGATCAATTCGATCTCGCTCGGCACCGTGCTGCTCGGCCTGGTGCTCGGCGGTGCGATCCCGCTGTTCACCAGCCCGTATTGGCCGGTGCGGCCGGTGATCCGCCGGCCGCTTAAGATCATCGAATATGTCGCCGTGGTCGGCTGGGACATCGTGGTGTCGAACATCCAGGTCGCGATCTGGGTGCTGTTCTGGCCGACGGCGCGGCTGCAGACGCGCTATGTCGTGGTGCCGATCGACCTCACCTCGGCCGAGGCAATCGCGCTGCTCGCCGGCACCATCACCATGACGCCCGGCACCGTCAGCGCGGATCTCGCCGCCGACGGCAGCGCCATCCTGGTGCATTGCCTGCACACCACCGATCCGGACGACACGGTGGCTCAGATCAAGACCCGCTACGAGCGCCGGCTGAAGGAGATCTTCGGATGATCGCGACCGCGTGCCTGATCGCCGTCTGCATCATCGCCGTTGCGGCGCTGATGAATCTGTATCGGCTCGCCCAGGGCCCCGACGTGCTCGACCGCATCCTGACGCTGGAGACGCTGGTGACCAACACCATCGGGCTCGTCGTGGTGATCGGCATCTGGTACGGCACCAGCCTGTATTTCGAGATCGCGCTGCTGTTCGTCGCGGTCGGCTTCCTGTCCACCGTCGCGTTCTGCAAATATCTGCTGCGCGGCAATGTGATCGAGTAAGCGATGGCGTGGTTCAGCGAGCTCCTGGTGTCGGCGCTGATCCTGATCGGCGCGCTCTTCCTGTTCGTCGGCTCGTTCGGGCTGGTGAAGCTGCCGGATATCATGCAGCGGCTGCACGCGCCGACCAAATCCACCACGCTCGGCATCGGTGCACTGCTGATCGCCTCGCTGCTCTATTTCGCGCTGGTTCGCGGCGAGCTGTCGCTGCACGAATTGCTGATCACGCTGTTCCTATTCCTGACCGCCCCGATCACCGCCCACATGATCTCGAAGTCGCACATCCTGCGCAACAACACGTTGCAGCAGAAGTTGCCGCAGCCGCCCGGCCAGCGCGGGTGGGCGACGCTCGACGCGAACGCGACGCGCGAGGCACAGCAGGATCAAGGCCCGAAGCTCTAGGGCGCGAACGCTGCGGCGTTCGGCCGCGTCGCAAGCCGCCGTGTCCGCCTGGCGATATCTCCTCAAACGCCTGCGCGCCTGAAACGGCGAAACGATTCCATCATGTTAGCAGGTGACTCCGCCGGCGTCGGGCCGCCTCGCCGAGGCGGTCCGCGGCCAACTACGTCGCCGGGATGCAGCTGCCGTCCGACTGGTTTCTAGTCGCCGGTTGACGCATCCTTGGGCGGGGTGCCGAAAGCCGGTGCAGCCGGCGGCGTCATTAATTCGGTTTATGTCGCCGATTTTTGCTTCCAATTTTACTTCGCTGAATCGCGCCCCTAGCCTCGTGCGTGACCGATCGCATCATCCGTCAGCTACGTGATGATGTGCATCTTCAACGCAGTCAGCGAGGGCGCCATGATCGACAAGGACAGCGGAGTATCCTCTTCCGACCCGACGGAGACGAAAGCCAAGCCGGCGAAGAAACTGAGCCGTCGCACATTGCTGAAGGGCGCCGCGGCGGTCGCCGGCGCGGCGGTCGGCAGCGATGCGATCCGCGGCTTTCCGACGATCTGGGCGCAGGAGATCAAGGACATCGAGCTGCGCCATGTCGGCGTGTCCTACTCGGTGGTGAAGGCGATCGGCGACCAGGCCGCCAAGGATCTCGGCTTCAAGGTGACGATGCAGAATCTCGACACCTCGGCGGCGATCAACCGTTTCATCAGTCAGCCCAACACGGTCGATATCGCCGACCTCGAGGGCTGGCAGGCCAAGCTGGCCGCCAAGCGCAGCGTCATCCAGGGCATCGAAATCAAGAAGATCAAGGAATTCGACAACATCCTGCCGATCTTCACCAAGGGCGAGATCGACGGTCACAAGATCCCGCGCGAAGGCATCTCGCCCTATGAGGCGATGTACATCTCCAAGCCCGACTCCACCGATCTGCACGACGGCGTCACCGAGTGGGCGACGTTCCTGCCGCAGGTCTACAACGCCGACTCGATCGGCTACCGGCCCGATCTGGTCGGCCACGAAGTGACCGAGTGGAAGGAACTGATCGATCCCAAATTCAAGGGCAAGGCCGCGATCCTCGACGTCCCGGCGATCGGCATCATGGACGCCGCGCTGTGTTTCGAAAGCGCCGGACTGATCAAGTACGGCAACAAGGGCAACATGACCAAGGAGGAGATCGACTTCACCTGCAACAAGCTGATCGAGCTGAAAAAGGCCGGTCAGTTCCGCGCCACCTGGACCACCTTCGATCAGTCGGTGCAGCTGATGGCGGCGGGCGAAGTGATCATCCAGTCGATGTGGTCGCCGGCCGTCGCCGCCGTCCGCGTCAAGGAAATTCCCTGCGTCTACGCCGCGGTCAACATCAAGAACGGGAAGGAAGGCTATCGCGGCTGGTGCAACGGCATGGGCCTGATGAAGCACCTGTCGGGCAAGAAGCTCGATGCCGCCTACGAATATCTCAATTGGTATCTGTCGGGCTGGCAGGGCGGCTTCGTGGCCCGCTACGGCTACTACAGCGCGGTGCCGTCGACCGCCAAGAAATTCCTGACCCCGGCCGAGTGGGCGTTCTGGTACGAGGGCAAGCCGGCGCCCGAAGTCATCAACGATCCTTACGGCGTGCCGATGGAGAAGGCCGGCACCAAGCGCGACGGCGGCTCGTTCCTCGAGCGCGTCAAGAACATCTCGTGCTGGAACACGCTGATGGATGAATCCGCCTACATGAACAAGCGCTGGAACGACTTCAAGGTGGCCTGAAACCTGCACTGATCATGATGAGCCGGTCGGCGCGCTCTCGCGCCGGTCGGGCCCGTGACCTCCAGCCTGGTCGTGCCGATGCAGTCGAATTCTCCCTTGCCACGCGCCAACCTTGCCGGGTGGTTGTACGTCTCGCCGCTGGTTCTGGTGCTGGTGCCGTTCTTCGTGGCGCCGATCCTGGTGGTGGTGGCGGCGAGCGTGTTCACCACCGACGGCTTCGGCGGCCTGACGCCGGGCTTCACGCTGTCCAACTACGTCGAGGTGCTGAGCTCGGCGCTGACGCTGAAGCTGTATCTGGCGACGATCAAGTTCACCGTGCTGACCTGGCTGTTCACGCTGCTGATCGGCTTCTTCGTCGCTTACTTCCTGGTGTTTCACGTCCGCAATCCGCTGCTGGCGATCGGGTTGTTCCTGATCTGCACGGTGCCGTTCTGGACCTCGAACATCATCCGGATGATTTCCTGGATCCCGTTGCTCGGCAAGGAAGGCCTGATCAACGAGGCGCTGATGGCGACCGGCGTCATCCGCCAGCCACTCGATGTGCTGTTGTTCTCCGATCTCGCGGTGGTGATCGCCTATGTGCATCAGCTGACGATCTTCATGATCGTGCCGATCTTCAATTCGATGGCGCGCATCGACAAGCGGGTGATCGAGGCCGCGATCGACGCCGGCGCCAGCCGCTTCGAGATCATGCGTCACATCGTGGTGCCGATGTCCAAGAGCGGCATCGCGCTCGGCAGCATCTTCGTGGTCTCGATCGTGATGGGCGACTTCTTCGTGGTGAAGGTGATGTCCGGTGGCGGTTCGGCCTCGGTGGTCAGTGCGTTCTACGAGGACGTCGGCGTGCTGCAATATCCGACCGCGGCGGCCAGCGCAGTTCTGTTGACTCTGGTGTTGATGGGCGTGGTGGCGCTGATCCTGCGCACCGTCGATATCCGCCGGGAGATTACCCGATGAGCACCGCAGTGGTCGATACTGCCGAGACGATCGAGCCGGCGGCCAGCAAGGCGATCGCGCCGAGCCGCGGTCAGCGGCCGTGGACGTTCTACGTGCTGGCCGGATTGTTTGCCCTCTACGTGCTGGCGCTCTACGGCCCGATGATCTGCATCTACATCCTGTCGTTTCAGGATATCCGCGGCGGCCTGGTGTTTCCGATGAAGGGCCACTCGCTGCACTGGTTCGTCGATCTCGCCACCCAGGCGCGCACCGGCGACGTCAAAGGCTCGTTCGATCGCTCGATCAAGCTGGCGATGATCGTCACGGTGATCACCGTGGTGGTGTCGTTCCTCGCCGGCCTCGGCTTCCGCCGCCGCTTCGTCGGCGACAGCGCGGTGTTCACCATGATGATCGGCAGCCTGGTGGCCCCCGGCCTGGTGCTGGGCCTCGGCACCGGACTGCTGTTCCAGGCGCTCGGCCTCAATGCTGCCTGGTACACGTCGGCGCTCGGCGCACAGCTATCATGGACGCTGCCGTTCGGCGTATTGGTGATGTTCGCGGTGATGTCGCGCTTCAACAACGCCTGGGAAGAAGCCGCCTACGACCTCGGCGCCAGCCGTTGGCAGACCGTCCGGCTGGTGATGATTCCGGTGCTGGCGCCCGGTCTGGTCGCGGTCGCGCTGTTCGGCTTCACGCTGTCCTACGACGAATTCGCCCGCAGCCTGCAGACGGCGGGATCGCTCAATACGCTGCCGCTCGAAATCTGGAGCATGACGCTCAACGTCACGTCGCCGTCGCTCTACGCGCTCGGCACGGTGACGACGATCGTCTCCTTCATCGTCATCGGCGTCGGGCTCGGCACCATCGTGCTGATCCAGAAGCGACGCGGTGGCGGCGCGGCGCACGGTTAGGAGTTGGCTGGATGAAGATCGAACGTGGCGATATCGAACTGGCGGGCGTCTGCAAGAGCTTCGACGGCATGAGCAACGTCGTCGACGGCGTCAATCTGAAGATTGCCGACGGCGCCTATTGCTGCTTCATCGGCCCGTCGGGCTGCGGCAAGACCACGATCCTGCGGATGATCGCCGGTCACGAGGACCCGACCGCCGGCGAGATCTTGATCGGCGGCCACAACGTCGTCGGCCTGCCGCCGGTGCAGCGGCGCACCGCGATGATGTTCCAGTCCTACGCGCTGTTTCCGCATCTCACGGTGCGCGACAACATCGCGTTTGCGTTGCGGGTCCGCGGCATGGCCAAGGCCGACCGGCTGCGCGCCGCCGACGCGATGATCGAGAAGGTGCGGCTCACCAAATTCGCCGACCGCCTGCCGGCGCAACTCTCCGGCGGCCAGCAGCAGCGCGTGGCGCTGGCGCGGGCGGCGATCACCGAGCCGCGGGTGCTGCTGCTCGACGAGCCGCTGTCGGCGCTCGACGAACAGCTCCGCGTCCAGATGCGCCAGGAACTGCGGCGGATGCAGCGCGAACTCGGCATCACCTTCATCCACGTCACGCATACGCAGCTCGAGGCGATCGCGCTCGCCGACCTCGTGGTGGTGATGGACAACGGCAGGATCAAGCAGGCCGGCCCGGCGCGCGAGGTCTATGCTCAGCCGCACGATCGCTACGTCGCCGAATTCATGGGCGGACAGAACGTGCTGTCCGGCCGGGTCCAGAAGGTCAACGGCGCCAGCTTCGTGCTGGGCCAGGCCGCCTCGAGCGCGATCGAAGTGCCGCTGCGGGTGCGCTCCAGCCTCGGCGTCGGCGACAAGATCGACATCGCCATCCGCCGCGACGACGTCGCGCTGATCCGCCCTGGCGGAACGTTGCCGGCGGGCTGCTCGACCTCGCTGCCGAGCCGCGTGCTGGCGATCGAGTATCAGGGTTATTTCGTCAAGGTGATGCTCGACACCGTGCCGGACGACGAGTTCGTCGCCTACGTGCCGGAAAAGACCTTCTTCGCCGATCCGCTCGCTGTCGGAGACGTCGTCGTCGCCACCTGGCCGACCGATCTCGCCCGGCCTCTCGCCTGAACCCGTTCGTCGCGCATCAAGGAGTTCCGATCGTGCAGATATCCTTCACCCTCAACGGCCGGCCGACCACCGTGGAGGCCGAGCCGTCCATGCTGGTCGCCGATCTGCTGCGCGAACAGCTCGACCTCACCGGCACGCATGTCGGCTGCGACACCAGCCAATGCGGCGCCTGCGTGGTGCATCTTGACGGCGTGCCGGTGAAGAGCTGCACGCTACTGGCGCCGAGCCTCGACGGCGCCGCGCTGCTGACCATTGAGGGCCTGCAGGGCGAGCCCGGGTCGAACCGGCTGCATCCGATGCAGGAGGCGTTTCGCGAGCATCACGGCCTGCAATGCGGCTTCTGCACGCCCGGCATGCTGATGACCGCGATCGCGCTGGCGCAGGACAAGCCGAACCTGACCGAAGCCGAGGTTCGCCACGGCCTCGAAGGCAATATCTGCCGCTGCACCGGCTATCAGAACATCGTCGTCGCGGTGATGGCCGGCGCCGCCGCCATGCACGCCGCCGGGGGAGAGTGACCATGAGCAATGTGATCGGCATCGGCGCGGCTCCGAAGCGCAAGGAAGACCAGCGCTTCCTCACCGGACGCGGCAACTACGTGTCCGATATCAAGATCGCCGGCATGACCGCCGGTGTGTTCGTGCGCTCGCCGCACGGCCATGCGGTGCTGCGCGGAATCGACAAGTCCGCCGCATTGGCGTCGCCGGGCGTGGTTGCGATCCTGACCGGTGAGGACGCTGCGGCCGACGGACTCGGCACGCTGCCTTGCGGCTGGGGTATCAGCAACGCCCAGGGCGTGCCGATGAAGGAGCCGCCGTTCCCGGTGCTGGCACAAGGCAAGGTCCGCTTCGTCGGCGACATGGTGGCGCTGGTGATCGCCGAGACGCCGGAACAGGCCAATGCCGCCGCCGAGCTGCTCGACGTCGACTACGACGTGCTGCCCTCGGTGGTCGGCGTGCTCGATGCGGTCGCGCCCGGCGCGCCGCAATTGTTCGACGATATTCCGAACAACATCTGCTGCGACTGGGAGCTCGGCGACAAGGCCGCGGTCGAAAGCGCGTTTCGCAAGGCCGCGCATATCGCCAAGCTGAGCTTGGTCAATAATCGCCTGATCGGCAATCCGATGGAGCCGCGCGCCGCAGTCGCCGACTACAATCCCGGCACCGGCCAGCACACGCTGTGGACCACCAGCCAGTTTCCGCACGTCGTCCGCACGCTGATGAGCGGCCTGGTGCTGAAGGTGCCCGAGCACAAGGTCCGCGTCGTCGCGCCGGACGTCGGCGGCGGCTTCGGCGTCAAGCAATTCCACTATGGCGAGGAAGCCGCGCTGGCCTGGGCGGCGAAGCGCGTGATGCGACCGGTGAAATGGGTGGCGAGCCGCTCGGAAGGCTATCTGTCGGACCGCCACGGCCGCGATCACGTCACCGAGGCCGAACTGGCGCTCGACGAGACCGGCAAGTTTCTCGCGTTCAGGGTCAAGACGCTCGCCAATATGGGCGGCTATCTGTCGACCTTCGGGCCGAACATTCCGACCAATCTGTACGCGCCGCTGCTCGGCGGCGTCTATACGACGCCGGCGATCTACTGCAACGTCAAGGTGGTGTTCACCAACACCGTGCCGGTCGACGCCTATCGCGGTGCGGGCCGGCCGGAAGCGACCTTCGTGCTGGAGCGCATGGTCGACGTCGCGGCCGCCGAGATGGGGATCGACCGCGTCGAGATCCGCCGTCGCAACATGATCCCGAAGGAAGCCTATCCGTATCAGACGCCGGTGCTGGTGCAGTACGATTCCGGCGATCCGATGGGCTGCCTCGACGGCGCGCTGGCCACCGCCGATGTCGCCGGCTTCGGCGCGCGCAAAGCGGAGTCCGCCAAGCGCGGCAAATTCCGCGGCCTCGGCTACTCGACCTATGTGGAGGCCTGCGGTCTCGCGCCGTCGCGCTTCGCCGGACGGCTCGGCGCGCGCGGGGGCCTTTACGAGAGCGCCACGGTCCGGGTGCATCCGGGCGGGCAGGTGACGGTGCTGATCGGCACCCACAATCACGGCCAGGGTCACGAGACCACGTTCGCGCAGATCGTCTCGGAGAAGCTCGGCGTGGCGTTCGACAACGTCGATATCGTGTTCGGCGACACCGACCGCGTCCAGTTCGGCATGGGCACCTACGGCTCGCGCTCGCTGGTGGTCGGCGGCGCGGCGCTGTCCAAGGCCGCCGACAAGGTCATCGTCAAGGGCAAGAAGATCGCCGCGCATCTGCTCGAGACCAGCGAGCAGGACATCCATTTCGAAGCCGGAAAATTCTCGGTGGCAGGCACCGACCGCGTCAAGACCTTCGAGGAGATCGCCGGCGCCGCCTATGTGCCGCACAATTATCCGCTCGAAGTGCTGGAGCCGGGGCTCGAAGAGCAGGCCTATTACGATCCGGTCAACTTCACCTATCCGGGCGGCTGCCATATCGCCGAGGTCGAGATCGATCCCGAGACTGGCGTGGTCGAGCTGCTGAACTACACGGCGGTCGACGACGTTGGCACCGTGATCAATCCGATGATCGTCGAAGGCCAGCTGCACGGCGGCATCGTCCAGGGCGTCGGCCAGGCGCTGTATGAGAACGCCGTCTATGACGATGGTTCGGGACAACTGCTGTCCGGCTCGCTGATGGACTACTGCATGCCGCGCGCCGATCACATGCCGATGATGAACATCGCGACGCATTCGACGCTGTGCACCCACACGCCGATGGGCGTGAAGGGGTGCGGCGAGGTCGGCACCATCGGCTCGCCCGCGGCGGTGATCAACGCGGTGGTGGACGCGCTGTCGCATCTCGGCGTCACCCATGTGGACATGCCGGCGACCCCGAACCGGATCTGGCGCCTGCTGCAGAACGCGTCGCTGCCGATCGCCGCCGAGTAAGGAGAACACCACAATGAAATCGTTCGCCTATCACCAGCCGAGCCAGATCCCCGAGGCGGCCGGACTGCTCGCAGCCGTCGAAGACAGCAAGCTCGTCGCCGGCGGCATGACCCTGATCCCGACGCTGAAGCAGCGGCTCGCGACGCCGCCGGCGCTGATCGACCTGTCGAAGCTGCCGGGCCTTTCCGGCATCACGGACGAAGGCGCCACCATCACCATCGGGGCGATGACCCGGCATGCGGAAGTCGCGCGCTCCACCCTTCTGGCGGAGCGGCTGCCCGCGCTGGCGACGCTGGCGTCGCTGATCGGCGATCCGGCGGTGCGCAATCGCGGCACGATCGGCGGCTCGGTCGCCAACAACGATCCGTCTGCGGACTATCCGGCCGCCGTGCTCGGGCTCGGCGCGACTGTCGTGACGAATATGCGCGAGATCCCGGCCGATCAGTTCTTCGTCGGCTTGTTCGAAACCGCGCTGCGCGACGGCGAGATCATCACGGCGCTGCGGTTTCCGGTGCCGCTCAAGGCCGGCTACGCCAAGTTCAAGGCACCGGCCTCGCGCTATGCGCTGGTCGGGGTGTTCGTGGCGCAATTTGCCGAGGGCGTGCGCGTCGCCGTCACCGGCGCCGGCCCGGGCGTGTTCCGGGTGCCGCCGATGGAGCAGGCGCTGACGCAGCATTTCGATCCTTCGGCGATCGCGGCGATCAAGATCGATACCGAGGGCCTGACCTCCGACATCCATGCGGAAGCCGATTATCGCGCCCATCTGGTCACCGTAATGGCCAAGCGCGCGGTCGACGCGGCCCTGGCCTGAACTGCGAGATACATGATGACTGACGGTTCTCCTGTCGCGACGCGCCTGTCGGCGTCCGCCGGGCTCGGCGCCCTGTCCGCGGTCGAGCTGATCGACGGCTATCGGCGCAAGGCCTTCACGCCACGCGACGTCGTCGACGACGTGATTACTGCGTTGGAGGCGACCGATGCCGCCTGCAACGTGGTGGTCACGCCGATGTATCAGCAGGCGCGGGCGGAGGCGGATCGCCTCAGCAAGGCGATGCAGTCCGGCGAGGCCTGCGGGCCGCTCGCCGGCGTGCCGGTGACGATCAAGGATCTGGTCTATGTGGCCGGCGTGCCGGCCTATGCGGGCTCGCCGATAAACAAGGCGTTCGTACCGCAGGCCGATGCCGCGGTGGTCGAGGCGCTGAAGGCCGCCGGGGCGATCCTCACCTGCAAGACCACGACTTGTGAGTCCGGGTACAAACTCACCGCCGACAGCCCGGTGTCGGGCATCACCCGCAACCCGTGGAATACCACCCGCACCAGCGGCGGCTCGAGCGGCGGCGCGGCGGCGGCGGTGGCGGCGGGCTGTGGCCCGATCGCGATCGGCACCGACGGCGTCGGGTCGATCCGGGTGCCGTCGTCGTTCTGCGGCGTGTTCGGGTTGAAGCCGACCTTCGGCCTGGTGCCGCGTTCGCCGGGCTTCGCGCCGCCGTCCTGGGCGTCGCTGGCGCATACCGGGCCGATCACCCGCACGGTCGCCGATGCGGCGCTGGTGCTCGGACTGATCGCTGGCTTCGATCCGCGCGACGCCGCGAGCCTGCCAGTGCCGTCGCGCCGGTTCGATGCCGATGCCGCGCCGCTCGACGGCCTGCGCATCGGCGCCAGTGTGGATTTCGGCTACGCGGCGGTCAGCAAAGAGGTGCGCGCCGCTTTCACAGAGGCGGTGCGAGTGCTGGAGGCCTGCGGCGCCGCGGTCAGGCGCGATGGTCCTGCACTCGATCCCGGCATCCTCGACCACACGCTGAAGCCGATCGCCTTCACCGAACAGGCTGCCGCGGTCGCGGCGCGCAGTGCGGAGGAACTGGCGAGTTCGGAGGCGGAGTATCGCGCCGTCGTCGATCTCGGCCGCAGCTACAGCGGCACCGACTATATCGAAGCCGGCTATCGGCGCGGTCAGGCCCGCAGCGCCTTCCTGAAACTGTTCGAGCGCGTCGACGTGCTGGTGACGCCCACGGTTGCGGTCACGGCGTTCGAGGCGGGGACGCTCGGAGTCGGCCGCATCGACAGTGTCGATGTCGATCCGCATCTCGGCTGGTCGCCGTTCACCTGGCCGATCAACCTGGCCGGCCTGCCGGCCGCGACGGTGCCGTGCGGCTTCGATCGCGACGGCCTGCCGATCGGGCTGCAGATCGTGGCGCCATGGCTGGACGAGCCGACGATCTTCCGCGTGGCGGCGGCATTCGAACGCGCCCGGCCCTGGGCCGCGATGTGGCCGTCGCAGCGCGGCTGAACCGGCCGCCGCTCAGGACAGCTCGATCGGCGTGCCGCGGGCGCCGAGGTCCTCGTCCAGGCGCAGATAGTGCGCCAGATAATCGTGCAATGCGGTCGCGGCCTTCGAGGTCGCGGCGCTGGATTTGTACAGCAGCAGTTCGACCTTCGGCAGCGGCGGCAGGCCCTCGGCGGCGCCGATCTCGCGCATCGTCGGCACCAGCGCGCTGCGGCCCATCACGGTCACGGCCATGCCGGCAAAGGCGGCGGCCTGCAAGCCGCCGACGCTTTCGCTGACGCAGGCGATGCGCCAGCGCAGCCCGGCGCGCTCCAGCGCGTCGATCGCGTAGTCGCGGTAGATGTTTCCCGACGGCAGCAGCGCCAGCGGAATCGGCTGTTCGAGATGTGCCCGCGAGTGCTCGCCGGTCATCCACACCAGCTGTTCGTGCCGGACCACCTGGCCGCCGGTGAAGTCGTTCATCCTCGTCACCAGGGCGATATCGACGTCACCGCGTTTCACCAGCCCGACCAGCGGCGTCGACAGCGCGCAGTTGAGTTCGACCTGGATGCGCGGAAACGATTTGCGGAAGACGGCGAGGATCGACGGCAGCATGAAGGCTGCGTAGAGATCGGGCGTGCCGAGCACGACCTGGCCTTCGATCTCCTGCGAGGCGAGCTGGGAAATCAGTTCGTCGTGCAGCCGGAGGATCGATTTGGCGTAGGTCAGGACCATCGTCCCGTCCTCCGTCAGCGTCAGCCGGCGGCCGCTGTGGAGGAACAGCTGTTTGCCGGTCAGCTCTTCGAGCCGCTGCAATTGCAGCGTGATCGCCGGCTGAGTGCGGCCCAGGCGGCGCGCGGTCTCGGTGATGCTGCCGGTCTCGACCACCGAGATCAGCGACCGGAGCATGCGGATATCAAGACTGATCAGGTTCATGCGGCATCCATGTCGGACGCACCAAAGCAAGTTCCGTGCTAGTTGCCGGTCTCGGCTGTGCTCCGGCTCGCCTCGGCCGCGGTCAGGACGCTCTGGTAGGTGAGCAGCCGCTCGCGCACGCGGTCGGAGGCCGCCGCGGTGGTGACGCCGAGCAGCGCCAGCGACGTGCTGTAGCCGAGCTCGGCCTCGACCTCGGGTTTAGACAGATCGCGGGAGATCCAGACGCTGATCGCCTGCAGGGCGATGCGGCGCAGGTTCATCGCCAGCGGCGCCTCGGCGACGAAAGCCTGCAGATAACCGTGCTCCGCCAGGGCATGCGTCAGCCGCCGCCAGAACCCGTCGCGCAGCGGCGTCGCCAGCGCCTGATGCGGCGCGCCCTTGAGGTCGAGGAGCTCACGATACAGCGTTTTGTAGAAGACCGGGTCGGAAAACCAGAACTCGGCGCATAGGCCGACCACTTCGTAGAGTTCGGCCAGCGGATCGGCGACGTCGCGTTGCTGCACCGCGCGGGTGAAGTCGGCCATGTCGGCGTCCAGCACGGCGAGCAGTACGGCCTGTTTGGAGCCGAACACGTTGTAGGGCGTCATATGCGCGACGTCGGCCCGGGCGGCCAGCGCCCGCATCGAGAACTCCGCCGACTCGGTTTCGGACAGCAACGCGCGCGCGCCGGCGATGATCTTCTGCCGGAGCTCTTCGCGGGCCTGCTCGCGTGGGGGCAATGGGGCAGTCCTGTATCCGTGACCTGAGCTGATTGTTGTAGTCGCCCGCGCGGCATTCGCGAAATCGCCTGCGGCGATCGGGTCACTTGCCACGCCTTGACGGTCAGCCTCGGCAATTGATATAACGCGTTATATCAAAAGTGACGGTCAACGTCACACCGCAGCTGCCAAGCGGCGCGGACTTCGGGAGGACGCATCGTCATGCGTTTCAACGGCAAGGTGGCTGTCGTCACGGCAGCCGCATCGGGCATTGGCGCAGCCACGGCTGCCCGCCTCGCGCGCGAAGGCGCGCACGTTTATCTTTCCGATATTGATCAGGACGGTCTGGCACGACAGGCCGAAGCATTGGCCGACGTTGCTGACCGGATTTCGACGGTGGTGGCCGACGTCACCGTGCCGGAGCAGGTCTCGGAGCTGATCGACGTCGCAGCGCGCGAGCAGGGGCGGCTCGATATCCTCATCAACAACGCCGGCATGGGCGCATTCGGGCGGATCACCGAGGTGACGCCGGAGGCCTGGCAGCGGGTCTTCCGGATCTGCGTCGACTCGATCTTTCATGCCAGCCGCGCCGCGATCCCGCATCTGATCCAGACGCGCGGCAACATCGTCAACACCGCGTCGATCTCCGGCCTGTTCGGGGACTACGGTTTTGCCGCCTACAACGCCGCGAAGGGCGCGGTGATCAATCTTACCCGCAACATGGCGCTCGACTACAGCCGCGAGGGGCTCCGTGTGAACGCGGTGTGCCCGGGCCTGATCGCCACGCCGCTGTCGCTGAAGCTGCGGGACAATGCGGCCGTGATGGCGGAGTACGACCGGTCGATCCCGCTCGGCCGCGCCGGCTCTCCGGAGGAAATCGCCGGCGCGATCGCCTTCCTGGCGTCCGACGATGCGTCCTACGTCACCGGCGTCGCCTTCGCGGTCGATGGTGGCCTGACCGCCCGCACCGGGCAGCCGAATTTCCTCGGGCATCTGGCGCCCGCGCCCTGAGCCGCCCCTTCGCGCCGACCAACAACAAAAGGAAACACCCATGTCCGCAGCGACATCACCGGCCGCCGACTGGCTCGAGGGCGGCGAATTGCTGGCCCGCACACTCCGCGACGCCGGCGTCGACACCGTGTTCGCGCTCCACGGCGGTCACCTCGAATCCTTCTATCGCGGCTGCATTGCAAACGACATCCGACTGATCGACTTCCGGCATGAATCCTCGGCCGGCCACGCCGCCGACGGCTATGCGCGCGCCACCGGCAAGCTCGGCGTCTGCGTGATCACCGCCGGACCCGGCTTCACCAATGGCGTCACCGCGATCCTGAACGCGCAGCTCGACAGCATTCCCACGCTGTTCATCGTCGGCTCGCCGCCGCTGCGCGAGGCCGAGACCAATGCGCTGCAAGGCGGCGTCGATCAGATCGCCGTCACGCTGCCGATGGTGAAATACGCGCATCGCATCACCAACACCGAGCGTATCCCGGATCTCACCGCGCTGGCGATCCGCAAGGCGACCACCGGCCGCCGCGGCGCGGTGCTGCTCGATGTGCCGATCGACGTGCTGCACATGCGCGCCCACAAGGACGACGTCCGGCCCGCGCACGGCCTCACGATCAATCCCCGCCCGGCGCCGCATCCGGACGAGATCAAGGCGGCCATCGCGATCCTGAAAGCGAGCGAACGGCCGGTGATCGTGGTCGGCGGCGAAGCGCGGTATTCGGACTGCCGCGACGACCTGGTCGCGCTGGCCGAAGCCACGCAGATTCCGGTGGTGTCGAACACCCGCGGCATGGGCGTATTTCCGAGCAGCCATCCGCTCAACGGTCAGATCGTCGGCAATCTCGCGCTGCTGTCCGCGCAGCGACCCGACGCCGCGCTGCTGCTCGGGACGCGGTTCGGCTTCCGCTTGGCCGGCCGCAGCACTGCGTTCTTTCCTGACGACGCCAAACTGATTCAGGTGCACAGCGATGCCGCCGAACTCGGCCGTCTGCGTCATGTCGAACTGCCGATCGTCGCCGATGTCGGCGCCGCGCTCACCACGTTGCGAGCCGCCGCCACGGCGGAGACATGGCCGCAGCGTCCGGCGTGGATCGAGGCGGTGACCAAGGCGCCGGCCAAGATGCTCGGCATGTTTCCGCACAAGCAGGGGCCGAAAGGCATCCATCCGTTCTGGGCCGCAGAGGCCGCAGTGCGGGCGGCAGGGCCCGACGCCGCGATCGTGCTCGATGGCGGCGAAGCGGCGAGCTGGGCCGCTTTCCATCTGCGCGTCAATCAGCCCGGTCACGTCCAGGGCGTCGGCTATCTCGGCTGCCTCGGCACCGGACCGGGCCAGTCGATCGGCGCACAGGTGGTCGATCCGGACAAGCGGGTGATGCAGATCACCGGCGACGGCGCGATGGGATTCCACATCCAGGAGTTCGACACGATGAGCCGGCACCGTCTGCCGATCTGCACCGTGGTGCTCAACAACGAAATCTGGGGCATGTCGATCCACGGCCAGCAGATCATGTACGGCGCCAATTACAGCGCGATCAGCGAACTGCGCGGCACCAACTACGCCGACGTCGCGGCCGCGTTCGGCTGCCACGCAGAGCGCGTCACCGAGTTCGACGAGATCGAGCCGGCGATCGCGCGCGCCTATGCGTCGGGCCGGCCGTCCTGCATCGAGATCATGATCGATCCGGACGTCGTGCATCCGGTCACGGTCGCGGCGCTCGGCACGATCAGCGACGAGAAGCGCGAGATCATGATTCCCTACTACGAGAACATCCCGATCCGCCCGCAGGCGTGAGCGGTCACCATCAAGTCCGGAGGCGATCTCATGAAAGCGGCGGTGTTCGAAAAGACCGGGGAGCGGCTCGTCGTGCGCGACGTCGCCGCGCCCGAACTGGGTGATAACGAACTACTTCTCAAGGTCGCGTTCACCGGCATCTGCGGTTCGGATTTGCACGCCGCCGAGACGCCGGGCGTGCTGCGGCCCGGCACCATCATGGGGCACGAATTCACTGGCGAGGTTGCGCAGTCCACGTCGCCCGACTGGCCGGTCGGCACCCGCGTCGCGGCTAATCCGTATTGGCTGTGCGACGCCTGCGCGGCGGGCGGCTCATGCCGCAGCGGCGGCGATGCGGCCTGTGCCAACGGCAGCTTCATGGGCTTCCGGCCCGATCTGCCGGGGGCCTATGCGGACTACGTGCGGATCCGCGCCGCGCAAGCGATCCGCCTGCCGGACGACGTCGGCTTGCGCGAGGGGGCGTTAATGGAGCCGCTGGCCGTGGCGCGCCATGCGGTCGACGTCAGCGGCCCGATGCAGGGCGCCAATGTGCTGGTGATCGGCGGCGGGCCGATCGGGCTTGGCGTCGTGCTGATGGCTCTTGATGCCGGTGCCGCCCGGGTGGTGGTCAGCGAACCGGATCCCAACCGCCGCGCCTGCGCGCTCGACATCGGCGCCGTCGCGGTGATCGATCCGATCGCCGAAGATCTGCCGGCGGCGCTGGACCGGCTCGGCATCGGCGAGCCGGGCATCGTGTTCGAATGCGTCGGTGCGCCGGGGTTTCTACAGAAGACCATCGACGTGCTGGCGCTGCGCGGCCGGGCCGTGATCGTCGGCGTCTGCATGACCGAGGACAAGGTGCTGCCGCGCGCCGCGATCCGCAAGGAAGCCACGCTGAAATTCGTGCTTGGCTACACGATGGCGGATTTCCATCACGTCAGCCGCTATCTGGCGGATCACGCCGCGACCGCCGCCGCGATGATTTCGCGCGTCGTGTCGCTGAGTGAGCTTCCCGAGATTTTCGACCGGCTACGCGCCGAGAAGTCGATGATCAAGGTTCTGGTGACGCCGAATCGCCAGCCCGACACCTGATAAAAACAAAAGAACGATAAGGGAGAGCCGCAATGACAGCTATCAACCGTCGCCGATTTCTGATCGGCTCGGCCGTCACCACGCTTGCGGCGACGTCGCTGAAAGCATACGCGGCCGACACCACCGGCATCACGCCGACCAGCATCCGCATCGGCAGCACCTCGCCGCAGAGCGGGCCGGTGTCGGCCTACGGGGTGCAGGCGCGCTGCCAGGCCGCGTACTTCAAGATGATCAACGACCGCGGCGGTATCGCCGGGCGCAAGATCGAGTTCATCTACTACGACGACGCCTTCAATCCGGCCAAGACCGTGGAGCAGACCCGCAAGCTGGTCGAGAGCGACGAGGTGGCGCTGCTGTTCAGCAATCTCGGCACCGCGACCAATTCGGCGATCGTCAAATACGCCAACGCCAAGAAGATCCCGCACCTGTTCCTGTCGGTGAATGGCGACAAATGGAGCGACTACAAGGCGCATCCGTGGAGCATCGGCTTCGCGCCGAGTGCGCGCACCGAGGCGGCGATCTTCGTCAAGCACATGCTGGCCGAGAAACCCGACGCGAAGTTCGCGGTGCTGTATCAGAACGACGATTTCGGCAAGGACTTCGTGCTCGGCGCCAAGGACGTGCTGGGCGAGCGCGAGGGCCGTCAGCTCGTCACCATCTCGCATGAGACCTCCGAACCGACGATCGATTCCCAGATCCTGCAGCTGCGCGCCGCTGCGCCCGATGCGCTGATCTCGGGCACCACTGCGAAATTCACCGCGCAGGCGATCCGCAAAGTCGCGGAGACGCGCTGGCAGGTCCGCCACTACATCACCGGCGGCTCGTCGTCCTACGCGGGCACGATCAGCCCGGCCGGTCCCGAGAACGCGGTCGGCGTGATCTCATCCGCCTATCTCAAGGATGTGGCCGATCCGGCCTGGACCGACGATAAGGGCATCAGGGATTTCCTCGCCTTCATGCAGAGCTACTTCCCGGAAGGCAGCAAGGACGACTTCTACAATCTCTACGCCTACACGGCGGCGTCGGCGCTGGTGAAGGTTCTGGCGCAGTGCGGCGACAGCTGGACGCGCGAGAACATCATGGCGCAGGCGACCAATCTGAAGGACGTCGAGCTGCCGACGCTGCTGCCCGGCATCCGCGTCAACACCAGTCCGACCGACTATCGTCCGCTGACCCAGGTGCAGTTGCAGAAATGGGACGGCAAGGCCTGGTTGCGGTTCGGCGAGGTGCTGGGCGCGTAGCTGCGGCCGCTACGCCTTCAGATGCTGGGCGATCACTTCGCCGAGGCGCTGGATGCCGGTTTCGATGCGGTCGGTGCGGATCGACGAGAAGCCCAGCCGGAAGCAGTGCCGACTGGCGGTTTCGTCCATCGAGAACACCGCGCCGGGCTCGATCACCACGCCCTGCGCCAGCGCGGCCTGCGCCAGCGCGGTGGCGTCGGTGCCGGGCGGGCAGGCGATCCAGTAATTGGTGCTGCCGGGGCCGCGCGAAAACGTGCAGTCCGGCAGATATTGCGGCAGCAGCCGGTCGAGCAGCTTGGCGCGCTCCAGCAGCACGCGGCCGACCTGCTGCAGATGCGAGCGATAGTGGCCGAGGCCGATGAACAGCGCGGCGACGCGCTGGTTGTTGAGCGGCGGGTGGCGCAGCATCAGCCGGCGCAGCGCGCGCAGTTCACGGATCACCGGCGCCGGCGCCACGACGTAGCCGAGCCGCAGCCCGGGTGCGAGCGCCTTCGACAGGCTGCCGACATACAGCACGTTGCTGGCGTGATCGAGGCTCTTCAGCGGCGGCAGGGTCGATGACTCCGCCATCAGTTCGCCTTCGTAATCATCCTCGACCAGCACTACGTCGCCGGCCTCGGCGGCTTTCAGCAATTCGAGACGCCGCTGCAGCGGCATCACCGTCGCGGTCGGGCATTGATGGCTGGCGGTGACATAGGCCAGCGCGCAGCTCTGCAACGTTTCGTCCGGCAGCAGGCCCTGCGCGTCGGAACGTAGCGGCACCACGTCCGGGGTCAGCATCCGGAAGATGTTGCGCGCATCCGGATAGCCCGGTTCCTCGATGCCGACGCGGGTGCGATCGTTGATGAACAGCGTCGCGATCAGATACAGCGCGTGCTGCGCGCCGATCGTCATCATGATCTCGTCGGAGCGCGCGTGAATGCCGCGGCGCGGCAGAACCTGCAGCTGCAGCTGCTCGATCAGCGCCGGATCATCGCCGTCGATCAGGTCGCGCGCCCAGTTGTTGATCTCGGGAACGCTGAGCGCGGCGCGCGCCGATTCGCGCCAGTCGTTCGTCGGGAACAGGCTCGGATCGAACTGGCCAAAGATGAACGGGTACGGCTGCGCCTGCCAGTCGGCCGGTTTGACGATGTTGCGATGCGCCGAGGGCTGCACCGCGTAGCGCCCGGCCCAATGTGCATCGTCGCGACTGGCGGCTTCCGAAGGTTTGGCCGCGCCGGTGGCGATCTTCTTCGACAGGCCGGCGACGAAGTAACCGCTGCGCTGCCGTGACACCAGGAAGTTCTGATCCACCAGCTGCTCGTAGGCGATCACCACGGTGTTGCGCGATACCTTGAGCACCGCAGCCAGATCGCGGCTCGACGGCATTCGCATGCCGAGCGGCAACCGGCCGTCCTCGATCGCGGTGACGATGATCTGGCGGATCTGCAATTGCAGAAATGAGCCACCACGATCCATCCCGCGGAACAACGCGCCCCAGAACAGCGCATCGCTGTTGCCTAAGGAAGCGGCATTTGCTGAAGGATCAAGCGCTCCGTTCCGCGGCGCTTCCTGGCAACTGAGCTGTGCGAGCTTTCCCAAGACGATATAACCTACTCAACGCGGGCGGATCCATCGAGGCGGAATCCGAGTATGTCGGTTTGCAATCAAGAAGCAAGAAGTCTGCCATTGAGCCCGGCGCTGGACGGATGGGTGCTGGCTCCATTCGTGCGGGGCATCTGGCGCTAGTGCGGTCGGGTGGATCGCTTCACGCTCGCAACTGTAAGCTCGAAAGGCTCAGCAGCGTGAATCAGGACACCGTCGTCTACTCGGCCCGCAAGATCATCACCATGAACCCGATGCGTCCGTTCGCGACGCATGTTGCAGTGCGTGATGGACGGATCGTGGCGACCGGCTCGGCCGATGAGTTGTGCGTGAACGGCGCGCGGCTCGACAATCGTTTCGCCGACAAGGTGCTGATGCCTGGCTTCGTCGAGGGCCATGCCCACATCATGGAAGGCCTGATGTGGAAGCAGCCTTATGTCGGCGCGTTCGATCGCCGTTCGCCGGAAGGCAAGCTGGTCGCCGGCGTGCCGGATATCGAGTCGATCGTCTCGCGGTTGCAGCAAGCCGAAGCCGAGATGCCCGACGACGGCGCGCCGCTCTACGCGTGGGGATTCGATCCGCTGCATATCGGCGGCAAGATGCTGACCCGACAGGATCTCGATCGGGTGTCGACCAAGCGGCCGGTGCTGGTGGTCCACGCCTCGTTCCACATCAACAACGTCAACACCGCGACGCTCGAGCTCGCCGACCTGCTGCGTGCGACCGACATCTCGGGCGTGGTCGCCGGCGCCGACGGGCTCGCCAGTGGCGAACTGCAGGGCATTCCGGCGCGGATGCGGCTGTTCCGCGCGCTTGGCCACAACCCGCTGGCCGGCACCATCACCGAGGCCGACGTGCGGCGCTTTGCGGCGTCGTCCTGCGTGCAGGGTGTCACCACGGTCACCGACCTGCACAACGATCTCAACGATCCGACCATCGAGGTGTATCGCAGCGTCGCCAGCCAGGACGATTTCGGTGTCCGCCTGGTGCCAGCGCTCGCCGCGGTGTCGCACACGCCCGAGCAGGCGATCGCCAAGCTCGAGAAGCTGCGCGACACTCCCAGCGCCAAGCTGCACTACGGCATCGTCAAGCTGGTGGTCGACGGCTCGATCCAGGGCTTCACCGCGCGGCTGCGCTGGCCCGGCTATCACAACGGCGCCGCCAACGGCCTGTGGTACATCGCGCCGGAAGAGCTGCCGCGGCTGGTCGACAAGTATCACCGCGCCGGCGTGCAGCTGCATATCCACACCAACGGCGACGAGGCGACCGAAGCGGCGCTCGACGCCATCGAAGCCGCGCAGATCGCGGCGCCGCGGCCGGATCATCGCCACACGCTGCAGCACTGCCAGATGGCGGACGCGGCGCAGTTCCGGCGGATGAAGAACCTCGGCGTTTGCGCCAATCTGTTCGCCAACCACATCTACTACTGGGGCGATGCACATTACGAACTGACGATGGGGCCCGAGCGGGCGTCGCGGATCGACGCCACCGGCACCGCGCGCCGCATCGGCGTGCCGTTCGCGATCCATTCGGATGCGCCGGTGACACCGCTGGCGCCGCTGTTCACCGCCTGGTGCGCGGTCAATCGCGTCACCTCGGGCGGCCGCGTGCTCGGCCGCGACACCGAGGCGCTCACCGTGGAGCAGGCGCTCGCCGCCATCACGGTCGATGCCGCCTACACGCTGAAGATGGATCATCTGGTCGGCAGCATCGAGACCGGCAAATACGCCGACTTCGCCGTGCTCGAAGACGATCCGCTCAGCGTGGCGCCAGAGACGCTCAAGGACGTGGCGATCTGGGGCACCGTGGTCGGCGGCGTCGTTCGGGAGGCGCCCCGCGCATGAGGACAGCGACCGCGACCATTCCAGTCACGGTGATCGGCGGCTTCCTCGGCGCTGGCAAGACCACGTTCGTCAACCATCTGCTCGCCGCGGGTGGACCGCGCACGGCGGTGCTGGTCAATGATTTCGGTGAGATCAACGTCGACGCGACGCTGATCCAGGATCACGACGGCACCACCATGACGCTGACCAATGGCTGCATCTGCTGCAGCATCGGCACCAGCTTCATCGAGACGATGTGCCAGGTGCTCGATGCCGAGGTGCCGTTCGAGCGCATCGTGATCGAAGCCTCCGGCGTCGGCGATCCGTGGAAGATCGCCGAGATCGCGTTGATCGAACCGACGCTGCGGCTCGACCGCGTGATCGTGCTGGCCGATGCCAGCCGGATCGCGGCGCTGATCGACGATGCCCGCGTCGGCGCCACCGTGCGCAGCCAGTTCGAGCGCTGCGACGTCGTGCTGCTGACCAAGACCGACCTGGTCGATGCTGCCGCGCGCGACGCCGCTCGCGCTGCCGTCTTCGCGCTGCGTCCTGGCGTGCGCATCGTCGAGACGACCCGCGACTCTCTGCCGACACTCGCCGCGCTCGAGACGCCGGCGCAAGCCTCGGCGTTTCGCGCCGACTCGCCGGCGGCATCGGACCACGGTGCGGCCTTCCGCAGCTTCGCCTATCGCCGCGACGGCGCGTTCGATCGCGCCCGGATCGCCGGCGCGGTGGCGGCGCTGCCGCCGGAACTGCTGCGGCTGAAAGGCTCGTGCCGGCTCGACGGCGAGGAGTCGCCGCAGGTGTTTCAGATGGTCGAAGGTGTATGGTCGCTGGTGCCCGCGGATCAGCCCGATACGACCGGCATCGTGCTGGTCGGCGTCGGTACCGCCGATCTGCCGGAGCCGGCGGTGATCGATGCGATTCTCGACCGCGCGCTTGCGGCCGGAGCCGCGGCGTGAGCGCCGCGCCCAGACTACTCATTCTGTCGATGCGCAACACCTGCGGATCGACAGCTACCCATCTCGACCCCTCATGGCGGAGTTCAAAGCGATGAAGTTGACGAAGCGGTCCTTTGTTATCGGAGCTCTCGGCGGCGCCGCCCTGATGGGCCTGCCGTTCGAAACGCGCGCGCAGTCCGCCGGCGGCGGTGGAACGCTGGTGATGGGGTCGACGCAGGTGCCGCGTCACTTCAACGGCGCGGTGCAGTCCGGTATCGCCACCGCGATGCCGAGCACGCAGATCTTCGCCAGCCCGCTGCGCTACGACGATAATTGGAATCCGCAGCCTTATCTGGCGAAGTCCTGGGAGGTCGCGCCCGACGGGCTGTCGGTGACGCTGAAGCTGGTCGACAACGCGCTGTTCCACGACGGCAAGCCGGTCACCTCCGAGGACGTCGCGTTCTCGATCATGACCATCAAGGCCAACCATCCGTTCAAGACCATGCTGGCTGCGGTCGACAGCGTCGAGACGCCCGACCCGCACACCGCGGTGATCAAGCTGGCGCATCCGCATCCGGCGCTGCTGCTGGCGATGTCGCCGGCGCTGATGCCGATCCTGCCCAAGCACGTCTATGGCGACGGCCAGGACGTCAAGACGCATCCAGCCAACCTCAAGCCGGTCGGCTCGGGCCCGTACAAGCTCGCCGACTACAAGCAGGGCGAGTACTACACGCTGGAGAAGTTCGACAAGTTCTTCATTCCGGGCCGGCCCAAGCTCGACAAGATCGTGGTGCGGCTGATCTCCGATCCGAACGCTCTGATGGTGTCGGCCGAGCGCGGCGAGGTCCACGCGGTGCCTTACGTCACCGGCGTGCGCGACATCGAGCGGCTGCAGAAGTCGCCGAACATCACCATGACCGACAAGGGCTTCGCCGGTCTCGGCGCGCTGAACTGGCTGGCCTTCAACACCAAGAAGAAGCCGCTCGACGACGTGCGCGTCCGCCAGGCGATCGCCTATGCGGCCAATCGCGATTTCATCGTCGGCAAGCTGATGGGCGGCAAGGCGCTGCCGTCGACCGGCCCGATCGCGCCGGGCTCGCCGTTCGAAGAGAAGGCGGTCGAGACCTACAAGCTCGACATCGCCAAGGCCACCAAGCTGCTCGACGAAGCCGGGCTGAAGCCGGACGGCAACGGCACCCGCGCCACGCTGACGATCGACTACATCCCCGGCAATGACGAGCAGCAGCGCAACATCGCCGAATATCTGCGCTCGGCGCTGAAGCGGATCGGGATCAACCTCGAAGTCCGCGCCGCGCCCGACTTCCCGACCTGGGCGCAGCGCGTCGCCAATTTCGACTTCGACCTGACGATGGACACGGTGTTCAACTGGGGCGATCCGGTGATCGGCGTCGATCGCACCTATCTGACGTCGAACATCCGCAAGGGCATCATCTGGTCGAACACCCAGCAATACTCCAACCCGAAGGTCGACGAGATCCTCGGCAAGGCCGCGCAGGAGACTTCGCCGGAGAAGCGCAAGGCGCTGTATTCGGAGTTCCAGAAGATCGTGGTGTCGGACGTGCCGATCTACTTCATCAACGCCGCGCCCTACTACAACGCTTTCGCCAAGGGGCTGAGCGCGCTGCCGACCACGATCTGGGGCGTCGCATCACCGCTCGACGAAGTGTACTGGGCGACGCCGCCGAAGACCTGATCGAACAGCAACGAACCAGCCATGACGCTTCTCACCCATCTGTTCGGAAAACTCGCCAACGCCGCGGCGCTGCTGCTCGCGGTGTTGGTGCTGAATTTCTGCCTGATCCACCTTGCGCCGGGCGATCCGGTGCAGGTGATCGCCGGCGAGATGGGTGGGGCGTCGGCCGAGGTCATCGCGGAGCTGCGCGCCAAGTATGGACTCGACCAGAGCCTGTTGACGCAGCTCTTCACCTATCTCGGCAAGGTGCTGCACGGTGATTTCGGCTATTCTTATTACTTCAATCAGCCGGTGCTGTCGCTGATCGGCCAGCGGCTGCCGGCCTCGCTCTATCTGGCGCTGTCGTCGCTATTCGCGGCGGTGATGATCGGCACGCTGCTCGGCGTGATCAGCGCGCGGCGGCCCAACGGCCTGCTCAGCCACGGCGTCACCGTGCTGTCGCTGGCCGGCTACGCCGCCCCGGTGTTCTGGACCGGCTTGATGCTGCTGCTGCTGTTCGGCTCGGTGTGGCCGGTGCTGCCGGTCAGCGGCATGGCGGACGTGGTCAATCCGAAGTTCGGCTTCGCCTATGTGGCCGACGTGCTGACCCATCTGGTGCTGCCGTCGCTGACGCTGGCGCTGGTGTTCCTGGCGCAATATTCGCGGCTGGCGCGGGTCAATATGATCGACGTGCTGTCGGCCGACTATGTCCGCACCGCGCGCGCCAAGGGGCTGCCGGAGAGCGTCGTCATCTTCAAACACGCGCTGCGCAACGCGCTGATCCCGATCGTCACCGTCGTCGGGCTGCAGTTCGGTAATTTGTTCGCTGGCGCCGTGCTGGTCGAGACGGTGTTCAGCTGGCCCGGCATGGGCCGGCTGGTGTTCGACTCGATCCTGCGCCGCGACTATCCGACCCTGATGGCGGTGCTGTTCTTCTCGGCCGTGATGGTCATCGCCGCCAACATCATCACCGATCTGGTCTACCGCCTGATCGATCCACGGATCCGCGCGGGGGCCCGATGAGCACACTCGACCACACCCTGATCGCGACGCCGCCAACGCCCGTCGCGCCGGTTGCGCTGCCTGCGACGCCCGCGGTGTCGCCCGCTAAGGCGGCGTTACGTCAGTTCATGAAAAGCCCGTCCGGCGTCGCCGGCGCGGTGCTGCTGATCCTGCTGGTGGCGATGACGGTGGCTGGGCCGTGGATCTACACGATCGATCCCTTGGAGATCGTCGGCCTGCCGTTCACGCCGCCGTCGGCCGATGCCTGGCTCGGCACCGATTATCTCGGCCGCGATGTGCTGGCAGGCCTGGTGCACGGTGGCCGCGCGACGCTGACGGTCGGCGCGGTGGCGGCGCTGATCACAATTGCGATCGGCGTCACCGTCGGCGCGCTGGCCGGCTTCTTTGGCGGCTGGATCGACAGCCTCTTGGTCAAGATCGCCGAGTTCTTCCAGGTGCTGCCGCCGCTGTTGTTTGCCATGGTGTTGGTGACGCTGTTCGGGCCGAAGCTGACCACGATCACGCTGGCGATCGGCGCGGTGAGCTGGACCTCGGCGGCGCGGCTGACGCGCGCAGAATTCATGCGGCTGCGCGACCTCGACTTCATCAAGGCGTCGCGCGCCGCCGGTGCCGGCAATCTGCATCTGATCCTGCGGGTGGTGCTGCCCAACGCACTGCCGCCGATCATCGTGTCGGCGACGCTGGCGATCGGCGTCGCCATTCTGTTCGAAGGCGGTCTCAGCTTCCTCGGCCTCGGCGATCCCAACACCATGAGCTGGGGTCTGATGATCGGCCAGAACCGCAACTACGTGCTCGACGCCTGGTGGGCGGTGACGTTCCCCGGTGCCGCGATCTTCCTGTCGGTGCTGGCGATCAGCCTGGTGGGCGACGGCGTCAACGATGCGGTCAATCCGCGGCTGCGACGGAGGTGATGATGGCGCCGGTGCTCGAAGTCGACAAACTCAGCGTCAGCATGACCGATCGCCGCGGCGATCTGGTGCCGGTGCTGGAGAATCTGTCGTTCACCATCGACAAGGGCAAGACGATCGCACTGGTCGGCGAGAGCGGTTGCGGCAAGAGCATGACCGCGCTGGCGATCATGCGGCTCTTGCCGGAGGGCTTCGTCGTCACCGGCGGCCGCATCCTGCTCGAGGGCGAAGATCTGTTGACCGCGCGCAGCAAGCGGATGCGCGCGCTGCGCGGCGACGCGGTGTCGATGGTGTTCCAGGAGCCGATGACGGCGCTCAATCCGCTCTACACCGTCGGCGACCAGATCGCCGAGGTGCTGTATTATCACCGCCGCATGAGCCGGAAGGATGCGACCGAACAGGCCGTGCAGTTCCTCAAGGCGGTGCAGATCCCAGCCGCCGAGCAGCGTGCCAAGGCTTATCCGCATCAGATGTCCGGCGGCATGCGGCAGCGGGTGATGATCGCGATGGCGCTGGCTTGCAAGCCGAAGCTGCTGATCGCCGACGAGCCGACCACCGCGCTCGACGTCACCGTGCAGGCGCAGATCTTCGATCTTCTGGCCAAGCTGCAGGACGAGACCGAGACCGCGATCGTGCTGATCACCCACGATCTCGGCGCGGTCGCCGAACTCGCCGACGACATCGCCGTGCTGTATGCCGGCCGCTGCATCGAGACCGGCCCGTCGCACGAACTCGCGGCGGCGCCGCGTCATCCTTATACGCGCGGGCTGCTCGGCTGCGTGCCGCATCTCGCGGTCGGCGTCGCCAAACCCGACCATTGGGTCGATCTCGGCGAGATCCCCGGCATGGTGCCGTCGCTAGGCCAGCGTGGGCCGGACTGTGCCTTCCTGGCGCGCTGCGCCAACGCCCGCGAGGTCTGCCGGTCGCGGCCGCAGCCGCCGCTCGGCGCCATCGCGCCGGGCCATACGGTGTCGTGCTGGCGCGCCGAGGAGATCGCCGCATGATGCATCAGCGTCCCAATCCGCCGGCCGGCGATCCGATCCTGCTCGACGTCAACGACCTCGTGGTGCATTTCCGCACCGGGCGAAAATCGCCGTGGGCCAAGCCATCGTTCGTGCACGCGGTTGATGGCGTCAGCTTCCGCGTCAAGCGCGGCACCACTTTCGGCATCGTCGGCGAGAGCGGCTCCGGCAAGTCGACCACGGCGCAGGCGATCATGCGGCTGGTGCCGTCGACCTCCGGCCAGATCGTGTTTCGCGGCGAAGACATCATGCCGCTCACCGGCGAGCCGCTGCGCCAGGCGCGTAAGCATCTGCAGATCGTGTTTCAGGATCCGTTCTCGGCGCTCGATCCGCGTCGCCGCGCCGGTGACCAGATCCGCGAGCCGCTCGACCTGCTCAACATCGGCAGCCGCAGCGAGCGCGATGCCCGCGTCAAGCAATTGCTGGCCGAAGTCGGCCTGCCGCCCGAAGCCGCCGATCTGTTTCCGCATCAATTCTCGGGCGGGCAGCGGCAGCGGCTGTGCATCGCCCGCGCGCTCGCGCCGGAGCCCGAACTGATCGTCTGCGACGAGGCGGTCTCCGCGCTCGACGTCGCCATCCAGGCGCAGATCCTGAACCTCTTGAAGAAGCTGCAGCGCGAGCGCGGGCTGACTTACATCTTCATCTCGCACGATCTCGGCGTCATCCAGCAGTTCTGCGACGAGATCGCCGTGATGTATCTCGGCAAGGTGGTGGAGCAGGCGCCGGCCTCGACGCTGTTCACCGCGCCGCGCCATCCCTACACGTGGTCGCTGGTGTCGGCGGCGGTGCCGCCAGGTCCGCTACGCGACGAGCTGAAGGCGAAGTACCTGGTCAAGGGCGAACCGCCATCACCGGTCGATCCGCCGCCCGGCTGCCGCTTCGCCGGCCGCTGCCCGTTCGTGATCGAACGCTGCCGCGCCGATCTGCCGTTCCTCGACGCCACCGGCCCCGAACATTTCGTCGCCTGCCACCGCAAGGACGAACTCGGCGTGCCGGACTTCGCGCCGCGTGTGGCGAGCGCGTAGCTCGAAGCCCATCCACATCGTCATTGCGAGGAGCGAAGCGACCAAGCAATCCAGCTCGGTGCACGCAGCTGGATTGCTTCGCTTCGCTCGCAATGACGGAGAGGAGACACTACGCCGTGGCGTCGAGCAGTGACTTTGTCATGGCATTGTCGGCCTTCAGCGTCGCGAGGTTGGCGGTGTAGCTGTATTTGGCGACCATCTGGCCGATCAATTCCTGCGCCAGGTCGACATTCGGCGCCGCCACCTGACCGTCCGCATTGGCGAACGGCGCCTGTGGATCGGAGACCGGGACGGTACCGGGCGAGCTTGGGGTGACGCTGGTTTGCGTCCCGCCGCCCGGGACTGCGGTCTGAGTCACCTGCAGTGGCCGGTAGGCTTGCGGCGCACCAGCCGGCACCGTGCCGTTGGCGCCCGGCAGCGCGCCGGTCGATTGCTGATTGGCGACGTTGCTGGCCGAGACTTCCATGCGCCGGGTCGCGGCGTTGAGGCCGGACACGGCGATCGACGAGATGCTGGACATGGCGCGCTCGCGGCGGGTGGACGTCCCGGAACCTAACGCCGGAAGGCCGGAACGATCCGTTGACCGCGCTGCGCCAACTCGCGCGTCCGCATTAATCTCTCATTAACGTCACAGCCACCTCAGGTGCTCCCGGTCGGGGATGGGGCGCTGGCCGGGCGCGCCGGCCGCCGCCGCAGCTTGCGACGCCCCCACAGGAGCAGGCCGGTGGTCAGCAGGCCGGCCAGCACCACCGACACGATCACGTTGAGCGAACCGGAGATCAGCGCCGACCAGTTGCCCTCGTGCAGCAGCCGCGGCCAGTTGCGGGGCATCGGCGTCACGCCGCCGGCGGTGAAGGAATAGGCGCGCAGCTCGCCGTTCTCGTAGATCCGCGCCATCATCCGCTGGCCGCGCTGTGCCAGCATCGCAAGGTGCGACACGTCGTGGTCCTGCGCGAGCACGCGTACCGCCTCGGCGAGCGGCAGCGACGGTCGCAGCGGTGGCGGCGGCGGGCTGGCCAGCGTCCAGCCGAACGCCATGAACAGGCCGGTGACCGGGCTCAGCAGCAGCAGCGGAAGCGTGAACCACGCCGCGCCCTTGTGCCAGCCGGCGAGACTGTTCCGCAGCCGCGGCAGGCCCATCAGGATTCCGATCACCATGATCACCACCATCGCGATGGTCGAACCGATCACCAGCCAGTCATAGCCGAGCAGATGCTCGTGGGTGCGCCGCGCCCACAGCAGCACGTCACCGAGCGGATCGGACGTGGCCGCCTCGCCGTTGGCAAGATTGATGGTCGGCGCATCCACGCCGAGCAGGCGCATCTGCTGGCTGGCCGCATTGATGCTGAGGCCACGCGCCTTGCCGGCCGGGTCGTAGCGCTGCAGCAGGCTTGCGATGCGGTCGGCATCGACCATGCCGGCGGGCAATCCGCCGCCCTGGATGATCGGCTCGGCGGACAGGATCAGCCCAGTGAGAATCAGCGCGATCAAAGGCAGCGCGAATACCAGGGTGATCCAGCGGTGGAGCTTGAGCAGCAGCATGTTGTTCATCGGAATTTCCAGTCGAGATGTGGATGCGCGGGCCGCGGCGACCTTGCGGTCTGTCGGCAATCACGGGCCGCGGATCGTCAGCCCGGCGAAGTACTCGCCTTCCGTTGCTTAGATCTGGCAAGCTGTCCGCCTGATGACAACCCGGCGTCGCCAAGGCGGCCTGCGGTTCTCGTCTCCGCCGGATCGACCGCGAATCAGATGGTGGTTCAGCGCCGCGGCGCTGCATCATCCGCCTGCCGAGTGACGAACCTGTCCGGAATATCCCGGACGATATCAATCGAACTAACTCGCGTCTGAACGTCCCGAGGCGGTCCTGACGATCAGCGCGGCGCGGCGGTTCGCTGCCTTCGGAGGGCCCGATCTGAATCCCATGCCGGCGAAATCGAGCGCTTCTCCAGTCCGATACGTATCGGTATTGCGCCTGCTCTGTGCCCGGTAAGGGAACAGCAGCGCGGCGACCAGCGATTATCTCACGCGCAGCGGACGGCCTTCATTCGTCCGGCATTTAGTCTGGCTAAACTTGTGCCTGTTGAATTCTTCACGTGTTGCTACGATGCTTCGCTAAGACCGATATCGTGCAAACCAAATTGGTATGGAGGTAGTATGCGTTCCTCGTCGATGATCCTGCTCTGCTCCGTCGCCCTTGTTGCTGCACTCGCGGTCAGCGAACGTGCCGGCACGCGTGCCGTGCTGATCGAACCCGCTGTCGCCGCGACGCCGGTGGCGCCCGCGCCGCCGCCACCGCCCGCATTCCGCACCGTGACCTCGTCGTCGTGCTCGGCCAATGGCTGTCCCACCACTTGCGAGGCCGACGAGGCGCTGATCTCGGCGATCTGCATCGGCTCGACCGGGGCCAAGTTCAGCGAAAGTCTTGTGGTGGAGAACGGGCAGATCACGGCAAGCTGCGGTCCGTCCTCGACGTCCATCGTGGTGTCCTGCGCCCGCAAATAGGCGCGGGAAGTTTTCAGGAGGGCTGCGCGGCCGGCGGACCGGCGGCGGAGCCCTCCGCAGTCTCAAGGGTCAAACCGATGCAAAAATGGTTTCTCGCACTGGCGCTCGCCGTGCTGATCGTCATCGGCTTCGCCGCCGGACCGATGTCCGTCGTCGTTGCTTTCCTGTCGTTCTGGGTCACGCTGTATCTGGTGTGGTCCTATGAGCTCGGCTTCAAGGATACCTGGGCGCGCTACGGCCTGCATCGCGTCAAGCCGCCGTTCTGGGCGGAAGAAAACAAGATCTGGTTCCTGCCGATCTTCGACGACCGGCTGAAGGTGCTGAAGGCGGCCGCCGTGGCGCTGCTGATCGTGGCCTTCAGCCTGATGCTGCCGGTGTCGGTGGTGCGGATCGCCACGCTGATCGTGCTGGCCTGGTACGTCAGCGAGATCTACCGCGCCCAGAAGGCGACCGATCAGCTCGATCGGGCCCGCTTCAACTGACAGCCGCCGGCCGATCCGGTCTGCTGATTAGCCATCTTTGCAAATCGCCCCCGCCGCCGCTGGACGACGTGGGCGATTTGGACATGAATACGTAGTGCGCCCGATGCTGGAGGAGACCGCGATGGCAGACACCAAATCGTCCGACGTCATTCTCAACATGATGTCGAAAAATCTCGAGCAGGCGCGTGGCGCGATGAACAACTACCTGCAGTTCATCGAAAAGAGCCTGTCGGTGACCCCGGTCGGGAGCAGCAGCCAAGCCTCCGCCCTGAAGAACTACGTCGAGCGCAACGTCGAGGCGACGTTCGATTTCTCCCAGCAATTGCTGCACGCCAAGGATTTTCAGGACGTCGTCCGGATCCAGACCGAATTTCTGCAGACGCAATTTCGCGTGCTGACCGACCAGGCCAAGGACGTGGTCGAAATGACCAAGCCGACGGTGATCGTTCCGGGCGATGGTTAGTGCGTGCCGAACTGGGTGAAGGCGGCGCCAAGGCCGCCTCGGCAACCGGAGGTCAAGGAACAAACAATACGGCTAACGACTTGCTAATCGCTTCGTCAATTCTCGATACGGAACTTGCCCGATGTTGAAAGTCGTTGGTTCAGTGGTTGCCTTGCTGTTGCTGGCGTCCACCGCTCAGGCCCAATCGAGCCGGCCCGACCCGGGCTGCGGCCGCGATGTCTCGCGTTTCTGCCGTGCCGTGATGGATCAGGGCGACGGCGTCATTCTCGGCTGCCTGCAGAAGAACCGCGCGCGGCTCAGCAAGACCTGCGCCAAGGTGCTGACCGATCACGGCCAGTAATCGCCTCGCCGATCGGCCGCTCAGGTCGATCCGCCGCTGACGCCCGCGACCGGCAACACCTCGGTTGCCGTCGCGCGGTCCGGCGACTCTTCTTTCCATCGCACCGAGCCGAACGGCCGCTCCAGCATGCGCCGGACCCGGATATCGTCCGGCCCGCGGTGGAACGCCATCGCCCGCTGGTGCAGCGCGCGATCGTCCTGGGTCGAACGATTGCGCTGGCGCAGATAGTCCAGCCAGGTCGGGCAGTGGTAGCGCTCGGTCCACAGCTCAGGATCGCCGATGTCGCGCGAGATCGACCAGTCGTAGGCGCCGTTGCGCTGGCGGCTGAGCTGCACCTGCTGCATCACGCCATAGAACGTGCGGGCGTCTTCGGCAGCGATCCGATAGTCGATCTCGATCACGATCGGTCCGCTGCGCGGCGTCACCGCAAGTTTGGCCTCGGGGTCGGCCAGCAGGTCGGCGTCGGCGATCTGGGTGCCGACCGACGGCATCCGCAGGAACAGGCCGAGCAGGGTCGAAATCAGCATGGTGGCGGCGGAGATCAGCATCGACAGCTCGACGCCGGCGAGATCCGCCACATGGCCCCACAGCCAGCTGCCGATCGCGACGCCGCCGGCGATCGAGGCCTGGAACGCCGCCAGCGAACGGCCCGCCACCCAGCGCGGCGCCGACAGCTGCACGCCGATATTGAACAGTGCGATCGCCAGCATCCACACTGCGCCGGCGACCACCAGCGCGGCGGCGGTCAGCACCGCCGAGTGGCTGAGCGCAATCACCGCCAGTGCGACGCCCATGATCACGGTGCAGGCGCGGATCGAGCCCTCACTGCCGAGCCGCTCGCGCGCCGAGCCGACATTGAGCGCGCCGAGCACCGCGCCGACCCCAAAGGCGCCGAGCAGGATGCCATAGGTCTCGGCGCCGCTCTTGAGCACGTCACGCGCCACCAGCGGCATCAGTGCCAGAACCGACGAGCCGGCGATGCCGGTGATCAGCGTCCGCGTCAGCACGATCCGGATCGAGGGCGAATTGGTGATGTAGCGCACGCCGGAGACGATCGCGCGGTTGAGCCGCTCCGGCGGCAGCCGCGGCGGCTCGCTGACGCGTCGCCACAGGAACAGCACCACCAGCAGCGGCAGATACAGCACCGCATTGGCGGCGAACGCCGCGACCGCGCCGGCGGCCGCCACGATGATGCCGCCGACCGCCGGGCCGAAACTGCGGGCGATGTTGTAGCTGATGCCGTTCAGCGCCACCGCCGCCGGCAGCGCGTCGGGCGGCACCTGTTCGGACACCGAGGCCTGCCAGGCCGGCCCGAACAGCGCCATGCCGAGGCCGATAACGAAGCAGAAGCCGAGCAGGATCTCCGGCGTCACCAGGCCGAAATGCGCCAGCACCGACAGCGCCACGGCGCCGGCGAGGCCCAGCGTCAGCGACGCCAGCGCGACGCGGCGGCGGTCGTACATGTCGGCGATCGCCCCGGCCGGCATCGCCACCAGCATGATCGGCAGCATCAAGGCGGTCTGCACCAGCGCCACCTTGTCGGCCGAGGAGGTCATCTGGGTCATCGCCCAGGCGGCGCCGACGCCGTTGATCATCAGGCCGAGATTGGACAGCAGGCTGGCCAGCCAGATCCGTCGGAAAAGCGCGTAACGCAGCGGCGCCGCGACGCCGCCAGCTGCAAATGCGCCTCGCTTGGACCTGCCCGACATCAAAGCCTTCCCTTCGGAGGTTATCCTCGCCATGCCCGGCGCGGAGCTGGTGCAGTGATGCCTGCGAACCTTTGCGCCTGTCCAGTGCCAAACGGGCGGTTCAACGGCGCAAACGGCTGCTGCAATTCAACAAATCAGGCGAAGGAGAGGATGCTGCCGCGGTCGCAGCATTTCAGGATCACGCAGAGGGACAGCCAAAGGCGCCGGGCTCCGGAACAGCCGCCTCGGGAGTCTCCCACCGCCGGCCGGCCTTTTCGACGCCGGGATTGCATCTTACCTTCAATCGCAGGGGCGGAACCGAACCGCAGGAGTGCGCCGTGAGCCTAGCCGAGTCCTTCGACCTCGCCGAGCGCGCGCCGCTGGTGCCGCCGACGCCGCCGCGCGCGCCGGAGGGCATGACCGCGCTCGGCCGGCTCGCCGCGATCCGCCACAACGCGATCGCCAGCTGGGGCCAGCGCGCCTATGAAGACGACGTCATCAAGGGGCGGTTCTTCAATCACGCCAGCTACATTCTCAACCGGCCGGACGACATCCGGCATGTGCTGATCGACAATTACGAGAACTACACCCGCACCGCAGCGGGCATTCGCGTGCTGCGGCCGATCCTCGGCCAAGGGCTGCTGCTCGCCGAGGGCCGCGCCTGGAAGCATCAGCGCCGCACGCTGGCGCCGGCGTTCACGCCGCGCGCGGTCGGCATGCTGGTGCCGCATATGATCTCGGCCACCGAGGAAATGATCACCGAATTCGAGCGCGGCGCCGGCGCGCCGGTCGATCTGCGCGAGGCGATGCAGCGGCTGGCGCTGGAGATCGCCGGGCGGACCATGTTCTCGTTCGGGATGGGCCGGCACGGCCAGCAGCTGCGCGACTTCGTCATCGAATACGGCATGAAGCTGGCGAGTCCGCGCTTCCTCGACCTGCTGCTGCCGCTCGGCTGGCCGAGCCCGCAGGATGTTTCGCGCGCCTTCTTCCGCAGGCGCTGGACCAAATTCGTGCGCGAGCTGATCGCTGCCCGCCGTGCCGCGGGCAAGACCGACGGCGCGCCGCCGCGCGATTTGTTCGACCTCATGCTCGCTGCCCGCGACCCGGAGACCGGCGAGGCGTTCTCCGACGATCAGCTCGGCGACCAGGTCGCCACCATGATCCTGGCCGGCCACGAGACCACCGCGACCGCGCTGTTCTGGGCGCTGTACATGCTGGCGCTCGATCCGGACACGCAGAACGATGTCGCCGAAGAAGCCCGCGCCGCCGGCCAAACGGAGTCGCTCGACAAGCTGCCGTTCACCCGTGCGGTGCTGGACGAAACGCTGCGGCTTTATCCGCCGGCGTTCCTGATCGCCCGCGCCGCGGCCGGCCCCGACACCGTCGCCGGCGAACCGATCCGCAAGCATGACGTGATCCTGATCGCGCCGTGGCTGCTGCATCGGCACGAGAGACTGTGGGACAATCCGAACGCCTTCATGCCGGCGCGCTTCCTGTCCGGCGCGACGCCACCGGACCGCATGGCCTATCTGCCGTTCGGCGTCGGGCCGCGGGTCTGTATCGGGGCACATTTCGCGCTGGTGGAGGCGACGCTGGCGCTCGCCCGGATCATCTCCGCCTTCCGGGTCGAGCTGATCGACCGCGCCCCGGTGATGCCGATCGGCGTCGTCACCACCCAGCCGGATCGCTCGCCGGCGTTCCGGCTCACCCGCCGCTGATCAACCAGGCGTCATTTGGCCGCGGGCCGGACGCCACCTAGATGAGGCCCATGACCGACGTCCGCCCCCTTTATGCCGTGCTGCGCCAGACCACCGATCCGCGCGTCGTCGACGCGATCGCCGAACTGATCGCGAGCGGCGAGGATCGCGATCTCAACCGCATCAATCTGCTGGAATTCGCCAGCCGCACCGGGCTGGACGAAGAGAAAGTGATTTCCGGCTTCCTGCACGCCGCGCAGCTCGGCCTGTTCGACATGAGCTGGAACGTGCTGTGCCCGGGCTGCAGCGGCGTGCTCGACAGCCATCCATCGCTCAAGGCGCTGCGCCACGAGGAATACATCTGCGCACTGTGCGCCAAGGGTTACGAGGCCTCGCTCGACGATCAGGTCGAGGCGGCCTTCACGGTGCACCCCTCGGTGCGGACGATCGGTGCGCACGATCCCGATAAGCTGCCGCTGTGGGACTACACACGGCAGGTGTATTGGAGCTCCGGCATCGAGATCGACGAGCAGGTGCTGGCGCGGCTGTCGGATCAGGACACGCTCGCGGCCGTTGAGATCGCGCCCGGCCAGACCGCCGAATTGTCGCTCGAGCTGCCGGCCGAGTTCATCATCGTATTCGAGCCGGTGACCCATGCGGCGCAGTTCATCGACGTGCAGGGAGAACGCACTGACGAGGTGAGGTCGGTGGCGCTCAGCTACGACCGCAGCCATGCGCTGACGCCGACGCTGTCGCTGCAGCCCGGGCCGTTGAAGCTGACGCTGACCAATAACGCCGAGACTCGCGTGTTGCCGGCCGTGTGGGTCGCGGCCGACGCGCTGCATACGCTGCTGGGCAAGCGCAAGCCCATCCTCACCGCCAAGCGGATGCTGACCAACCAGACCTTCCGCGACGTCTTCAAGGCCGACAATCTCACGGCCGATCAGCGGCTGAAGATCACCTCGCTGACTTTCCTGTTCACCGACCTCAAGGGCTCCACAGCGCTGTATCAACGCGTCGGTGACCTCGCGGCGTTCGATCTGGTGCGGGCACATTTCCGCGCGCTGCTGGAGATCATCGCGGCCGAGAAGGGCGCGGTGGTGAAGACCATCGGCGACGCCGTGATGGCGACGTTCAATCGTCCGGAGCATGCGCTGGCGGCGTCATTGCGGATGCGCAAGGCGATGGATGCGCTCAACGCGGAGCGCGGCACCAAGGATCTGGTGGTGAAGATCGGCATCCATGAAGGGCCGTGTCTGGCGGTGATGCTCAACGACCGGCAGGATTACTTCGGCCAGACCGTCAATATCGCCGCGCGGGTACTCGGCCTTGCCACCACGCAGGCGATCCACCTCACCGGGGCGGTGATCGACGCTCCGGCGGTGACCAGGATTCTGGACGAGCAGGCGATCGCGCCGATCGAGAAGCACGCCGCTCTGCGCGGCATCGCCGACAAGGTGCTGGTCTATGAGATTCCTTAACGCATTGGCGACATTGACAAAGTGTCATCCGGCGGCGGGGAACCGCCTCCGATTGCCGACGTTACGATTCCACGTCATAGATCGGGCCTAGTCTCGTCCCCCTGCGAAAGTTCGAGAGCGATGCTGGATAAACTGCGCCAATTCATTTCCGACGTGGTTGCACCGACCGCGCCCGACGAGCTGAATTTCGACGACGGCGGCTATCGCTTGGCCGCCACCGCATTGCTCATCCACGTCATTTCACTCGATGGTGAGCCGTCCGAGGTCGAGCGGCGCAAGCTGCATTCGCTGCTCGAAACGCGTTTCAACCTCGATCCCGCGACCGCCAGCCGGTTGATCGAATCCGCCATGCTGGTCGAGGGCGAGGCCGTCGATCTCTACCACTTCACCAGCGTGATCATGCGGTCGGTCAACGAAGAAGGACGGCTGCGCATCATCGAAATGATGTGGGAGTTGGTGTTTGCCGACGGCAACGTCACGGAATTCGAAGAGAACGTGGTGTGGCGTGCCGCCGATCTGCTCGCGGTCTCGTCGCGCGACCGGGTCAATCTGAAGCGGCAGGTCGCCGCTCAGCATGCCGAGCCGGACCCGGCGAACTAAGCCGGCGCGCGGCACGCTACCTATTACCGATTTGTCATGATCGTCCCAACCGGTACTCGCAGAGCGGGTTTTGCCGCCGATTGCTGCGGGAGAGGCCGGGTCGCTTAGCGAACGGCCTTGCACGCTGCTTGCATCTTGCCTAAGGCCTAGCGATGATCCGGCGGCCGTCCGGCCTCCTATGCAAGAGTCTGAATCGTGACTGAACGTGTGACTTTGATTACGGGCGCATCGGCCGGTATCGGTGCGGAACTGGCGCGTATCTTCGCCGCGAATGCCCATCGGGTCGCGCTGGTGGCGCGCCGGGCCGACCGGCTGGAGACGTTGGCTGCCGAGATCAAGGCCAAAGGCGGCCCGGAACCGATCATCATCGCCTGCGATCTGGCGCGGCCCGACAGCGTCGACGAGATCGTCGCCAGGCTTGCCGAGGCCGGGGTCGAGGTCGAGTATCTGGTCAACAATGCCGGCTACGGACTGTTCGGCCGGGCCGCCGAGATGGACCGCTGCGACCAGCTTGGCATCATCGACGTCAATGTCAGGGCGCTCACCGACCTGTCGCTACGCTTCGCCGATAGCGTCGCCAGGCTGCGCGGCGGTATTCTCAACGTCGCCTCGATCGCCAGCTTTCTGCCGGGACCCGGAATGGCGGTGTACTACGCCTCCAAGGCTTATGTGCTGTCGCTGAGCGAAGCGCTGCATCAGGAGCTCGGCAAGAAGGGCGTCCGGGTCACCGCGATCTGTCCGGGCCCGGTGCCGACGGAGTTCCAGGTGCGCGCCGGCTTCGAGCCGGGCTTCGATTCGGCGGTGCTCAACGTCTCGCCCGCGGAAGTCGCCCGGCAAGGCTATCAGGGCCTGATGAACAACAAGCGGCTGGTGCTGCCTGGACTCGGTGTCAAGATCGTGCCGTTCCTGCTGCGCTTCTTCCCGCGCGGCTTCATCCTCGCGGCGGCCGGCGCCTATCAGCAGCGTCAGCGCTGAGCCGATCCTTCCAATCCTGCCCTGATCTGCTTTAGTCTCTCGACAAGCGTCGGCACGAACGACCGGCGTAGCAGGGGAGGCGGCATGACCAGCGAGGACTTCGCGCGGTTGCTGGAAGACTTCACGCGCTCGGCCGAATCCGGCGACGGCGTGCGTTTCGCAGCGCATTTCACCGACGACGCCGTGTATCACGACTACATCTACGGCCCGCACACCGGCCGCGCCGATATCGCCCAGATGATGCAGGGCCTGTTTCACCGCGACGCCACCGATTATCGCTGGGAGATGTTCGATCCGGTGTGCGACGGCACGCAGGGCTACGCCTGGTCGCTGTCGAGCTTCACCTCGACCATTCCGGAGTTCGCCGGGCGCCGCGTGGTGATCGACGGCATGAGCCGCTTCGTGCTGCGCGGCGGGCTGATCGCCGAGTATCGCGAATCGGTCAATGGCGGCGTGGCGATGCAGCAGCTCGGCGTTGCGCCGGAGCGCATGGCCAAAGTGTTCGGCCGCTGGTCCGGCTGGCTGCAGGAGCGCCCGGAAACCAAGGCCTATCTGGCCCGCCCGAAAGGCTCACGCGGCGACTGACCGGCCTCCAACGACTTCATCAAGACGGCCCACATCAAGGGCGCAACAAAAAGCAAGAAAGGGAGACACGATGAGCACCGAGCACATCCTCTACGACGTCGCCGACCGGATCGCCACCATCACGCTCAATCGGCCGGACCGGATGAATGCCTGGACGCCGGTGATGGAGCGCGAGGTGCGCGAGGCGATGGAGACCGCGGCGGCCGATGCCGACGTGCGGGTGATCGTGCTGACCGGGGCCGGCCGCGGCTTCTGTGCCGGCGCCGACATGGAGGTGCTGCAGAAGATCGACCCGGCCGATATCCGCCGCGCCTCGGCGCTGCCGGCGTTCGACATGAACCGCCGCGCCGACTGGCAGACCCGCTACGCGTTCTACCCGGCGATCGGCAAGCCGATCATCGGCATGCTCAACGGCGCCACTGCCGGCATCGGCCTCGTGCACGCGCTGTATTGCGACATTCGCTTCGCGGCAGACAGCGCGGTGTTCACCACCGCTTTCGCGCGGCGCGGGCTGATCGCCGAGCACGGCATCTCCTGGATGCTGCCGCGCATCGTCGGCCATGCCAACGCGCTCGATTTGCTGTTGTCGGCACGCCGCGTCTCGGCGGACGAAGCGCTGCGCATGGGGCTGGTCAACCGGTTGTATCCGGCCGACCAACTGCGCGAGCAGACCTATGCGTATGCGCGCGATCTCGCCGACAACGTGGCGCCGGCCTCGATGCGGGTGATCAAGCGTCAGCTTTACGAAGTGCCGTTTCAGACGCTGGCGGAAGCGACCATTGAGGCGAACCGCGAAATGGCGATTTCGCTCGCCAGCGACGATTTCAAGGAAGGCGTCGCCAGCTTCGTCGAGAAACGCCCGCCGCAGTTCAAGAGCGCCTGAGAGCGGACCCCATTGTTGAAAGCCTCTGCAAAACCACCAACCTCGTTCTGAGGAGCCCGGCAAAGCCCTAAGGGCGGCGCCGGGCGTCTCGAAGGATGGCCGCGAGTCCCTGCTGCCTCATGGTTCGAGACGCGCAGCTGCGCTACGCTCCTCACCATGAGCGGCGGGCGCTGTCTGCGGAAACCTCTGCCGAACGGCAGATGCTTGCGGAAGGACGAGGCTGCGGAGTTATGCTGGGATCGTTCTGTGCCACGCGACGTCGGCGAAGCGTGGTGGAGCCAGGCGGGATCGAACCGCCGACCTCGTCATTGCGAACGACGCGCTCTCCCAGCTGAGCTATGGCCCCTCCGCGGTCGGTGCGCAGGGCACCGATCAGCGAACGCCGCCATTTACAGTGCCGGCGAACGCCAAGTCAAGGACGTGCAGCGGCTTCTGACACGTCATTGTCATCGGGCTTTATTGCTTTGAGTTCCCTTGTTTGGGCGGGAGCGAACCGATATTTACGGCACAGCCCTTCCGCGTTCGAACCCGCGAGCTCTTCCCCGCCATGCGCGCCATTCTCGACATCATCCTCATCATTCTCGATCTGTACATCTGGCTGCTGATCGCCTCGGCGATTCTGTCGTGGCTGATCGCCTTCAACGTCGTGAACACCCGCAACCAGTTCGTCTCGGCGGTGTCGGAATTCCTTTACCGGATCACAGAGCCGCTGCTGGCGCCGATCCGGAATCTGCTGCCGTCGCTCGGCGGCCTCGACATCTCGCCCATCATCCTGATCCTGATCATCATGTTCCTGCAGCGGGTGATCACCTATTACATCTACCCGGCGGTGTTCTGAACCGCTGACCGAACGGCCTCGGAGTTTCCATGGCGGAGGCTTGGCGGTATTCTGCTCAGGGCGTGGCTGTGGCGGTGCGGGTCACGCCGCGGGGCGGCCGCGACGACATCGACGGCGTGGAGACGCTGTCGGATGGCCGCAGCGTGGTGAAGGTCAGGGTCCGGGCGATCGCCGATGGCGGTGAGGCCAACCGGGCGGTGATCGAGCTGCTGGCCAAATCGCTCGGCGTCGCCAAGCGCGACGTCAGGCTATTGTCGGGGGCGACCTCGCGGCAAAAACAGATCGCAGTCGATGGCGATCCGAAGAAGCTCGGCGAGGCGCTGCGCCAGTTGACGGCAGCAAAGCCCGACTGAGCCGATCGAACGGGAGGCCCTCGAGGGCGCACGGCATTCGCCTCTCCGGTCGGAGAGGCTTTTTGTTTCGACTCTGAGGGGGATCCCATGACGGCCCGGATCATCGACGGAAAGATCATCTCAGCCGAGCTGCGCGCCCGCGTGGCCGACGAAGTCGCGCGGATCAAGGCCGATCACGGCATCACGCCGGGTCTGGCGGTCGTGCTGGTCGGCAGCGACCCGGCCTCGGAGGTTTATGTCCGCTCCAAGCACAAGCAGACCCAGGAAGCCGGCATGGCGTCGTTCGAGCACCGGCTGCCGGCCGACGTGCCGCAGGCCGAGCTGCTGGCGCTGATCGGCAAGCTCAACGCCGACCCGGCGGTGCACGGCATCCTGGTGCAATTGCCGCTGCCGAAGGGCCTCGATTCGACCGCGGTGATCGACGCGATTGATCCGGCCAAGGATGTCGACGGCCTCAACCCCACCAATGCGGGCCGGCTCGCCTCCGGGCTGTTTGCGCTGACGCCGTGCACGCCGCTCGGCTGCATCATCATGGCCAAGCAGGTCCACGCTTCGCTGGAAGGCATGAATGCGATCGTGATCGGCCGCTCCAATCTAGTCGGCAAGCCGCTGGTGCAGCTGCTGCTCAATGAGAATGCCACGGTGACGATCGCGCATTCGCGCTCGCGCGATCTGCCGGCGCTGTGCCGTCAGGCCGATCTGGTGTTCGCGGCGGTCGGCAAGGCCGAGATGGTGAAGGGCGACTGGATCAAACCGGGCGCCACCGTGATCGACGTCGGCATCAACCGCACGCCGTCGCCCGACGGCGGCAAGGACAAGCTGCTCGGCGACGTCGCGTTCAACGAAGCCAAGGAAGTCGCCGGCGCGATTACGCCGGTCCCCGGCGGCGTCGGCCTGATGACGGTGGCGTGCCTATTGGTCAACACCGTCCGCGCCGCCAGCGCGATCCACGGATTGCCGAAGCCGGCGGTGTGAGCTCGCGCCTCTCCCCGTCATTGCGAGGAGCGAAGCGACGAAGCAATCCAGAGCCCCGTGCTCGGCGCCTCTGGATTGCTTCGCTTCGCTCGCAATGACGGAAAGGCTTTCGACTCACCCCGCCGTCGCCTGCATCAGCCGGACGTAGAACCGGATCATGTCCGCGTAGTTTTTGATGCTAAGGCGCTCGTTGGTGCCGTGGAAGCGCTTGAGGTCTTCGGAATTGGCACGCACCGGCGAGAACCGGAAGATGTTGTCGGCAATGTCCGCATAGTGTCGCGAGTCCGTCGCGGCGATCATCAGCCCGGGCGCGACGACGACGTCCGGGAAGACCTCGCGGATGGTGCGATTGAGCATGGCGTAGGACCGGCTTGCGGTGCCGGTCACCGGAGGCGGGTCGAAATTGCCGTCGAACGGCTTGATCTCGATCTTGTCGTTTGCGACGCTGCTACGGACATGATCGGTGATGCTGGCCTGGGTGTCGCCGGGCAGCAGCCGGAAATTGACGCTGGCTTCGGCGACGCCGGGCAGCACGTTGTCCTTGTCGCCGGCGTTGAACACGGTCAGCGCCGTGGAGGTCTGCACCATCGCGGCGGTTGCGCCGCTCTTGGCGAATTCGCGCAGCAGCAGCGGCCGGAACAGCCACAGATTCGACAGCACCACGCGGTTGAAGCCGCGCATCTCCGGCGCCAGCGTGTCGAACATTTCGGCGACCGAGCCGCGAATTCGCATCGGCAGCCGGTTGTCCTCGAGATGCGTCAGCCCGGCCGCCAGCATGCCGATCGCGGTGTCGCGCGGCGGCATCGAGGAATGGCCGGGGGTGCCGCGGGCGGTCAGCACCAGTGTGGCGTAGCCCTTCTCGGCGACGCCGATCAGCGCGGCGGGCTGATCGAGCCCCTTCATCACGCCTTCGGTGATCAGCAGGCCCTCGTCGAGGACGAAGTCGAGCCGGACTTTACGGGCGGCCAGTAGTTCGGCGATCTGCCTGGCGCCGCGCAGGCCGGAGACTTCCTCGTCATGGCCGAAGGCGAAATAGATCGTGCGCTTCGGCCGGAAGCCCTGCTTGGCCATCAGCTCGGCGGCTTCGAGCATGGCGTAGAGGTTGCCCTTGTCGTCCCACGAGCCGCGGCCCCAGACGAAACCGTCTGCAATCACGCCGTCGAACGGCTTGTGCTCCCAATCCTGCTCGGTGCGCGGTGCGATCGGCACCACGTCCTGGTGCGCCAGCAGCCCGATCGGCTTGGCGCTGGGATCCGAGCCCTGCCACGTGTAGAGCAGGCTCTTGCCGTTGACGACCTCGCGCTGCGCGGCGGCGTGCAGCGCCGGGAAGCTCGCCTGGATGTGGGCCTGCAGCCCGCGCAGCGCGTCGGCGTCCTGCTCGGGATTGAGGAAGTTGGAGATGGTCTGGAAGCGGATCGCTTCGGCGAGCCGCTGCGCCGCGCCGGATTCGTCGATTGCGATCGGCGCTACGGCCTCGACCGCGATCTGGCGCGACGGCTGCCGGTAGGCGTTGTAGGCCAGCACCGCGGCGAGGCCGGCGATCGCGACCAGCGCGATCGCCACGATGTTGCGGATCCATTTCAGCAGACGGCGCATCGCAGTCTCCCGGGTGGCCGCCGCAGGGGCTTCAGGCCTTCGCAGCCTTCGCGGCCTTGGCGCGCTCGATGCCTTCGAGAATCAGCTGGTGGGCGTCTTCGGCGCCGCCCCAGCGCAGCACCTTCACCCATTTGCCGGGCTCGAGGTCCTTGTAGTGTTCGAAGAAGTGCTGGATCTGCTGCAGGGTGATGTCGGGCAGGTCGGAGTAGGTCTTGATGCGGTCGTAGCGCTGGGTCAGCTTCGACGACGGCACCGCGATGATCTTCTCGTCGTGGCCGGCCTCGTCGCTCATGAACAGCACGCCGACCGGACGCACGCTCATCATCGCGCCGGGCACGATGCCGCGCGTGTTGGCGACCAGCACGTCGCACGGATCGCCGTCGTCGGACAGCGTGTGCGGAATGAATCCGTAGTTCCCCGGATAGCGCATGGCGGTATAAAGAAACCGGTCAACCACCAGGGTGCCGGCGTCCTTGTCCATCTCGTATTTGATCGGCTCGCCGCCGACGGGGACCTCGATGATCACATTGACATCATGAGGCGGGTTGACGCCGACGGGAATTGCGTCGAGGCGCATCGGGTACTCCGGGGATAAGATTACAGGGGCATCCCGAATAGCCCGAGCCCGGGCCGTTCGCCAGCGCAAACGTCGACAGCGCCGGGCGAAATTATCGTCAGTTGCTCCAGGCGAACGCCACCTTGTCGAGCGACTTCTCTCCGAACCGTTCCGATGAACGCGCCACCATCCGGCCGCCCAGCGCCCGGTAGAACTCGGTCGCCGGCTCGTTCTCGGACAACGCCCAGATCACCATGCTCTTCAGGCCGCTCTGCACCAGATCGCGGCGCGCGGCGGCGAACAGCCGGCCGCCGAAGCCGAGGCCCTGAAATTCCGGCCGCAGATACAGCTCGTAGATCTCGCCGTCGAAATGCAGGCTGCGGGCGCGGTTGCGGCCGTAATTGGCGTAGCCGGCGACCTTGTCGCCGAAGCACAGCACGCTGACACGGCTGCCTTTGCGGATCGCCGAGTCCCACCAGGTCGGGCCACGGCGATTGATCAGCTTCTCCAACTCGGCCCCAGGGATGATGCCCTGGTAGGCAGACCGCCAAGCCTCGTCATGGGTGGCCGCGACCGCGGAAGCGTCCGCAGCCCTGGCCGGCCGAACCTCGATCAGCGTTGTGCTCATGACCCGATCAAAGCAAGTCAGCGGCGCGGCTTCAAGGTCCAACCTTAATTATCGGTTAACATGTGGACTTTCTGCACCACAGGAGACGAACCTGTTCCGGAATCGGACAGATCCGGCCGGTTCGCCTGTCAAACTTTACGCATTGCAGCGAAAGCTCCGCGAACCGATTAGGTCCGCGACACCACTTCGCGCGCCGCGCGTTCGCCCGAATCGCGGGCGCCGTGGGCGGTGGAGAAGAAATGCGGCGAGGTGGCTTCGCCGGCGAAGAACAGCCGGCCGTCGACCGGCGCCGCCAGTACTGCGCGGGCGCCGGCATGGCCCGGCAGCGCGTGCGAGTAAGCGCCGCGTGCGAAAGGGTCGTTCGCCCAGCGCGATTCGGCAAGCGGCGACAGCTTGCGGCGGATGTCGTTGCCGAGCAGCTCGGCGATTTCGTCGATCGCCTGCGCCGCGAAGGCGCCGTCGCCCGCGTCTTCCAGTTCGCGCGCAAAACGGCCGCCGAAAAAGCCTTCGATGCAATCGAGGCCGAACGGACGTAAGTGATAAGTCCCCATCGCGGTGCGCATCGTGGCAGCGCGCAGATTGCCGTCGGCGGGAAAGCCGTTCGGGTCGGACAGCTTGAGCATCACCTTGTCGTCGACGCCGAGCGGTAGGTTGCGGGCGGCGTCAACCTTGGCGGGCAGCTCGGGCGTGAATCGGATCGCCTCGTCGGCGATCAGATTGGTCGGCACCGTGATGATCACTTTGCCGGCGGTGAGCGTGCCCTGCGTGGTTGTTAGTTTGAGGCTCAGCCCGCTGTGATCGATCAGCTCGACCGCGCAATTCAGCACCACGGGGCAGGGCGCCCCATAGGCGGCGATCAGCGCGCCGTAGCCTGCGCGAATTCGCCAGTTGATGCCGGTGTCGCGATAGGCTTCGAGATCGTGGATCGAGACGCGGTCGAGTTCGGCGCCGTTCACATAGGTCGACACTGCGTCGATCATCGGATTCCACGGATCGTCCGGTTCGAGCAACGTCGCGGCCGGCGCGTCAGCCTTCTTCTTCGAAGCGCGCCAGACCCGGTCGTAGAACTTGTCGATCGCCTTTCCGAAGGCGGCGCGCTCGCGCTTCGGAAACACGTCGCCGAAGCTCGCTTCGCCCCACGGCGGATGCGTCTTGTCGATGGCGATGCCGAGTTGCTTGGCAATGCCGACGAAGGAGTTCTCATCCGCCGAATGCAGCCAGCCGCAGCCGACGTCGAATGCGATATCGGGTGTGACCATTTTGGTGAATGCGCGGCCGCCGATCCGGTCGCGTGCTTCCAGCACGATGACCGACAGGCCGGAGCCTTCCAGCGCGCGGGCCGCGCCGAGACCTGCGGCGCCGGCGCCGATGATGGCGACGTCGATGGGAGAGGGGAGGGACATGGTCTACAGCAACGGGCCGGAAGCGGGGTCAGGACGAAACAGACTATCCGATCCGCATGAAGTTCCAACGTCGCTGAGATCGAAACGACGACCTCTCACCGTCATTGCGAGCGGAGCGAAGCAATCCAGCCCCACGCATGGCGCTGGATTGCTTCGTCGCTTCGCTCCTCGCAATGACGAGGTGGCGGGAGGGGATCAGGCGACCGCCTGCTTGCTCTTCTCGGCGCGCTTGCGCTCGTTGGGGTCGAGCAGGCGCTTGCGCAGCCGGATCGACTTCGGCGTGATCTCGACAAGCTCGTCGTCCTCGATATAGGCCAGCGCCTTTTCCAGCGTCATGCGGATCGGCGGGGTGAGGCGGACCGCCTCGTCCTTCGAGGTGGTGCGGATGTTGGTGAGCTGCTTGCCCTTGAGCACGTTGATCTCGAGATCGTTGTCGCGGGTGTGCTCGCCGACGATCATGCCCTTGTAGACCTTCCAGCCCGGCTCGATCATCATCGGGCCGCGATCTTCCAGCTTGAACATCGCATAGGCGACCGCTTCACCCTGATCGTTGGAGATCAGGACGCCGTTGCGGCGGCCCTGGATCTCGCCGCGATACGGCAGGTAGTTGTGGAACAGGCGGTTCATGATGGCCGTGCCCTTGGTGTCGGTCATCAGTTCGCCCTGGTAACCGATCAGGCCGCGGGTCGGCGCGTAGAACACCAGGCGAAGACGATTGCCGCCGGACGGCCGCATCTCGATCATCTCGGCCTTGCGCTCGCTCATCTTCTGCACCACGACGCCGGAGAACTCCTCGTCGACGTCGATCACGACTTCCTCGACCGGCTCCAAGAGCTGGCCGTTCTCGTCGCGGGTCAGCACGACGCGCGGGCGCGACACGCTGAGTTCGAAACCTTCACGGCGCATGTTTTCGATCAGGATCGCCAGCTGCAATTCGCCGCGGCCGGAGACTTCCATCGCGTCCTTGTCGGCGGATTCGACGACGCGCAGCGCGACGTTGCCTTCGGCTTCGCGCATCAAGCGATCACGGATCAGACGGCTGGTGACCTTGTCGCCTTCAGTGCCGGCGAGCGGCGAGTTGTTGACGATGAACGACATCGACACGGTCGGCGGATCGATCGGCTGGGCCTGGATCGGGGTATCGACCGCCGGGTCGCAGAAGGTGTCGGCGACGGTGCCCTTGGTCAGGCCCGCGATCGCGACGATGTCGCCGGCTTCGGCGATGTCGAGCGGCACGCGCTCGAGGCCGCGGAAGGCGAGGATCTTGGTGATGCGGCCGGACTCGACCAGCTTGCCGTCACGCGACAGCACCTTGACGGCCTGGTTCGGCTTCAACGTGCCGGACGCGATGCGGCCGGTGATGATGCGGCCGAGATAGGGGTTGGCTTCGAGGATGGTGCCGAGCAGACGGAACGGCCCCTCTTCGACCGACGGCGGCGGCACGTGCTTCAGCACCAGCTCGAACAGCGGCTTCATGCCTTCGCTCGAATCCCCGTTGGGCTTGTCCGACATCCAGCCGTTCTTGCCCGAGCCGTACAAGATCGGGAAGTCGAGCTGCTCGTCGGTGGCGTCGAGCGCCGCGAACAGGTCGAACACCTCGTTGACCACCTCGGTGACGCGGGCATCGGAGCGGTCGACCTTGTTGATCGCGACGATCGGCTTGAGGCCGAGCTTGAGCGCCTTGCCGACCACGAATTTGGTCTGCGGCATCGGGCCTTCGGCGGCGTCGACCAGTACGATCACGCCGTCGACCATCGACAGGATGCGCTCGACCTCACCGCCGAAATCGGCGTGGCCGGGGGTGTCGACGATGTTGATGTGCGTCTCGCCCCACACCACCGAGGTGCACTTGGCCAGAATGGTGATGCCGCGCTCGCGCTCGAGGTCGTTCGAGTCCATTGCCCGTTCGACCTGGCGCTGGTTGTCGCGATAGGTGCCGGACTGCTGCAGCAGCTTGTCGACGAGGGTGGTCTTACCGTGGTCGACGTGGGCGATAATGGCGATGTTACGGAGGTTCATGTGTCTCTGTCGGGTCCTGCGGCCGGTTGCCAATCGTCAGCGCGATTGCAGGCACACCAGCGGAGGCGCCGGAGGCGCGCCGCAGTCTGCCTATGTCTGAAACGCGTGGGGCAATTCCAAAAAACAGGCCCGGCCAATCAGGGGCCGGGCACTTGCACGCGTTGCGACGCAATATACGCAAAGATCGCGAAATAACAATGACGATCGGGACTTTTGCGATTTGCCGTGTGGTGCCCGCGGCTTGCGCGGTTCGCGTGTCGTCGGGATGCGCCGTCGAAACTCGCCCGATAAGCCAGAGGACGGACGGTTGCAGTTCCAGAATGTAACGTTATAACGTTACAGTTGCTACTCTGCTCTTCTGACCACAAAGGTAACGATGAATCTCCAGCTTCCCGAGGAAGGTCAGGCCGGCGCGCGCATGCGCGTGGGCGCACCCTCTCAGTTTCCGCTGCTCCAATTGCAAGTCAGGTCCGGCAGAGCGTTCGCATTGACAGCCTGCGCGGCCCGCGCCTACGGTAATCGGCGACGGTTCCCGCAAGGGATCAATAGGGAATGCGGTGAGGATTTTCTGAAATCCGAATCCGCGGCTGCCCCCGCAACTGTGAGCGGCGAGCCTTTCGCCAAGCGCCACTGGGCCACCAGCCCGGGAAGGCGGCGAAAGGCGACAACCCGCGAGCCAGGAGACCTGCCGTCAGTCGTGGTCACACGCGAGCACATTGGGCGGGGTGTCCTGATGGGTGTCGAACTGCGGCGTCACGCGCCGCGGCCAGACCTCGTTCGCGGTGACGTGCCACGTTTGCCGCGAGCAAAATGATGTCCCCTGTCCTCAATGCCGCCGGGCGCAACCGGCGCCTGTTGTCCTCCGTCGCCTTCGTCTCCCTGATCTGGCCGGTCACCGCCGAGGCCCAGACCGCCGCACGCGGCCTCGACCCGATCGTGGTCGAAGGCCAAAGCGTCCGGCCGTCGAAGCCGCGCACGTCTGCGAGCGCCGGATCGTCGCGCCAGCGCCGCGCCGCCGCACGGCCCGCCGGGATGCCGGCCCCGGCGCAAAGCCAAGCCGCCGCGACCAGCAGGGCCGCGCCGCCGACCTTCAACCTCGGCACGCCGGCGTCCAGCGCCAGCCGGCTCAATCTAACGCCGCTGCAGACGCCGGCGAGCGTGGAGATCATCACCGCCGACACCATTGCCGAGCGCGGCCAGCACAGCGTGATCGACGCGGTGACACAGAATGCGGCCGGCTTCACGGCCAGCCCGGCGCCCGGAAATGGCGGCCTCGCCTTCAACACCCGCGGCTTCACCGGCAACGGCACCGTGATGTCGCTCTATGACGGCACCCGGATGTATGTCGGCTCCGGCACCATGACCTATCCGTTCGACACCTGGACGGCGCAGCGCATCGAAGTGCTGCGCGGCCCGGCTTCGGTGATGTACGGCGAAGGCGCGATCGGTGGCGCCATCAACGTGATCTCGAAGAAGCCCTCGTGGCTGCCGCGCAACGAGGCCGAGATCTCACTCGACACCAACCTGACGCGGCGGCTGGCCGTCGACAGCACCGGCCCGATCAATCCCAATGTCAGCTACCGGCTCGCCGCGATCGGCAACATGTCGGACGGCTGGGTCGATCGCGACAAGACGTCCAACGTCGCGGTGTCCGGCTCGGTGCGGGTGCAGGCGGCCGACAACCTCGCCTTCACGCTTAGCGAGGACTACGCCGACCGCAGCCCGTCGCGCTATTTCGGCACCCCGCTGGTGAACGGCCGGCTCGACGAATCGCTGCGCTTCCAGAACTACAATGTCGGCGACGCCTCGATCCGCTATCGCGACAACTGGACCCAGCTCAAGACCGAATGGGACGTCGCCGAGGGCATCTCGGTAAAGAACGTCAGCTACTATCTCAGCACCCACCGGCACTGGAAGGACGTCGAGAGCTACGCCTACAGCCCGACCACCGGCAATATCAATCGCAGCTCCTATATCGAGATTTTCCACGATCAGGAGCAGGTCGGCAACCGCTTCGACACCACCTTCAAGGGCCACGTGTTCGGCCTCGCCAACGAGTTCGTCGCCGGCTTCGACGTCAACCGCATCACCTTCACGCACACCAACAATTCGCCTTATGCCGGTGCGTCCTCTGTCACGCCGTATAATTTCGACCCCGGTTCCTTCCTGCCGGTCAGTCCGACGCGGCCGAGTTTCCATACGCAGACGATGCAATACGGGCTGTTCGCCGAAAATCGTCTCAGCCTCACCGATCAGCTCTCGGTGGTCGGCGGGGTGCGGTCGGATCATCCGACCGTCGAGCGCACCGACTTCCTGACGCCGTCGAACAGCTTCGAGAAGAGCTATTCGGCGCCGAGCTGGCGCGCCGGGCTGGTGTATACGCCGATCACGGACCTGGCGTTCTACGGCCAGTACTCGACCGCGGTCGATCCGGTGACCAATCTGATCACCATGACGGGCGTGAACCGCGACTTCGCGCTGTCGACCGGCAAGCAGGTCGAGATCGGCGTCAAGCAGCAGCTCGCCGGCGGCCGTGCCGAATGGACGCTGGCGGCCTATCAGATCGTCAAGAACAACCTGTTGGCGCGCGATCCGCAGAATCCCGCCAACACCAACCCGCTGCAGATCGGCCAGCAGTCGTCCCGCGGCATCGAAGCCTCGGCCGGGCTGAAGGTCACCGACACCATCCGGCTCGACGCCAATGTCGCGGTGCTGCGTGCCAAGTACGACGATTTCGTTCAGGTCGTCGGCGGTCAGGCGGTGAACTACGCCGGCAACGTGCCGGCCAATGTGCCACAGGTCGTCAGCAACATCTGGGCGACCTGGGCGTTCGCGCCGGGCTGGTCGGCTAATGCCGGCGTGCAGCTCGTCGGTGATACCTGGGCCGACAACGCCAACACGCTGGTGCGGCCGGCCTACAACGTCGTCAATGCCGGGCTGATGTGGAAACCGGACGCGCAGCAGACCTTCGCACTGCGGGTCTACAATCTGTTCGACACCGTCTACGCGACGTCGGGCAATACCTCGCAATGGCTGCTCGGCATGCCTCGCACCGCGGAGCTTTCGTACAACGTGAAGTTCTGACGATGCGCTCCGCCGTGCGGCGGCTGAAGCGGTGGCTGTATCTCGGCCACCGCTGGCTCGGCATCGCAACCTGCGTGCTGTTCGCGATCTGGTTCGTGTCGGGCGTGGTGATGATGTACGTCGCCTTCCCCAATCTCACGACGAACGAGCGCCGCGCGGCGCTGCCCGACATCGCCTGGTCGCGCGTGCTGCTGTCGCCCGATCAGGCGATGGCGGTAGCCGGCCTGTCGCGCTACCCGCGCGAGCTGCGCCTGACGATGCTGAACGACGAGCCGGTGTACCGGATCGCCGACTGGAAAGGCCCGCGGCAGACGATCTCGGCGGTGACCGGCCAGGCTATCACCAGCATCACGGCCGAGCAGGCGTTCGCAGTCGCGCGGCATCATCCCGCCGCGGTGGCGCCGACCCTGCTCGGCACCGTCGAGCGCGATCAATGGAGCGTGACGGCGCGGTTCGATTCGGATCGGCCGCTGTATCTGGTCGATCTTGGCGATGCGTCCGGTACCGAGCTCTATGTCTCCTCGCGCAGCGGCGAGGTCGTGCTCGATACCACGCGGCACGAGCGGGTCTGGAACTGGCTCGGTGCGATTCCGCATTGGATCTATCTGACCGTGCTGCGGCAGGACGCGCCGCTGTGGCGGCAGGTGGTGATCTGGATCTCCGGCGTCTGCATGGTCACGGCATTCAGCGGCATCTGGATCGGCTTGCTGCGCGCCGGCCTGCGCCGCCGCTATGCGGGCGGACGTGTCACGCCGTATCGCGGCTGGATGGCGTGGCATCATGTCGGCGGCTTGATCGCTGGTGTTGTCGTCCTGACCTGGATGGCCTCGGGCTGGCTGTCGATGTCGCCGTTCGGCTGGTTCGCCGGCCGCGGCGATCGTAGTGATGCGCTGCAGCGTTATGCCGGCCACGATGCGCCGACCATCAAGGTTGCGCCGCCGGTCCGCGACCGGCCCGGCGTGGTGGAAGTGCGGTTCGTCTGGGTCGATGGTTCGGCGCTGCTGCTGTTGGCGCATCGCGATGGATCGCAAAGCGTGGTCGATCCGATCAGCGGCGCGGCACGCACGCTGTCGGAGGATCGTCTGTTCGTCGCCGCAGGACGGCTGATGCCCGGCACGCCGATGACGCTGCGGCAGCGGCTCGAGCAGCCCGATCTGTACTGGTACACGCATCATCATCAGCGGCGGCTGCCGGTGTTGCGCGTCGGCTTCGACGATGCGGCGCAGAGCTGGGTCTATGTTGATCCGGCGTCCGGCGAAATTCTCGGCTGGAGCGATCGCAGCGCGCGCGTCCGCCGCTGGCTGTTCAACGCGCTGCACAGCTTCGATCTGCCGCCGCTGATCGCCTACCGGCCGGCCTGGGACATCGTGGTGATCGCGCTGTCACTGGCGGGGTTGATGGTGTCGGCCAGCGGCATCGTGATCGGCTGGCGACGGCTCGTGCGCTGAGCGCTTTCGTCTCACACCGCCTGCGGTCGCGCTGGCCGGACCGGGGCGGGCGGCACCGCGGCGAGCAGGGTCTTGCGGTCGGCCACCGCGTTGTGGAACTGCTCCAGCGCGATGCTGAAGGCGGTCAGTGCCGCGCTGTCGATGGCGCCGTTTTCGTAACAGTTCAGAGCGTCGCGCAGAATCGCGTCGGCCTCGGTCTGCATCGCGTCGAGCTCGTCGCAGGAGTCGCAGCGGCGGGCGGTCGCCAGCATGTCGAGCAGCCGGTCGCGCTGCGACACGTTGGTGTTGCGCTCGTCCTTGCGCCAATAGCTGGCGAACCATGCGCCGAGCGAGCCGGTCGCCGACAGTCCCATCAGCGAGAACCAGATCAAGTCGCTGTAGCGGTCGAGGAAGCTCTTCTCGTCGCCGTCCACATAGGCGGCAGCGCCGGGCTGCACCGGGATGACCGCGTCCTTGTCGGTGTCCGGCGTCTCGATTTTCGCCGCCAGCGGGTTCTCGGTCATCACCGTCTGGCGGGCGCTGAAGAGCTGCTGGGTGAAGGTTGCGATGGTGCTGTCTGCGACCCCGTCGCGTGCCACGATGTAGTGCGAGAAGCTGATGGTCTTGACGTCGTCGCTCGGCCGCACCGGAGCGCCGCCGAAAGCGCCGGCCGGAATCGTCGCGGCCTCGTAGGTCGGATGATTCGCCGCCAGCGCTTCTGACGAATCGAGGCCGAGGAACACCGGCTCGCGGCCCGTCGCGGCCGTCGCCGCGAGCGCCTCACTGATGATCTTGCTGTTCAGCGGACCCGCGGCCAGGAAGGCGTCGACCTTGCGGTTCTGCACCGCGTCGGCGACATCGCCGACCGCGAGTTGCACGCTTTCCACCTTGCCGGGATCGACGCCGTATTGCTGCAGGATCACCCGCAGCAGACCGGCGTTGGCCTCGGTACGGCCGATCACGCCGACCCGCTTGCCGAGCAGTTGGGTGATCTCGGTGATGCCGGCCGCCTTCTTGCGCTTGCCGCCGGGGCGGCCCGGCGCCCACAGCACCGCGAGGTTCTTGTGCAGCACCGCCACCGAGCGCGCATTGCGCGGCACCGGCAGGTCGCCGCGGATCACGGCCAGATCGGCCGCATTGGTGCGCAGCGCCGAGGCGCTCGCCGCCGGGCCGTCGGTGACGACCGACCGCATCCGCACGATGTTCCGGTCACGCGAGAACACCTGCGCGAGGGCCTGGATCAGGCGGACGTCGTCGCTGCCTTGCGGGCCGACAGCGATCTTCAGGGTCGCCGGTCGCATCGCGAAGTAATAGGCGGCGCTCAGCGCGCCCACCAGCGCCAGAATCGCGGCCAGCGAAATCAGCGTCATTCTCCGGCGCACGGGGCGCGGAGCGGGGTGTAGCAAGGGGTCCACCGGCTCGGTCTCGTCCGTCGACCGGGCGAACAATCGCATGTGCTCCATCCCCGGTCAGACCCCCATGTTAGCAGTTCCAATGCGGCCGGTGTCAGTTCCGTTCCGCGCCGCGCCCGACATGGTGAACGGCGACGGCTGAGGCGCATTGGGCCTCGGCTTTGTGGCAAACTCGGCGCGATCCGGCCGCGGCCGATAAATTCGACGTGAGGAGAGGCGAGATGACGGAGCGACTGACGGCGGCGGAACGGCAGGCTGCGATGCAGGGGCTGACCGGCTGGGGGGAGGCCGAGGCACGCGACGCGATCGCCCGGACATTCACCTTTCGGGATTTCAACGAGGCGTTCGGCTTCATGACGCGCGTCGCGCTCGTGGCCGAGAAAAACGACCACCATCCGGAATGGCGCAACGTCTACAAGACCGTCGAGGTGGTGCTGACAACCCATGATGCGGGCGGCGTCACCCGTCGCGACATCGCGCTCGCCGAAGCGATGAACGCGATCGCGGCGCAGTTCAGCGGCGCCTGAAGCCGGCTGCTTGCGACGTTGCCGGTGCGACCCCACATCTCTGATCGCTCGGGTGAATTCGGCCGGGGCGGAGGGACGATGATGACGGAACATAGCGTCGGGTTCGAGCCGGCCGACAAGCTCGCGCAGGATCCCGAAACGCTGCGCCGCAGGTTCTGGCACAAGATCAAGCGCGTTGCGGCGCATCTGCCGTTCGCCGAGGATATCCTCGCCGCCTACTACTGCGCGTTCGACCGCCAGACCCCGCGTCACGTGCAGGTCGCGCTGCTCGGCGCGATCGCGTATTTCGTGCTGCCGTTCGACTTCGTGCCGGACATCCTGCCGGTACTCGGCTTCACCGACGATGCCGCGATCCTGGCGGCTGCGATTCGGATGGTCGCCAGCAACATCACCCCGGCGCACCGCGAAGCCGCCCATGCGGCGATCCAGCGCGGCCTGCACGACGAGGCGTAATTGATCAGCGCTGCCCTCTCAGCATGTCATTCCGGGGCGTGCGAAGCGCGACCTCAGAATTTGTAGCGGTTCCTCGTATTCAGGCCGCCGGCTTCAACCCGGCGCCATCATCCGCTCCGTCGCGCGCCGCGCCAGCGCGGCCCGCTCGGCAATCGCATCGGCCGTCAGGGGCGGCTCGGTGCCGAGCAGCGCCTGCAACTGGGTGAATCCGATCAGCACCGAGAAGAACACGCCGATCAGCATGCCGATATCGTCGGGTTGGACGATGCCGCGCGCCGCCGCCTGATCGAAGAATCGCGTCATCGCCCGCATCACCGGCTGACGGCCGTGTGCGTCGAGTTCGCGCGCCACACTGTCGCCGCCGCGCCCGGCCTCGGCGATCGCCAGGCGATACATCGCGGTGCGCTCAGGATGCAGAAACTCGGTAAGGAAACCGCGGCCGAACAACTCCAGCACGGTGAGAAACTGCGCGCGGTCTTGCGGCTCGGGCAGGTCGGGCGAGGGTTGCATCTTCGCGCTGCCGTAGCGCACCAGGGCGACCAGAATGTCCTGCTTGCTGGCGAAGTGCGCGTAGAGCGTTCGCTTCGAGGTTTTCGCCCGGCGCACGATCTCGGCGGTGGTCGCCGCGTCGAAACCCTTCTCGACGAACACGTCGAACGCCGCCTGCAGGATTACGCTGCGCCGCGGATCTTCGCTTTTCTTGTTGTCTTCCAGCATCTTGTTGGCGTTCGTCGCAGGCTTCAAAGTTCTGGTACCAATCGGTACCGGCTGTGCTATAAGATTGGTACCGAATGGTACCGAGTGCTGCGGCGACGTTCAACCCTGCGGCGTTCCCGAACTCCTGCCAGCCGTCGGTATGAGTTGCGAGGCTCGGTCTGAAAGCTCTGCGTCACCCGCTCCCAGACGATGCGGTCGGCGACGCCGAGCCGCTGCAGCAGGCAATTGAACGGACCACCGGGATGCACGCCGGAGAAATCGTGCGGACCAGCATCGAAACGGTACCGCACCGGCCGTCCGCCGTGATGCGCCTTGCGCAGGTAAGTGTGGCAGTAGCCGCCGGCGACGACGTGCTGCTCGAACACCTTCACCTTCAGCCCGGCGTCGGCGAGGAGCGCCGCTGCCGACAGCCCGCCGATGCCCGCCCCGATCACGACGACATCGCAGTCGGCTGCCCGGGTGTCGTGCTCGGGAATGGCGAAACGGTGCGCGCCCGCGCGGTCGTTTCCAACGCGGACCTCAAGCGCACCCTGCTCGAACTGGTGCCGCCATCGGCGCTGCCGCAAGACTTCCGCGGCGATCTGGAAAACGCCGCGCCGGCGAATTCCTGCTTCAGCGTGCATCTCGGCGTCGATTTCATCCCCGAACTTGGCCCGTCCACGCATCTGCATGCGCCGATGAAGCTCGGCATCGCCATGATGTCGAAATGCGATCCGTCCGCTGCGCCGCCCGGCCATTCCATCCTGTCGCTGATCGCGCTGGTGCCGCACGCCGAAGCGCTGAGCTGGTTTCCCGCTGAGAGCGGCCGCGACGACAAGGCATGGAGAGAGTCGGAGGACTATCTGCGTCGCAAGCGCGAATTCGGCGATCGCATGATCGCCGCGGCCGAAACGGTGATCCCGAACCTGTCGCAGCACATCGTGTATCGCGCTGACGCCAGCCCGGTGACCTATGCGCGTTACGACTGGGCAAGCGCCGGTTCGATCTACGGCATGTCGAGCGCCGGCCAGCTCAAGGGCTCGAAGACGCCGCTGCGCAATCTGGTGATTGCCGGCGGTGGCAACATCGGCGCGGGTGTAGAGGCCGTGGTGATTTCCGGCGCGCATGCCGCCGAAGCATTGGTGCCCGGATTGCTGGCGCGGCCCGGCAGCAAGCCAAACGCTGCGGTCCGTCCACCAGCCACCCGTGCCCCGGACAAAGCGGACCGCGAAGCGGTGCGCTGCTGATCCGGGGCCGCGGTTCGTTCGGCGTATCAACCGGGGTCCGGATCAGCGCAGCAGCGCTGACGCGCTGTCGCTTGTCCGGGACACGACGTTCCGTCCAAGTCGTAGTCTCGCAGCCCTTCGTCAGGCCTACTCACGCCAGCCGCCCGTGCCCCGGACAAAGCGGACCGCGAAGCGGTTCGCTGCTGATCCGGGGCCTCGGTTTGTTCGGCGCATCAACCGGGGTCCCGGATCGGCGCAGCAGCGCCGACGCGCTGCTGCTTGTCCGGGACACGGGTTTTCGGAGAGAGCAGCCGTGGGACTTGTTACTTACGGATGCAAGATCACCTTGCCCATCGCCTGACGGCCGGCAAGGACCTTCAGGGCATCGGCGGTCTGCGCCAGCGGGAAGGTGCGGTCGACGTGGGAGGAGATCTTGCCCTCGGCGGCCCACTGCACCAGCTTTTCGAGATTGGCGCGGTTCTTCTCCGGATTGATGCGCGTCCATGCACCCCAGAACACGCCGCGGATGTCGCAGCCCTTCAGCAGCGCGAGGTTGAGCGGCATCTTCGGGATGTCGCCGGCCGCGAAGCCGATCACCAGGAAGCGGCCTTCCCAGGCGATCGAGCGCAACGCCGCCTCGGCGTAGCTGCCGCCGACCGGGTCGAACACGATGTCGACGCCTTTGCCGCCGGTCAGCTTCTTGAGCCCTTCCTTGAGATCTTCCTTCGCGTAGTTCAGCCCCAGCTCGGCGCCGTGCTGCTTGGCGAATTCCAGCTTCTCGTCCGACGATGCGCAGGCGATCACCTTGAGGCCCATCAGCTTGCCTAGCTCGCAGGCGGCGAGGCCGGTGCCGCCGGCGGCGCCGAGCACGGCCAGGGTCTCGCCCGGCTTCGGGCTGGCGCGGTCTTCCAGCGCATGCAGCGCGGTGCCGTAGATGATGAAGATGCCGGCGGCGCGGTCGTAGTCGAGATTGTCGGGGATCTTGACGATCGAGGCGGCCGGCAGCGCGATTTTCTCGCGCGCGCCGTTGTGGCCGCAGGACGCGGCGACGCGGTCGCCCGGCTTCAGGTCGGTCACGCCTTCACCGACGCTCTCGATCACACCCGCGACTTCCGCCCCCGGCGAGAACGGGAACGGCGGCTTGATCTGGTACTTGCCCTGGATCATCAGGATGTCGAAGAAATTCAGCGCCGCCGCCTTGATGGCGATCACCGCTTCGCCCGGACCAGGCACCGGATCAGGAACCTCGGCATAGTCGAGCTCGTCAGGACCGCAATATTGCCGGCAGAGAATCGCCTTCATGTATCCACCCAGGGTACGAGGTTTGTGATTGGCTGCCGTTGTGCCGGATTTGGTCGCGAGGGACAATCGGTTTTGGGTCGGCGTGACGTTGCCCCACGCACAGCGTCATGCCCGGACTTGATCCGGGCATCCATCCGTCTTCATAACAAGCGTGATCGAAAGGCCGTCGCGTAGCGGATGGATTGCCGGGTCAAGCCCGGCAATGACGGCACTCAGCGCGGATCCGCATACAAAATTCCGCTTCGCGGTCAATCAGGGAGAGGCGTGATGTTCGAGGCCGGGCTGCTCGCGGGCAAGCGCATCCTGATCACCGGCGGCGGTTCGGGACTCGGCGCTGCGATGGCGAAGCGCTTCGCGGGACTCGGTGCATCGCTGGTGCTGTGCGGGCGGCGCGAGCAGTTGCTGCAAGACGTCGCGGTGGAGTTGCGCGCAGACGGGGCCGAGGTGGCGGCGCATCGCTGCGACATTCGTGACGCCGACGCCGTCGAGGCGATGCTCGAGGCGGTGTGGCACGACGCGCCGATCGACGTACTGGTCAACAACGCGGCTGCAACCTTCATCGCCCAGACCGAGCACCTGTCCGCCCGCGCCGCCGATGCCATTCTGGGGCCGACGCTGCACGGCGCTTTGTATTGCACGCTCGGCGCCGGCCGCCGCTGGATCGAAGCCGAGCGTCCCGGCGTGGTGCTGAGCATTCTCTCGACCTCGACCATCACCGGACGGGCCTTCACGGTGCCGTCCGCAATGGCCAAGTCGGGCTTGCTGGCGATGACCAAGAGCCTCGCGGTCGAATGGGGGCCGAAACGCATCCGCACCGTTGCGATCGCACCCGGTGCGTTTCCGACGCCCGGCGCGTCGGCGCAGTTGCAGCCGCAGGGGCGCAGCGTCGATCCGGCGTCGCGGGCGCCCGTCGGCCGCGTCGGCAGCCATGACGAGCTCGCCGATCTCGCCAGCTTCCTGATTTCGGACCGCGCCGGCTTCATCACCGGCGAGATGGTGGTGCAGGACGGCGGCGCGCATCTGCGCTCGTCCGGCGCCGAAGATCTGCTCGGCTGGAGCGAGGCGGATTGGGCCGCGCATCGCGCCGCCCGCGCGAAATCCTGAACGTACGGCAGCTACCTGCGACACGCCGGAAACAGCCGTAAAGCAGCGGCTGGCCGGCTTTTCCGAATCGTCCGGCACGGCTATTCCGGATGACGTGAACAGCCGCTGGCCGCAGGCCATTTTGCAGTCACAATGATAAGGGACCAGACTTGCCCATGAACCTGAGGCGTATGCTGATTGCCGCGATGGCGGGACTGGTGGGATGCGGCGTGACGAGCGCCGCAATGGCGGCTCCTGCTTCGAAGGGGAAGTCGTCTGCCTCCGAAGCCCGGCCCGCGGCCACCGGCAGCGTCGGGGCCGAACCGACCCTGATCGGCCAGTACGGCACCTGGGGCGCCTACATGGCGGCGCCGGGCGGCAAGAAGGTCTGCTTCGTGCTTGCTAAGCCGTCGTCGTCGAAGACCACCCCGGCGGGCCGGCCGCGCGATCCGGCCTATGCGTTCATCTCGACCCGGCCGGCCGAAAAGGTGGTCAACGAAGTCTCGGTGATGATCGGCTATCCGCTGAAGCCGGGCTCCGAATCGACCATGGAGGTCGGCGGCGCGTCGTTCGCGATGTACACCCAGGGCGACGGCATCTGGATCAAGAATGCCGCCGAAGAAGACCGGCTGGTCGAAGCGTTGCGCAAGTCGGGCGAAGTCACCGTCAAGGGTGTCTCGGCCAAGGGAACCGCCACCACCGACGTGTTTTCGCTGAAGGGTCTCGCCCAGGCGCTCGATAAGGTCGCGCAGAGCTGCGGCGGCTGAGTCTAGAGCACGCGGTCCGGCTGCCGCGATTCGCGGCTTTGCAGAACGACGAAAAAGCCTTATCTGACAGATGATTTTGAGACGCGGGTTGCCCGCGTCGGCGCCTCATGGTGAGGAGCCCGCGTCAGCGGGAGTCTCGAACCATGAGATTGTGACCAACCTCATCCTTCGAGTCGCGGCCTTCGGCCGCTCCTCAGGATGAGGGTGCTGTGCTTGTTGCGGGCCTGCCGCCCGCCTGAACCGGACCGCCATGACCCTCGCCGCCGCAGTGCTGGAAAAGACCCCGCTGGAAACCTACGTCCCGCCGGCGAAGCCGTCGCTGGTCGGGCTGTCGCGCGCCGAGATCGCCGACAGGCTCGGCGAAATCGGCGTGGCCCCGGCGCAGCGCAAGATGCGGGCGCAGCAGCTGTGGCACTGGATGTATGTCCGCGGCGCTCGCGAATTCTCGGAGATGACCAACGTCTCCAAAGACATGCGCGCGCAACTCGCCGAGCATTTCACCGTCGACCGGCCCGAAGTCGTCGCCGAGCAGATCTCGGCCGACGGCACCCGCAAATGGCTGCTGCGGCTGCCGAGTGGCAACGACGCTCAGAAGGCCCATGAGGTCGAGTGCGTTTACATTCCGGAGACCGATCGCGGCACGCTGTGCGTGTCGAGCCAGGTCGGCTGCACGCTGAACTGCTCGTTCTGTCACACCGGCACGCAGCGGCTGGTGCGCAACCTCACGCCCGGCGAGATCGTCGGTCAGGTGATGGTGGCGCGCGACCGGCTGGGCGACTGGGTCGATCGCGAGACGCCGAACGGCAACCGCCTCGTCACCAACATCGTGATGATGGGGATGGGCGAGCCCTTGTACAATTTCGACGCGGTGCGCGACGCGCTGCTGATCGTGACTGATAACGAAGGCATCGGCATTTCGCGGCGACGGGTGACGCTGTCGACCTCAGGCGTGGTGCCGAACATCAAGCGCACCGGCGACGAGATCGGCGTGATGCTGGCGATCTCGCTGCATGCGGTGCGCGACGAATTGCGCGACGAATTGGTGCCGCTTAATCGGAAGTATCCGCTGAAGGAATTGCTGCAGGCCTGCCGCGACTATCCGGGCGCCTCCAACGCGCGCCGCATCACCTTCGAATATGTGATGCTGAAGGGCGTCAACGACTCGCTCGACGATGCGCGGCGGCTGGTGCAACTGCTCAAGGGCATTCCGGCGAAGATCAACCTGATCCCGTTCAATCCGTGGCCCGGCTCGAAATACGAGTGCTCGGATTGGGACCAGATCGAGAAGTTCTCGGAATACGTCTTCAACGCCGGCTACTCGTCGCCCGTCCGCACCCCCCGTGGCCGCGATATTCTCGCCGCCTGCGGTCAGTTGAAGTCGGAGACCGAGAAGTTGTCAGTCCGCGAACGCGACGCGCTCCGCGCAATGGCGATGACGGATTGATGCACAGCCTCGCTCCTCTCACTGCCGTCATGCGCGGGCTTGACCCGCGCATCCATCTTCTTCGAAGAGGATGGATTGCCGGGTCAAGCCCGGCAATGACGCTCGGGGAAAAGGCGAGCGTCACCCCAACGGCCGTCATGGCCGGGCTTGTCCTGGCCATCCACGCCTTGACCACATGCGAAGCCATGCCATGTCGCTGATCGGCCACCTGTTCGCGGTCGCGTTCGGCTTCCTGTTCGCCTCGCTCGCCGCCGGCGTGATCGTGGTCGGGGCGATGCTGTTTCCCGAGATCAGCGCGCTCACGGATGCACCGCTCGATCAGGACACGATGAACGTCGTGCTCGGCTTCGGCTTCATCTTCGTGTCGGGCTTCGCACTGGTGCCGGCGCTGGTCGTGGTGCTGGTCACCGAGGCGTTTTCGATCCGCAGCGCGCTGGCCTATGCGATCGGCGGCGGCCTCGTCGGGGTCGGCTGCTATCTCGGGCTGGTGCCGTTCGATCCCGGCACGCTGCGGTTCGACGGCATCGTCCGGCGGCATCTGGAAATCATGACAGGCGCCGGCATTGTCGGCGGCCTGGTGTATTGGCTGATCGCCGGCCGCACCGCAGGACTGTGGCGTGATCCGCCGCGGCCACGTGCGCCGCTGCGGCCGCAACCCGTGCCACCGCAACCCTCGCCGCCGGCCGCGCCGCCGCCTGCAGCGTAGCGTCGCGCCGGCTTTCCATCCCGCATCGCCTCGGCTAAACCCCCGCCATGAACCGGACCGGACTTTTCATCGCGCTGGCGCTGTTCGCCGTGATCGGGCTGTTGTTCGGGCTCTATCCGGAGCTCGACATGAAGCTGGCGGCGCTGTTCTACGATCCCGCCACCAAGCGCTTTCCGATGAGCTCTGTCAGCCTCGCGGCGTTTTCGCGCGATGCGGCGATGTGGATCGCCTGGGGCATTGCGGCGCCGTCGATCGTCGCTTTCGTGGTCAAGCTGGTGCGGCCGGACAAGCCGCTGCTGGTCAAGGGCCGCACCATGGCGTTCCTGCTGATCAGCATCATCCTGTCGGCCGGCATCCTGACCAACCTGACCTTCAAGACCCATTGGGGTCGGCCGCGCCCGGCCGCGGTGGCCGAGTTCAACGGACCGTGGCAGTTCAAGGCGTGGTGGGATCCGCGTGGCGCGTGCCCGAAGAACTGCTCGTTCTTCTCCGGTGAGGGCGCTACCGCCTACTGGACCTTTGCGCCGGCGGCGCTGACGCCGCCGTCGGTTCGGCCCTATGCCTACGCCGCCGCTTTCGTGTTCGGCACCGTCACCAGCGGGCTTCGGATGGCGTTTGGCGGGCACTTCTTCACCGACGTCGCGATCGCCGGGCTGGTCACGTTCCTGGTGATCTGGCTGCTCTATGGCCTGATTTACCGCTGGGCCTGGAGCCGGACCACGGATGCGGCGGTCGATGCGGCGCTGACCCGGGCATTCTGGCCGCTGTACCGTTGGCGGCAAAAGCGCCGCGGCCACGACGTCGGCCCGGCGCCGGCCATCTAGACCCGAATACCAGCGATTAAACGCGTGCCCGGCGGCGCGAAGTTTGGTATGCGCGCAGCCAAACCCCGCCTCATCCGATTGGAATCTCCATGACCACCATCCTGAAAAGCCTGCCGAAAGGCGACAACGTCGGTATCGCGTTCTCGGGCGGGCTCGACACCAGCGCGGCGCTGCTGTGGATGAAGCAGAAGGGCGCCAAGGTGTTCGCCTATACGGCAAACCTGGGGCAACCCGACGAGTCCGACTACGACGCGATCCCGCGCAAGGCGATGGAGTTCGGCGCCGAGAAGGCGCGGCTGGTCGACTGTCGCACCCAGCTGGTGCACGAAGGCATCGCGGCGATTCAGGCCGGCGCCTTCCACGTCTCGACCGGCGGCATCACCTATTTCAACACGACCCCGCTCGGCCGCGCCGTCACCGGCACCATGCTGGTGTCGGCGATGCAGGAAGACGGCGTCAACATCTGGGGCGATGGCTCGACCTACAAGGGCAACGACATCGAGCGGTTCTATCGCTACGGCCTGCTCACCAATCCGAGCTTGCGCATCTACAAGCCGTGGCTCGATCAGCAGTTCATTGATGAGCTCGGCGGCCGTGCCGAGATGTCGGCGTTCATGACCGCCAACGGCTTCGCCTACAAGATGAGCGCCGAGAAGGCGTATTCCACCGACAGCAATCTGCTCGGCGCGACGCACGAAGCCAAGGATCTGGAGCAGCTCGATAGCGGCATCAAGATCGTCGTCCCGATCATGGGCGTGCCGTTCTGGCGCGAGGACTGCGCCGTGAAGGCCGAGACCGTCAGCGTGCGGTTCGAGGAGGGCCAGCCGGTCGCGCTCAACGGCAAGACCTTCAGCGACGCGGTGGCGCTGTTCTATGAAGCGAATGCGATCGGCGGCCGTCACGGCCTCGGCATGAGCGACCAGATCGAGAACCGCATCATCGAAGCCAAGAGCCGCGGCATCTACGAAGCGCCCGGCATGGCGCTGCTGCACATCGCCTATGAGCGGCTGGTCACCGGCATCCACAACGAAGACACCATCGAGCAGTATCGCATCAACGGCATGAAGCTCGGCCGCTTGTTGTATCAGGGCCGCTGGTTCGACTCGCAGGCCTTGATGCTGCGCGAGACCGCGCAGCGCTGGGTCGCTCGCGCCATCACGGGTGAAGTGACGCTCGAGCTGCGCCGCGGCAACGATTACTCGCTGCTGAACACCGAAAGCCCGAACCTGACTTACGCGCCCGAGCGGCTGAGCATGGAGAAGGTCGAGGACGCCCCGTTCACGCCGGCCGACCGCATCGGCCAGCTGACGATGCGCAACCTCGACATCGCCGACACCCGCACCAAGCTCGGCCTTTATGCCAAGTCGGGCCTGCTGTCCGCTGGCGAGGGCACGCACATTCCCAAGCTGGAAAACGACAAGGGCTGACGCCGCGCCGTGTCATTCCGGGGCGCTCGCAAAGCGAGCGAGCCCGGGATCGCGCCGTTGTTGAACGACCGGTGCCCTGACCCGGAATGACGGCGCAAAATGCGGCGAGCGGGCGTGCATCCATGCCGCGGGCATCCGTCATCCAAGCGTCATTTGCCGCTCATACGGTCCGCGCTCCAATCGGGACCGTTCTGATGATCAGGCACTTTGTCGCGACGACTTTCGCTTTGCTGGCGTTGAACGCTGCCGCTTCGGCGCAGACCATCTATCCGATCGACCGCGCCGAGATTCTGGCTGGTGCAAGGTTCGACCTCAAGGTCGAGTTCGCCGGCGAAGTCACAGCCGACAAGGCGACGCTGACCATCAATGGTGAGGATGCCGCCAGCGCGTTCGGCAAAGCGCCGGGGCTGATCGCGCGCGAGGTCGGGCGGCCGCAATCGGCGCTGCTGCTGCGCGACGTCACGCTGAGCAAGCCGGGGCGCTACACGATCGAGGCCGGCGACGGCGCGCAGCGCCGCAGCGTCAGCTGGACCGTGTACGACACCGGCGCGCGCCGGGCCAAGAACGTCATCCTGTTTGTCGGCGACGGGCTGTCGCCGGCGCACCGCGTCGCGGCGCGGCTGCTGTCGAAAGGCATCGTCGAGGGCCGCGCCGGCGGCAGGCTCGCGATCGACGACATGCCGCAGATGGCGCTGGTGTCGACCGCCGGCAGCGATTCGATCATCACCGACTCGGCCAACGCCGCAAGCGCCTATGCGACCGGCCACAAGGCGGCGGTCAACGCGATGGGCGTCTACGCCGATCGCACGCCGGACCCGCTCGATGATCCCAAGGTCGAGACGCTGGCGTCGCTGGCGAAGCGCCGGCTCGGGCTGTCGATCGGCATCGTCACCAACACCGAGGTCGAGGACGCCACGCCGGCCGCGGTGATCGCCCACACCCGCCGCCGCGCCGCTTACGACGATATCGTCGCGCAGTTCTTTGCTGCGCAGCCCGAGGTGCTGATGGGCGGCGGGTCGGCGTACTTTGTGCCGAAGAGCTCCAACGGCAAGCGCAAGGACGACACCGATTACTTGGTCAAATTCCGCGACGCCGGCTATTCGGTGGTGACCACCGGCGCCGAACTCGCCGCTGCGGGCAAGACCGAACCGCGCAAGCTGCTTGGCCTGTTCGCGCCCGGCAATATGGACGGCGTGCTCGACCGCCGCTTCCTCAAAGGCGGCGGCGTCGCCAAGAATCCGGATCAGCCGGACCTGACCGAGCAGGTCGCGGTCGCGCTCGACGTGCTGTCGAAGAATGACGCCGGCTTCTTCCTGATGGTCGAGTCCGGCATGATCGACAAATACGCCCACGCGCTCGACATGGAGCGCGCCGTCTACGACACCATCATGCTCGACAACGCGGTGCGGCAGACCCGAGACTGGGCCAAGGCGCGCGGCGACGACACGCTGATCCTGGTGGTGGCCGATCACAACCACCCCAACGCGCTGGTCGGCACCGTGCGGGACGATCTCGCCGAGGGCGACGACGTGCCGCTGCGCGAACGGATCGGCGTGTACGATCGTGCCGGCTTCCCGAACTATCCGGCGCCCGACAAGGACGGCTATCCGGATCGCGTCGACGTCAGCCGGCGGCTGGCGATTTTCTCCGCCAGCCTGCCTGATCACTACGAGACGCTGCGGCCGAAGCTCGACGGGCCGAACCAGCCGACGCAGGCTGGCGACAAGCCCGGCACCTTCACGGCCAACGACAAGTACAAGGGCGTTCCCGGCGCCGTGCTGCGGCTCGGCAATCTTCCTGCGATGATGAACGCCAGCGTGCATTGCGGCGAGGACGTGATCCTGACCGCCGCCGGTCCAGGCAGCGAGCGCGTCCACGGTTCGATGGAAAACACCGACGTGTTTCGGGTGATGGCCGAGGCGCTCGGGCTCGGGGCCACACCGTAACGCCGCCTCAGCGCGTTCCGCACCAGCCTTCGCGATGCCCGCCGCCGTAGGCGCGGGCGTAGCCGCCGTCGAGCAAGGCGGCCGAGACGTTCGGCGTGCGCCTGGTCGCGACATCGGCGACGACGCGGCCTTCGTATTTGTCCGGACCGATGTTGTAGATCGTGACCTCGCCCTGGCGGAGCAGATTACGCAGCGCGTCCTTGGCGGCTTCGGCGAGTTGCAATTCCTTGGCGCATTGCGCCTTCAGTTCCGGCGCGTCGATGCCGCGCAGCCGCACGCGGGTGACGAGGTCGTGGCCGGGCAGCATGTGTACCCGCGCCTCGAAGGTGTCGCCGTCGATCGTGTACAGCACGTCCACCGGATGCCGCACCGTCGGATTGCCGGCGCGCCGCCACACCGTCTCGGCGTCTTCCGGATTGGCGCGCGAGATCGGTTGGCTCCACGGCCAGTGGATCCAGTGCCGCGTCGGCAGCATCGTCCCGGCCGCGATGCCTAGCACGAACACCCACGGTAATATCGACGCCATCCGCCCGCGCGAGGGCAGGCGCGCGATCGGAACGCGGTGAGGCCGGAATGGTGGTGACATCTCGTGCATCGAACAGACGAACGACTAGTGTGAACTATACTAATGGTTGTTGATCACGACTAAAAGGTAGTTAATCTCGTCGCATCTGGAGGAACATGCCGATGGCTGACGAATTGGCGCGGAGCCAAACGATCCCTCAACCCCCGGAAGTGTTTTCAATTCCGACGGCGCTAGTCGAACAATGGGGTGAAATCCCAACAAACGAACGGCTCCAGTTCCCGCTTTCACGACAAGATATCGATCATCTTTTGCTCGGACTCTTACGGTCTCTCGAAGCCCAGGCGACGCTAGAGCGGGTTATTGTGGATTGGTCGAACGGCCGCTTGGAGGAAGCAAACTTGTCGCTTGGCGAGTTCAGGCGGCAGAATGTGGACGCACAGAACAACATTCGACAGCTGGTCGCTGCTGTGATGGCATCAGCCCTTCGCGGGCGAAAAAATGTCTGAACCTTCTACCGCCGCCTACACTAGCTCGACGATCGTATTTGCCGCCGAGCGCTTTGGTGGCTCGGGGCCTCCAGGGCCGCCCTTGCAACCTCCAGGGGGCGGGGGCACATATGACGGCATGTTGGAAGCTCGGGTTGCACGTCTTGAGGCGGATGTCGGCCACATTCAGAAGGATGTGGCGGAGATCAAGGACGCCTTGAAAGGCGCGGGTCAGAATCTGACGGATCTGCGAATTGCCAGCGCTGCTCTTACCGAGCGCGTCAGGCACCTGCCGACCTACGGCCAGAATTTCGCCTTGCTGATGGGGCTGCTGGCTCTGATCGCAGCGTTGGTGGTGTTTCAGGGACAGATTCAGCGATTTGTCGGGATACCAGCGGTGTCACCCCCTTCGGCTTCTGTTGGTCCCAAGCAGTAGGGGAGATTCGTTTTTTCAACGTGATTGATGGCGTGCAATCAGCCGGCGAAAACCAACGGCAACGTCGCGGGCGCTCAGAAATCCGACGCGATGCCCTTTACTTCCCAGTCCCCATAGCGGGTCGGCTCCGGGCCTTTGGGGCCCTGAAACTCCTTGGCGCGCGCGTCGGCGTGGCGGGCGGCCTCGACGCGGCGGGCTTCGGCTTCCGCCAGTGCGCGCTTGGCGGCCTCCGGCAAGTCCTTGCGCGGCGCCGCGGGAGCGGGTTTTGTCGGATCAGCTTCAGTCATGAGATTCGGCCTTTCGTCGTCCCGGCGATCTAAGTCCCGTTATCCTCAGGCGCAACATCCGTGCCCTCGGGATTCTTAGAATCGGCATATTCGCCTGCCATCAATCGATGCACCGCATCGCTCTGCGCGCGGCCATCCGTCCTCCAGTGTGATACCCTTCCTCCATGCCCGCTCCAAGATTCGCTCAGCCGTCCGAAGTGCCGGGTCTGGCCGCGCGCCGGGTCGCCGCCGACATTCTGGACGGCGTCTTCGGCAAGCGCCGCACGCTCGACGAACAGCTTGAGGGGCCGGCTGCGCATCCGGGACTGAAGACCCTGGCGGACCGCGACCGCGCGCTGATGCGCCGGCTGGTGGCGACGATCCTGCGCCGGCTGGGCACGCTCGATCACGTGCTGGCGCGGATGCTCGATCGCGGCGTCCCGACCGATGCGCCGCGAGCGCGCAGCGCGCTGCTGATCGGCGCCGCGCAGATTCTTTGGATGGACGTGCCGGATCACGCCGCGGTGGATCTGTCGGTGCGGCTGGTGCAGTCGGACCGCCGCGCCTCCAAATATACCGGCCTGGTCAACGCCGTGCTGCGGCGCTGCGCCCGCGAGGGCCAGCCACTGGTCGATGAAGTCGCCGGCCAGGCACTCGACGTTCCGGCCTGGCTGATGGCGCGCTGGAGCGCGCATTACGGCGAGGACGCGGCGCGCGCCATTGCGGTGGCGATCAGCCACGAGCCGTCGCTGGACATCACGGTAAAATCCGATCCCGAGCATTGGGCCGGCCGGCTGTACGGCGAGAGGCTGCCGACCGGGACGGTGCGGACGCTGCTGCAGGGCTCGGTGAAGATGCTGCCGGGCTTCGACGATGGCGAATGGTGGGTACAGGACGCCGCTGCGGCGCTACCGGCGCGGCTGTTCGGCGATCTCGCCGGCAAGGCGGTGGCCGATCTGTGTGCCGCGCCTGGCGGCAAGACCGCGCAACTGGCGCAGGCCGGCGCCCGCGTCAGCGCGATCGACCGCTCGCCGGCCCGCGTCGCGCGGCTGCGCGAAAATCTGGCGCGGCTGTCGCTCGAGGCCGAGACCGGCGTCGCGGACGCCACCGAGTGGCGGGCCGATGCGCCCGGCAGTTTCGACGGTGTGCTGGTCGACGCGCCCTGTGCCTCCACCGGCACGATTCGCCGTCATCCCGATGTCGCCTGGCTGAAGCAGGAGGCCGACATCGGCGCCCTGGCGGCGGTGCAGAACCGCCTGCTGCACAAGGCGGTGGCGCTGCTGCGGCCCGGCGGCACCCTGGTCTATTGCACCTGTTCGCTGGAGCCGGAGGAGGGCGAGCAGGCGATCGCCAAGCTGCTCGCCGAGGAGCCGGGGATGCGCCGCGCCCCGGTGACGCCCGATGAGGTCGCCGGCCTCGCCGAATTCATCACCCCGGAGGGCGACGTGCGGACGCTGCCGTCGCACCTGCCCCACGCCGACCCGCGGCTCGCCGGGGTCGATGGCTTCTATGCCGCACGGCTGACGAAGTCTCTGTAATCAAACGGGAAAGCTGGCCGTCCGCGCGCCGCGCGGGAGCCCCGGAGGTTGTCCGTCCACACCCCGCCCAACGGCAGGGTGTGCGGTGGCCGATTCCGGACTAAAAGGATTCGAAACGAATTTTCGTTAATCCGAGGTTGCTTTGGTTCACAACATCCCTTCGTGTCCGCTGCGCAGATGTCCTCAGAGCTGTTTCAGTCAGAGCTGGCTTCATCGACTGCGTGCTGGCGCGCGAAGGTCGCCGACATCTTGCTGAATCTGACATCCGCTGGTCGACGATCGCACAAAGTCGATGCGGGCCATGAACCGGGAGCCCTAGCACGCGTGTCGTCCGTTCACCGCCGAGGGATCTCAGGCCTGGTCGTGGGCCGCTTCGCGCGGACCATGGTGGCGCGTGCATCCGGCGGGTCGGCGGCGCTGACCCGGCTGTGGCCGGGCCGCACCGACCGGCTGATCATCGCGCCGCACGATTTGCGCACCGCCGACGCCACCCGCGCGGCCGAGATCTATGCGGGCCGCTTCGTATTCGCCGGCAAGATCGTCACCTCGCACGGCCGCTCGATCTTCGACATCGAGCCGCCCTCGGATGATTGGGAAGCCGCGTTGTTCGGCTTCGGCTGGCTGCGCCATCTGCGCGCCGCCGATACCGCGATCACCCGTGCCAACGCCCGCTCGCTGGTCGACGACTGGCTCGGCAACATGGCGCGTCACCGCCCGGTCGGCCGCCGCCCGGAAGTCACGGCGCGGCGGGTGATCTCGCTGCTGTCGCAGGCGCCGCTGGTGCTGTCCGACACCGACGGCAAATTCTATCGCCGCTATCTGCGCGGCCTGACCCGCGAGATCCGCGCGCTGCGCCATGCGCTGCTCGACGTCTCGGACGGCGTGCCGCGGCTGCAGGTGACGATCGCGCTGTGCTACGCGGCGCTGTGCCTCGCCAACCAGGCGCGCAACATCCGCGGCGCCACCAAGCGGCTGTCGGAAGAGCTGCAGCGCCAGATCCTGCCTGACGGCGGCCACGTCTCGCGCAATCCCGGCGCGCTGATCGAGCTGCTGATCGACCTGTTGCCGCTGCGCCAGACCTTCGCGGCCCGCAACATCGCGCCGCCGCCGGCGCTGCTCAACGCGATCGACCGGATGATGCCGATGCTGCGGTTCTTCCGCCACGGCGACGGCGCCATCGCGCTGTTCAACGGCATGAGCGCGACGCCGTCGGACCTGCTCGCCACCCTGCTGGCCTATGACGACAGCCACGGCACGCCGATGGCCAGCATGCCGCATTCCGGCTATCAGCGCATCGACGCCGGCTCGACGCTGGTGATCGTCGACGCCGGCTCCCCCCCCCCCCCCC
>NZ_LJIC01000073.1 GCF_001295845.1 Rhodopseudomonas sp. AAP120 | reverse complement strand
GGCTCGCGCGCGAGCCGTTGTCCGGCCATGCCGGCATCGGCCACACCCGCTGGGCGACCCACGGTAAGCCGACCGAAGCCAACGCGCATCCGCACGCCGCCGATGGCGTCGCCGTCGTGCATAACGGCATCATCGAAAACTTCCGCGAATTGCGTAACGAGCTTCAGGCCGACGGCGCCAAGTTCGCCAGCGAAACCGACACCGAAGTCGTCGCGCATCTCGTCAACAGCTACATCCGCGAGGGCGCGTCGCCGGTCGAGGCGGTGAAGGCGGCGCTGCCGCGGCTGCGCGGCGCGTTCGCGCTGGCGTTTCTGTTCGAAGGCCACGACGACCTGATGATCGGCGCCCGCAAGGGCTCGCCGCTGGCGATCGGCTACGGCGACGGCGAGATGTATCTCGGCTCCGACGCGATCGCGCTGGCGCCGCTCACCGACGATATCAGCTATCTCGACGACGACGATTGGGTCGTGCTCACCCGCAAGGGCGCCGAGGTCCGCGACGCCAAGGGCGATGTCGTCCAGCGCGGCGTGATCAAGTCCGGCGCGTCGTCCTTCGTGGTCGACAAGGCCAATTATCGCCACTTCATGGCGAAGGAAATTCACGAGCAGCCCGAAGTCGTCGGCCATACGCTGGCGCGCTATCTCGACATGGGCAGCGAGTGCGTCGCGTTGCCGACCAAACTGCCGTTCGACTTCAAGGATATCCAGCGGATCTCGATCACCGCCTGCGGCACCGCGAACTACGCCGGCTATATCGGCAAGTACTGGTTCGAACGCTTCGCGCGGCTGCCGGTCGAGATCGATATCGCGTCGGAATTCCGCTATCGCGAGGCGCCGCTGCACAAGGGCGATCTGGCGATCTTCATCTCGCAGTCGGGCGAGACCGCCGACACGTTGGCGGCGCTGCGCTACGCCAAGGAGCAAGGGCTGCACACGCTGTCGGTGGTCAACGTCCCGACCTCGACGATCGCGCGCGAGAGCGAAACGGTGATGCCGACGCTGGCGGGCCCGGAGATCGGCGTCGCGTCGACCAAGGCGTTCACCTGTCAGCTCACCGTGCTGGCCGCACTCGCGGTCGCTGCCGGCCGGGCGCGGGGTGAATTGTCCGACCAGGACGAGACCAGGTTGGTGCAGGGCCTGATCGAGCTGCCGCGGCTGATGGCCGCGGCGCTCGCGACCGAGCACCAGGTCGAACGGCTGGCGCGCGACATCGCCAAGTCGCAGGACGTCCTCTATCTCGGCCGCGGCACCTCCTATCCGCTGGCGCTGGAGGGCGCTCTCAAGCTGAAGGAGATCTCCTATATCCACGCCGAAGGCTATGCCGCCGGCGAACTCAAGCACGGCCCGATCGCGCTGATCGACGAGAAGATGCCGGTCGTGGTGATCGCGCCGTATGACCGGGTGTTCGAAAAGACGGTGTCCAACATGCAGGAAGTCGCCGCCCGCGGCGGCCGCATCATCCTGATCACCGACGCCAAGGGCGCCGAGGAGGCGACGGTCGAGTCGCTGGTGACGATCGTGATGCCCGACATGGCGGCGGCGTTCACGCCTCTGGTGTATGCGATCCCGGCGCAACTGCTCGCGTACCATACGGCCGTCGTGATGGGCACCGATGTCGACCAGCCGCGCAACCTGGCCAAGTCGGTGACCGTCGAATAGGCAGCGCCGCAACTCTATCCACACCCGCCAGTTGTTGAGGCGGCTCGAACCGCCTATATCTCGCACCACGCGGGCAGGCCTTTCCGGCCTTTCCCGATGGCGCAGCGGTTCGCGTGGAAAAGGTGTCGAGACACCATTCTGGTGGAGCGGTTCCGATGCCAACGGAACCGAAACTGCATTAGAGTGGACGCACGCCGTCAGTTCGCGGCGCATTTCAATGTTGCCGACCTGGACGCCGCATGAACGATACGCCCAATCCGCCTCTCGGTGAGACCGTCCAGGATCCGCCGCGCGGATTCATGGGACGGATTCGGAATTACTTTCTGACCGGCCTGATCGTCGCCGGCCCGGTCGCCATCACCTTCTATCTGACCTGGTGGTTCGTGAACTGGGTGGATGGCTTCGTCCGTCCGTTCGTGCCGCTGGACTATCGACCCGAAACCTATCTGCCCTTCGCCGTGCCGGGCTCCGGCCTCGTCGTCGCCTTCCTGGCGCTGACGATGCTCGGCTTTCTGACCGCGAATCTGATCGGCCGGTCGCTGGTCGATCTCGGCGAGCGCCTGCTCGGCCGGATGCCGGTGGTGCGGGCGATCTATCGCGGCCTCAAGCAGGTGTTCGAGACGCTGTTTTCGGGCAACGGCAACAGCCTGCGCAAGGTCGGGCTGGTCGAATTCCCGTCGCCGGGGATGTGGTCGATCGTGCTGATCTCGCTGCCGCCGAACGAAGAGATCGCGACCAAGATCCCCAGCCCGGACGAGCACATCTCGGTGTTTCTGCCTTGCGCGCCGAACCCGACCACGGGCTTCTTCTTCTACGTGCCGCGCAACCGGGTGATCCCGGTCGATCTTAGCGCCGAGGAAGCCGCGACGCTGATCATGTCGGCCGGCGTGGTGCAGCCCGGCTCCGACCCGCAAAAGAAGATCGCCGCGCTCGCCGCCACCGCGCTCGCCGCCAAGAAGGCCGCGGGCGAGCCGGAATCGGCGTTTTCGCGGCGGCGCGTGAAGGCGCCGGAAAAAGCCTCCGACAAGGTCGATTAGTTGCGCGTTCGGCGCGCGCCCCGGAATGACCAGCTTGGGGGCCGTGCGACGTTGCGTGCCCGACGGCATCGTTGATCCTAACCCGCGCCGAGCAGCGGGATCGCTTCGTCGCGTTCGTACAGATACAGCAGGCAGCGCAGCGCGTCGCCCTGCGGGCCTTCCAGCTTCGGATTGTCCTTGAGGATGCGCAGCGCTTCGTCGCGGGCCTGGGTGATCAGTTGGGCGTGGACCTCCGAGCGCGCGATGCGGTAGCCGGGCAGGCCGCTCTGGCGGGTGCCGAGCACGTCGCCTTCACCGCGTAGCTTGAGGTCTTCCTCAGCGATGCGGAAGCCGTCGGTGGTCTCGCGGATCACCCGCAGCCGTGCCGCGGACATTTCGCCGAGCGGTTCCTTGTAGAGCAGCAGGCAGGTCGACGCCTCGCTGCCGCGGCCGATCCGGCCGCGCAGCTGATGCAGTTGCGCCAGCCCGAAGCGCTCGGCGTTTTCGATTACCATGATGCTGGCTTCGGGCACGTCGACGCCGACTTCGACCACAGTGGTCGCGACCAGCACGCTGATCTCGCCGCGCGCGAACTGGCCCATCACCCTGTCTTTGTCTGTCCCTTTCATCCGGCCGTGCACCAGGCCTACACGCTCATCGCCGAAGCGCTGCCGCAGCGACTCGTAGCGCTGCTCGGCGTCGGTGAGTTTGACGTTTTCGGATTCTTCCACCAGCGGGCAGATCCAGTACACGCGCTTGCCGGCGGCGATGGCGCGGCCGATGCCGTCGATCACTTCCGGCAGGCGCTGCTCGGACAGCGCGCGGGTATCGATCGGCTGGCGGCCGGCCGGCTTTTCGCGTAATTCCGCGACGTCCATGTCGCCGAAATAAGTCAGCACCAGCGTGCGCGGGATCGGCGTCGCTGACAGCACCAGCACGTCGACATCGGCGCCCTTGCTGGTCAGTGCCAGCCGCTCGCGGACGCCGAAGCGGTGCTGCTCGTCGACCACGGCGAGGGCCAGCGATTTGTAGATCACGTCGTCCTGGATCAGCGCGTGGGTGCCGACCAGGAAATCGATCTCGCCGCTTTCCAGCCGCGCCAGAATCTCGCGGCGCTCCTTGCCCTTCTCGCGGCCGGTGAGGATCGCCACGTTCATGCCGGCGCGCTCGGCGAGCGGCGCGATGGTCTTGATGTGCTGGCGCGCGAGAATCTCGGTCGGCGCCATTAGCGCGGTCTGCTTGCCGGCCTCGGCCACCGCCGCGGCGGCGAGCAGCGCAACCACGGTCTTGCCGCTGCCGACGTCGCCCTGCAGCAGCCGCAGCATCCGCACGGGCTGCTGCAGATCTTCGGCGATCGCCGCGGCGGCGTCGCGCTGCGAGTTGGTCAGCGCGTAGGGCAGCGCGTCGATGATCTTATGCCGCAGCCGGCCGTCGCCGGCATTGCGCGCACCGGCGGGGCGACGGAGCTGCGCGCGCACCAGCGCTAGGGCAAGCTGGCCGGCGAGCAGTTCGTCATAGGCGAGGCGTGACCAGAACGGACCCGCCGGCAGGATGTCGGTCGGCTCGACCGGGATGTGGACGCGTTGCAGCGCCTCGGCGAATGGCGGAAAGCTGCAGCGGCGCAGCACCTCGGGGCTGATCCATTCCGGCAGCGCCGGCAGCTTGGTCAGCGCCTGCGCCACCGCGCGGCGCATCGCGCCGATCGCCAGCCCTTCGGTCAACGGATAGACCGGGTCGATCTTCGGCAGCTTGGCGAAGCCTTCGGCGTCGACGACGCGGTCCGGATGCACGATCTGCAGCGTGCCGTCGTAGAGCTGGCCGGTGCCGGAGACGTAGCGCGTCTCGCCGACCGGCAGCAGCTTCTCGAGGTACTCGGCCTTGGCGCGGAAGAACGCCAGGATGACGTCGCCGGTGTCGTCGCTGGCATAGACCAGATATGGCGCGCGCGAGCGGCCGGGCGGCGGTGGACGGTGGCGGTCGACGGTGACCTCCAGCGTCACCACGGTGCCGGGCTGGGCGTCGCGGATCTTGGGCCGGGAGCGGCGGTCGATCACGCTGACCGGCAGATGCAGCAGCAGATCGGCCAGCCGCGGGGTGTCGTCGCGATCCAGCAGATAGCGGAACAGCTTGTCCTGCTTCGGGCCGACCCCGGTCAGGGTGGTGACGGGCGCGAACAGGGGATTGAGCAGAGCGGGGCGCATCGAACTGGTTCGGATGAACGACGTTGGCAGCAGGCTTGAATGCATTTTGCGCGGATTGCAATGCGCGGCGGCGGGCTGACAGCCGCCGCGGCGGCGGCTATATCACCTCCGCCCGGCACGTCCGGGCTTTCGTCGTTGACCGAAGGTTTCATCCCATGACCGGCACCACACGATCGAGCGGCGGGCTCGATGACCGTCGCAAGCGCCTGCTGTTCCGCTGCTGGCACCGCGGCACCCGCGAGATGGACCTGATTCTGGGCCAGTTCGCCGACGCCGAGATCGGAGCCTTGAGCGACGCCGAGCTCGACGAGCTGGAGCGGCTGATCGAACTCAACGACCACGACCTCTACGCTGCGGTCGCGGGCGGCGACACGCTGCCGCCCGCGTTCAAGGGCGGCCTGTTCGAGCGGATCAGGACCTACGGCCATCAGGGCGGCGCGGCATGAAAAGTCCGGCAAAGTCACCGGCGGAATTGCTCACACCCGGCAAGGCGCTGACTTTTGCCAATGTGGCCGAAGGCGCCGAGGGACTGATCGTCTCCGATCTCGCCCGAGCGATCGCGGCGCGGCCGAAGCCGCCCGCGGTGAGCCTCGCCGTGATCTGCCGCGACGGGCCGCGCATGCAGCAACTTGCCCGCAGCCTCGAATTCTTCGCGCCGGACGTCGGTGTGATGCAGTTTCCGGCGTGGGACTGCCAGCCCTATGACCGCGTCTCGCCGCATGCCGGCATCCTGGCGCAGCGCGTCACCACGCTGGCGAAGCTGTCGCGCCTCACCGGCAGCGACAAGCCGCTGATCGTGCTGACCACCGTCAACGCCGCCGTGCAGCGCGTGCCGGTGCGCGAGATCATCGCCGCGCAGGCGCTGTCGGTGGCGCCCGGAAATATCGTGCCGATGGATTCGGTGGTCGCCTGGCTCGAGCACAACGGCTACAGCCGCGCCTCGACGGTGCGCGAAGCCGGCGAATACGCCGTGCGCGGCGGCATCCTCGATCTGTTTCCGGCCGGGCTCGACCAGCCGGTGCGGTTCGACTTCTTCGGCGATCAGCTCGAATCGATCCGCACCTTCGACGCCGAGACCCAGCGCACGCTGCATACCATGCGCGGCCTCGACCTGGTGCCGGTGTCGGAATTCCAACTCGTCACCGAGACCATCCGCCGCTTCCGCATGGGCTACGTCGCCGCCTTCGGCGCGCCGAATCCGGCCGATCAGCTCTACACCGCCGTCAGCGAAGGCCGCCGCCATCCCGGCATGGAGCATTGGCTGCCGCTGTTTCAGGAGCGGATGGACACGCTGTTCGATTATCTCACCGGCACGCCGGTGGCGATCGAGCCGCAGAGCGAGGACGCGGCCCGCGAGCGCTTCAAGCAGATCGCCGATTACTACGACGCCCGCCGCGAGGCGATGGATCAGCCGGGCTCCGGCGCGATCTACAAGCCGCTGCCGCCGGACCAGTTGTATCTGACCGAAAAGGAATGGGGCGAGCGGCTGGAGGGGCGGCCGCTGGCGCGGCTGACGCCGTTCGACGTCCCGCCCGAAGGCGGCGCCGTGGTCGACGCCGGCGCGCGGGCCGGGCGCAATTTCGCGCCGGAGCGGGCCGACGCCAACGTCAACGTGTTCGAGAAGCTGGTCGCGCATGTGCAGGCGCTGCAGGGCGCGCGCAAGAAGGTGGTGATCGCGCTGTGGAGCGAAGGCTCGCGCGATCGCATGGCCAGCATGTTGAAGGATCACAAGCTGATCCATCTCACCAGCGTCAATTCGTGGCGCACGGTGCAGGCGACGCCGCGCAACGAGACCACGCTGGCGGTGGTGGGGCTTGAGTCAGGTTTCGAGACCGACGCCTTTGCGGTGATCACCGAGCAGGACATTCTCGGCGACCGCTTGGTGCGGCAGCGCAAGGCCAGCAAGAAGCTCGACAACTTCATCTCGGAAGTCACCAGCCTGTCGGCCGGCGACATCGTGGTGCATGTCGAGCACGGCATCGGCCGGTTCATCGGGCTGCAGACGCTGGAAGTCGGCGGCGCGCCGCACGATTGCGTCGAGTTGCACTACGCCAATGAGACCAAGCTGTTTCTCCCGGTCGAGAACATCGAGCTGTTGTCGCGCTACGGCTCGGACGGCACCAATGTCGAGCTCGACAAGCTCGGCGGCTCGGGCTGGCAGGCGCGCAAGGCCAAGCTCAAGAACCGCATCCGCGAGATTGCTGGCGAGCTGATCAAGATCGCGGCCGAGCGGCATCTGCGCCAGGCGCCGAAGCTGCCGGTGCAGCCGCATCTCTACGACGAGTTCTGCGCGCGCTTTCCCTACGACGAGACCGAGGATCAGCTCGCCGCCATCAACGCGGCGCTGGGCGATCTGGAGAAGGGCACGCCGATGGACCGCCTGGTGTGCGGCGACGTCGGCTTCGGCAAGACCGAGGTGGCGCTGCGCGCGGCGTTCGCGGTGGCGCTCGACGGCAAGCAGGTCGCGGTCGTGGTGCCGACCACGCTGTTGGCACGGCAGCACGCCAAGACGTTTACCGAACGCTTCCGCGGCTTCCCGGTGCATGTCGGCCAAGCGTCGCGGCTGGTGTCGCCCAAGGAACTGACGCAGGTCAAGAAGGGCATCGCCGACGGCACGCTGGACATCGTGGTCGGCACCCACGCGCTGCTCGGCAAGTCGATCAAGTTCAAGGATCTGGGCCTCGTCATCGTCGATGAGGAGCAGCACTTCGGCGTCACCCACAAGGAGAAGCTGAAGCAGCTGCGCGCCGAAGTGCACGTGCTGACGCTGAGCGCGACGCCGATCCCGCGCACGCTGCAGCTGGCCATGACCGGCGTCCGCGACCTGTCGATCATCGCGTCGCCGCCGGTCGACCGGCTTGCGGTGCGCACCTTCGTGGCGCCGCACGATCCGCTGATGATCCGCGAGGCGCTGCTGCGCGAGCGCTATCGCGGCGGGCAGGCGTTCTACGTCGTGCCGCGGATCGACGATCTCGCCGAGGTCAAGGACTTCCTCGACAAGCACGTGCCGGAGATGAAGGTCGCGGTCGCGCACGGCCAGATGCCGCCGACGGTGATCGAGGACATCATGTCGGCGTTCTACGAGGGCAAGTTCGACATCCTGCTGTCGACCACCATCGTCGAATCCGGCCTCGACATTCCCAACGCCAACACGCTGATCGTGCACCGCGCCGACATGTTCGGCTTGGCGCAGCTGTATCAGCTGCGTGGCCGCGTCGGCCGCTCCAAGCTGCGCGCCTACGCGCTGTTCACGCTGCCGCAGCACGGCATCACCGCGCAGGCGGAGCGGCGCCTCAAGGTGCTGCAATCGCTGGAAACGCTCGGCGCCGGCTTTCAGCTCGCGTCGCACGATCTCGACATTCGCGGCGCCGGCAATCTGCTTGGCGAAGAGCAGTCCGGCCACATCAAGGAAGTCGGCTTCGAGCTGTATCAGCAGATGCTCGAGGAGGCGATTACCAACCTCAAGGCCGGCATCGTCGACGAGCCGGTCGCCGACCGCTGGTCGCCGCAGATCACGATCGGCATGCCGGTCCTGATCCCCGAGGAGTTCGTTCCCGACCTCGCGGTGCGGCTGTCGCTGTATCGCCGGCTCGCCGATCTCGACTCCGATGAGGAGATCGCGAATTTCGGCGCCGAGCTACGCGACCGCTTCGGCCCGCCGCCGGACGAGGTGCGCTATCTGTTCCAGGTCGCGGCCATCAAGGCGTACTGCCGCCACGCCAATGTCGAGAAGGTCGACGCCGGCCCGAAGGGCGTGGTGATCACCTTCCGCGACAATTCCTTCGCGCATCCGGACAAGCTGGTGTTCTTCATCAAACGCCACGGCGAGGCCGCCAAGGTGCGGCCCGACATGAAAGTGGTGTTCTTCCAGGTCTGGAAGACCCCGGAGGAGCGTCTTGCCGGCACCACCGACATCCTCAAGCAACTCGCGGAGCTGGCGGGGAGCAAGAAGGCGGCGTGAGGACCTAGTTAGTCAGCCGACGTTCTCTCCCCGTCATTGCGAGGAGCGAAGCGACGAAGCAATCCAGCCCCGGGCACTGCGCGGCTGGATTGCTTCGCTACGCTCGCAACGACGGGGGGAGGCCGCGCTCAAGTCGCAAATTTTCACCGCTGCTGTGATCATGCCGCGCCTACGACGCGGCGCGGCGGGTGTCGAGCTTGGCGAGGCGGGACAGGATGGCGCGAGCGGAGTCGCCGGACATCATCGTTGCCAGCGAGACGTCGGGATCGATGCGGCTCTCGCGGCGCGCGGAGTGCGAAGTCTGCCGGATCACGGCCATCAGCCGCCGGGCGATCGTCTGGGCGCCGCGTAGGTCCGCTTCGGCGAACACCACGAGAATGCTGCCGTCGGGCAGCAACGTGCCGAAATCCATCTTCCGCATCAGCCGGCTGACGATGCGCGCGGTGTCGAACTGCGCGCGCGGCTCGGCGCGGTTCAGCACGAATTTCGCCACCGACAGGCCGTCGCCGCGCACCTGCGCGTGATACACGGCGGTCGCGAAGTCGCGTTCGAAAGCGCTGGGCGTGAGCAGGCCGCTGCGTGGATCGATTAGCCCGCCGGCATCCAGCGCGCGGAGAAGTCGGCCGAGCTGAGCTTCGAACGCATGCTGCCGGACCAGGGGCAGCGCCGCCGCCACGATTTGCGCCGGCTCGCCCTGAACGAAATCGAGATTCGGCAGATCGACCGGCCGTTCCGATGGCGGCGCCGTCACCACGATCGGCAGGTTGCGAAAGCGGGTATCCTCGAACAGAACGGTCAGGAACGCATCGACGACGCGCTGGCTGAAGCCCTCGGCCAGAACGATGCCATCGAGTTCGCGCGCGTTGAGATGCTTGGCTGCGGCTTCGATCGACAGCGCGCCGACGACGCCGACGCGTTCGCCCAGCGCGACGGATAGCGCCGGGTAGGCGGCCCCTCGGCCGATCAGCAGGACGGTGGCATCCTGAAGCGGGTCATGCTGCGGCGGTTGTTCGATGCCGCCGTCGTCGCTCAGCCGGCGCAACGTGGTTGCGTGCAGGGTGCGGACCCGCAGCGCCGCGCGCAACCGCGGCGGCAGTCGGTCGAGATCGTCGCTGGCGAAACCGATGATATTGCCGGCGGTCGCGCGGTGCGGACCGAGCGCGACGAGCGGCACATAGGGCTCGATGGCGGCCACCTGCTGCGCGAGCGCGTCGAGCGCGTCGTTTGATCCGGTGGCGATCACGGCGGAGGGCTGCAGGCGGATCACGGCGTCACGGGCGTCGCGCCAGCCGACTGCCTCTGCCGGGAGCAGACGCGCCTCGGTGAGCGCCGACAGGATCCGAGACGGTTCGTCCGACGAGATGTCGTCGGCGATGATCAGGATAGGCGCGTGATACGACATCGACGGGAGCCGGTTCTCCGCTGCACGGAGCCGACCCTAGGCCAGGTGCCTTAATACGGCGTCAATGTGGATGAGAGTCGTCGCCACGCGCCGGGCTGTCCCGAAAGGCTTCGACCATTAAAGGATTTAGGCCGAGTTCCGAAAGCGCTTCGCGAGCTCGGGCGTTGTCCTGGGCGCGGCCGGCGAGCCGATATCCGCTCCAGCGATCGGGTAGTGCGGTCAGCAGCGCGCCCTGGCCGAGTCGCTTGGCCCATTCCTGGAGATCCTGCGCCAGGAACCGGTATCCGCCGACCGCCATCACGCCGGACGGCGGCGCAGTGATACAGATCGCCCCGGTGGTGCGATCCAGCCGGGCGGCGAAGCCGGTATCGACGAAATCCGGCGCCGGCGGCGGCCGCGTCCCGGCATGCAGCGGCGGCAGCGGCGCGTAGGCGGCCAGAGTCACCATCGGGCCGCGCAGGCCGAGCGTGCCTTTCGGCGTGATCAGGACCTCGCCCGCGGAGGTGCCACCGGGCTGATTGCGCGGCGCCGTGTGCGGACCCGGCAGGATCGGGACCGCGGCGCCGTCGGCTCCGCGGCGAGCGCCGAACAATCCCGCCTCGCCGAACAGGTAGATGTCGGTGAAGCCGGTCGGTGCGCCGGTCCAGGCTGTGCTGGCGGCGACCTGTTCCGGCGCGCGCCACATGCCGATCACGCTGCGCAGCGTCGGCGCCCGGGCCGGCAGGCCGGCGTCCCCCAGCCGCAGCGCCAGGGGAGCCGGCGCAACCAGCGTGTCGCAGCCGAGCTCGCGAATTTCGGATTCCAGCAGCGCCTCGTCGAACGGATGATGCAGCGCCAGCGTGCCGCCGCTCAGCAGCCAGGTCACCATCGACGACGCCAGCCCGGCGAATGACGACAGCGTCTGCGCCGACATCAGCATCGCGCCTTGCGGCACGCGGCTCTCGAGGAACACCGCGAGGCCGCCGGCGATCATGTGCAGATGGGTGCGCGGGATCGCTCGGACGCCGTCCGGCGTGGTGTCGAACGAGATGATCGCGGCGCGGCGGGCATCCTGCACGCCTGGATCGAAATCGGCGCCGACCTCCTCGGTCATCGCAACGTCGAGCGATGCCATGCCCTCTGGCAGGTCGTCGCCGTAGCCGCCGACATAGCGGATCGAGAAGGCTTCGGCGGCGGCGTTCATCGCCACGTCGGCGTGGCTGACGCCGTCGATCCAGCGCGACGACACGATCGCGCGCGCACCGGTCCGGTTGAGCGCCGCAGTGACGTCGGCCTGTCGCCAGAGCTGCGGCAGCAGCGCCACCACCAGGCCGGCGCGGTGCGCCGCCAGGATGGTGAGCGGGAATTCGATCGTATTCGGGAGCTGCAGCGCGATCACGGCGTTCTGCGGCAACCCCGCGGCGGTGAAGTGAGCGGCGAGGGCGGAGATCGCCTTGTCGGCCTGCGCGTAGGTGAGCCGGGCCGGCGGCTGCCCGGTGATGCGCTGCTTATCAGCAGGATCGATCAGCGCGATGGCGTCGGGCTGGCGCGCCAGGATGCGGCGAAACAAACCGTCGAGGGTCGGCGAAGCGTGGGGCTGGGTCACTTGATCACCTCTGCGTCACCGTGGCTGTATCGATGGCCGGGCCCACCAAGTCTCCGGAAGATAGCCGGTCAGCGCGGTCGCTCCCGGCCGTTCTATCCGATTCCACCGCGCGATCCATTGCTCCTGGATGTTGTAGAGCGGGATCACGTAGAAGCCCGAGGTCAGAATGCGGTCCAAAGCGCGGACTGCCGCGACGAAGTCCGGCCGGCGGCGCGCGGCGATCATCTCGGCGATCAGCGCGTCGACCGCCGGATCCTTTACGCCCATGTAGTTGCGGGTGCCCTGGATGTCGGCGGCTTCCGAGCCCCAGTAGAAGGATTGCTCATTGCCGGGCGACAGCGACTGATCCCAGCGGTTCGGGATCATGTCGAAATCGAACGAGATCCGGCGCTGATCGAATTGCACCGCGTCGACCACGCGGACGGAAGCGGCAACGCCGATGCGCTTGACGTCGCGTGCGAAGGCCAGCGCGATGCGCTCCTGTTCGCGGGTGGTGACGAGAATCTCGAAACTGAGCGGCTGATGCGTCGCGCGCCGGCGCATCACCGTGCCGTCGAGCTGATAGCCGGCCTCCGCCAGCAGCGCGAGCGCGCGCCGCAGCGCGGTCCGGTCGCGGCCCGAGGCGTCGCTCACCGGCAGGCGGAAGCTGCCGTCGATGAAGTCGGGGCGCAGCCGGGCCAGATAGGGCCGCAGCAGGCGGAGTTCGTCGGGGCCGGCCGCGCGGCCATAGGCGGACAGCTCCGAGCCGGCGAAGTAACTGCCGCTGCGGGCATAGAGGTCGAAGAAGTAATTGTGGTTGATCCACGCGAAGTCGAACATCTGCAGCAGCGCTTCACGCACGCGGATGTCGGCGAACACCGGCCGCCGCGTGTTGAACACCAGCACTTCGGTCGGCTGCGGCGTGCCGGGTTTCACGACGTCGCGAATGACCTCGCCGCTGCGCGCCGCGGGAAAGCCGTAGCCGTCGTGCCAGCGAAGCGGCTCGGTTTCGACCCGGTAATCGTAGATGCCGCGCTTGAACGCCTCGAATTGTGAGTTGGCTTCGCGGAAATACTCGACGCGGATTTCATCGAAGTTCCACAGCCCGCGATTGACCGGCAGATCCCGGCCCCAGTACTCGGGGTTGCGCGTCAGCGTCACGCTGCTGCCGGCCTTGACGGCGCTGACGCGGTACGGTCCCGAGCCGATCGGCGGCGTCAGCGAGGTTTCCTCGAAGGTGTCGGGATTGACGGCGTGCCTGGGGAAGATCGGCATCAGGCCGAGGATCAGCGGCAATTCGCGATCCTGCGCATCGCTGAAATCAAACCGGACGGTACGATCGTCGATCGCTGCGGCGCGCGCCACCTTGGCGTAGTACAGGCGGTGGTTGGGCCGACCCTTGTCGCGCAGCAATTGCCAGGAGAACAGCACGTCGTCGGCCAGCACCGGTCGGCCGTCGGAGAATCTCGCCCGCGGATTGATCCGGAACGTGACGTAACTGCGGGTGTCGTCGGTTTCGACGGATTGCGCGAGCAGGCCGTACAGCGTGAACGGCTCGTCATTGCCGCGCGCCATCAGGCTCTCGACCACATAGCCGCGGATGCGCTGCACCGCGAGGCCGCGCACGATGAACGGGTTGAGGCTGTCGAAAGTGCCGAGCACGCCCTCCACCAGGCGGCCGCCTTTCGGCGCGTCCGGATTGGCGTAGGGCATCGCCGTGAAGTCGGCGGGCAGGGCGGGGTCGCCATGCATCGCCAGTGCGTGCGACGGCTTCGCTGCCACGCTGGTCTCGGCCGCTCTGGTGGGGCTGATCGCAGCCGCCAGGCCGAGCACAATCAGCGTCGTCAGCACGGCTCCAAGGCGGCGCGTGCCGGTCGCGAATCGTTCATGTGATTCGGCGCTCTTCACCCCCGAGGATTTACCACAAGGGAGTGATCCAACGGGCCGTGGATGATTGTCGCCATTGATCTTTTCGTATGCCGATGTATTGAAAGCGGACGCGCGACGGTGCCCGACCGGCCCGTCACGTAACTGCCTCAATTGGCTCCGAGACACCGGCCGAACGGCCAGATGCCAGCTCCCGCGTCGCTGTGGGGTGCGCGACCGTTTCAGAAAGGGTTTTCCGCAATGAAGTCTTGCAACTTGGTCGCGCCGGCCGGGCCGCGCGGGCGGGCATTTGCCCTGCTGACGGCGACGGCGGTGTCCGTCATGGCCGTCGCTTCCGCCGCGCAAGCGCAAGCCCCGCAGCAGCAGCCCGCGGCTCCCAAGGCTGCCCCGGCGCCGAAGGCCGCCCCCAAGGCGCCGGCGAAGGGCGCTCCGGCCGCTCAGGCCCCTGCCGCCGGTGCGGCGCAGCCGCAGGAACAGCAGCAGGTTCAGCTGATCTACGCGCCGTGGACCAAGTTCTGCCTGAAGGGGCAGGACGCCAACGCCAAGCAGGTCTGCTTCACCGGTAAGGACGGCCGCATCGAATCCGGCCAGCCGGTGATTGCCGCGGTGATCATCGAGCCGGAAGGCGAGCCGAAGAAGATCCTGCGCGTCACGCTGCCGCTCGGCATGCAGCTCGTCCACGGTACCCGCATCATCGTCGACAGCAACGCGCCGCAGCAGAGCCCGTATGTGATCTGCTTCGCAAACGGCTGTATGTCGGACTACGAAGCGACCCCCGAACTGATCGCCAACATGAAGAAGGGCCAGAACCTGGTGGTTCAGGCGATCAATTCCAACGGTGCGCCGCTGACCCTGCCGTTGCCGCTGGCCGAGTTCGCCAAGGCCTATGACGGTCCGCCGACCGACCCGAAGCAGTTCGAAGAGACCCAGAAGAAGCTGCAGGAAGAGCTGCAGAAGCGCGCCGAAGAGCAGCGCAAGAAGCTCGAGGCGCAGGCGCCGGCCGGCGCCAATCCGGCCGCGAAGTAACACAGCGACATCTGCGAATGAAAAAGGGCGCCCCAACAGGCGCCCTTTGTCGTTCCGGACTGCTGCGTATGAGCGAAGCGCGGTCCTGCCGCGCCGGATGCAGTTCCGGGCTAATTCAGCGACGAGTTGCGCGGGCGATAGCCGCCGGCCTTGTCCTTGACGAAGATCTCGGCGACCTGCGAATGCCGGATCGGTTCGCCGGAATCGTCGGGCAGCAGGTTCTGCTCCGACACATAGGCGACGTATTCCGACTCGGCGTTCTCGGCGAGCAGGTGGTAAAACGGCTGGTCCTTGTGCGGCCGGACCTCTTCCGGAATCGACAGCCACCATTCCTCGGTGTTGTTGAACTCCGGATCGATGTCGAATACCACGCCGCGGAACGAAAAAATCCGGTGGCGAACGATCTGCCCGATCTGAAATTTGGCGGTTCTCGTCTTGATCATCAGAGTCGCATAAACCAGGATTGCGGCCGATGCTAGGGCTTCCTCATTGGCAGCGGTCGCTTGATCGGCCGCAGCGCTGTTTAGAGGCAATCTCACGGTCAAATCGCAAGGTCTTGATTGACAAGAGGTTTGGTGTTGCCGGGCTATGCCTTGGAGCAGGCTGGGCGGCTGCGACTGCCCGTCAGGTCCGGCAACGCTGTGTGCGACGGCATCACAACGCGTCGTGCAGGCTCGCAAACGCCTCGCGAAGATATTGCGGCGGCGGCCGCTTGCCCTGGTCGTCGCTCCAGGCGTCGATCGCAAGGCGAAACGCGCCGACCGATAGCATGGCAACGAACCGCAGCGACTTTCGCCGCTTGGCTTGGGGCCATTTCTCGCACAGCGCTTCGAACACGGCTTGTTCCTGGGCGATGTATTTTGCATTCCTAGCGGCGCGGAGCGTTTCATTGGTCCGGAGAACGCGGTCCAGCGCGATACTTTGCTTGGAGTCGAAACCGAGCACCAATTGCCGGAGCGCGTTCTCGACGACCTCGATCGGCGGGAGATCGGAGGGCTGCGCCAGGATGGCTTCACGGATCAGCGCGGTGAAGTTGCTCTGCCAGGCAAGGATGACCTCTTCCTTGGACTTGAAGTAGTAAAAGAACGTCCGGCGAGAAATCCCGGCAGCCTCTGCGATCATGTCCAAGGTCGTGTTGTCGTAGCCGATGGCCATAAACAGACGCAGTCCGGTCTCCGCGATCCGCGCCAGCGTCTCGCGTCGTTTGCGCTCGCGCACTCCGATGTCGTTGCTGTCGTGGCCTGTCATCACGTCTTCGGGATCGAGCCGCCGGCTCCTTGAAAAATTACACTCGGTGCAATAGCAATTTTACACGGAGTGCAATTTTGAAGCAAGGATGCCGTATGCTTTGTCTGACACTGCTTGATGCGAATCCCCGGCTGCAGTCGGGCTCGACGGTTTGCCGTCCTGCCAGCCTCGAATGGACGAGCTGACGAATGTCGAGCCTCGACACGCCGCGGTGCCACTGGTCCTACCAAAGCTGGTGCAAGACTCGCGAGCGACGCGACGCGCGTCCACGCTGGCGCAACGTCGCGTCGTTCGATCCCGTCTCGTTCTTCCTGGCTTGGCTCGCCGCGCCCCGCCGTGTCGGAGCGGTGGCACCATCCAGCGATGCCCTCGCGAAGATCATCACACGCGACATCGGCCAGACCACCGGCGCTGTCGTCGAACTTGGGCCGGGCACTGGTGCATTCACCGACATGCTGCTGAGGCGCGGCGTCCGGCAGGAGGATCTGACGCTCATCGAATATGGCTCGGAGTTCATTCCGGCGCTGCAACTCCGCTTTCCGGGCATCCGCGTGATCTGGATGGATGCGGCGAGTCTCGGATCATCCGGCGTGTTCAAGCCGGGCGAAATCGGCGCCGTGGTCAGTGGCCTTCCTTTGCTCAGCATGTCGCCGCGCAAGGTCATGGCTATCCTCGAGGGGGCGTTCTCAGCGATCCGCCCCGGCGGGGCCTTCTATCAGTTCACCTACGGGGTGAGTTGCCCGGTGAGCCGCCCGATCCTCGATCGCCTCGGCCTCAAGGCGGTCCGGGTCGAGACGGCGATCCTCAACTTGCCGCCAGCCACGGTCTATCGCCTGACGCGCCGGAACCCCCGGCCGATGCGATCGATCGATCATGCCCGCGAGGCAGACAACCTCCCGGTCGACTGATCGCGCTCTGAACACGCCTCCGCGGGCGAGATCCGGTCGATGAGCCGTCGGCCGGATCATCGGCGTCCAGCGAAGGCGGAAGAAACGCGTCGCAGCGAGGCAGAACGTTGCCTATAAGACCCGAACGGATCATCCCGTTCGCGTCTCTCGGCCCCCCGCCTTGCTGCAGTTTCCATGATCGATATCCTCAACCTGGCGCTTCCGTATTTCGGGCTGATCTTCGTCGGCTTCGCCTGCGGCCGGCTGAAGCGGCTGCCGGAGAACGGCCTCGCCTGGATGAACTTCTTCCTGCTGTACGTCTCGCTGCCGGCACTGTTCTTCCGGATCATGTCGAAGACGCCGTTCGAGGAACTCAACAATCTGCCATTCGTGCTGGCGACGACGCTGGGCACCGCCGTCGCGTTCTTCCTGTCGGGCGCGCTCGGCCGGATCATCGGCGGGCTGACGATCCGCGAGGCAACCATGGCAAGCCTCGCCGGCGGCTACGGCAACATCGGCTATATGGGGCCGGGGCTGGCGCTGGCGGTGCTGGGGCCCAAGGCGGCGGTGCCGGTGGCGCTGATCTTCTGCTTCGACAGCATCTTCCTGTTTTCGGTCGTGCCGGTGGCGATGGCGCTGACGGCGGGGCAGCGGCGCCCGCTGCTGCCGACCATCATGCACGTCGTCCGCGAGATCGTGCTGCATCCGCTCATAGTCGCGGCCTATCTCGGTGCCGCTGCGGCGGCGCTGCATGTGCATCTGCCGGCGGCGGTCGACAATACGTTGCAGTTTCTGCAGAACGCCGCCGCGCCGGTGGCGCTGTTCACGCTCGGCGTCACCGTCGCGCTACGGCCGTTTGGGCGCGTGCCGTGGGAGATCCCGAGCCTGATCGGCGTCAAGCTGCTGCTGCATCCGGTGATCGCACTCGGCCTGATGCTGGCTTTCGGTCCGTTCTCGCCGGAATGGGCCGGTACTGCGGTATTGATGGCATCGCTGCCGCCCGCGCTCAACGTGTTCGTGATTGCGCGTCAGTACAACACCTGGGTCGAGCCGGCATCGGTCGCGGTGCTGATCGGCACCTTCGTGTCGGTGGTGACGCTGACCACGGTGATGTGGCTGATCAAGACCGGCCACATGCCACTGCTGTAGCGATCTCAGCAGTCAGATCAGAGTGACCGCCAGAACGGCGACAGGCCCTCGCGCATCGCGATCCGGCGTAGCGGTCCGACCGAACTGAGCAATTGCATTCCGGCGGCACGGACCGCCTGCGCCGGCAGCAGCTCGCTGAGCAGCGTGCGGTTGGCCATGTCGATCGCGAAAGTGCGGCTGGCGACGTCGGCCCCGCGAGCGCGGCCGAACCGCGCGATCACCGCATCGCTGCCGGGATCCTGGTCACGCGCCATCGCGTCCTCGACGATTTCGGCGATGTCGCCGGCGTCACGCAGGCCCATATTCAGTCCCTGCGCGCCGATCGGCGGCACCACGTGGGCGGCTTCGCCGACCAGCACGATGCGATTGCGGCCGTAGGCGCTCGGCTTCTCGATCGCGAGCGGAAACAGGTTGCGGCCGGGTGCGACGCTGACCTTGCCGTAGATCGAGTGCGACTGTTTTTCGGCAGCGGCCGACAGTTCGTCGTCGGTCAGCTCGCTCAGTCGCTGCGCTTCCTTCGGCGACGCGACCCAGACAATGCTCATGTGGCGGCCGGGCAGCGGCACGAACACGCACGGTCCCTCGGCGGTGTGGAATTCAGTCGAGACGTCGTTGTGCGGACGCGAAGTGGTGATGTTGAAGGTGAGGGCGGACTGCTTGAGCGGCCGGCTGCTCACGGTGATGCCGGCAGCCTGCCGGCACTGCGACTGGCGGCCATCGGCGCCGATCACCAGGCGTCCCGACAGGGTCTGGCCTTGTCGGGTGATCACAAGCGCGCTCTCGTCGCCCGGCGTCACCGTCGCGGCTTCGTCGTCGAACCGGTCGACATTGCCGACCTCGGCCGCGCAGGCTTCGAGCGCGACCATCAGCTTGCGGTTCTCGATGTTGTAGCCGAAAGCATCCATGCCGATCTCGCTGGAGACGAACCGCACCTCCGGGGCGCGGATCAGCCGATCGGTGGCGTCGACCAGCCGCATCGTGCGCAGCGCCGCGGCGTCGCCGGCACAGCGCGCCCAGACGCCCAGCTTGTCCAGCAGATCGATCGAATCGCCGAGCAGCGCCGTGGTTCGGTTGTCCGCGTAGGGCACCTTGCGGGCGACGAGAGCGGTGAGGGCGCCGGTGCCGGCCACCGCAAGCGCGGCTGCCAGACCGGCGGGGCCGCCGCCGACCACGATGACGTCGTAGCTGTTGGGTTCGAGCAGGGTCTGGGTCATAGCAGAGACAATCGTCAGTCGGGGCCCCGATTTCAAGCCCGCATCGGAACTTTAACGCTGCCGCGGCTCGGACGGGCCACCACGGTCGCGGGAAATGCAAAGTCGCGCCGGACCTGATATGGCGTGAGTCGATGACCCCGCTGGACCAGACGCCGCTGCCGCCGGCTTCGCGCCCCCGTCGCCTGGCCGCATTCGCGGTGCATCTGCTGACCGCCGCCGGCGCGGGCGTCGCGCTGTTGGCGATGCTGGAGGCGGTTCGCGAGCATTGGGCGGCGATGTTCGGGTGGCTCGGTCTCGCGCTGCTGATCGACGCGGTCGATGGTCCGCTCGCCCGCCGGCTCGATGTCGGCCGGCTGCAGCCGGATTGGTCGGGCGACGTGCTCGACCTCGTGGTCGACTTCCTCACCTACGTGTTCGTGCCCGCTTATGCGATCGCCGCCAGCGGGCTGCTGGTCCCGATCGCCGCACCGGTGCTGGGCGTCGGCATCGTGGTCAGCTCGGCCCTGTACTTTGCCGATCGACGGATGAAGACGGCGGACAATCACTTCCGCGGCTTTCCGGCGCTGTGGAACGCAGCGGCCTTCTACTTGTTCTTGCTTCACCCGCCCGCCGCCGTCGGAAGCCTCGCCATCGCCGCCCTGATCGTGCTGACGTTCGTTCCCGTGCATGTGCTGCATCCGGTTCGGGTAGCGCGGCTGCGCGGATTCAACCTGACGCTGATGGTGATCTGGAGCGTGCTGGCGGCCTACGCCCTCGTGCGACACTTCGCCGTGCCGGCCCCGGTGACCGTCACGCTTTGTGCGATAGCGTTCTATATAGTCGCCGCAGACGCCATCATCCGATTGATTCAACGAGCCCGACGATGATCGACCTGATCTACAGCCCGGAAGCCTGGGCTGCACTGCTGACGCTGACCGCGCTCGAGATCGTGCTCGGGATCGACAACATCATCTTCCTCTCCGTGCTGGTGTCACGGATTCCCGAACCGCAGGCGACCCGCGCCCGCCAGATCGGCCTGGCGCTGGCGCTGATCTTCCGGCTGATCCTGCTCAGCCTGCTGGTCTGGCTGACGGGGCTGACGGCGCCGGTGTTCACGATCGCCGAGCAGGCGTTCTCCTGGCGTGACATCATCCTGATCATCGGCGGTCTGTTCCTGATCGCCAAGGCGACGCACGAAATCCACGCCGAGGTCGAAGCCCGCGAGGCCGAGCACAAGACCTCGAACGTGCAGAAGGCATTCTTCTGGGTGATCGTGCAGATCGTGGTGATCGACCTGGTATTCTCGGTCGACTCGATCCTCACGGCGATCGGCATGGCCGAGCACATCGAGATCATGGTCGCAGCGGTGCTGATCGCGATGGCGGTGATGTACATCTCGTCCGGCCCGGTGGCGCGGTTCGTCTCCGAACATCCGACCACCAAGATGCTGGCGCTCGCCTTCCTGGTGCTGATCGGCGTCGCGCTGGTCGCGGACGGCTTCCAGTTTCATATTCCGCGCGGCTACATCTACTTTGCGATTCTGTTCTCGGCCGCCGTCGAACTGTTCAACGTGCTGGCCAAGCGCAACCGCACCCGGACGCGCTGACGCAACGCAGCGAGCCTCCCGCGCGGCGGTCGGTTGACAACGCCGCGCGGATGGCATTCGGTTGCCCGACGCGGAAACTCCCGAGGGAACGAGAATGACGAAAGCGGTGCGGGTGCATCAGGTTGGCGGCCCGGAGGCCCTGGTCTACGAGGCTGTCGAGCTGCCGCCGCCGGGAGACGGAGAAGTCCGCATCCGCCAGCATGCCGTGGGTCTGAACTACATCGACGTGTACTTCCGCACCGGCCTGTACAAGGCACCGACGATGCCGTTCGTCGCCGGCAACGAGGCGGCCGGTGAAGTCGTCTCCGTCGGCCCGCACGTCACCAATTTCCATCCCGGCGACCGAGTGGCCTACTACTCCAACCTCGGCGGCTACGCGACCGAGCGCAACATCGAAGCCGCCAAGCTGGTCAAGCTGCCTGACCACATCACCTACGAGCAGGGCGCCGTGCTGATGCTCAAGGGCCTGACGGTGTGGTACCTGCTGCACAAGACCTTCAAGGTCGAGCCCGGCCACCGCGTCCTGATCCACGCCGCCGCCGGCGGCATCGGCCTGCTCGCGTGCCAGTGGGCGCGGGCGCTCGGCGCGCATGTGATCGGCACCGTCGGCTCCAAGGCCAAGGCTGATCTCGCGCTCGCCAATGGCTGCGACCACGTCATCCTCTACAACGAGGAAGACTTCGTCGCGCGGGTCAAACAGATCAGCCGCAACGAATTGTGCGACGTGGTCTACGACGGGGTCGGCAAGACGACCTTTCCAGGCTCGCTGAAGTGCATCAAGCCGCGCGGCCTATTCGTGTCGTTCGGCAACGCCTCCGGTCCGGTGCCGCCGTTCTCGCTCGCCGAGCTCAACGCCCACGGCTCGCTGTTTGCGACCCGGCCGAAGCTCAACGATTACATCGGCACCCGCAAGGAACTGATCGAAGGCGCCGATACGCTGTTCTCCGCGGTGATCGAAGGCAAGCTCCACGTCCCGATCAACCACGCTTATGCGCTAAAAGACGCCGCGAAAGCGCATATCGACCTGGAAGGGCGGGTCACCACAGGCGCGTCGATCTTGAAGCCGTAACCGACCAACCTCGTGTCCCGGACAAGGTGCAGCGCGCAGCGCTGCGCCGCCGATCCGGGACCCCGGTTCTTCCAGCTTCAACCAACTGCAGTCCAGATCAACTGGGACCTCAGGTCACCGGGCCCAGGTTCAGCAGCGCATCACGCCGCAAGTGCGGCGCGCTGCGCAGCATCCGGGGCACGTGCGTTGTGACTCAGAACCCCGCCACAGTCCCGTGCAGATCATACGCGTCGGCGCGGTCGATCTTGGCGGTGACGATTTCGCCGACGCGGAGCGGGCGGCGGCTCGACAAGTACACGCTGCCGTCGATCTCGGGCGCGTCGGCCTTGGAGCGCCCCTTGGCGACGGTCGGGCCGATTTCGTCGATGATCACCTGTTGCCGGGTGCCGACCTTGCGCTTCAGCCGCCGCGCCGAGATCGCCTGCTGGCGGGCCATCAGCCGGTTCCAGCGCTCCTGCTTGACCTCGTCGCTGATCTGATCGAGCAGAGCGTTCGACGGCGCACCGGCGACAGGTTCGTACTTGAACGCGCCGAGGCGGTCGATCTCGGCCTCGTCCAACCAGTCGAGCAAAAATTCGAAGTCGCGTTCGGTCTCGCCGGGGAAGCCGACGATGAAAGTCGAACGCAGCGCCAGCTCCGGGCACTCCGCGCGCCAGCGCTTGATGCGGTCGAGCGTCTTGTCCTGCGCGGCCGGGCGTTTCATCAGCTTGAGCACGTCGGGGCTGGCGTGCTGGAACGGGATGTCGAGATAGGGCAGCACCTTGCCGTCGGCCATCAGCCCGATGACTTCGTCGACATGCGGGTAGGGATAGACGTAGTGCAGCCGCACCCAGGCGCCGAGGTCGCCGAGTTCGCGCGCGAGGTCGATGAACTTGGCGCGGACCGCGCGGTCCTTCCAGGCGCTCTCGGCGTATTTCAGATCGACGCCATAGGCCGAGGTGTCCTGCGAGATCACCAGCAGTTCCTTGACGCCGGCCGCGACCAGCTTCTCGGCCTCGCGCAGCACATCGGCGGCGGAGCGCGAGGCGAGGTCGCCGCGCAGCTTGGGAATGATGCAGAAGCTGCAGCGATTGTTGCAGCCCTCCGAGATCTTCAAATACGCGTAGTGCCGCGGCGTCAGCCGGATGCCTTGCTCCGGGACGAGATCGAGGTGGGGATTGTGCAGCGCAGGCTTGGCACGGTGCACGGCGTCGAGGACGCTCTCATATTGCTGGGGGCCGGTGATCGACAGCACGCCCGGATAGGCCTGCTCGATCTGTTCCGGCTCGGCGCCCATGCAGCCGGTGACGATGACCTTGCCGTTGGCCGCCATCGCTTCGCCGATCGCCGCCAACGACTCCTGCTTGGCGCTGTCGAGGAAGCCGCAGGTGTTCACGATCACGAGATCGGCGCCGTCGTGCTGGCGCGCGAGCTCATAGCCCTCGGCACGCAGACGCGTGATGATCCGCTCGGAATCCACCAAGGCCTTGGGACATCCAAGCGAGACAAAGCTGATTTTTGGCGCGGCGGCCTGCTGCATCGGTCCAAAACTGCCTGATTGAAGGTCCCGAGCTAAACCGGTTCGACGGCGGAGACAAGGCGGTTTCGGCCTCCAAGGGCCTAGAAAGAACGTCGCCTTCGCGGCTGCGGAAGAGAAGATTTCTGCCGGTTCCGGGACCTGCGTGGCACGGGCGTCGTTATTTCGCCGGCCGCCTTGCGGGGCGGCGGATTCGGGCTTTTGTTGTTCCGCGAGAGTTTGGGAGACCCGCGATGACACAGCACGACCGCACGAACGCACCGGCGATCCGCCGCGCTTTGGCGTCGGCCGCGACGGTGCTGAACGTCGACATCCTCGCCGTCAGCGCCGCCTTCGGCATTATCGCCGCAGTCGCGTTCGGAGCGCCGCACCTCCGCCCGTTCTGAGGCGAGACGCGGCGTTCACGTCCGCGCGAAGGGCTCGACCTTGATGCCGTTCTGCTCAAGCAGCTGACGCACGCCGCGGGCGATCTCGACCGCGCCGCTGGTGTCGCCGTGGATACAGACCGTGTCGGTGCGCATCTTGATCACCTTGCCGGTGACCGACACCACGGCACCGTCCTGGGCCATCCGCAGGACTCGCTCGGCAATCGCCGCCGGCTCATGCAGCACGGCGCCGGGCTTGCGGCGGGACACCAGATTGCCGTCGTCCTCATAGGCGCGATCCGCGAACACTTCATGGACCAGAGCCAAGCCTGCGGCTTCGCCGGCAGCGACCAGCTTCGAATTCGCCAGCACCACGAAGATCAGCGACGGATCGACCGCCTTGATCGCTGCCGCGATCGCGCGGGCGGTCATGTCGTCTTCACAGGCGACATTCGACAAAGCGCCGTGTGCCTTCACATGCGTGACCTTGTGGCCGGCCAGCGTGGCGACGGCCTGCAGCGCGCCGATCTGATAGGCGACCAGGTTCTCGATTTCCGCCGCGGTGATGCCGGGCACCGGGCGTCGGCCGAAGCCGTGCAGGTCCCGAAAGCCCGGATGCGCGCCGATCGAGACGCCGTGCCGCTTCGCCATCACCACGGTCTTGTGCATGATGTCGGGGTCGCCGGCGTGGAAGCCGCAGGCGATGTTGACGCTGGTGGCGATGCTCATCATCGCCGCATCGTCGCCCATGCTCCACGCGCCGAAGCCTTCGCCGAGGTCGCAGTTCAGGTCGATCTTCATCTCAGGCCTTTCTTCCAATTAATTCAGTGCTCAGCCATCGAGGGCATCGACTGCGGCGCCGGCGACGTTCGCGGTGGCGAGCGCGTCGAGGTCGAGCGTCACGTGGTGCGCTTCCTGCAGACGATCGGGCAGGGTGCGGATCAGCTTGGCCATCGCCCGATAGGCGGCCTGCGCCTCGCCCATCCCGACCGCGGCGAAGCGGAACGGCTGCCCCGGCTGGCGCTGCGCCAGGCGGCCGAGATCGGCGGTGATCACCGTGGCGATCTTCGGATAGCCGCCGCTGGTGCCGCGATCGGACATCAGCACGATCGGCTGGCCGTTGCCGGGGACCTGGATGCTGCCGTCGACAGTGCCGTCGGAGACGATGTTGTGGCCATGCAGATGGCGGATCGCCGGACCTTCGAGCCGGTAGCCCATCCGGTCGCTCGTCGCGGAGATCTTCCACTCGCCGTCAAGGAACGTCGCGACGGCGTCGCCGAACTCATCGTCCTGCGGCCCGAGTACGACGCGGATCGGATCATCGGCCAGCTTAGGCGGATCGAGCCGGCGCTCGTCGCCGGGCGCAGCCGATTGGGCCGGAATGATATCACCGGCCTGCAGCGGGCGCGGATAGGGACTGCCGAGACCGGCGCGGGCATTGACCGCGAGGCTGCCGAACATCGGCTCGCCCTCGATGCTGCCGGCGATCGCCAAGTAACTGAACACCTGGCTGCGCGCGATGCCGAGGGTCAGCGTCTTGCCTTCGCCGAGAAGGAAGGACTCGTTGAGCAGGATGGCCTTGCCGTCGATGGCTGCGGGCCGCTCGGCGCCGGTGAGGGCGAGGCGCAGCGCGCCGTCCTGGGCCGTGAGCTTGGCGCCGAGTGGTCCCAGTTCGATCGCGGCTGCAAACGGCGTGTTGCCGACCAGGACGTTGGCGGCGGCCAGTGAAAGCCGGTCCATCGCGCCGCTCGGCGTCAGGCCGTAGCGTTGCGCACCATGCCGGCCGCCGTCCTGCACCGAGGTCGCCGGCCCGACGCTGTCGATGACCAGCCGGCTCATGCGGCCACCAGCTCGGCGACGATCTCGCCGGCCTCGGCGGCGCGATCCTGCTCGGCGAATTGCTTGGCGTCGATCGGGCTGAAGCTGATCGTGTCGCCGGGCTCGAGCAGGAAGATCGGATCGCGGTGCAACTGATAGGTCCGAACGGGCGTACGGCCGAGCAGATGCCAGCCGCTGGGACCGGGCAGGCACTGCACGCCGGTCTGCACCCCGCCGATCGAAATCGTGCCGGCGGGCGTCAGCAGTCGCGGCGCCTGGCGACGCGGGATCGCCAGCGCCGGATCGAGCCCGGACAGATACGACCAGCCCGGTGTGAAACCAATCATTGCAACCCGGTAGTCGCCGCTGGCGTGACGCGCGATGAGCGCGTCCGGTGTCGTGTTCAGCGTGGCCGCGGCGTCCTCCAGATCGATGCCGTGCTCGCCGCCGTAGCAGACCGGAATCCGCCAGCGCCGCTGCGCGGTCGTCGCGGTCTCGATCGGCTGTTGCGCCAGCTGCGTCAGCTGTTCTGCGAGCGAACCGAAGCCGATCTGTTCCGGATCGTAGTGCACGAGTAACGAACGATAGGTCGGCACCGTCTCACGCACACCGACGATCGGAGCGGCGCCGAGCAGGCGATCCAGCGCGAGCACGCGGCGGCTCGACTCGTCGCTGATCTCGCGGCCGAAATCGACAGTGATGGCGGAGTCGCCGCTCGGCAACATACGGGGAGTCGTCAGCGCCATGTCTTCTGAACACGCCCCTCTCATTATCGGCGAAGGTCTACGCATAGCGTGTTTTCGGATCGCTTGAAAATCACTTCGTGAACGGCTCACAGCCGATAACTGATTGCCGGAACAACCGATAAGCCATGCTGATCAGGCGTTTGCCGAAGGTCAGCCGAGCGCGAGTTGCAGCTTGACGGGGAGAGGCGCGCCCGCAAGATGCGGCTCCGATCTCTTGAGGAGCTGCGTGCACATGTCACTGACCCCGGAAGCCATCGCCATCCTTGCGCGCGTCTCGACCGCGACCATCACCACGGTGTTGCTGAAGAAGGGGCTTCGCAACGTCTGGCTGCGCGGTGCGCGGCCGCTGCGTCCGGGGCAGCCGCGGCTGGTCGGCGAGGCGTTCACGCTGCGCTTCGTGCCGGCGCGCGAGGACCTCGCCACGCCGGAGTCCTGGGCGTCGCCGATCTCCACCCGCGCGGCGATCGAGGCGATGCCGGAAGGCTGCATCGCGGTGATCGACGCGATGGGCGTCAGCGATGCCGGCGTGTTCGGCGACATCCTGTGCGCCCGCATGGTCAAGCGCGGCATCACTGCGCTGATCACCGACGGCGTGGTCCGCGACCTCGAAGGCGTGCTCGGCACCGGTCTGCCGGTGTGGTGCAACGGCGCGGCGGCGCCGCCCTCGGTGGCCGGCCTCACCTTCGTCGGCTGGGGCGAGCCGATCGGCTGCGGCGGGGTCGCTGTCTTCCCCAAGGACATCATCGTCGCCGATCAGGATGGCGCGGTGCTGATTCCGCAGGCGCTGCTTGACCACGTGCTGGCCGAGGGACCGGAGCAGGAGCGGATGGAAGGCTGGATCGTCGAGGAGGTCAACAACGGCGCGGTGCTGCCCGGCCTGTATCCGATGAACGCCGAAACCAAGGCGCGCTATGCCGCGTTCAAGGAGAAGGCGGGCAAGGCGTAAGCGCCCCGGGGAGGCCAGACCATGGACATCTTCGCAGCCGGCTCCCGACCGACGCAGCGCGCCTCCAGCGACTATTTCACCGGCACGGTGTGGCAGGATCCGATCGTGTCCGCGCCGGCCCCGGCGCGGCTGGCGGCGACCCGCGTGGCCTTCGAGCCGGGCGCCCGCACCGCCTGGCACACTCATCCCCTCGGCCAGACGCTCTATGTGATCGCGGGGGTCGGCCGCATCCAGACGCTCGGCGGCCCGGTCCGGGAGATTCGCGCCGGTGACGTGGTCTGGATTCCGCCGGGCGAGAAGCACTGGCACGGCGCGTCGCCAACCAATGGCATGACCCATATCGCCATGCAGGAGGCTCTGGACGGCAGCTTCGCGACCTGGATGGAGCAGGTCAGTGACGCGGATTACAGCGCGGAACCAGTACCTTAAGCTCAGGGGTTCCAGCGAAGTTGGAGCCGGTCCAACTCGGCCGTCGGTCGTTTCGACGGAACTTGAAAATCGGAGGCTAAGACCTTCGAACTCCGTCATCCTTGCCCGGAGCGTTCGCATCCGCAAGCGAGCGTCGCTGGCGTTTCCGTCGTAACGTCAGGTCTTTCGCCGCTGTCGCGGACTCGTTATGAAGGCGGTTCGTTTGCAGGCGATGCGCGTCAGGAGAATACCAATGGCAGCCAAGGCGAATTTCCGGGGGTCGTTTACCGCCATGGTCACGCCGTTCAAGAAAGACGGATCGCTGGACGAGGGCGCATTTCGTTCGCTGGTCAACTGGCAGATCGAAGAGGGCACCCATGGTCTGGTGCCGGTCGGCACCACCGGCGAGAGCCCGACACTGAGCCATGACGAGCACCACAAGGTGGTCGAATGGTGCGTCGAGGAGGCCAGGGGCCGGGTGCCGGTGATCGCCGGGGCTGGATCGAATTCGACCCGTGAGGCGGTCGAACTTGCCAAGCACGCCGAGAAGGCCGGAGCCCAGGCGGTGCTGGTGGTGACGCCGTATTACAACAAGCCGACCCAGGAAGGCATGTATCAGCACTTCAAGGCGGTGAACGATGCGATCGGCATCCCGATCATCATCTACAACATCCCGCCGCGCTCGGTGGTCGACATGTCGGTCGACACCATGAGCCGGCTGTACGAGCTGAACAACATCGCCGGGGTCAAGGACGCTACCGCCAATCTCGGCCGCGTGTCGCAGCAGCGCCATGCGATGGGCGCCGACTTCCTGCAGCTCTCCGGCGAGGACATGACCGCGCTGGCCTATATGGCGGCGGGCGGCCATGGTTGCATCTCGGTGGTGTCGAACGTGGCGCCGAAGCTGTGCTCGGACCTGATGGGCGCGGTGTTCGGGGGCGACTATGCGGGCGCGCTGAAGATCCAGGATCGGCTGGTGCCGCTGCACGACGCGGTGTTCAAGGAGCCGGGCGTCGCCGGCGCCAAGCACGGCCTGACGCTGCTCGGCCGAATCCACGAAGAGGTGCGGCTGCCGCTGATGCCGGTGACCGAACCGACCGGCAAGGTGATCCGCGCGGCGATGATGCACGCCGGCTTGCTGAACTGATCTCCGGCGCCTGCTTCGGTCGGGCGCCGACCATAACAAGCTTGGGGGAGACGCGATGCTGAAGGAATTTCGCGAGTTCGCGATGAAGGGCAATGTCGTCGACCTCGCGGTCGGCGTCATCATCGGCGCGGCGTTCGGCGCGATCGTCTCTTCGCTGGTCGGCGACGTGATCATGCCGATCATCGGATCGATCACCGGCGGCCTCGACTTCTCGAACTACTTCACGCCGTTGTCTAAAGCGGTGACGGCGAACACGCTGGTCGAGGCCAAGAAGCAAGGCGCGGTGCTGGCGTGGGGCAATTTCCTGACTTTGACGCTGAACTTCCTGATCGTCGCTTTCGTGTTGTTCATGGTGGTGCGGGCGATGAACCGGCTGAAGCGCAAGGACGAGGCGAAGCCAGCCGAGCCGGCGAAGCCGACCCGGGAGCAGGAACTGCTCAGCGAGATTCGCGATATTCTGAAAAGCGGCAACCGTCCGCAGGTCTGACCTGCAGCGGGGCGGCGATTACGAGGTTCAGCCGCAATGGCCGACAAGAACGAACGCCCGATCAAGGTCGTGGCCGAGAACCGCAAGGCGCGGTTCAACTATGCGATCGAGGACACCATCGAGGCCGGCATCTCGCTCACCGGCACCGAGGTGAAGTCGGTGCGCAGCGGTAAGTCGACGATCGCAGAATCTTACGCTGATTCGCGCGGCGGCGAGATCTGGCTGATCAACGCCACGATTCCCGAATACCTGCAGGCCAACCGCTTCAATCACGAGCCGAAGCGGCCGCGTAAGCTTCTGCTGCATCGCAAGCAGATCAACAAGCTGATGGGCGCGGTCGAGCGGCAGGGCATGACGCTGATTCCGTTGAAGCTGTATTTCAACGAAAAGGGCCGGGCCAAGCTGCTGCTGGCGCTGGCCAAGGGCAAGCAACTGCACGACAAGCGCGAGACCGAGAAGAAACGCGACTGGAGCCGCGAAAAGGGCCGGTTGCTGAGGGCACGCGGCTGATCGCGCGACGTGGACTGTGGCTGCCGGAAATGCGTGCCCATCACGGGCGGGAGAAGCGAGAATGGCACAGCCCAATCTGCAGGACGTCGATTGGTCCCTGATTCCGGCCCCGGCCGATGACGGCGCGGCCGCGCATCTGCCGGGCATGACGCTGCCGTCGGTGTCGCTGCCTGCCACCAGTGGCGACACCGTCGATCTGTCGAAGCTGCGGGGACGCACGGTTGTGTTTGGCTATCCGCGGACCGGAGTGCCGGGGCAGATCTCGCCGGTGGACGACTGGGACATGATCCCCGGCGCGCGCGGCTGCACGCCGCAAACCTGCTCGTTTCGGGACTTGTACGCCGAGCTGACAGCGGCCGGCGCCTCGCAGGTCTTCGGCCTGTCGACGCAGAGCACCGCCTATCAGCGCGAAATGGCGACGCGGCTGCACCTGCCGTTTCCGGTGCTGTCGGACGAGAGGCTCGCGCTCGCGACCGCCGCGCGATTGCCGACCATGCAGGTCGCCGACATGACGCTGCTGAAGCGCATCGCGCTCATCATCGACGACGGCCGTGTCAGCCACGTGTTCTATCCGGTGTTTCCACCGGACCGGAATGCAGCCGACGTGTTGGACTGGCTCAAGACTCACCAGCTCTGAGATCGCGCCGTTCGAGGGCGGTCGCGATTAGTACTTGCGATACAGGCCGACCAGCTTGCCCTGAATGCGGACGCGGTTCGGCGGCAGGATACGGACCTCGTAGGCGGCGTTGGCGGGCTCCAGCGCGATCGACGCGCCGCGGCGGCGGAAGCGCTTCAGTGTCGCTTCCTCCTCGTCGATCAATGCCACCACGATGTCGCCGGTATCGGCGCTCTCGTTGCGCTGGATCAGCGCCATGTCGCCGTCGAGGATGCCGGCTTCCACCATCGAATCGCCGCGTACTTCCAGCGCGTAATGCTCGCCGGCACCGAGCATCTCGGGCGGCACGCTGATGGTATGGCTTCGCGTCTGCAGCGCCTCGATTGGCGTACCGGCGGCGATTCGGCCCATCACCGGCACGGCGACGTTGCGGTCGGTCTCATGTTCGACCGGCTGCGGGCTGGGCGGCCGCACCTTGCCGAGATTGCCTTCGATCACGCTCGGGGTGAACCCGCGCCGCGCCCCGCCGGCGTTGCCGCCGAGATCTGGCAGCTTGATGACCTCGATTGCGCGTGCCCGATTTGGCAGTCGGCGGATGAAGCCGCGCTCTTCGAGCGCCGTGATCAGGCGGTGGATTCCGGACTTGGAACGCAGGTCCAGCGCGTCCTTCATCTCGTCGAAGGAGGGCGGCACCCCGGCTTCCTTCAAACGCTCGTTGATGAATTTCAGCAGCTCGAATTGTTTGCGCGTCAGCATCCCGACCATTCCCCAATCTGGCGACGATCGCCATCTCGTCCGTCATCACCATGCGTCATCACGTCGTGAAGCGAGGTAATGAGGCGACATGAATCGAAACAAATCATGAACGAACACTATCTGTTCGGTATGTGTTCTGCAACCTCTTAATTTGGGGTCAACAAATTCATCGTTCGCTATAGGGGGAGCTTAAGGATGTGACAGCTCGCGCCGGCCGCGCTGGCTGGGGCATGGGGCGGCCGGATGATCAGCGCCTGCGCGGCCGACAGCCGCGCCAGCAGCGACGAGTCCTGACGGTCGACGGGCGTCGCGATCAGGCGGCCGTCGTCGCCCGCTTGCAGATGCGCCCGCAGATAGTCTTCGCGCTGGTCATTGGCGGTGAGTTCGACGCCGAGCGCCGCCGGTTCGCGACGATGCATCACTTCGGTCATCCCTGACAGCGCGCGCAGCAACGGCACCATGAACAGGAAGGCGCAGACATAGGACGACACCGGATTGCCGGGCAGCCCGATCACCCGCATCGGGCCGAGCCTTCCGTGCATCATCGGCTTGCCGGGCCGCATCGCGATCTTCCAGAACGCGATCTGCGTGCCTTCCGCTTCCAGCGACTGCTTGACGAGATCGTGGTCGCCCGCCGAGGCTCCGCCGGTGGTAACCAGCACGTCGACGCCGAGATCGCGAGCCTTGCGGATCGCCGCGGTAGTCGCTTCGACCGTATCGCCGGCGATGCCGAGGTCGATCACCTCGGCGCCTTCGCTGCGCGCCAGCGCGCGCAGCGCGTAGCCGTTCGAATACACGATCTGGCCCGGCTGCAGGCTGCTGCCCGGCATCACCAGCTCGTCGCCGGTGGCGAGCATCGCCACGCGGGGCCGGCGATACACCGGCAGCGCCGGATGGTTCATGCCGGCGGCGAGTGCGAGGTCGCGGTCGTTCAGCCGATGTCCGGCATGCAGCAGAGTCTCGCCTTCAGTGAAGTCCACGCCGGCCGGCCGGATGTGACGGCCGGGGCGGGCAGCCTCGGTGATGGTCACCTGATCGCCGTCTCGCACCGTGTCTTCCTGGATCACCACGGCGTCGGCCCCATCCGGGATGACGCCACCGGTGAAGATTCGCAGCGCCTGGCCGGGGCCGACGCCGAGCGCGGCCGGCTTGCCGGCGGCGATCTCGCCGATCACGGTCAGCCGCGCCGGCGCAGTCGCGGCGTCCGCGGCGCGCACCGCATAGCCGTCCATCGCCGACATCGCCTGCGGCGGCTGGGTGCGCAGTGCCGCAAGATCGCGTGCCAGCACGCGGCCATGGGCATCCTCGAGGGCGACCGCCTCGGTGGCGAGGCCTGCGGCGCCATTCAGCACCGCAGCCAGCGCGTCGGCAACCGGCATCAGCGCCATTGGCAGACTCCGGAGCGGGCGAGCGATGATTGCAGTCGGAGAAGATGAAAACAGCTCATACTTCGGCTTTAGGTGCGCCGCGCCGCTTGCGCAAGATGCACCGCAGCACTCGGTGCGACGGTCCGCCCAACGAAATCCTAATTGTCGGCCCGGGCCGCGCGGCGGTAGGAACCACTCGTCGCGGGCGTTGTGGCCGGCAGTGGAGCGTGCAGATGGGTGACGATTTTGCCAAATGGCTGCTGCGAATTGTCGGCGTGATCGGGCTGATCGCGTTCGGCACCACCTATGCGGTCCGCCACGACTGGAGCAAAGGCTGGATGCCGTCGGCCAATCCGGACTACGCGCCGCCGGCGGCGAGTGCGCCCGAAGCGGTGGCCGCTGCGCCTTCTGCCGCACCAACGCAGACGCCGGCACCGGCGAGTGCACCGGCGGTTGCGTCAGCGGCCACGGCCCCGTCCGCGGTCGCCGCACCGGCTGTGTCGCGCGCGGCCACGCCGTGCCAGCCGATCGGCCGCACCGCCAAGGGTGAGCTGGTGTATTCGATGGACTGCCGGTCGCTGCCGGCGCAGTAGCGTCGGTTCGTCACGCCCGATCGGGAGGCGCTTCGTCTTTCGGCCGCACCATCACCGGCAAATAAATCGCGGCAAACTCCGGCGGCAGGCGGCGAGGGCGGCCGCTCGACATCTCGATGCAGACCAGTTGCCAACGGCCGCGCATCACGGTGGCGCCGTCGCGCAGCCGGATCAGCTGGAAGCGCCGCTCCATCACCAATTTGCCGTCGCTGCCGTAGATCCAGGTGCCGAGCAGCAACTCATCGCCCAAGTGGCTCGGCAGCAGATAGTCGTATTCGCCGCGCCGGATCGCCATCGCACGGTCGAGCCGTTCCCAGTCGGCGAGCGCCAGACCCAGCGCTTCGGAATGCGCCCAGCCGACGCTGTCGCACCAGCGGACATAGACCGAGTTGTTGGTGTGATTGAGCCCGTCGATGTCGGCCGGACCTGGCACCAGCGTCAGCGTGAACGGGTTCGGATGATCCCAGGCGAGGTCGGTCGCAGCATCTGTCATGGCTACTCGTCAGCAGTCAGTCGGGCTGTTCACGGCAACCCGAGTTGATCGAGCGCCTGCGCCACATCCGCGCTGGAGCGGACGTGCACCGCCTTGAGGCCGTGCCGGCGCGCGGCTTCGATGTTTTCGGCCAGATCGTCGAAGAACACAATGCGCTCCGGGCGCACGCCGATCTGCTTCACGACGTGGTCGTAAGCTTCGGCGTTCGGCTTGCGCAGCCCGATCCGCGACGACAGGAACAGCTCGCGGAAGTGCACCAGCAGATGCGCATAATGTTCGGAGAAATGCGCGATGTGCGCATCGTTGGTGTTGGAGAGCGCGTAGAGCGGCAGGTGCTGCGCGGCGCGCGCGAGCAGCGGTGCGATGCCGGGCATCTCGCCGATGAAGATCGCGTTCCAGCCGTCCCGCAGCGCGTCGTCGGAGAGCTTCAATCCCAGCGTGTCGCGCACCGCCGCGAAGAATTCGGCTTCGGTGACTTGCCCGGTCTCATAGCGGTGAAAGGTGTCGTTGGCCGCCAGCCGTTTCATCATCGCCGACGGGTCGGTACCGAGTTCGACGGCCCAGGCCTTCAGCGTACGTGCGAGATCGAAATCGATTACCACGCGGCCGAGGTCGAACAGCAGCGCATCGACCGCGCCGGGGGCTAAAGAGGTTGTCATGCCGAAGACCTAGCAGGAACGCAGCGCCGAGGCGAGATGCCGACGGAAGTCTAGTATGGTCCGGAAACATTGAGGAACAACGACAACCGTTTGTTCATGCGTACCATTCTAGAACAGCGAAGCTGCGCGGCGAGGCCGTCTCCGAGGCCCGATGCACGCGGCGCCGGATCCATCAGCGGCGATCGCCATGCGCGTCGGACTTCATCGCTCGTTTGCCAAGTGCTCGATGTCGGATCATCTCCGATGCTGAGCGGGAGTGGTCGCGCCGGAGGCAAGAAGAAGGTCGAGGACGATCATCCCGCCGGGCACGGGTGGTTCGTGACGTTCGCCGATCTGATGGGGCTCCTCGTCAGCTTCTTCCTCGTGCTGGTGTCGTTCTCGACTCAGGATCTGCGCAAGATGCAGATCGTGGCCGGCTCGATGCGCGACGCGTTCGGCGTGCAGCAGGAGTCGCGCTATTCGGGCGTGCTGGAGACCGACGGCGTGCCGGTCCAGGGCAAGGTCCGCAGCAAACAGAACGTCGCTCCCGATCAGTCGAGCGCCACGCCGTATCGTGAAGACGCCGGTGGCGCCAGCAGCGCGGCCTCGCAAGCCAAGGCGGAGCGTGAATTCGCGCTCGCATCCGCGTCGCTCCGCCAGGCCCTGCAGGACTCGCCCGAACTGGCCGAATTGTCGAAGAACGTGGTGTTCGAGGAAACCCCCGCTGGCCTCAATCTCGAACTGACCGATCAGGACGGCCGGCCGATGTTTCCGGATGGGTCGGCGGTGCCCTACGAAAACGCGCGCCTGCTGATCGCGCGGCTCGCCGGGCCGCTGCGTGCGACGGCGCTTCGCATCGCGATTGTCGGCCACACTGCGGCCGTCGCGGTGGCGGCCAGCGACGACTATGACGCCTTCGACCTCTCCACCGGCCGCGCCAATGCGGTCCGCCAGATTCTCAAGCGCGAGGGGCTGCCGGCGAGCCGGGTGATGTCGGTGGCCGGCAAAGGCGACGGCGAGCCGCTGTTTCCGGAGGCGCCGACGATTGCGGCCAACCGCCGGGTGACCATCAGCCTGCTACGCGAAAACCCGCCGCTGCCGCCGGACCTGCAGCGCTGAGCGCGAACGGAACGCCAACAGTCGGCCTCAGAAGGCGACGCCGACGCGGCGATCGCGCTTCCAGACCATGCGACATTTCTTCTTCGTGCCGCCGTGCAGAAGTTCGAACCGCGACGGCAGGCTGATATCGGAGTTCAGCTCCACACAGGCACCGCCGGCGGAGTAATCGACCACGTTGCAGGACACGACCGGCAGCTTGGGGCCCACGATCAGGCTCCCCGCGCTCGCATTCGGCCGCACACGCGCAAATCGTCGCTCTTGTCTCATCACCAACTCTCGCCCCGCCGGTGAAAATACCTCTGTCGAGCGACTACACCCTGAAGTTGTTAAATTCTGTTTGCGCCGATACTGAGCGCCCCGGGACAAGGCGGGAGCGTCCCGGGGCGAACTGCGGGATGATGAACAGATCGTTTCGGCGCGTTCCACCGGCGATCACTTGCCGGGCTGGATTGCGATTCGCTTGGCGGAGGACGGTGCAGGCCCGTTCTTCGGCAAGGTTACCGTCAGGAGACCGTTCTTGAACGAGGCACTGACCTTGTCGGCCGCGATCGCGGCGTCGAGCGGGATCCGGCGCTCGAACTTGCCGTAGAAGTGCTCGCTGAACTGCTTGTCCTTGTCTTCCGTCGCCGATGTCTTCTCGCCTCGGATCGTCAGCGCGCCGTCATCGAGCAGGACCTCGATGTCCTTTTCCTCCATGCCGGGGACTTCGGCCGAGACCGTCAGCTCTTTTTCGGTATCGGCGATTTCCAGCTTCGGCCAGGAACTGCCGAGGGCCGGAAAGCGGTTTGCAAGGGCCGGCGCATCGAAGCCGCGGAAAACGTCATCGAACAGCCGGTTCATTTCGCGGTGCAGCGACAGAAAGGGATCGCCGTTGAACGACGGCACAGCGGGCTGACTGCCGCGGCTCCAGGGGATGATGTCTCGCATGTTCATGGATGCCTCCTCACTTCAGTCTTGATCATCCGATCACGGAAATCAGGAAAGCGCACCGCGCCGTAGCGGGCGCGCTGATCGATCTGGGATCGCGTCGTTCGCCGTCAAGAGGGAGCTGGTAAGCGGATGGAGAGAAGCGCGAAATTTTTCTCGGCGGGGACTTGAAAGCCGTTCTGGTCTTTCTAATTTTCGAACCGTCCCGTTCTGAAAGGAGTAGCTCGGGAGGATTGCTATGCACAGTACGACCGAAACGGCTCTGGACCGCCGCCATGTTCCGGGCCTCGACCACACCGCCTTGCAAAACCCGGCTGCGGGGTACGACCATCCCGATCAGGTGCTGCGCGACGACGCGCTGAGCACGTCTGAGAAGCGGGCCATTCTCTCCTCATGGGCGTCGGACGCCAATGCGATCGAGCAGCAGCCTTGGCTGCGCGCCGTGCCCGGAACGGGCCGGACGGTTGCGCTCGCCGCCATTCTGGCCGCGCTACGCCGGCTCGACGACGACGAACCGCCGCCGAAAGGCGGAGCGGCGGTTCGGCCGAGCGGCCTCGGTGATCGCGACGACAGCCTGTCGTTCGAGCGAAGCGAGCCAGTGGGGAGGAGGCATTATGGTCTGGCGAAACATTCAAACTACGTTCGATCCCGCGCGCTGCCCCGTCTGTGGCGCGACGATGCGGCTCGCGTGCGTCGAGCCGCGGCCGGTCGGGCGCAGTTTTGAGTTCGAGCGCCACACCTATCATTGCGAAGACTGCGCCAATACCAGCCGCTTCGTGATCGACCGTCAGGCGATCGAAGCGATGTCGGCGTAGCAACAACGCGGACGGTCGCGGCGATCAGCTCCCCGCTGACCGCCGCGACGGCTGCGCGTACACATCTGATGACCTCGGCACACCTGGTACCAGCAAAGCGACCAGTGTCGCGCCGCCATATCGTGCGGACCGCCAAACCACATTCCGGTCCGTTGCAGCTGATGTCTCTGGTACCAACATTGGACTGATCTCTGTTGCAGAAACGTCGCAACGTGTCGCGACCTTTGGCGCGAGCAGAATTTGCATTTGCAATTTCTGGTCTCATGAGATTGGATCCGCCGATATAGTTATTCTTTTTTAATTAGTTGTCGCGAGCCAATACCATGTTTGTGGATCGTATATTGCCGCTTTGCGTCGCAGCATTGTTGACGGGGTGTGGGACTTACGTTCCGGGCATTCAGGAGCCCCCCGGTGACGCGGCCGACGAACAGGCGCTCATCAATAGCATCGTGCACAATGTGAAGTGCGAGCTGCGCGACTCCTTCGCTGCGGTCTACGCAGCGCATCCGCGCACAGTGCTGGACAATTGGGGCGTTCAGATGAGCCTCAATTTTACGATGGGCGAGAACAGCGCAGCCAATCCGAACGCCATTTGGTTTCCGCCGGGCGCGGCCACGTCGATTTTCAGTCTCGCCGGAGGCGCCAACCTGTCGTCCGACGCCACTCGGATCAACAAGGTCGGCGCGTTCTACACCGTCCGCGAGCTACGCGAGCTGAAGGAATGCGAACCCGGCGAGCGGCCGGGCGGCTGGATGCTGATGCAGAGCGATCTGAAGCTACGCGACTGGTTGTTCGACAATCTCTCGCTCAGCAGCTCCGGCCTGATCAATTTCCGGCGCTACAAGCCCGACGGCACGGGTGTGAACGTCCTGTCGCACGAAGTGAAATTCGAGATCGTGACCAAGGGCAACATCACGCCGTCCTGGAAACTGGCGCGCGTCACGGTCAACCCATCGGGATCATTGTTGTCGGCGAGCCGAACGCGCACCCACGACCTGATCCTCACGCTGGGGCCGACGGTGATCGTGCCACCGCCGCCCGGCCGGCCGCAACTCGTCTCGACAGTGGTGCCGGCGCGCGCCGCCGCTGAGGCGCACTTGTCATCGGAAATCGGTCTCGCCGTATCGAACGGCATCCGGAACGCCCGCTTGCAATAGCCTTGCATCGCATCGTCGAAGGAGGTCGCAATGGTCAAGAAGGCAAAGAAGGCAAAGAAGGCAAAGAAGGCGGGCACGGCACCATCAGCCCGGAAGTCGCGGAGCGCGCCTGCCAAAAAGACCGCGAAGCGGGCCAAGACGGCCGGCAGGACGCTTGAGAAGGCGGCGGCCAGCGGTCGCATCTGGAGCATGAGCGCACCGACAGTTGCGCTGAAGCTGTCGATCAACGAGGCCTTGGCGCTGCCGCGGTTCGCCTGTCAGAAGACCGCAGTTGCGGGCGTTTGCCTGCTGTTCGAGTACAACAATCGATCCAAGCAATACGACAAGCTGATCGGCCGGACCGACTGCAGCAGCTGTACGCATTTCATCGAGCCGATCGAGTGACGCAGCGCCCGACCGTCAAGGTCCCATGGGGAAATGGTGAGACTGCTACCGGCCGACAGATCCAGGCTGGTCCTGACAGCTTCACGCGGGGGCTACGCCGCGCGCTGCGGCGATACGCCGCCCAATCCGCTGCGCCACAGCGGCTTGATCAGTTCGAGCACGATCAGCACCAGCAGCGCGGCGAGGGCGGTGAGTGCGAGATCGTCGCCGTGCAGCGGACCGAATTTGAAAAGTTCGCGCAGGCAAGGCCAGGCGAGGCTGAGGCCAAGTACGCCGGCGACGATGATCAGCACGACCAAAAGCATCGGATTGGGCCGGCGCAACGCTGCCAGGATCGAGGTCGAGAACGAGCGGTTGACGAAGATCAGGCAGACGAAGCTCAACACCAGGGCAAAGAACGTCAGGGCGCGCAGTTCGGTCTCCGGCATCGCGCGAGACTGTCCGATGACGAACACGCCAGCCACCAGCGCGAACACCAGCAGGCCCTGCACCAGGCCCCAGCCGATCAGTGCGCGGCCGAACAGCGGCTGCTCGGGATCGCGCGGTTTGCGGCGCATCACGTCGTCCTCGGCGGTCTCGGCTTCGAACACGATCGAACAGACCGGGTCGATGATCATCTCAAGAAACGCAATGTGGATCGGGCCGAGCAGGATAGGCAGGCCGAACAGCAGCGGCAGCAGCGCCAACCCGGCGATCGGCACGTGCACGGCGAAGATGAAACCCATCGCCTTGACGAGATTGTCGTAGATCCGCCGGCCGAGCCGGATCGCTTTCACGATTGAGGCGAAGTCGTCGTCGAGCAGCACGATCGCAGACGCTTCGCGTGCGACGTCGGTGCCACGGCCCCCCATCGCGATGCCGATATGCGCCGCCTTCAGCGACGGCGCGTCGTTGACGCCGTCCCCGGTCATGGCGACGACTTCGCCGTCGGCCTTCAGAGCCTCGACGATGCGCAGCTTCTGCTCCGGCATGATCCGCGCGAACACGGTGGTGGTCTTCAGGCGCTGCGCCAGGGTGGCGTCGTCGAGCCGGCCGATCTCGTCGCCAGTAATACTCGTCTCCGCCTCGATACCAGCCTCGCGCGCGATCGCCCGCGCCGTCACCGGATAGTCGCCGGTGATCATCACCACGCGGATGCCCGCTGTGCGGCAATCCGCGACCGCCGCCGGCACCGCCTCGCGCAGCGGATCGGCCAGTCCGACGAGGCCGAGAAACGCAAATCCGAAACCGAGCGGCGTCTCCGGCCAATCGTCGCTGGGATGTGAGGCGCGGGCGACGCCTAGCACGCGCAGTCCATCGGCAGCCATCGTATCGATCGTTCTTGATAGTAGCCTGAGATCGGCGTCGCCGAGGCCGCTCATGCGGGCGATCGCCTCCGGCGCGCCTTTGGCCGCGACGACGTAGTTGTCGAGATCGTCGGGATCTCGCCAGACCTGGGTGATCGCCAGCAGGTCGCGGCGCAGGCCGTAGGAATGCACCAGGCTACGCGCATCGGCGCCGTCCGGGAGGTGCTCGCCGGCAAGGCGATGCAGTGCGCGGTCCATCGGGTCGAACGGGTCGGGCGCAGCGGCGAGCAGGGCAGTGTCGAGCAGATCGCGGAATGTCGGCGGGAGGTCGCCGGCGCGTGGATGGAAAACATCGCCGGTCGGCAGGCGAAGTTCGGCGACGCTCATCCGGTTCTCGGTCAGTGTGCCCGTTTTGTCGGTGCACAGCACCGTGGCTGAACCGAGCGCCTCGATCGCGGCGGCCCGCCGTGTCAGCACGCGGGCCTGCGAAATCCGCCACGCGCCCATCGCCATAAAGACGGTGAGCACCACCGGGAATTCCTCCGGCAGCATCGACATGCCGACGGTGATGCCGGCCAGCACCGCGTCGAGCCAGCCGCCACGCAGCGTGCCGTACAGCATCACGACGAGGATACTGAACGCGCCGCCGATCAGGCCGAACACGCGGACCAGCTTGCGGGTCTGGGTCTGCAAGCGCGGCGGCTCGGTCTGCATCGTGCCGAGCGCCTGGCCGATCTTGCCGATCTCGCTGCGCGCGCCGGTGGCGATCACTTCGGCGATGCCGCTGCCGCGGACCATCAGCGAGCCGGAATACACGACCGGCTGATCGTCGCCGCCGGGCCGGCGCGCAATCAACTCGCCGGCCTCGTCGCGCGCGATCTTGCGCACCGGCAGCGACTCGCCGGTCAGCAGCGACTCGTCGGCCTGGATGTCGTCGGCCTCCAGCAGCACCGCGTCGGCGGCGACGCGGTCGCCCTCAGCCAGCACCAGCAGATCGCCGCGTACCACCTCGCGGCCGGCGATGCGCTTGCGCTCGCCGCCGCGGATCACCAGCGCGCGCGGGCTGGTCAGGTCGCGCAGCGCTTCCAGCACGCGCTCGGTGCGGCTTTCCTGCACCACGGTGATGATCACCGACAGGCTGGCGAACACCAGCAGGATGATGGCTTCCTTGAAGTCGCCGAGCGCCAGATAGATCACGCCGCCGCCGAGCAGCAGCGCCAGCATCGGCTCGCGCAAAACTTCCAGCACGATGCGGAGCAGCGTCCGCCGGTCCGGTCGCGGCAGTTCGTTGAAGCCTTCGGCCTTCAACCTCGCGTCGGCGTCGAGCTCGCTGAGGCCGACGAGGGGCGGAGAAGCTGCATCTGTCGGCATCGGCGCGCTCCCTGCGGATCGGCGCCGAGCTTACGCCTATTTGGCTCGCGCGTCCGCGACGTAGTCACCCGACTTTCCGCCGGTCTTGGCGAGCAGGTGGATGCCTTCGATCCGCACGCCGCGTTCGGCGGCCTTGATCATGTCGTAGATCGTCAGGCAGGCCACCGAGACAGCAGTCAATGCTTCCATCTCGACGCCGGTCGGACCAGAGACCTTGGCGGTGGCGCGGACGATGCAGCCCGGCAGCTTCTTGTCCGGCGTGATGTCGATCGTGACTTTCGACAACGCCAGCGGATGGCACAGCGGGATCAGCTCGGAGGTCCGCTTCGCCGCCATGATCCCGGCGATCCGCGCCGTGCCGAGCACGTCGCCTTTCTTGGCGTCGCCGCTGAGGATCAGCTCGAGCGTCGCCGGCTTCATCACCACGCGCCCCTCGGCGACCGCGACCCGTTCGGTCGCCGGCTTGTCCGACACGTCGACCATGTGCGCCTCACCGGTGGCTCCGATGTGGGTGAGGGTGGGAGAGGGCGCAGACGATTTGCTGGTCTTCTTAGCCACGGGTAGATCTCTCGATAGGAGAACGATGAGCGCGCGACATCTTCACCCTCCCCTGGAGGGGGAGGGTCGGACGGCACAGCCGTCCGGGGTGGGGTGAAACCACGCGGGATGATCTGGCGGTGATGCACGTTAGGACCGAGAGGCTGTCACCCCACCCCGACATGGACCGCGCTTCGCGCGTCCCATGTCGACCCTCCCCCTCCAGGGGAGGGTGAAGGCCGACGCTCGGCGCAGCGCGCTGCACTACTTTGTCCCGGTTGACTGCAACGCCGGTTCGCGTGCCAGCAGCGTCCGCGTCGCGGCGGTGACGTCGTCCTGGCGCATCAGGCTTTCGCCGACCAGGAAGGTCGACATGCCGACGCGGGCGAGGCGGGCGAGATCGGCTGGGTTGAAGATGCCGCTTTCACCGACCATCAGGCGGTCCTGCGGGATCCGCGGTGCCAGCGCTTCGCTGGTCGCGAGCGTGACCTCGAAGGTGCGCAGGTTGCGGTTGTTGACGCCGATCATCGGCGAGCGCAGCTTCAGCGCGCGGTCGAGTTCGGCACCGTCGTGGATCTCGACCAGCACGTCCATGCCGAGGTCGAACGCCGCGTCCTCGATGTCCTTGGCTTCGGCATCGTCGAGCGCCGCCATGATGATCAGGATGCAGTCGGCTCCGTAGGCGCGCGCTTCCACCACCTGATACGGCTCGTACATGAAATCCTTGCGCAGCGCCGGCAGCGACACCGCGGCGCGGGCCGCGACCAGATAATCGAGGCTGCCCTGGAACGACGGCGTGTCGGTCAGCACCGACAGGCACGCCGCGCCGCCTTGCTCATAGGCCCTGGCGAGTGCCGGCGGATCGAAATCGGCGCGGATCAGGCCCTTCGATGGCGACGCCTTCTTGATCTCGGCGATCAGCGCGTAGTCGCCAGCCGCATGCTTGGCGCGCAGCGCGCGGACGAAGCCGCGCGGCGGCGCCGCCTCACGCGCGATCGCCTCCAGTGCCGCAAGCGGTCGCTCACGCTTCGCTGCCGCGATCTCCTCGCGCTTATAGGCTTCGATCTTGGTCAGGATGTCGGACACCGGCACGCTCCGTAGGGGTCGCTGTACAATAACGCCAGCGTTTCGTCATGGCGAGGAGCGAAGCGACCAAGCAATCCAGCTCCATGCGCGGCGCGTCTGGATTGCTTCGCTTCGCTCGCAATGACGAGCGCGTTGTAGGGCTCGTTTACGCCGCCGCGGCGACCGCGATCAGTTTCTTTAGCCGCGCTTCGGCCGCGCCGCTGTCGATCGACTGCGTGGCCAGCGCGACGCCTTGCGTGAGGTCCTGGGCCTTGCCGGCAACGATCAGCGTCGCCGCGGCGTTGAGCACCGCGACGTCGCGGTAGGGGCCCGGCATGCCTTCGAGCACCGCGCGCAGCGCGACTGCATTAGCCTCGGCGTCACCGCCCTTCAGCGCCTCCGCAGGCGCGCGCGAGAGGCCGGCGTCTTCAGGGCTGATCTCGAAACTGGTGATCTCGCCATCCTTGAGCTGCGCGACGGCGGTCGGGCCGGAGAGGGTGATCTCGTCGAGGCCGTCGGAGCCGTGCACCACCCAGATCGCCTCGGAGCCGAGATTCTTCAGCACCTGCGCCAGCGGCTGCACCCATTGCCGTGAGAACACGCCGATCATCTGGCGCTTGACGCCGGCCGGGTTCGACAGCGGGCCGAGCAGGTTGAAGATGGTGCGGGTGGCGAGTTCGACGCGAGTCGGGCCGACGTTCTTCATCGCCGGGTGATGCGTCGGGGCGAACATGAAGCCGATGCCGGCCTCGTGGACGCAGCGGCCGACCTGCGCCGGCGTGATGTCGATCTTGACGCCGAGCGCGTTCAGCACGTCGGCGGCGCCGGACTTCGACGACAGCGCGCGGTTGCCGTGCTTGGCGACTGGAACGCCGCAGCCGGCGACGATGAAGGATGCACAGGTCGAGACGTTGACCGAGCCGGAGCCGTCGCCGCCGGTGCCGACCACGTCGACCGCGTCGGCCGGGGCGTCGACGGTGAGCATCTTCGACCGCATCGTCGTCACCGCGCCGGTGATCTCGTCCACCGTCTCACCGCGGACCCGCAGGCCCATCAGCAGGGCGCCCATCTGCGACGGCGTCGCATCGCCCGACATCATGGCGTCGAACGCGCTCGCCGCCTCGTCCCGCGTCAGCGTCGCGCCAGTCGCGACCTTGCCGATTACAGCTTTGAAATCAATCATGTCCCCATCCGGCGACACCGACGCAAGACAGCTGCGTCAGTTGCTCACCGCCCCCGTCGCCTGCGCCACCGCCTGCTCGTTGATCTTGGTGCCGAGGTCCTTCTCGAGCCAAGCGATATATTCGCCGACCTGCTCGTCGGTGATCCGCTGGATCAGGGCTTCCTTCAGCTTGGTCACCTCCGCGGATGCGAGATCGACCGGCGGCACGGTGATGTCGGTGACGCGGAACACGAACCATTCGGTGCCGCTGCCGCCCTGGCTCTGGCCGGTGCCGTCCTTGGCTGTCCTGAAAACGGCGTCGACCACGCTGGCGGGCACGCTCGTCGTGCCCTCGCGCTTGAGGCCCGTGGCGGTCTCGACCTTGACGCCCGCCGGCGCCACGTCGGCGAGTTTGCCATCTGTGCCGAGCTTCTGCACCAGCTCGGTGGCCATCTTGCGCAGCCTGTCGGTGACCTGCTCGGAGCGCCAGCGGGCTTCGACCTGATCCTTGACCTCGTCGAGGCTGCGCTCGTGCGACGGAGTCACGCCGAGCACGTCGAACCAGACATAGCCGTTCTGATAGCTGATCGCGTCGGTATCGACGCCGACGTCGGCGTTGAACGCCTGGGTGGCGAGATCGAGGCCCTGCGGGATGTCCTTGACCGGCTGACCATCCGGGCCACGGCCGGAGCGGTCGACGGCCTCGATAGTCACGGCATTCAGGCCGAGCGTCTTGGCGGCGTCGACGACGTTAGCGCCGCCGGCGCGGGCGTCTTCCATCTTGTCGTGCTGGCTCTGAACTTCGGCGCGGGCGCGATCGAGCGCGATCTCGCGCTTGATGGTCTGCGCCACGCTCTCGTAGCTCGGCTGCACGCCCGGCTCGATCTTCGAAACCCGGACCAGCGCCGTTCCGAACGCGCCCTTGATCGGCTGGCTGACTTCATTGACCGGCAGCGAGAACGCGGCGTTCGCCACCGCCGGGTCGAGCATGTCGGCCTTGCTGACGAGGCCGAGTTCGACGTCGGCCGGCTTCAGCCCGCGCTCTGTGGCGATGTCCTCGAACGAGGCGCCGTCGGTGATCTTCTTGCGGGCGGCTTCGGCGTCCGCCGCGTTAGGGAAGACGATCTGCGACACCTGCCGCCGCTCCGGCGTCGACAGCTTGTCCTTGCGCTCCTCGTAGATTTTGCGGGCGTCTTCGTCCGACACCTCGGTCCACTTCGCGACCGAGTCGGGCGTCAGCACCACGTAGCCGATCTTGCGATATTCGGGCGCGCGGAACTGCGCCTTGTGCTGCTCGTAGAACGCGGCCAGCGCTTCGCTGGAGGGCGGGTCGATGGTGCCGGCCTGCGCTTCCGTCAGCTTCAGATAGTCGATCGCGCGCTGCTCGTTCTGGAACTGGCTGGCGACCTGCAGCATCGTGTTCGGCACCGCGAGGCCCGCCGTGACGGTGCCGGCGAGTTCGCGGCGCAGCGCGACCTTGCGCTGCTCGGTCATGTAGCGCTGCTCGGTGAAGCCGAATTGGCGGATCACCTGCTGGAAGCGGTTCGGATCGAACGCGCCGTTGGCCCCCTTGAAGTTCGGATCCGCCAGAACGCTCTTCATCGTATCTTCCTCGGACTGGCCGAGGCCGAGCCGGCGCGCCTGTTCGTCGAGCGCGGCTTCGGCGATCACCTGCTGCAGCACCTGGCGGTCAATGCCGAAGGCGCGCGCTTGGTCCGGCGTCAGCGGCCGGCCGAACTGGCGGCCGATCTGTTGCAGACGATCGTTATAGGTCTGGCGGAATTGCTCGGTCGAAATCTCGGTGCCACCGATGCTGGCCAGCGTCGACCGGCCGAAGCCGCGGAAGATATCCGCAATACCCCAGACACCGAAGCTGATGATCAGCACGCCCATCACGATGGTCATGATGGTCTTGCCGACCCAGTTGGATGAGGCGTTGCGAATTCCGCGAAGCATGGAGCCACTTTTTGTCAGGAGGGAACCGGCCGCGCCGTTGCGCGCGGAGGCGCAAATTAGCGTCGCCGGCTTGGAAATCCATCATAAAATGGCGGAGAAAGCGTCGCAACCGACCGCGGCGCCGGATTGCCGGCCATGGCTACCGCCCGGCACAGCGATTGCGCGATAGTCTCTTGCCTGCGCGATCACGCGGCCTTGAGCATCGCAAACGGCTCTGCTAGCGACATTGTGCAACCCCAGTCATGTGAGAGTGTCATGCCGGTCCACGCCGTTCGTCCGTTGATTGCCGGAAACTGGAAGATGAACGGCCTCAAGGCGGCTTCATCGGAATTCGAGGCGATCCTGGCCGGCGCGGCCGAGCTGTCGCCGGGAATCGATCTCCTGGTCTGCCCGCCGGCGACCCTGATCGCGGCCTTTGCGGACAAGCTCGCGGCCTCGAACGAGAGCGGCGCTCTCAAGGTCGCGATCGGCGCCCAGGATTGTCACGTCAATGCGTCGGGCGCGCATACCGGCGACATCTCCGCCGAGATGCTGGCTGACGCCGGCGCCCGCGCCATCATCGTCGGTCACTCCGAGCGTCGTGCCGACCACGCCGAGACCGACGCGATCGTGCGCAGCAAGGCCCAGGCGGTGTGGCGGGCCGGGCTGGTGGCGATCGTCTGCGTCGGCGAGACGCAGGGTGAGCGCAATGCCGGTCACACTCTCGACGTCGTCGCCGGCCAGCTCGCCGGCTCGCTGCCGGACGGGGCGACCGCAGCCAATCTGGTGGTCGCTTATGAGCCGGTCTGGGCGATCGGCACCGGAATGACCCCGACGGCCGAGGATGTCGAGGAAGTTCACGGCTTTATCCGCCAGACTCTGACGCAGCGCTTCAACACTGAAGGCGAGCGGACGCGTCTGCTGTATGGCGGCTCGGTGAAGCCGTCGAACGCCCGCGAGTTGCTTGCGGTTCCACACGTCAACGGCGCGCTGATCGGCGGCGCCAGCCTGAAGGCGTCGGACTTCCTTGCGATCGCCGCCGGCTGCCCCTAACTGAGGGCCAACCGGTCGCCTCATGGGCGCGGGTCTGGGACCGTCCGGGGGTGACAATGCCCCCATCGATCGTGTAGACACCGCGCGACTTCGTTGATCCCGCAAGCCTGTCGAGCAGCTCGCGCCGGCGCCCAGCCGGCCTTTCGGCGGTCCGGGCTTGTGATGGAAGGGTGCTATGCAGACTGTCATTATCGTCATCCACCTGATGTTGGTCCTCGGCCTGATCGGCGCTGTGCTGTTGCAGAAGTCCGAAGGCGGCGGCCTCGGCGTAGGGGGAGGCGGCGGCTTCATGTCAAGTCGCGGCACCGCGAACCTGCTGACCCGCACCACGGCGATCCTGGCGGTCGGGTTCTTCATCACCAGCCTGTCGCTGTCCTGGCTGGCGACCTACAACCGGAAGCCGACGTCGATTCTCCCGACCTCGGTCCCAACCCAGCAGGCGCCGGGCGCGCCAGTGGTGCCTCAGGGTGGCGGTCTGCTCGACAGCTTGAAGCAGTCCGATCAGCAGCAAAGCCAGACCCCGGCGGCTCCCGCTCCGCCGCAGTCGCAATAAGCATTGCCGGCATGCGTTGGCGGCAGCTCAGCAAAAGCCTGAGCAGCCGCGCGTAATCGTATGAAGGCGCTGATCTTTCAGCGTCACCCACAGGCGTTTGGAAAACTGCCCGCGGGGCACGAATCGCTTTTGCGAATCGGACCTAGGGCCTTAAAGGTAAAGTCCCATGGCGCGGTATATCTTCATCACCGGCGGCGTGGTCTCCTCGCTCGGCAAGGGTCTGGCATCAGCGGCACTCGGTGCGCTGCTGCAGGCGCGTGGCTACAAGGTCCGCCTTCGCAAGCTCGATCCCTATCTCAACCTCGATCCCGGGACGATGTCGCCGTATCAGCACGGCGAAGTGTTCGTGACCGACGACGGCGCCGAGACCGATCTCGATCTCGGCCATTACGAACGCTTCACCGGGCGGCCTGCGACCAAGCAGGACAACATCACCACCGGCCGGATCTATCAGGACATCCTGACCAAGGAACGCCGCGGCGACTATCTCGGCGCCACCATCCAGGTGATTCCCCACGTTACCAACGCGATCAAGGACTTCGTCCTCAGCGACAATGACGGCTACGACTTCGTGCTGGTCGAGATCGGCGGCACGGTCGGCGACATCGAGGGCCTGCCGTTCTTCGAGGCGATCCGCCAGATCAAGAACGATCTGCCGCGTGGCGATGTGATCTACATCCATCTGACGCTGCTGCCTTACATCCCGAGCGCCGGCGAACTGAAGACCAAGCCGACCCAGCATTCGGTCAAGGAGCTGCGCTCGATCGGCATCCAGCCCGACATCCTGCTGTGCCGCACCGACCGCGAGATCCCGAAGGAAGAGCGCCGCAAGCTCGGGCTGTTCTGCAACGTCCGGGAAAGCGCGGTGATCGAGGCGCGCGACGTCGACAACATCTACGCCGTGCCGGAGGCGTATCACGCCGCCGGGCTCGACGACGAAGTGCTGGCGGCATTCGCGATCGCCGCCAAGGAGCCGCCGCAGCTGGCGCGCTGGCACGAGATCAACGAGCGCGTCCGCAATCCGGAAGGCGCGGTGACGATCGCCATCGTCGGCAAGTACACCGGCATGAAGGACGCCTATAAGTCGCTGATCGAGGCGCTCAGCCACGGCGGCATCGCCAACAAGGTCAAGGTCAATCTCGACTGGATCGAGAGCGAAGTGTTCGAGAACGAGGACCCGGCGCCGTTCCTCGAACACGTCAACGGCATCCTCGTGCCCGGCGGCTTCGGCCAACGCGGGGCCGAGGGCAAGATCGAGGCGGCGCGTTTCGCCCGCGAGCGCAACGTGCCGTATTTCGGCATCTGCTTCGGCATGCAGATGGCGGTGATCGAATCGGCCCGCAATCTCGCCGGCATCGAGCAGGCCAACTCCACGGAATTCGGTCCGACGCCGGAGCCGCTGGTCGGCCTAATGACCGAATGGGTCCGCGGCAACGAACTCGAAAAGCGCTCGCAGGCCGGCGACCTCGGCGGCACGATGCGGCTCGGCGCCTATCCGGCGGCGCTGAAACGCGGCAGCCGTGTCTCCGAGATCTATGGTGGCGCCACCGAAATCTCGGAGCGGCATCGCCACCGCTACGAGGTCAACACCGCCTATAAGGACCGGCTCGAGCAGCACGGCCTGCGCTTCTCCGGCATGTCGCCGGACGGCGTGCTGCCGGAGATCGTCGAATACGAGGATCACCCCTGGTTCATCGGCGTCCAGTTCCACCCCGAACTGAAGTCGCGCCCATTCGAACCCCACCCGCTGTTCGCGTCCTTCGTCGGTGCGGCGCTGGTGCAGAGCCGGCTGGTTTAGTAAAGGCCGCGCGGCCGCGTCGCGTGCTCGATCGCGATGCAGCTACGCAATCGTCGTTTGCGTCGTCATGGCCGGGCTTGTCCCAGCCATCCACGCCTTTTTCCCGTAACGCTCACCAAGGCGCGGATGCCCGGCACAAGGCGGGGCATGACGGTGGTGATGCTTGGGACTAACTGATCAGCGCTTGATCAATTCTCGAACAGCACGAATGCCGCCCACACCGATGGATCCTCGGCGGCTTTGATCTTGCCGTGGATCGCTTCGATGCGGACTTTGCGCAGTGCTGCGGCGTAGTCGAGCTTGTCGTCGGCGAGCACCTGGTACAGCCGCGCCATGAAATTGGCGGTGCCTTCGTCGCTGACTTCCCACAGCGTCAGCAGCGAACGGCGGGCGCCGGCGATGGCCAGCGCGGTCGGCAGGCCGCTGACGCTGCCGATCCGGCTCGGATCGCCGAGCGCCGTCTGGCAGGCGGACAGCACGACGAGGTCGGCGGCGGATAGATTCCAGTCCATCAGTTCGCGCGCGTAGATCACGCCGTCGGTGCCGTCGCGGCGCGGGGGGCGGTCGAGTTGAGGACGCGCGGCGACGAGCCCGCTGCGCCATAGCGCGTCAGTGCGGTCGGTCGCGGCCTTGTAGAAACCGTGGGTGGCGAGGTGAAGCAGCGCGGCGCCTTCGGCCCTGCCGCGGATCGCGGTTTCGCCGGCGTCGTCGGTCATCATCACGCTGGCGATGTCGCGGCGCTGCAGGTCGGGCGCGATGCGGTCGATCTCGGTTTTGGTCGAGGGAAGCTGGCTGGCCGCGCCGGCGTAGTCGAGACCGCCGACCAACACGGCCTTGGTGCCCGCGATCAGATGATCGTCCTGGTCCGCGAACACGATCGCATCGGCGCGGGTCAGGATGCGGGTGTCGTAGATCTCGTCGAGATAGCGGCCGTTGCCATCCTGCAGCATCGCGAACGGCAGGCTGTAGAGGTCGGCGTCGGGCACCAGAAACAGCCGCGTGACATCGGCGAGCTGCGGCTTGAGCGGCCCGATCAGGGTGTCGTACAGCCGGCGGAAGGGCTGCATCCGGTCTGCGCTCTCGACGCTCGGAGCGGTGAAGCTGTCGAGCAGGCCGAGGTCGATGACCTGCGGCGGTTTGCCGGCGCGGCGGACGACGGCCTGCAGCCGCGCCGCGGGCTTCGGTTCGGTCGGATTGACCCGGCTGCCGCGGCCGCTGACGAAGAAATCGACCAGCGCGTCGTTCGCCGCGAGCTTGTCCTCGACAGAGGGCAGCTGCACATTCGCTGGCGGCTTCGTGCCGGCGCGCGCGGCGAGCTGCTGTCGCGCTTCGTCAAGCCGCTTGAGCACGTCGCGGGCATCGTCGTCGAGCTTGCCGGACGACAGCATCTCCTGGCGCTGACCTGACAGCCGCAGCACGGTGCGGGCGAGCTCGCGCGTCGGCTCGTCGGGCAGGCGGTCGAGTGTCAGCCGCAGCAGCGTGCGTTCGCCGTCCTCCATGGTCTTCCAGCGCGCCACCGCGTCCGCATAGGCGAGCGCCGCCTTCGGATCGATCAGCGCGTAGCGGCCGTATTCGTACAGGATGTCGTCGGCGAGCTTGCGCATCGTCTCGGCGACGTAGCGATTGCCGGCGGTGCCGACCTCGCGCAGCATCCAGTTGAAGGATTGCTGCTCGACGTCCTTGAAGGTCGCCAACGCATCGGCGTCGCCGCGCTTCAACCGGGTCACCGCAACGCCGAGCAGCGCGTCGAACGTGATCGGATGCTGCCGCGCGATGGTTTCCTGCGAGCGCTGATAGGCGTCGATCCGCAACGCCAGCGCCCGGCCGGTATCGCCGCGGCGCTCGTAGTGATCAGCGGCGAGCTGCGCCGACTTGATCCGCAACAGGTCGGGCGCGCCGTTCCAGTCTTTCACACGCGCCATCGCTTCCAGTTCTGTCGGGGATAGCGAACGGTCGGGATGAAAGTAAGCTTTGGCGTAGGCGATCCAGGTGTCGGCCTGGGCGACGTGTTCGGAGGTCGGGTCGGCGAGCTCGGCAGCGCAGCGCTTCTGCAGCGCGAGCGCCTGCATGGTCTCGGCCTCGTTGCCCATCGCCAGATGATCGAGCGCCAGATTGCTCGCGCTGACCAGCGCCTGGATGCTGCCGACGCCGTAATGCGCGATGCGCTTCTTCAACAGCGGGGCGTCGATCTTGGCGGCGAGGTCGGGATGACCGACCATGCGCAGCGCTTCGGCGTAGTTGTTCTCGGTGCGCCAGGTCAGCGGCTCCTTGTCGCCGAGCGCCTTGCGGGCGCCGAGATAAGTCTCTTCCGACAGATTGAGACCGGCTGCCACGGCACCGTTGTTAGTCAGCAGCGTGGCGAGGATGTCGCTGCCGGCGATGTCCTGCGCGGTGTTCGGTCCATAGATGGCGCGCATCCGTTTGCGCGCCTCGACCGCGACCGGAATGCCGCGCTCGTACTGGATCGTGCGCTCGAGGAAGCGGGCGTACTCGAACCACAACGTGGTGGCGTCCGGACTCGCCTCGCGCGCAGCGCGGGTGTTTGCGGCCTCCGCGAACAGCTCGGATGCCGTCGCAGTGTCGCGTCGCCGCTCGAAGAAGGTGACGGCGTTGAGATAGGCCTGAATCGTCAGTGCGTCATAGCTGCTGTCGCGCACCGCGCGCAGTGCGGCGGTGAGGCGCTGCCGGCCGCCGTCGCGATCGCCCGCCTGCAGCGACCGGAACGCATCGTTGATCTTCGCCACTAGTTCGCGTTCGCTCGCCGCCCCGCGTTGCTGCGCCTGGACCGGTAATGTAGTGAGCGCCGGTAGCGCGGCCGACGACACCAGAGCGGCGAGAATGAGCCGGGCGACACGGGTACGCGCCAGGCGGCGCGATCGAGACTGAAGTACCATCACCGGAGCGACGCGCCGCGCTACTTGCAGCCCGCCGTCGCGTCGCCCGCGCGTGCCATCGGTTTGCCATTGATGAAAACGTTTGGACCGCCGCCCACCACCGCGCCGCCGCAGGTCGTTTTGCCTCCCATGACTGCGGCCGGTTTGCCGTTGATGAAGACGTTGCTCGAGCCTTCCACGATCGAACCGTCGGACGTCGTGTCGCCCGCCCGCGCAGCCGGCTTGCCGTTCACCGTCACATTGCCGCTGCCGCTAGTGATCACGCCTGAATCCTGCGCCGCGGCCGGAGCCCCGGCAAGGATCAGCAAAGCGAGGGCAGGGACCATGCGCATCATTCTCTCCATTGATCTGGCAGCCTTAAGGTAACGACTAACCAGCGGATGTGTCGCCGGGTCGCGATGCGGTTCGAATTTTCACGGTGTTCGAACGATTGTTTGTCACTTCCCGGACAGACATTCGATCAGGGGTGGATGATGCTGTTGACGTCAACCGATGCGTGTTTAGCGACGCAGAGCGATCGAGGGTTCCGAAATGGCACAGCCGGTCACGCTGTTTGCATGGGCAATTCCCGCCTGGGATTCGGAATCGCCAGTCGACCATACTTGGGTGACCAGTTACGACAATCGTATTCACGCCTATCCAACCATCACCGAGGTGGTGGGGGCCAACCAGTTCTTCTGGTACTGTTGGGGCTCGTTTCATGCAGTCGGCGGCACGCCGGTGAACACCAGCGGAGCGCTGGGCCAGCAGCCCGGCGATCTCGCTGTGGCGCAATGTCTGGTACGGCCCAATCTGGATTCGCGAACGACGTCGCTGGCCCGCGGGACGATCTATCACTACGGCGTCGACGGGGTCTGCCACCAATTGGCAAATCAGGTGTTGTATGCGAGCGGACTAGGCGGCGCGGCGCCGCTGACGGTGCACAACGCGCGCGGCTACCTGTTGAGCAGCTTCATCTACGGCACCTACGGACTGCAGCAGACGGCTTGGTCGGCCAAGATTGCGTCCTGCACGGCACAGCAGCTGGCGGCAGGTCCCGGTCGCCCGGAAGGATTGAGGATGGCGCGAGACGAGGCGGTGCCCGAACCGGACGAATTCGAGAAGCGAGCCGTCGCCCTACTGGCCGCAGAGCCGGCGAAGCTGGGCCGATTGCTGCAGCTGCGCAGCGAGGTCCAGCAATTCGCGGCCCGGGCTTGGCCGGGATCCGGCCAGCCGAGCGCCCCCGCATTGAATGCTCGGAACCAGGAGTTGATCGACGAGGCCGCAAGGCTGCTTGGTCCGGAGGTTTTCCGGCAGCTGTTCGGGAGCGATCCGGCCGCCAAGGTCAATCTGGTTGATCCCCACATTGCCAACTCGGCCGGCGAAATTCCGCCGCCGAAACTGCGTTAAGGCTCATTCCGGCGTCCGTCGCGCGAACGTCACGCGTTGTTGCCATGCGGCGGACGCGGTGCTGTCCGCCGCCGCTCGCTTTGACCTTCTCTCCAATTGTTGCCACAACACGGCACCCGCCGCGCGGCCACGAGTGGAGGCCTTTCATGATCTACGAGTCCAGGACGTATCGGTGCGTCCCCGGCCGTCTTCCCGCGTTGCTGAAGCGGTTCGAGACCGTCACGCTGAAGTTGTTCGACAAGCACGGCATCCGTCCGGCCGGCTTCTTCACCACGCTGGTCGGCACCTCGAACCAGGAGCTGACCTATCTTCTTGTTTGGGAAAGCCTCGCTGAACGCGACCAGAAATGGACCGCGTTCGTTACTGATCCGGAATGGCTGGCCGCGCGAGCCAAGAGTGAGGAAGACGGCCAGATCGTCGAGACCATCGGCAATCAGCTCCTGACACCCACCACATTCTCCGCGATGAAATAATCGTTGCCGTCTGGATGAGAGTTTCGAACTGATGCCCAGCGGGCTCGACCATATCGTTCACGCCGTACGAGACCTCGATGCGGCGGCCGACGCCTATCAACATTTCGGTTTCACCGTCGGAGCGCGAAACCGCCATCCCTGGGGTACGCATAACCGCATCGTGCAGCTCGACGGCTTCTTCATCGAGCTACTCACCGTCGCCGAGCCGGAACAGATCGAGCCGCACCGTCCCGGCGCGTTTTCATTCGGTGCCTTTCAGCGCGACTACTTGTCCGGACGTGAAGGGCTGTCGATGCTGCTGCTCGCCAGTAGCGATGCGGCCGCTGACGCCCGGCACTACGCGGCTGTCGGCATCGGTGACGATGGGGTGTTCAGCTTCGCACGACAAGGGACGCGGCCGGACGGCAGCGTCGCGGAGCTCGGTTTTTCGCTCGCCTTTGCCCGCGATCCGCTGGCACCCAACGCCGGCTTCGCGGTCTGCCAGCATCACCATCCCGAGAATTTCTGGAGCGCCGCGTTTCAGCGCCACGCCAATGGGGCGCGCTTGGTGATCGCTGCGGTGATGGTCGCGGACAGCCCGACCGATCATCATATCTTTCTCGGCGATTTCACCGGCCTGCGTGATCTGCATGCCTCGTCGATCGGCGTCTCGGCGCGGACGCCGCGCGGTGATATCGCGATCGTGGAACCGGTGTCGTTCCGTGACCAGTATGGTGTCGACGTCGCGGCGGAGCCCGCAGGTGCCCGGTTCGCCGGATTGCGCATTGCAGTTGAAGACTTGGCCGTGGTTGAAGCGGTGTTGCAGCAGAACGGCGTCGCAGCGACGCATCATATGGGTCGGCTGGTCGTCCCGGATCTCTACGGCGCGACGTTGATCTTCGAACAAGGAATGGTCCGTTGAACAAGAGTATTGCGCCCGCGACCGCGGTGAGCGCGGGGAACGTCAAATTCGGCAACGCGCTGCCGCTGTCTGTGATCGCCGGGCCGTGCCAGCTCGAGAGCCGGGCGCATGCGCTGGAAGTGGCGGGCGCGCTGAAAGAGATCGCCAATCGGCTCGGCATCGGCCTCGTCTACAAGACCTCGTTCGACAAGGCCAATCGCACCAGCGCCGCGAGCGCGCGCGGCATCGGGCTCGACGCCGCGCTGCCGATCTTCGCGGAGATCCGCGACAGCATCGGCCTTCCGGTGCTGACTGATGTGCACGAGAGCGAACAATGTGGGCGCGCCGCCGAAGCGGTCGACATCCTGCAGATTCCGGCGTTCCTGTGCCGGCAGACCGATCTGCTGCTGGCCGCGGCGGCCACCGGCAAAGTGGTGAACGTGAAGAAGGGCCAGTTCCTGGCTCCGTGGGACATGGGCAACGTGGTCGCCAAGATCACCCATGCGGGCAATCCCAAGGTGCTGGTCACCGAGCGCGGCGCCTCGTTTGGCTACAACACGCTGGTCTCGGATATGCGCGCGCTGCCGATCATGGCCAAGACCACCGGCGCGCCGGTGATCTTCGACGCGACGCATTCAGTGCAGCAGCCGGGTGGCAAGGGAACGTCCTCCGGCGGTGAACGCGAATACGTACCCGTGCTGGCGCGGGCGGCGGTCGCGGTCGGCGTCGCCGGGGTGTTCATCGAGACCCACCCCGACCCCGATCACGCGCCGTCGGATGGCCCCAATATGGTGCCGTTGCGCGATTTCGAGGGCCTGCTGCGGACCCTGATGGAGTTCGACGCGCTGGCCAAAAAGCGTCCCGGCGTCGGCGCGGCTTGATGCGGCAAACTGGTGGCAGGGACGCTCCGGCGGGCCTGCCGCCGGCGCTCAATATCATCGCGCTGTCGGGGTTCGCCGCCAGCCTGTCGACGCGGGCACTCGACCCAGTGCTGCCGCGTATTGCGTCCGAGTTTTCGGTTTCGATCACGACGGCGGCCGGGCTGGCCGCGGTCTCGGCCTTCACCTTTGCGGTCGTGCAACCGGCGATCGGCGCGCTCGCCGACATGTTCGGCAAGGCGCGGCTGATGATCGTCTGCCTGGCGCTGCTCGGCCTTGCCAGCCTGCTCGGGGCGATGGCGACATCGTTCGAACTCCTATTTCTGTGCCGCATTCTGGCCGGCATCGGGTCGGGCGGCGTGTTCCCGGTCGCGCTCGGTCTCACCGGCGATCTGGTCGGGCCTGAGCGGCGGCAGGTGGCGATCGGCCGCGTGCTCGGCGGTTCGATGACCGGCAATCTGCTCGGCGCCACCGCCTCGGGCGTGATCGGCGATGTGCTGGGCTGGCGCGGTGTGCTCACCGTGCTGGGGCTGCTGGTGATCATCGCGGCGCTGGCCGTGGCGTTCGGCTTTCGCGGCAAGCCGATCAGTCCCGGCGGCCCGATGGATTTCGCCGGACTGCGCCGCAGCTATCGTACCATCTTCAGCAATCCGAATGCGGCGATCTGTTTCACCGCGGTGCTGGTCGAGGGCACCTGCGTGATGGGGACGTTTCCTTACGTCGCCGCCTTCCTCCACGAACTCGGCCAGGAATCGCTGGCGATCGCGGGGCTGGTGATCGCCGGCTTCGCGGTCGGCGGATTGATCTATACGCTCACCGTCGGCCGGCTGCTGCCGCGGCTCGGCGTCAACGGCATGATGATCGCCGGCGGCGCCCTGGTCGGCCTGCAACTCGCCATCATTGCGTTCGGCCCGCCGTGGCAGGCGCAAGCGGCGTGCTTCATCGCCATGGGCATGGGGTTCTACATGCTGCACGGCTGCATCCAGGTGTTCGCCAGCGAGCTCACCGAGACCGCGCGCGGCACAGCGATGTCGCTGCACTCGTTCTTTTTCTTCATCGGCCAGACGACCGGGCCGATCGCCTATGGCTTCGGTCTCTCCCATGCCGGCAAAGTGCCGACGATGCTGATGGCGGCGGTGACGATGCTAACGCTGGGGCTGGTTCTGGCCCGCATTCTGCGCGCCCGGCCGCCCGCCGACGCGATCGGCGTGGCGCCGGACCGTTAACCCATCGCGAGGAGACGCTGCAGCGTCTCGCTGTCCCCCATCACAGCACGCTTTTCGCGAGGGCCGAGCCAGCGGGCGGCTTCCGCGTAGCCATGCGCGTCGTCGATTAAAGTTCTGGCGATCGCCAGATCGGCCTCGATCCCGCCACGCCTTCGCTGCGGATGGCGCGCCAAGCCCGCGAGGTGCAACGCGCGGAGCTGCGGATCGTCCCGCAGGGCGTCGAGCGGATCGCCGACGCAGACCTTGCCGTGCATCATCGCCGCAAGCTCCGGAACCCGCTCCAGAATAGCGGGTGGGTTGCGGTCTTCCGGTGTTGTCAACACGCTATCGGCTGGGCCCGCGGCTCGCGTAGTGATCAGTGCGACCGGAATGGCGAGGACCAGGCCGAGGATCACCGGCGTCATCCACAGCAGCAACGGCCAGGAGACGATCAGCGCGGCTGTGGCCATCAGCAGGCCGAGCAGCGTGGGCATGGCATAGCGATGCATCACCTCGCGAAGCGGAATGGCGCCGTCGCCGCGGCGCTGCACCTGCCAGCCGGCGTCGCGCCCCATCAGGATCTCGGCGACCGCCGTCGATTGGAACATCATCATCACCGGTGCGGTGAGCGCCGAGAGCAGGGTCTCGACCACGACGCCGGAAGCGGCGCGCCAGCCGCCACCGAACTGCCGTCGCGCGTCATGACGGATCAGTACCAGGATCAGTGCCAACAGCTTCGGCACGATCAGCAGCGCGATGGTGGCGCCGAACACCCAGGCGGCGCGGATCGGATCCTGTGCCGGCCAATGCGGAAACAGCGAGAACGCGTTCGGGAAATATTCGGGGCGGACGAACTGCGCCTGCAGTGAGATGGCGATGCCGGCAGTCAGGAACAGCAGCCACATTGGCGCGGTGATGTAGGCGCCGATTCCGGTGACGAAGTGCAGCCGTGAGACCCAATGCAGTCCGCGCGTCGGCAGCAACCGCGCATGCTGCAGATTCCCTTGGCACCAGCGGCGGTCGCGGGCGGCGAAGTCGAGCAGCGAGGGAGGGCATTCCTCGTAGCTGCCAGGCAGCGTCGGCGCCATGTGGATGCGCCAGCCGGCACGCCGCAGCAAGGCCGCCTCGACGAAATCGTGGCTGAGAATATCGCCGCCGAACGGTTTACGGCCAGGCAAAGTCGGCAGGCCGGCGCATGCGGCGAAGGCCGCGACTCTGATGATGGCGTTATGGCCCCAGTAATTGCTTTCCGAGCCGTACCACCACGCTACGCCGGCGGCGATCATCGGCCCGTACATCCGGCCGGCGAATTGCTGGACCCGCGCGAACAGCGTCCTGGCGCCGACGATGACAGGTAGGGTCTGGATCAGCCCGACATCGGCGTGTCGTTCCATCGCCGCTGCGAGCCGGACCAGAGCTTCGCCGGTCATCACGCTGTCGGCGTCGAGCACCACCATGGAGTCGTAGCCGGCGCCGAAGCGCGTCACCCAATCCTCGATGTTGCCGGATTTTCGCGCGCGGTTGTTCGGGCGGTGGCGATAGAACAAGCGACCGCTGCTCTCGGCCAGCGCGAGATAGCACGCTTCTTCGGCCGCCCATATCGCCGGATCGGTGGAGTCGCTGAGGACGAACCAGTCGAACTGATCGCCTTGGCCGGTGAGATCGACGGATTCCCGCGTCGCCTGCAGTCGCGCGAATACGGTGTGGGGGTCCTCGTTGTAGGTCGGCAGCAGCATCGCCACGCGATCGCCGAGCTTTGGGAGCGGTTCGTCTGCGGCCACGCCGAGAGCGTCGCGCCATCCGCAGCACAGCGCGACAAAACCCGTCAGCGCGGAGACGAAGGACAGCGACACCCAGGCGAACAGCGCGGTGAACAGAGCCAGGATGACGCCCTCGAGAATGGTGATGCCGCCGATCTTCAGCACCTGAACCATCTCGTAGACGCCAGCGGCCGTCAGTGCTGCCGCCGCGAGCATGACCAGGGCGCGGCGCCATTCCGGGCCGCGGCCGGGCGCCCGGTCGGCGCGTGGCGGCGTCGATAGCGACTGCGCCGGCATTGCGAGCGGCGCCTCGGCGGGCAACGGATCGAACGCCTGCGCAGTGCGATCCTGCGGCCCGATCACAATGTCCATCGGTAGAGCCAGACTTCGGTGAGCGCCTGATCGCCCTGCATCAGCGATGCACGTAGTTCCACCGGTGGCGGAGCTGATACCAGATCGAAGCTCAATCGCCAGCCGCCGGTGACAGGATTGAGCTGAACGACGATGTTGTGGATCTCGCCTTTGTCGGCCGAGACGTCACCGCGGACCAAATCCGGATCGGCCTCCTTGAGTTTGTCGCCCTCGATGTCGAGCACGAACAGACGATTGTTGTCGCCGCGCACGCTGATGCCGGTCCGGGTGAATCGCGCCAGCGAACTCGGCTTCGGCGCGTCCGGTCCCCAGTGCAGCCGATACGTGTAGCTGTGTTCGCCCTTCGCAAGCAGCGGCCCCTTGGGCTCCCAGAACGCGGCGATATTGTCGTGGACTTCCTCGCGGGTCGGGATTTCGATCAGCTTCACGACGCCTTCGGTCCAGTCCCCGATCGGCTCGGCCCACAGGCTGGGACGCAGCTCGAAGCGGGATTCGAGATCGTGATAGGCGGCGAAGCTCTTCTCGCGCTGCATCAGGCCGTAGCCGCGCGGATCGCGGTCGTTGAACGCGCTGATCTGCAGATCGCGGGGATTGGACAGCGGGCGCCACAATTGTTCGCCGCGGCCGTTGAACACCGCGAGGCCATCGGAGTCGTGCACGGCTCCGCGGAAGTCCGGGATATCGCCGTGATCATTGGGCCCGAAGAAGAACATGCTGGTCATCGGCGCGAGGCCGACATGCTTCAGATCGACGCGCGGGTAGAGCACCATCTCGACGTCGAACACGGTCGTGTCGCCGGGGCGGATGGTGAAGCGATACGCACCCGTGACGCTCTTGCTGTCGAGCAGGGCGTGGACCACGAGCGAGGATGCGCCCTGGGCGGGACGTTCGAGCCAGAACGTCTTGAACAGCGGAAACTCCTCGCCGGACGGCTGCCCGGTGTCGATCGACAGCCCGCGCGCCGACAGGCCGTAACGCTGGCCCTTCGCGACTGCGCGGAAATACGCGGCGCCGAGGAACACGCAGAACTCGTCGTGGCGGTGCGGATCCTGGAGCGGCGCGTGAATGCGAAATCCGGCGAAACCCAGATCGGCATCGGGCGATGGAGTCGGCATTTCGGCGAAGCGGAAGTCTGCCGCGCGGTAAGCGATCTTTCGCGCCCGGCCGTCGCTGACCTCGTGGATGGTCACACGGTTCTTGTAGAGGAACCCGCGATGAAAGAACTGCACCTGAAACGGCAGGTGTTCGCCGCGCCACAGCGCCCGATCCGGGTCGAACCGAATCGTCCGATAGGCGTCATAGCCGAGGTCGGCGAACGACGCCGGCAGTTGGCTGTCAGGCGGCTGGTACGGCTTGCTCGCAAGATCCCGAGCCATCTGGCGGACGACCCAGGGACTGAAGGCATCCGAGGGATCGAACGCCTCGGCGACGCTCTTGCCCGCTTCCGAATGCAGCAGCGGCAAGGCCGCGAGGCCGGTCAGAACTTGCCGCCGGTTCAAGATGATGCTCCGCGAAAGGAATGAAGGCCAGCAAACGTCTTGGTGCGCGAAGGGTTCCTGTAAATCCAGGCGCGGAACGTCGCAGCGGGTGGGGTGGGGCTTGTATCGCCTTCACGCATCCGAAAGACAGATGTGGTTAGTACGCCAACAACGGTCGCTGCCGCTCACACGATCCTCGTGAACAAACGAAGTGGCTGTCGGCGAAGCAAGGATTGCGACTACAATCGGCAGGCCGATGCCGAATCGGAACGTGATGTCGCCTGGCGTGCAAGCGAGGCACCCTTTGCAATCGAGGTCGGATTTGCTGAAGAGATCGAACAAGGGGCAGGGCGCCCGCGCGCGAACGCGGATCATCGCCGCCGCGATGGCCGCCGGCGCGATCGCGACGCTGGCGGGGACGGGTGCAGCCGATGCTGCCAAACGTGGGCGGTCGGCCGCTCCGGTCGAAGCCGTTGCACCGCGCGAAGCCGGCGAGCCGATCATGGCGATCGTTTCGATCAAATCGCAGCAGGTGACGTTCTACGACGCCGACGGGTGGATCTTCCGCGCCCCGGTCTCGACCGGCACCAGCGGACGCGAAACTCCGGCCGGAATCTTCGCGATCGTCGAGAAGGACAAGGATCATCACTCGACGATGTACGACGACGCGTGGATGCCTCACATGCAGCGCATCACCTGGAACGGCATCGCCTTGCACGGCGGGCCGCTGCCCGGCTATGCGGCCTCGCACGGCTGCGTGCGGATGCCGTTCGGCTTCGCCGACAAGCTGTTCGACAAGACCCGGATCGGCATGCGGGTGATCATTTCGCCCGGCGATGCGGCGCCGGTGGAGATCTCCCATCCGGCTCTGCTCCAGCCGAAGCCGGAGGCGCTCGCAGCGGCGCCCGGGCGCGTTGAGGCGCTGGCCCGCGAGGCCGAGGAGGCCGCCGTTGCGGCGGCGGAGGCCAAGAAGGCGGCTGCCGCGGCCGCCCGTGAGCTGCCGCCTCTCAAGGCAACCTTGGCCAGGCTCACCAAGCAGAAGGCGCGGGCCGATGCCGAGCTGAAACGCGCCGACCGTCTGCTCGCCGGTGCGAAGACGGACGAGGCGAGGGCGCGAAGCGAGGAGATGCAGCAGAAGGCGGCGCAGCAGGCCGGCGAGGCTACCGCCCAGCTCGACACCGCCAAGGCCGACGCCGAGTCGAAGCGAGCGGTTGCCGAAGCCACCAAGGACGCCGCCAAAGCGGCGCTCGCCAAGAAGGCCGAGACGGAGCGGCTTGCGACCGACGCCAAGCTCGCACTCGAGCCGGTGTCGATCTATATCAGCCGGGATACCCAGAAGCTCTATGTTCGCCGCAACACCCACAAGCCGGCACCGGACGGCGGCGGCGAAGTGTTCGACACCTCCATCGAAGTTCCGGTGACGATCCGCGATCGGGAACGTCCGATCGGCACCCACGTGTTCACCGCGATGACGCGCAGCGGAGACCGCTTGCGCTGGAGTGCGGTCAGCATCGACGGCACCGAGACTGCGAGCGAAGCACTCGATCGCATCACCATTCCGCAGGATGTGCTGGATCGGATCGGACCGACCGCTCTCCCACGCAGCTCCATCGTTATTTCCGACGAACCGCTGAGCGCCGAAACCAACTATCGCACCGAATTCGTGGCGGTGCTCAGCCATCAGCCGCAGGGCGGCTTCATCACCCGCAAGCCGACCCAGGATGTGCTGGTTGCGGATCGCGACGACGGCATGGACGACGGCGGCTTCGCTTCGTTCTTCTTCGGGCGCGATCCTGAGCCGCAGCCGCGAAACCCGCGCCAGCGCGGCGGCCGCAATTCTTACCCGCAGCCGCAGCCGTTTCCCGGCTGGCAGAGTTGGTAGCTGCCGCGGCTGATCAACCGGGGCGTTGCTGCGCGGATGCTGCAGCAGCGTCCGGCAACGGCCACAGCGCGAAGCTCGCAATGCGATTGATGTCGGCAAGGCGGCGGTCGGCGTCGCCGTTCAGATCCAGCGTCGACAGCAATTGCGCCAGACGGTGATGGACATCGCTGGCGAGCTCGACGGGGACCGGCGCTTCGTCGAACGCCTCGATGTATCCCTGGACGAGATGCGCTAGCACCCGGCAAAGGCCGCGCTGCCGTGGTTGCTCCTCGGCGAGCCGCGCGAGCTTGTCTTGAAAGGATTTGAAGGTATGCAAGCCGTGGTGCTGGTGCGCGACCCACGCGTATAAATCGTTCATGTCAGCCTCTTCGGACGATAGAAGAAGCTGCGACTTATTACCCGGTGCCGCGTCGCGACGCAATCCCCAAGCCGCGCCCTAAAGCCGCGAGGCCATTCAGGCGCACGGCGGATCGCTTTTCCGCGTGGGCTAACCGCGCCCGCGATACGGCTGCACGCCCTGATCGGGCACCCAGACGCCTTTCGGCAGTCTGCCGGTTTGCCAGAACACGTCGATCGGCATGCCGCCGCGCGGATACCAGTAGCCGCCGATGCGGAGCCATTTCGGCTTGATCGCGGCGACGATGCGCTTGCCGACCGACACGGTGCAGTCCTCGTGAAAGCCGCCATGGTTGCGGAAGCTGGCGAGGTAGAGCTTCAGCGCCTTGGATTCGACCAGCCAGGCCCCGGGCACGTAGTCGATCACCAGATGGGCGAAATCCGGCTGGCCCGTCACCGGGCACAGCGAGGTGAATTCGGGGGCGGTGAACCGGACCAGATAGTCGGTGCCAGCCTGCGGGTTCGGGACGCGGTCGAGCTGGGCCGTCTCCGGGCTGGTCGGCCATTCGACGGCGCGGCCGAGCTGCAGCCCGGCGGGCTTCGAGGTCTTGCGGGGGGTCTTGGACATGGGAGCTCCGTTCACGCGACCTCTAAAGCATTTTCCGGCGCGGGGGAATTGTACCGCGACGGTGGCTTCGCCGTTCGTCGGGAGCGCCCCGGCGGCCTTTTCCGCGCCGGTCCCATGCTGTAGAAGCGGCGCCAAATCCCCTCCCTCCCAACCTCCCAAGAGGCATCCATGACTGCCATCGTCGACATCATCGGCCGTGAAATTCTCGACAGCCGCGGCAATCCGACCGTCGAGGTCGACGTCGTGCTGGAAGACGGTTCGGTCGGCCGCGCCGCGGTGCCGTCGGGCGCCTCCACCGGCGCCCACGAGGCGGTCGAGCTGCGTGACGGCGACAAGGCCCGCTATCTCGGCAAGGGCGTCCTCAAGGCGGTCGAAGCCGTCAATGGCGAGCTGTTCGATGCGCTCGGCGGCATGGACGCCGAAGCCCAGGTGCAGATCGATCAGACCATGATCGAACTCGACGGCACCCCGAACAAGGGCCGGCTCGGCGCCAACGCCATCCTCGGCGTGTCGCTCGCCGTCGCCAAGGCCGCGGCGTCGTCCTACGACCTGCCGCTGTATCGCTATGTCGGCGGCACCTCGGCCCGCACGCTGCCGGTGCCGATGATGAACATCATCAATGGCGGCGCGCACGCCGACAATCCGATCGACTTCCAGGAATTCATGATCATGCCGGTCGGCGCGCCGAGCTTCTCGGAAGCGCTGCGCTATGGTTCAGAAATCTTCCACACCCTGAAGGGCGAGCTGAAGAAGGCCGGCCACAACACCAATGTCGGCGACGAAGGCGGCTTCGCGCCGAACCTGCCGTCGGCCGACGCCGCGCTCGACTTCGTGCTGTCGGCGATTGGCAAGGCCGGCTTCAAGGCCGGCGAAGACGTCATGATCGCGCTCGATCCGGCGTCGACCGAGTTCTTCAAGAACGGCAAGTACGTCTATGAAGCCGAAGGCCGCAGCCTCGGCCCGCAGGAGCAGGCCAAGTACCTCGCCGATCTGGTGTCGCGCTATCCGATCGTGTCGATCGAAGACGGCATGGCCGAGGACGATATGGAAGGCTGGAAGGCGATCACTGATCTGATCGGCGACAAGTGCCAGCTGGTCGGCGACGACCTGTTCGTCACCAACGTGTCGCGCCTCGCCGACGGCATCAAGGCCGGCCGCGCCAATTCGATCCTGATCAAGGTCAATCAGATCGGCACGCTGACCGAGACGCTCGCCGCCGTCGAGATGGCCCACAAAGCCGGCTACACCGCGGTGATGTCGCATCGCTCCGGCGAGACGGAAGACTCTACGATCGCGGACCTCGCCGTGGCGACCAATTGCGGGCAGATCAAGACCGGCTCTCTGGCACGCGCCGATCGCACCGCGAAGTACAACCAGCTGCTGCGCATCGAGCAGGAACTGGGCTCGAGCGCGTACTTCCCTGGCAAGGCGGCGCTGAAGGCGTTTCGCTAAGATACTCGCCGTCATTGCGAGGAGGCGCAGCCGACGAAGCAATCCAGCTCAGTGCACAAAGCTGGATTGCGTCGTCGCTTTGCTCCTCGCAATGACGCGGGTGTTATCATCGTGGCCTTGAACCCCGCGCGCGGCTGCATCATGGTGCAGCCGCAATAACGCGCAGGGAGAGAGACGTGACCGAGGCCATCACCGGACTGCAACTGCGCTCGCTGATCAAGGCGAGCGGCGACCTCGAAGTCTCGCTGGTCCCGGTGTCCATCTCGGAGCCAGGTCCCGACGAGGTGGTGGTCCGGGTCGAAGCCACCCCGATCAATCCCTCCGATCTCGGCCTGCTGTTCGGCGCCGCCGATATGTCGACCGCGAAAGCGTCCGGCACCGCCGATGCGCCGGTGATCACCGCCAAGGTGCCCGAAGCCGCGATGAAGGCGATGGCGGGCCGGCTGGACGAGTCGATGCCGGTCGGCAACGAGGGCGCCGGCACGGTGATCAAGGCCGGCAGTTCGGATGCCGCCCAGGCGCTGCTCGGCAAGACCGTGGCGATGATCGGCGGCGCGATGTACGCGCAGTATCGCACGATGAAAGCCGCCGACTGCCTGAAGCTGGCCGACGGCACGACCGCGGCCGAAGGCGCGTCCTGCTTCGTCAATCCGCTGACCGCGCTCGGCATGACCGAGACGATGAAGCGGGAAGGCCACAAAGCGCTGGTGCACACCGCGGCCGCGTCGAACCTCGGCCAGATGCTCAACCGCATCTGCCTCAAGGACGGCATTGATCTGGTCAACATCGTGCGCAGCGAAGCGCAGGCCAAGCTGCTGCGCGACATCGGCGCCAAGTACGTCGTCGACTCGACGTCGCCGAACTTCATGGCCGAACTCACCGACGCGCTGGCGACCACCGGCGCGACCATCGCGTTCGACGCGATCGGCGGCGGCAAGCTCGCCGGCCAGATCCTGAGCTGCATGGAAGCGGCGATCGCCAAGACGTCGAAGGGGCCTTACAGCCGTTACGGCTCCAACGTGCTGAAGCAGGTGTACATCTACGGCGGCCTCGATACCCGGCCGACCGAAATCGTGCGCAACTTCGGCATGATCTGGGCGGTCGGCGGCTGGCTGCTGTTTCCGTTCCTGCAGAAGATCGGCGCCGCCGACGCGGCCAAGCTGCGCGAGCGGGTCGCCGCCGAGATCAAGACCACCTTCGCCAGCCACTACACCCGCACCGTGTCGCTGAAGGAGGCGCTGACGCTCGACGCCATTGCGGTCTACAACAAGCGCGCCACCGGCGAGAAATTCCTGATCGACCCGACCAAATAAACGCCGCGATCGGATGTAAATCTTGCTGGCTGAGGTTGAGAATGCGAGCTATTCTCAACCATCGCGTCAAAGCAGGATAGACTCATGGATCAGATGGCTGAACGGCGTCCGTCGGAGCTGACGGAGGCGACCTCGGCATTGATCAATCACGTTGTCGCCGCGATCGAGCAGGCCGCGGTGGTGATGGAGCCGTTCTACCATCTCGAATTCGTCGGGATCTTTCCCGCCATGGTGTACGCGGCGATGCTCGCGGCTCTGCCGCGGAACACCGACTATCGGCCGATGCACGGCCGCAGCAAGGGCAACGATCTCGCCGACGGCACCCATACCCGGGTGAAGATCGATCTGTTCCCCGAATACATCCGGCATCTGCCGCCCGAGCAGCGCTCGATCTGGCGGCTGGTCGGCGATGCGCTGTGCTCGGAGCCGGTCAAGAACGCGTTCCGGCGCAAGCTGGCTCCGGCGCTGGAGCGGCGCTTCGGCACGGGCGCGCAGGATGTCGGGATGTTTCCGATTCCGATCCTGACCGGTGACGTGCCCGGCTACAAGATCACGCCGCACACCGACACGCATTGGAAGGGCATCACCGTGCAGCTGTACCTGCCGCGCGACGAAGCCCACACCGACATCGGGACCATCTTCCACGACGTCAAGCCGGACGGCTCGATGCCGAAGGCGCGGCAGATGAAGTTCGCGCCGAATTCCGGCTATGCCTTCGCGGTCGACAAACACACCTGGCACTCGGCCGACACCGTGCCCGCGGGCGTCGACACCCGCGACAGCATCCTGCTGACGTACTTCGTCGATCAGGGCGTCCTCAAAGTTCTGCGCAATCGCGGCAAGCGCGTCGGCAATTTCCTGCTCAACGAAATCCGCGCGCGGACCTGACCTCACAGCGTCATTGCGAGAAGCGCAAGCGACGAAGCAATCCAGGCGCGGTGCACCGGGCCCATGGATTGCTTCGCTCCGCTCGCAATGACGGCTTGACTTGAGTCAGCGCTCCGCCGTCGCCAGCTTTGCGCTGAGCGCAACAAACGCCGCTGCAAAACTACGGCGCATCCAGGTCAGCACGCGCGGCCTGGTGATGACGTGGTCGCGCAGCCAGGCGGCGAACAGGCCGTAGATCACGAATACCACGAACGTCATCAGCATGAAGATCGCACTGAGTTCGACCATGCGGCCGAGCGGGTGCGGATCGTTCGTCGCCACGAACTGCGGCAGGAAGGCGAGGAAGAAGATCGACAGCTTCGGATTGAGGATGTTGATCAGCACGCCGGTCACCGTCATCTGCAGCGCCGACGGCGCGCCGACGTCCGTGTCGACGCTGAGCGGCCCACGTTCGCCCAGCGTTTTCCAGGCCATGTACAGCAGATAGGCGACGCCGAGATATTTGAAGGTCTGGAACGCCACCGCGCTGGTGTGGAGCAGGGCGGCGAGGCCCAGGATCGCCGCCGCCATGTGCGGGACGATGCCGATGGTCGAGCCGAACGCGGCGACGACGCTGGCCTTGGAGCCGCGCGATAGTCCGGCCGCCAAGGTGTAGAGCACACCGGTGCCCGGCGAGGCGACCACGATCAACGAGGTCACGAGGAATTCCGGGCTGATCATGGCAGGGTCCTACTGTTGCGACGGGCTTGCAATTTCAGTCGAGGCACGGAAACAGTGCCACGGCAATTGTGACGGTTCGACCTTATAATGTGGAGACGCAAATGGCGGGGCCTCTGGCCGGGATCAAGGTGATCGAGATCGCTCAGGCGATCGCCGGGCCGATGGCCGGCATGATCCTCGGCGACATGGGCGCCGACGTGATCAAGGTCGAGAAGCACGACGGCGGCGACGACGCCCGGCATTGGGGCCCGCCCTTCGTCGACGGCGACTCGCTGTTCTTCCACGGCTTCAACCGCAACAAGCGATCGGTGACGCTCGACATCAAGAGCCCGGACGACGTCGCGCGGCTCAAGGAACTGGTGAAGGACGCCGACATCCTGATCCAGAACCTGCGGTCCGGCGTGGTCGCGTCCTGCGGCATCGGCCCGGATGTGATGTGCGCGATCAATCCGCGGCTGATCTATTGTTCGGTGTGGGCGTTCGGCAAGACCGGGCCGCTGAGCAAGGAGCCAGGCTTCGATCCGCTGCTGCAGGCCTATGGCGGGGTGATGTCGCTGACCGGCCGCCCGGACGATCCGCCGGCGTTCTGCGCGCCGGCGATCAACGACTGCGCCACCGCGCAATGGTGCGTGATCGGCGCGCTGGCGGCGCTGCAGCAGCGCGCCACCACCGGCAAAGGCTGCGTGATCGACACCTCGCTGTTCGACAGCGCGATCTCTTGGGTCGGTACCCAGCTCAACGGCTATCTGTTCTCGGGAGAGGCGCCGCCTCGCCACGGCACCGCCAGCGCCACGCTGGCGCCATACCAGGTATTCGAGACCGCCGACCGGCCGATCGTGATCGCCGCCGGCAACGACCGGCTGTTCGCCAAATGCGCCGAGGTGCTCGGCCATCCGGAGTGGAGCACGGATGCGCGGTTCGCCCGGGTGCGCGACCGGGCGGCCCATCGGCACGAGCTGGTCGGGCTTATGCAGCCGGTGATGGCTTCGCGGTCGTCGGCGGAGTGGCTCAGTGCGCTGAAGCGCGCCGGCGTGCCCGTGAGTCCGGTCAACGATATCCCGGAGCTGGCAGCGACCGAGCAGTTCGCCGCGGCCGATATGATCCGCACCATGCCGGACACTGGTCTGAAGGTCGCCGGCCTGCCGATCATATTCGACGGCGAACGTCCGCATCCGATGCTAAATACGCCGAAGCTCGGCGCGCACAACGACGAGGTGCTCGGCAAGCCTGCCGACGCGGCGGAGTAGGGATCACAACTTCGTCAGTGCGGCGCGGCGGGGCGATGTTGTCGTGCCCGCGCTGCCCACTCGCGCTAGGGTTCCGACCCGTCCGGACCTTCCTTTACAATCAGGATAGACCCTATGCCCAATCCGTATCGCGTGGCCGTCGTCATCGGCAGCTTGCGCAAGAACGGCTTCTCGCTGCGCCTCGGCGAGGCGCTGCAAAAGCTCGCTCCCGCGACGCTCAAGCTCGACATCGTCACGCTGCACGGCCTGTCGTTCTACAATCAGGATCTCGAAGCGCAGGCGCCGGCCGACTGGACGGCCTTCCGTGACAGCATCAAGAGCGCCGACGCGGTGTTGTTCGTGACACCGGAATACAACCGGTCGATTCCGGGCGTGCTGAAGAACGCGATCGACGTCGGCTCGCGCCCCTACGGTCAGAGCGCCTTCGACAAGAAGCCGGCCGGCGTGGTGTCGAATTCGCCCGGTGCGATCGGTGCGTTCGGCGCCAACCATCACCTGCGGCAGTGCCTGACCTTCCTCAACATGCCGGTGCTGCAGCAGCCGGAAGCCTATGTCGGCGGCATCGGCGACGCCTTCAACGACCAGGGCGATCTGGTGAAGGATTCGACGCGCGAATTCCTGCAGAAGTACATCGATGCCTTCGCCGCCTGGGTGGCGCAGCAATACAAATAGTCCCGGACGGCGCGAGCTTCCGTGAGCGCGCGCCGATCGGTTCACGGTATATCGGATATGCCGCAGACGACGCGCCGTTAGCGCCGCATTAACCGCGCCGGGGCATGGTTGAGCCATGGTTACCCGCAGTCGCCTCAAATCCATTCTGGTCGGTATCGCGCTGTATGCGATCGCCTCGGCAGCGATCGCGTATTTCGGCATGAACGCCTATACGGGACGCTACGGGCTCACGGCGCAGCAGGAGCTTGATCAGGAAATCATCGCGCTGACGTCCGAACTCGTGCGGCTCCGCGCGGAGCGAGCCGAGGGTGAGAAGCGCGTGGCGCTGCTCCGCTCGGATCGACTCGATCCCGACATGCTCGACGAACGCGTGCGCTATCAGCTCGACTTCGCGCATCCCGCGGATCTGGTTCGGATGAACCCGCCCCGCTGAGTCTCATATTCCAAAAACCAAGATAAACGATCGCGAAAATTTCGCGTCGTTGCACTGCGGCACAAGGATTTGCGTGCTGCGGCACGCGGCTCCTTTCACAGCGGAATAAGTTACGGTAGAGAGGCTGATCTACTCTCTCATCGGAAACGCCATGGCCGCACCAAAGAAGAGCGCCGCGAAAGAGACGGGGCAGGACGTATCGTCCGCGCCGAGCAAACCGCGGGTCCCGGACTTCTCCAAGGAACAGGAGCTGCACGCCTTCCGCGACATGCTGCTGATCCGCCGCTTCGAAGAGAAAGCCGGCCAGCTCTACGGCATGGGTGCGATCGGCGGCTTCTGCCATCTTTATATCGGCCAGGAGGCGGTCGTTGTCGGCATGCAGATGGCGCTGCGCGAAGGTGATCAGGTGATCACCGGCTATCGCGACCACGGCCACATGCTCGCCTGCGAGATGGACCCGAAGGGCGTGATGGCGGAGCTGACCGGACGGCGCGGCGGCTACTCCAAGGGCAAGGGTGGCTCCATGCACATGTTCAGCATGGAGAAGCATTTCTACGGAGGCCACGGCATCGTCGGCGCGCAGGTCTCGCTCGGCACCGGCATCGCCTTCGCAAACCGCTACCGCGACAACGGCAATGTCTGCCTCGCATACTTCGGCGACGGCGCGTCCAATCAGGGCCAGGTGTACGAGAGCTTCAACATGGCGGAGCTGTGGAAGCTCCCCGTGGTCTACGTCATCGAGAACAACCGCTACGCGATGGGCACGTCGGTGACGCGCTCGTCGGCGCAGACCGACTTCTCCAAGCGCGGCGTGTCGTTCAACATTCCGGGCGAACAGGTCGACGGCATGGACGTTCGCGCCGTCAAGGCTGCGGGCGACAAGGCGGTGGCGCATTGCCGCGCCGGCAACGGCCCCTACATCCTCGAGATGCAGACCTATCGCTATCGCGGCCACTCGATGTCCGACCCGGCGAAGTACCGGACCCGCGAGGAGGTCGACAAGATCCGTAACGATCAGGATCCGATCGAGCAGGTGCGCCAGCGCCTGCTGGCGCTCGACATGACCGAAGACGACCTCAAGAAGATCGACGCCGAGGTTCGCAAGATCGTCAACGAGTCGGCCGACTTCGCACAGAACGATCCCGAACCCGATCCGTCCGAACTCTACACCGATGTGTATCGCTGACCTTCGCGCCGGCGCTCGCACGCCGGCCATGCTCTCCTGCCGCCTTGCGGCGATCCCGCGCACGATCTGACTGCGGAGCCCCGATGCCTATTCAAATTCTGATGCCCGCGCTGTCGCCGACCATGGAGAAGGGCAACCTCTCGAAATGGCTCAAGAAGGAAGGCGACCAGGTCAAGAGCGGCGACGTGATCGCGGAGATCGAGACCGACAAGGCGACGATGGAAGTCGAAGCCGCCGATGAAGGCACGCTCGGCAAGATCCTGATCCCCGAAGGCACCAACGACGTCGCGGTCAACACCCCGATCGCCACCATCCTCGGTGACGGTGAAAGCGCCGGTGACGCCGACAAGGCCGCCGATCCTGCGGCGCAGAACAAGGCGGCGCAATCGGCGCCGCCGTCGTCCGAGCCGGAGGCGGCTCAGGCGAAATCCGCGGCCGCGCCCGCGCAGCACGCATCGGCAGCGCCGACCGTATCGGCCGCGGCCGATCCTGACATTCCCGCCGGCACCGAGATGGTGACGCAGACCATCCGCGAAGCGCTACGCGACGCGATGGCCGAGGAGATGCGCCGCGACGCCGACGTGTTCGTGATGGGCGAAGAGGTCGCCGAGTATCAGGGCGCCTACAAGGTCACGCAGGGCCTGTTGCAGGAATTCGGTGATCGCCGCGTCATCGACACGCCGATCACCGAGCACGGCTTCGCCGGCGTCGGCGTCGGCGCCGCGATCGCCGGGCTGAAGCCGATCGTCGAATTCATGACGTTCAACTTCGCCATGCAGGCGATCGACCAGATCATCAACTCCGCGGCGAAGACGCTGTACATGTCCGGCGGCCAGCTCGGCTGCTCGATCGTGTTCCGCGGCCCGAACGGCGCGGCGTCGCGCGTCGCCGCGCAGCACAGCCAGGACTACTCGGCCTGGTATTCGCAGATCCCCGGCCTCAAGGTCGTGGCGCCATATTCGGCCGCCGATGCCAAGGGCCTGCTCAAGGCCGCGATCCGCGATCCCAACCCGGTGATCTTCCTCGAACACGAGATGCTGTACGGGCAGCACGGCGAAGTGCCGAAGCTCGACGACTATGTGATCCCGATCGGCAAGGCCCGCGTGGTGCGCGAGGGCTCGCAGGTCACGCTGATCGCGTGGTCGCACGGCATGACCTACGCGCTGAAGGCGGCCGAGGAATTGGCCGGCGAGGGGATCGACGCGGAAGTGATCGATCTGCGCACGCTGCGTCCGCTCGACACCGAGACGATTATCGCCTCGGTCAAGAAGACCGGCCGCGCGGTGACGGTCGAGGAGGGCTGGCAGCAGAACGGCGTCGGTGCCGAACTTGCCGCGCGGATCATGGAGCATGCCTTCGACTACCTGGACGCGCCGGTGACGCGCGTTTCCGGCAAGGACGTGCCGATGCCCTACGCCGCCAATCTCGAAAAGCTGGCGCTGCCGAGCGTTGCCGAAGTCGTCGAGGCGGCCAAGGCCGTCTGTTATCGGTAGCGCGACCATGGCTGGCCCCAAGCAACAGCCGCTGCCGCCCGACGTCGAGGGCCGCGAGGACGCCACCGAGGTGCTGCGCGCCTTCGTGCTCGACGGCGGATTGTCGATCGCGTTCATGCGCGCGTTCGAGGAGCCCGAGATGTGGGGGCTGCTGCTGGTCGATATCGCCCGTCACGCCGCGCGCGCTTATTCGCGCGAGAGCAACTACACCGAGGACGAAGCGCTGGAGCGCATCGTCGAGATGTTCGAGTCCGAGATCGCGCGCCCGTCCGACATGGGCAGCGCGACCGAACGGCCGCAATAAGGTTTCGCCATGCCGATCAACATTCTGATGCCCGCTTTGTCGCCGACCATGGAGAAGGGCAACCTTGCGAAGTGGCTGAAGAAGGAGGGCGACAAGGTCAAGAGCGGCGACGTCATCGCCGAGATCGAGACCGACAAGGCGACGATGGAAGTCGAAGCGGTCGATGAAGGCACCATCGCCAAGATCCTGGTGCCCGAGGGCACCCAGGACGTCCCGGTCAACGACGTGATCGCGGTGCTCGCCGGCGACGGCGAGGACGTCAAGGCCGCCGGGGCGACGCAGGCCAAGCCTGACTCGACCAAGACAGAGGCCAAGGCGGAAAGCACCAAACCCGAAGCGCCGAAGACGGATACGCCAAAGCCCGAGGCGCCGACCAAGGCCGAATCTGCTGCGCCTGCATCGCGGCCGTCCGAGCGCTCCAATTCGGCTCCGCCCGCCGCTCCTGCGCTGGCCGCGCAGAACGGCGCCCGCGTGTTCTCGTCGCCGCTGGCGCGGCGGCTCGCCAAGGACGCCGGCATCGAGCTGTCCCGGATCAGCGGCACCGGCCCGCACGGCCGCGTCGTCGCCCGCGACGTCGAGCAGGCGAAAGCCGGCGGAAGCTTGAAGGCGGCTGCGCCGGCGTCCGGCACAGCGCCCGCAATCGCGCCGTCGATGTCGGACCAGCAGATCCGCGCGTTCTTCAAGGACGGCAGCTACGAGGAAGTGCCGCACGACAGCATGCGCAAAATTATCGCGCAGCGCCTCGTCCAGGCCAAGCAGACCATCCCGCATTTCTACCTGACGATGGACTGCAACCTCGACAAGCTGATGGCGGCGCGCGAAGAGATCAACGCCCAGGCGCCGAAGGACAAGGACGGCAAGCCGGCCTACAAGCTGTCGGTCAACGACTTCGTCATCAAGGCGCTGGCGATGGCGCTGCAGCGCGTGCCGGACGCCAACGTCACCTGGACCGAAGGCGCGATGCTGAAGCATCAGGGCTCCGACGTCGGCGTCGCGGTGTCGATCCCCGGCGGCCTTATCACCCCGGTGGTGCGCGACGCGCATCTGAAGTCGGTGTCGACGATCTCGCGCGAGATGAAGGATTTCGCCGCGCGCGCCCGCAATCGGCGGCTGAAGCCTGAAGAGTATCAGGGCGGTTCGACCGCGGTGTCCAATCTCGGCATGTACGGCATCAAGGACTTTGCCGCGGTGATCAACCCGCCGCATGCGACGATCCTGGCGGTCGGGGCCGGCGAGCAGCGTCCTGTGGTCAAGGCCGGCAAGATCGAGATCGCGACGGTGATGAGCGTGACGCTGTCCACCGATCACCGCGCCGTCGACGGCGCGCTCGGCTCCGAACTGCTCGGCGCCTTCAAGGCGCTGATCGAAAATCCAGTGATGATGATCGTCTAGTTTCCAAGGCTGCCATGTCCGATACCTCCTTCGACGTCATCATCATCGGCTCCGGCCCCGGCGGCTATGTCGCGGCGATCCGGGCGGCGCAGCTCGGGTTCAAGACCGCGATCGTCGAGAAGACGCATCTCGGCGGCATCTGCCTGAACTGGGGCTGCATCCCGACCAAGGCGCTGCTGCGCTCGGCCGAGATCTATCACTACATGCAGCACGCCAAGGACTACGGGCTGTCGGCCGATAACATCAGCTACGACCCGAAGGCGGTGGTGCAGCGCTCGCGCGGGGTGTCCAAGCGCCTCAACGACGGCGTCGGCTTCCTGATGAAGAAGAACAAGGTCTCCGTGATCTGGGGCCAGGCGACCATCGATGCGCCCGGCAAGATCACCGTCACGGGCTCGAAGACCGAGGCGCCGAAGGGCACGATCGGACCGGGCAGCTATCAGGCCAAGCACATCATCATCGCAACCGGCGCCCGGCCGCGGGCGCTGCCGGGGCTCGAGCCGGACAAGAAGCTGATCTGGACCTATTTCGAGGCGATGGTGCCGGAGAAGATGCCGAAGTCGCTGCTGGTGGTCGGCTCCGGTGCGATCGGCATCGAATTCGCGTCGTTCTTCCACACGATGGGCTCGAAGGTCACCGTGGTCGAGGTGCTGCCGCAGATCCTGCCGGTCGAGGACGCCGAGATCGCCACGCTCGCCCGCAAGCGGTTCGAGAAGCAGGGCATCCGGATTCTGTCCGGCACCAAGGTCACCAAGCTCGACAAGAAGGCCGACAGCGTCGTCGCCACCATCGATGCGGGTGACGGCAAGCCGTTCACCGAGGAGTTCGAGCGGGTGATTTCGGCAGTCGGCGTCGTCGGCAATATCGAAAATCTCGGGCTGGAGAAGCTCGGAGTGAAGATCGAGCGCGGCACCATCGTCACCGACGGCCTCGGTAAGACCAACGTGCCGGGCATCTACGCGATCGGCGACATCGCCGGTCCGCCGATGCTAGCCCACAAGGCCGAGCATGAGGGCGTGATCTGCGTCGAGGCGATCAAGGGCCTGCATCCGCATCCGCTCGACAAGAGCCTGATCCCAGGCTGCACCTACTGCAACCCGCAGATCGCCTCGGTGGGCCTCACAGAGACCAAGGCGAAGGAGCAGGGCCGCGACATCCGGGTTGGCCGCTTCCCGTTCACCGCCAACGGCAAGGCGATCGCGCTCGGCGAGGACCAGGGTTTGGTCAAGGTGATCTTCGACAAGAAGACCGGCCAGCTGATCGGCGCCCACATGATCGGCGCAGAAGTCACCGAGCTGATCCAGGGCTATGTGGTGGCGATGAACCTCGAGACCACCGAGGAAGAGCTGATGCACACCGTCTTCCCGCATCCGACGCTGTCGGAGATGATGAAGGAAGCCGTGCTCGACGCCTACGGCAAGGTGCTCAACGCCTGACGCGCCCACCGTCCCGGGCTTTCTCCTGACAGTTAGTGGACCGATTAGTGGTGGCCGCCGCGCAACGTTTGTTGCGGCGGCGCAACAGTTCCGGATGATTTAACCGTCTTTGACGGTGCCTCTTGCGCGCGCCGCTTTTTAGCCACACCGGTCAATGAGACCATCGTCCCAAGACAGGCTCATGAAGGCGTGAGCTCAGGTCGATGGTTGTCGGTGTGGACGTCGGTCGAGAACGGCCGGGATGCGGGTCAGGATGGGCGCGAGGACCAATAGCAAGTCGGAGCTCCGCAGGCGGCAAGCACCCGAATGGACGGTGCGTGCCGAACTCGGCTGCGAGCTCGCCCTCGCTGCTGTCGAACGACCTCGTCATGCTGCGTCGCAGCGTCTACGTGCTCAACACCCTCGTATCAGCGTCGAGGAAATTGCCACCGCTGCAGTCTTCAAAAAGACACCATGTATCGCGGATTTGCAGCCGGCCGGCCGCGATGTCGCCAAAGACATAGAAGATGTTGGCAGCATACCGCTCCTGATGAAGACCCAGCTCGATCATGACTTCTTTCACGGCGACCGCCTGACCAGCACTGGCCGGACGATCCTCGAAGACCTGAAGTTCATGACGTGGACTCCGCATCAAGAGCTGGTGCGGCAGACGCAGCGTTCGGTCCTTGCGGCCGGCGACGTCGGGCTGAAGGGAAATCTCGCGCCAGAAGGTGCGATTGTGAAGGTCGCGGGAATGTCGAACCTGCTGTCGTCCGGGCCCGCCCGCTGCTTGGAGCGCGATTACGCCGCGTGCCCGAGCGCGCAGGACGATTCGATCGCCCCGCGGGAGGGCGACCCTGCGCCCGGCGCAGCCGATGACACGAATTTGACCGACGCCCTCGCGCCGCGCCCGTCCGAATGGACCGCTGGCGCGACAGATCAGACGTCGGATGCGCTTTCGGAATATGCCCAGCAGGTCGGCCCCGCCTTCGTCGGCGCCATGACCCGTCCGGGCGGGGCGGTCGAGAAGCATTGCTATGCGGATGTTTAAGCGTACAGTTTGTGTCGCGTGGGTGATGGGCGCTACGGCAGCCCTGGCGCCGGCGTTCGCCTTCGAGGGCACCCCGGTGAACCCCGAGAACACCGCGATCCCGGTCGCCTCGTCGCAGCCGGGCACCGCGCCGGCGCTGAAGAAGGCGATCCCCGCCGAAACTACCACGACCTCGCTCACCGCCCTGCAATACGCTGCGGAAGGCGGACACCCGATCGCCCAGTGGCGGCTCGGGCGGATGTACGCCGACGGCAACGGCGTCGTGCAGGACGACCTGCGCGCCTTCGACTATTTCAGCAAGATCGCCAACGCCCATGCCGAGGACAGCCCGTCCGCGCCGCAGGCGGCGATCGTCGCCAACGCCTTCGTGGCGCTCGGCCGCTATTATCTCGACGGCATCCCGAACTCGAAGATCAAGCGCGATCCGGAGCGGGCGCGGGAGATGTTCTCCTACGCCGCCTCGTATTTCGGCAATGCCGACGCGCAGTACGATCTGGCGCGGCTTTATATCGAAGGCATCGGCATGCCGCGCGACTTCCGCTACGGCGCGCGCTGGCTTGGCCTCGCCGCTCAGAAGGGCCAGCACCAGGCTCAGGCGATGCTCGGGCAGCTGTTGTTCAACGGCGAGAAGCTGCCGCGCCAAGCCGCCCGCGGGCTGATGTGGCTGACGCTGGCTCGCGACAGCGCCGCGCCGGAAGAGACCTGGATCAAGGACAGCTACAACCGCGCCTTCGCCAAGGCCTCCGACGACGACCGCGCCATGGCGCTGCAGATGCTCGAGCACTGGGTGCAGGGGCGGCGGGACTGAGGTCTTACTTCTTCAAAGTTTGAGGCCAGGTCTGTGTCCCGGACAAGGTGCAGCGCGAAGCGCTGCGCCGCAGATCCGGGACCCCGGTTGCGGCCCAACTAACCGGGGCCCCGGATCTGCAGCGCACCACGCCGCAAGAGCGGCGCGCTGCGCAGCGTCCGGGGCACGAATGGCGCTAGCGCTGCGTGCCCGAAGGACGGTCGCTGTTTTTCTGGGGCTGCCTCACGCCGTCTCCAGATCGAAATCCGCCCAGACCGGGACGTGGTCGGACGGCTTCTCCCAGTTCCGCACGTAGCTGTCGATGCCGACGCCGCGGAGGCGGTCGGCCGCCTGCGGCGACAGCAGCAAATGGTCGATGCGGATGCCCCAGTTCTTTTGCCAGGCGCCGGCCTGATAGTCCCAGAAGGTGTATTGGCCGGGCGCGTCCGTGGTGGCGCGCAGCGCGTCGGTGAGACCGAGACCGAGCAGGGCCTGGAAGCTCTCGCGGGTCTCTGGCCGGAACAGCGCATCGTCGACCCATGCGGCGGGATTGTGCACGTCTTCGGGCTGCGGGATGACGTTGAAGTCACCGGCCAGGATCAGCGGCTCCTCGGTCTTCATCCGCTCCTTCGAATACTGAAGAAGTCGCGACATCCAGCTCAGCTTATAAGGATATTTCTCACTGCCGACCGGGTTGCCGTTGGGCAGATACAGGCACGCGACCCGCACCACGCCGCGCTTCAGCGAGATCACACCCTCGAGGAATCGGGCGTGGACGTCGCTCTCATCCCCGGCGAGCCGCGGGGTGGCTTCTTCGAGCGGGTGCTTCGACAGCAGCGCGACGCCGTTGAAGGTCTTCTGGCCGTGGGTGACGACATTGTAGCCCAGCGCCTCGATCGGCTCGCGCGGGAACGCCTCGTCGACGCACTTGATCTCCTGCAGGCAGACCACGTCCGGCTGGCAGTCCTGTAGCCAAGTCAGCAGGTGGTCCAGCCGCTGCCGGACCGAGTTCACGTTCCAGGTCGCAATCCGCATCAGGGTTACCCGTGGCAATATATCCGGCGGCTGCCATACCATGCCCCTTGGTGCTGTGATAAGCCTTTGTAAAATCGAGCGCTAACATCGGAGGGCGGGGACGGGCGATGCGTGGCCCCGCGACAGGCTGACACGGAGTGTCATGACGAAGCGTCGCTGGATCATCATCGCCATCGTGCTCGCCGCAGGCGGTTTGGCTGCCTACGAACTGCGGCCGTACTGGACCGACAAGCAAGTTGCCGCCAAAGCCGCGCCGCGGGCCCGCGTGGTGTCGATCGATGCCGTCAAGGCGGTGCGCAAGCCGATCCCGGTCGATGTCGACGCGATCGGCATGGTGACGCCGATCTCCAGCGTGGCGCTGAAGTCGCGGCTCGAGACCACCATCGTCAGCGTCCATTTCGAGGATGGCGCCAAGGTCAACGAAGGCGACCTGCTGTTCACGCTCGATGCGCGGCAGATCGACGCCCAAATCGAACAGGCTGAAGGCAATCTGGCCCGCGACCGCGCGCAGCTCGCCGGTGCGGAGCGTGACTTGCGGCGTTTCAGCGACCTGATCGGCAAGGGCGCCACCACCCAGGTCAATCTCGATAATGCGAAAACGCAGGCCGATATTCTCGCCGGCACCATCAAGGGCGCGGAGTCGGCACTCGCAAATCTGCGGGTTCAGAAGAGCTATACGCTGATCCATGCGCCGTTTGCCGGCCGTATCAGCGCCGCCAACGTCAAGATCGGCAACTTCGTGCGCCCGGCCGACACCGCGCCGCTCGCCACCATCAACCAGATGGCGCCGGTCTATGTCAGCTTCGCGGTGCCGCAGCGCGTCCTTGCCGATCTCCGCGACGCGATGGCGGCCGGCACCACCGCCGTGACCGCGACCATTCCCGGCAGCGGGCGTTCCGAGCAGGGCAAGGTGGCGATGGTGGAGAACACCGTCGACGCCGCCACCGGCATGGTGATGGTCCGGGGCATCATGGACAACGGCAACGAGACGTTGTGGCCGGGCACGCTGGTCAACACCAAGCTGACGATCCGCACCGAGGAGGCCGTCGCCGTTCCGACCGTCGCGGTCCAGCGCAGCCAGAGCGGCAACTTCGTCTTCGTGATCAAAGACGGCGCAGCGCATGTGCAGTCCGTCAAGGTCAGCCGCACCCACCAGGGCGAGACCGTGATCGCCGAAGGACTTGCCGGCGGCGAGGAGGTGGTGACCGACGGCCAGTTGCTGCTGTCCGAAGGCACCAAGGTCGAGCCGCGCAGCCGCAAGGCCGGAGCCTGACATGACCCTCTCCGAGCTGTGCATTCGCCGGCCGGTGATGACGACGCTGATCACCGCGTCGCTGATCGTGTTCGGCCTGTTCGGCTATCGGTTGCTGCCGGTCTCGGCGCTGCCGAAGGTCGACTTTCCGACCATCGCGGTGACGGCGACGCTGCCGGGCGCCAGCGCCGACACCATGGCGGCATCGGTCGCCGGCATCATCGAGCGCCAGCTTTCGACCATCGCCGGAATCTCGTCGATGTCGTCGAACTCGGCGCAAGGCACGACGGTGATCACCATCCAGTTCGATCTCGGCCGCAATATCGACGCGGCCGCGCTGGACGTACAGACGGCGCTGACCATCGCGCAGCGGCGGCTGCCGATCGAAATGACGACGCCGCCGAGCTTCCGCAAGGTGAACCCCGCGGAGTTTCCGGTGCTGTTCGTGGCGCTGAGCTCGGCGACGCTGCCGCTGTCGGCCGTCAACGAATACGGCGACATCACCATCGGCCAGGCGCTGTCGCAGATCCCCGGCGTCGCCCAGGTGGTGATCTACGGGCCTCAGAAATTCGCCGTGCGGGTGCAGGCCGATCCTGAAGCCGCAGCGGCACGCGGGCTGTCGCTCGAGGACATCCGCGCCGCGGTCGCACGCGCCAATTCGTCGACGCCGGTCGGCACCATGAGCGGTCCGAAGCAGGACTTCGTGCTGCAGGCCTCCGGCCAGATGGACAAGGCCGCCGACTATCGCCAGATCGTCGTGGCGTGGCGCAACGGCTCGCCGGTCAAGCTCGACGAAGTCGCGCGGATCTACGACAGCGTCGAGAACGACCGGCTCGCCACCTGGCTGAACGACGATCGCGCCATCGTGCTGGCGATCCAGAAGCAGCCCGACGCCAATACGGTGGCGGTTGTCGATCTGGTGCGCGAGCGGCTGCCGTCGCTGCGGGCGCAGATCCCGCCGTCAGTCGAGATGACGGTGACGATGGACCGCTCGGTCTCGGTGCGGCAGGCGGTGTTCGACGTCCAGGAGACGCTGGCGATCGCCGTGGTGCTGGTCGTGCTGGTGATCTTCCTGTTCCTGCGCAAGGCGTCGGCGACCTTCATCCCGGCGCTGGCGGTGCCGATCTCGCTGCTCGGCACCTTTGCCGTGATGTACATGCTCGACTTCTCGATCAACAACATGACGCTGCTGGCGCTGACGCTGTCGGTCGGCTTCGTGGTCGACGACGCCATCGTCATGCTCGAGAACATCATGCGGCACATCGAGGACGGCATGCGGCCGTTCGAGGCGGCGCTGAAGGGCGCGCGTGAGATCGGCTTCACCATCATCTCGATCACGCTGTCGCTAATCGCGGTGTTCATCCCGGTGCTGCTGATGGGCGGCATCGTCGGCCGGGTGTTCCGCGAATTCGCGGTGACGATCTCGATTGCCATCCTGGTGTCGGGCTTCGTGTCGCTGACGCTGACGCCGATGCTGTGCGCGCGGATGCTCAAGGCGCACGATCCAAACAAGCGCGAAAACATAGTGCTGCGCGCCTTCGAGGCGATGTTCGCCGGCTGGCTGCGCGGCTACGAATGGGCGCTCGACCGCGTGCTCGCGCACAAGTTCCTGATGCTGCTGGTGACCTTCGCGACGCTCGGCGGCACGATCTATCTGTACATGGTGGTGCCGAAGGGCTTCTTTCCGCAGGAGGACACCGGCTTCCTGATAGGCGTCACCGAGGCGGCGACCGATACCTCGTTCGAAGCGATGAAGGAGCGGCAGCTCGCGCTAGTGCAGATCCTGCGCGAAGATCCGGCGGTCGACTACATCAACAGCACGGTCGGCGCCGGCGGCCCGAATCCGACTGCGAACTACGGCCGATTGTTCGTCGGCCTGAAGCCGGTCAAGGAGCGCGATCCCGCCCCGAAGGTGATCACGCGCCTGCGCCAGCAGGCCGCGCAGGTCCCGGGCATCCAGGCATTCTTCCAGAGCATCCAGAACCTGAATGTCGGCGGCCGCATCTCGAAGAGCCAGTATCAGTACGTGATGCAAGGCAGCGACACCGAGGCGCTTTATCGGCTAGCGCCCGAGATGCGCGACAAGATCGCGAAGCTGCCGGGTCTGCTCGACGTCACTACCGACCTCTATATCCGCAATCCGCAGATGACGGTCGAAGTCGACCGCGAGAAGGCCGCCGTCTACGGCATCACCGTCGATCAGGTCCGCAACCAGCTTTATAACGCCTACGGCTCGCGGCAGATCGGCACGATTTATACGCCGACCAACGATTACCAGATCATCCTCGAGGTACAGCCGCAATTCCGCGTCGATCCGAACGATTTGTCGAAGCTGTATCTGAAGACGGCCAACAACCAGACGATCCCGATCGAAGCCGTGGCGCGGACGGTGCCGAGCATCGGCGCGCTGCAGATCAACCACCAGGGCCAGCAGCCCGCGGTGACGATCTCGTTCAATCTCGCCGAAGGCCGCTCGCTCGGCGAGGCGGTCGATCGCATCACTCAGATCGAGCGCGACTCAAATCTGCCGGCGACGATCTTCACCGGCTTCTCCGGCACCGCGCAGGTGTTCCAGGAAAGCCTGCGCGGGCAGGGCGTGCTGATCCTCGCCGCGGTGTTCGCCGCCTTCGTGATCCTCGGCATTCTCTACGAGAGCTTCATCCATCCGATCACGATCATCTCCGGCCTGCCGTCGGCCGGCATCGGCGCGATCCTGACGCTGATGCTGTTCAAGATGGAGCTGTCGGTGATCGCGATGATCGGCATCGTCATGCTGGTCGGCATCGTCAAGAAGAACGCCATCATGATGGTCGATTTCGCGCTGGAGCGGCGCCGCGTCGGGCTGTCGGCCGAACACGCGATCCGCGAGGCGGCGCTGCTGCGCTTCCGGCCGATCATGATGACGACGTTATCGGCGATCTTCGGCACCCTGCCGATCGCGCTCGGTGCCGGCGCCGGCGCCGAACTGCGTCAGCCCCTCGGCGTCGCCGTGGTCGGCGGCCTGCTGCTGTCGCAGCTGCTGACGCTGTTCATCACCCCGGTGATTTACATCTATCTCGACAAGATCGACCGCCGATTGAAGCGCCGGCTCGAACCGCAGCTCGAAGACGTCCGTGAGGATGTGCGCCCGCACGCCACGGCCGCCGAGTAACCGGCAGCGCCACGAGACCGCCGCCGGCCGGTTTGACCGAAGGGCGGGTGTAGGCTTTCCTCCCAGATCGTGGGGCACCCTTCGCAGTGCGTGCGTCAGTGCGCGAACCCTGACGCCTTGTCCCTCGTAACCTCACGGGGTCCAGTTTTACTCCAGAAGACGTAGATGCGCGTTAAAGTTGTGGTGAGGGAGCTGGCTTCGAGGCGTCGGAATGTCCAGCCGCGGCGACAGGATGGTTCAGGCGATGCGGTTGAGGGGCATGACCAAACAGCATGCTTTGGCATTTGCGATCGGCGTCAACGAGAGCACGGTCACGCGGTGGAAGAATGATGGGCCGATGTCGGTGGAGCATGCGGTTATGCTTTGCACGGCTCTCGATATCTCGCTCGATTGGTTTCTGACTGGCGCAGGCCCGATCGACGCGCCTCGGCCGCAGGTCGCGCCACCGTGTTCGGAGTCCGGATTCCTGGCAAGCATGCGTCAGGCCGACACGGCGTTGAGCGAGCAGTCCAAACTCCTGCTCGCCGCCTTCATCCAATCCATTGTGACGAAGCAGCAGGGGTTGTGACGCGGCTTGCGCTGCCCGCAAGGGCCGCGCCTGGGGCCTTGCATGAGGTGCAATCATAAGCGATCGCTCGGGACGACATGCACGTATAGGTTGTGATGGCTGGTCGATTCACGCCAGCGGGTAATCTGGCCGGGTGACCCGGCAGGAGGTCAAAATGCCGACGACCATCACGATCAACGTCACCAACAACAGCACCACGATCCAGAACTTCTTCTTCTTCCAGCAGCCGGCCGCATATTCCGGTGGCCAGCAGGTCTACACCAACAGCCTGTACAGCCAGGCGTTGCTGCCCTACAGCACGTCGGGCGCGGTTCTCACCTTCACGATGATCCTGCAGTACTACGCGGGCGTTCAGCAGCAGGTCCAGCCGCCTCAGATCGGCCAGCCGTCCGGCCAGCTCGCCGCGATTCAGGCGATCAACCTGACGTCGGCGGCCGGTGGACCGCAGACCAACAACACCACCAACATGACCGTGTCGCCCTCGCTGGGTCTGTCGGTTCCGACCTATACGGCGGGCCCGCAGGCGGGATCGTTCCGGATCGTCACGCCGACTTTCAACCCCGTGCTGACCAACTACAACGCCGGCTCTGCTGTGCAAGCGCTGTCCGGCGCCATCACCCTGTCGAACTTCGTGACGGCTCAGCCGAACAACAATCTCGACTGTCAGCCGATCATCAAGTTCTACGTGCAGACCGGCACCTACACGGCGGGCACGGTGATGAATTTCACCAGTTCGTCGATCAACGCCGCGCTGTGCGACGCGACCCCGGGCTTCACCACTTTCAACGTGACCTACAACGTCGACGGGACCTGGACGGTGCGGAACATGGCGGTGAGCTCGCTGGCGGACGGCACGCTCGGTCTGGTCGAGCGCTCCGTCACTCCGAGCGGCCTGCTGGCGACGATCGCCCCCAACGCGGTGGTGAAGAACGAAGCCGGCACCGGCGTGATCTCGACCGGTAATGCCGTCAACTTTGATCTGCCGACGACGATCACCAACCTCAACAATCCGGGCGGCCTGACTGTGTTCAAGGAATATCAGGTCGGTCCGACCAACGGCCCGTTCAAGGGAACGATGTGTACCAATCTCGCGGGGACCACGGGCACGTTCTCGTAAGCCGCCGCCGGGTTGGTAAGCCGAGCGGCTCCTGATCCGTTCGGTAGCAGAAGCAGCCGGGAGATCTTGCATGCCGAGCTCTCCCGGCGACCGCGTTCGCCGAGATCAGATCGAGAAGCTGGTGCCGCAGCCGCAGGACGCGGTCGCGTTGGGATTGTTGACGCGAAACGACGCGCCGATCAGGTCGTCGACGAAATCGACCTCGGAGCCTGCCAGAAACGGCACAGAGGCGGAATCGACCAGCACTACCGCTCCGTCGCGCGCGATCACCAGGTCATCGTCGGTCTTGGCGCGGTCGACGTCGAACTTGTATTGAAAACCCGAACAGCCGCCGCCCTCGACGCTGATCCGCAGCATCGCGCCGTCGCCTTCGCCCCTGAGGATTTCGCCGATCCGGCGCGCCGCGCGCTCGCTGATGGTGACGCTGGTGTCGGTCATCTGTCGCTCCATAATCCCGGATAGGGATTGTGCCGTCATTGGATTTCCATGCAAGCCATAGTTAAGTGCACCGCAACGCAGAATCAAACGGGTCAAGGATAGCTTCAGCGTGTCGGTCGGGATGGCAGCTCCTCGCGCAGCCTATGGCTGCGATCCGGACCGCAGCCGCGGCCGGCAATTCGGCGAGCCGCCGAGCAGCAATCGCAGCGCGTTCCGGCGCGACTGCGATCGGGTGATTCACTCCAACGCGTTCCGCCGGCTCAAGCACAAGACCCAGGTGTTCGTCTTCCACGAGGGCGATCACTACCGCACACGGCTGACCCACAGTCTGGAGGTCGCCCAGATCGCCCGGGCGATCGCCCGCCAGCTCGGGCTCGACGAGGACCTCACCGAGACGTTGGCGTTGGCGCACGACCTCGGCCATCCGCCGTTCGGCCATGCCGGCGAGCGGGCGCTGGATGCCTGCCTGCGCGATCACGGCGGCTTCGACCACAATGCCCAGACGCTGCGGGTGCTGACCGCGCTGGAGCATCGCTATCCGGAGTTCGACGGGCTCAATCTGACCTGGGAGACGCTGGAGGGCGTGGTCAAGCACAATGGCCCGCTGACTGACCGTGCCGGCACGCCGCTGCCGCGCTACGCCGAGCACGGCGTGCCGCTCGGAATCGCCGAATTCAACCAGCGCTTCGACTTACAGCTTTGGAGCTTCGCCTCGCTCGAAGCGCAGGTCGCGGCCATCGCCGACGACATCGCCTACGACGCCCACGATATCGACGACGGCCTGCGGGCCGGGCTGTTCCGGGTCGACGATCTGCGCGCCGTGCCACTGACGGCGGCGATCATTGCGGACATCGATCGTCAGTATCCGGTTCTAGCCGAGAGCCGGCGGGGCGCGGAGCTTGTGCGGGAACTGATCTCGCGGCTGATCCGCGGCGTCACGGCCGAGACGGTGCGACGGCTGACGGCTGCGGCGCCGCGATCACCGGAGGAGGTGCGCCATGCGACGACGGCGATGGTCGCCTTCCCGGCGGACCTCGCGACGGCGGAGGCCGCGATCAAGGCCTTCCTTTGGACCCACATGTACCGGGCAGACCGGGTGATGGCGGTCATGCGGGATGCCGAGGCGATCGTTGCGGACCTTTTCCAGCGGTACTGCGACCATCCCGCCGATCTGCCGCCCGACTGGCTGCCGGCCGATGGCCCGGTGGCCGAGTGCGAGGCGGACCGCTTTCGCCGGATCCGCAACTTCATCGCCGGTATGACCGACCGCTACGCCTTGAACGAGCACCAGCGGCTCTTTGACTCGACCCCGGAATTGCGTTAGGCGGCGCCGGACCGGCCGAATGGCCGCCTTTCCAATCCCATTGCAGCCATGTCCGATCAAACCACGTCCACGCATCTTTTTGCCCATGTTCTGTCGCGGGTGCACGCCGCCTGCGCCGCGCTGATCGGCGAGGGCGCGCTGCCGGCCGGGATCGATCTGGCGCGTATCGTGGTCGAGCCGCCGAAGGACGCCTCGCACGGCGACATGGCGACCAATGCGGCGATGGTGCTGGCCAAGGATGCCAAGGCGAAGCCGCGCGATCTGGCCGACAAGATCGCCGACAAGCTGCGGGCGGAGCACGAAATCGCCGAGGTGGCGATCGCCGGCCCGGGCTTCATCAACCTCACTCTGAAGCCGGCCGTGTGGGCGCAGGCGCTGCGGGAGGTGCTGGCCGCCGGCGACGATTATGGGCGCTCCGGGATTGGAAGCGGCGAGAGGGTGAATATCGAATACGTCTCCGCCAATCCGACGGGCCCGATGCATGTCGGCCATTGCCGCGGCGCCGTGTTCGGCGACGCGCTGGCCAATCTGCTGGATGCCGCCGGCTACGACGTCACCCGCGAGTACTACATCAACGACGCCGGCGCGCAGGTCGACGTGCTGGCGCGCTCCGCGTTCCTGCGGTACCGCGAGGCGCTGGGCCAGGCTATCGGCGAAATCCCCGAAGGACTCTACCCGGGCGATTATCTCGTGCCGGTCGGGCAAGCGCTGAAGGCCGAGCACGGTGCGGCGCTGAAAGATATGTCCGAAGCGCAGTGGCTTCCGATTGTCCGTGCCAAGTCCATTGCGATGATGATGGACATGATCAAGGGCGATCTCGCTGCCCTTTCAATCACCCACGAAGTGTTCTTCTCGGAGCGCTCGCTGATCGAGGGCGAGCGTAACCGTGTCGCCGACACCATCGACTTCCTGCGCGCCAAGGGCGACGTCTATCAAGGCCGCCTGCCGCCTCCGAAGGGCGCGCCGGTCGAGGACTATGAGGATCGCGAGCAGACGCTGTTCCGCGCCACTGCCTATGGCGACGACGTCGACCGGCCTCTGCTGAAATCGGACGGCTCCTACACGTACTTCGCCTCGGATATCGCCTATCACAAGGTGAAGTTCGACGCCGGCTGCCCCACTTTGGTCGACGTGCTCGGTGCCGACCACGGCGGCTACATCAAGCGGATGCAGGCCGCCGTCCAGGCGGTGACCGCCGGAAAGGGCACGCTCGACGTCAAGATCGTTCAGCTCGTTCGCCTGCTGCGGAACGGCGAGCCGGTGAAAATGTCCAAGCGGGCCGGGGACTTCGTGACGCTACGTGAAGTCGTGGATGAAGTCGGCTCGGACGCCGTTCGGTTCATGATGCTGTTCCGCAAGAACGACGCGGTGCTCGACTTCGACCTCGCCAAGGTGATCGAGCAGTCGAAGGACAACCCGGTGTTCTACGTGCAGTACGGCCACGCCCGGGGCCACTCGATCTTCCGCAACGCGCGCGAGCTGTTTCCAGATCTGCCCGAGGCGACGGATGCCCGGATCGCATTCCTGAAGGATGCTGCTGTCGAACGGCTGACCGATCCTGCCGAGCTCGATCTGCTCCGCCGGCTGGCGCTGTTTCCGCGGACCGTGGAAGCCGCGGCCGTGGCGCACGAGCCTCACCGGGTCGCGTTCTACCTCTACGAACTTGCCAGCGAATTCCACGCGCACTGGACGCGCGGGCGTGATGCGCCTCATTTACGCTTCATTATCAATAATGATGCAGAGATTAGCAGGGCGCGACTGGCGATGGTTCAGGGCGTCGTCTCGGTTCTGGCATCGGGGCTTGCCATTCTCGGCGTCACTGCGCCGGACGAGATGCGATAGGGGACGGCCGGTCAGATTGGGGATCTGTGGCGGCTTTTGAGAGCGGCTTATCGTCTGCGCAAGCGGGTTTTGGCGGCTTTCCCGAATGGGACGCGACATCACATGACCGATCGATACCACGACCGACCCTTTCCGGCGGATGACGAAGAGACCCGCGCAGCTTACGCCCAGCACAAGCCTGACAACGATCCGCTTGCCGAACTCGCCCGACTGATCGGTCAAACGGATCCGTTCGGCAGCCAGCTGCCGCCGACTCAAAGCCGGCCGGCGTCGCGTACGACCGATTTCCGCCCCAGCACGCCACTGCCGCCGCTCGACGACGATGCGCCACAGCAACCGATGCCGTCCTGGCTGCAGCATCGTCGCGCCGCCGAGCCTGAGCCGGCCCCGGTGCCGCCGCGTCCGGACTTCAGCAAGCCGCCGTCTTTCGTGAAGGCCGTCGCTCCGCGTCTCGCGGAGTCGCGTGGCTATGAGCAGCCGAGATACACCGAGCCGCGGTTCGAGCAGCCGCAGTTCGATCCTGTCCCGGTTCAGCCCTCGCAGTTCGACCAGCAACAGTTCGATCAGCAGTTCGATCCGCATCAGTACGGTCAGGCGCAAATCGATCCGCGGGCTGCGCCCGATGCATACGCTGCAGCGCAGCCGTCTCTGCCGCTGGAGCAGCCGCAATTCGTCCCGGCGCGTTACGATGATGCTCTGTACGGCCAGCCCGATCCGTTCCAAGTGCGGCCCGACGCCAACTATCCCGAATCTCCCTATGGATACGATGACGGCTACGCCGAGGAGCCTGACGCCCGCGCCGTCAAGCCGCGCCGCAACAGCATGGTGACGGTGGCGGCGGTGCTGGCGCTGGCCGTGGTCGGTACCGGCGGCGCCTTCGCGTATCGCACCTTCAGCGGCGGCAGCCGGAGCGGCGAGCCGCCGGTGATCAAGGCCGATCCGACCCCGACCAAGGTGATGGCGGCGCCAGCCTCCGGCGATGCGGCCGGCAAGCCGATCCAAGACCGGCTGGCTGCCGGCACTGGCGTTGAAGCGCTGGTGTCGCGTGAGGAGCAGCCTGCAGATCCGTCGCGCGCCGGGCAGGGCGCGCGGGTGGTCCTGCCACAGCTTAATCCGAATCCCAATCCGCCCTCCGTGGGCTCGGTCTCGCCTGGGCAACGCCCGAATCTGCCGCCTTCCAGCAATGGGGCGAGTGGCAGCGAGGAGCCGCGCCGGATCAAGACGTTCAGCATCCGCCCGGATCAGGCGGACCAGGCGGCCGCGCCGGTGAACACCGTGCCGGCCAAGCAAGCGGCGCGGACGCCGCCGACGCCCTCCGCCCAGCAGCAGCGGCCGGCGACCCGGCAGGTCGAGGACGCCAACGCATCGGCCGGCACTGCGCCGCTGTCGCTGAATCCGAACGCGCCGGCGCAGACCAATCAGCGGGTAGCTGCGCTGCCTCCGGCGGAGACGCCGGCGACCAGCGGGGGCTATGTGGTGCAGATCTCGTCCCAGCGGAGCGAGGCGGATGCCAAGGCTTCGTACCGGGCGCTGCAGAACAAGTTCCCGTCCGTTCTCGGCTCGCGTCCGCCGCTGATCAAGCGCGCAGACCTCGGCAGCAAGGGCGTCTACTACCGGGCCATGGTCGGCCCGTTCGGAACCCCCGACGAGGCCCAGCAGGTCTGCGGCAACCTAAAATCTGCCGGCGGACAGTGCGTCGTCCAGAGGAATTAACGGCCGTTTCCTTGACCCTGGAGGCGCGCGCGGGCTAAGCGCCCTGTATGACTTCGCGCGCTTTCATCACCGGTATCTCCGGCCTGGGCATCACGGACGAGGAGCGCGAGTTTTTGCGCCAGACTCGTCCGTGGGGGTTCATTCTGTTCAAGCGCAACGTCGATAATCCCGCCCAAGTGGCTGGGGTTATTGGCGAGTTGCGCCGGATCATCGATGCGCCGGACGCTCCTGTCCTGATCGATCAGGAGGGCGGCCGGGTACAGCGGCTCGGGCCGCCGCACTGGCCGGTGTATCCGCGCGGCGCCGTGTTCTCTGCTCTTTACGACATTGATTCGCAGCTTGGTCTGACGGCCGCACGCCTCAGTGCGCGACTGATCGCGGCCGATCTTGCCGACCTCGGCATCACCGTTGACTGCCTCCCGTTGGCCGATGTGCCGGTCGCCGGAGCCGATGCGGTCATCGGCGACCGGGCCTACGGCAACGCGCCGGCCAAGGTCGCGGCGATCGCGCGTGCTGTGACCGAAGGACTGGAGCAGGGCTCGGTGTTGCCGGTCCTCAAACATATTCCAGGCCATGGCCGGGCGACCGCGGACAGTCATTTCCGGCTGCCGATGGTGGGTACGTCCCGGCAGGAGCTCGAACGCACCGATTTCGCCGCGTTCCAGCCGCTCGCCGATCTGCCGATGGCGATGACTGCACATGTTGTGTTTAGCGCGCTCGACCCCGCCAAACCGGCGACCACTTCTGCGACAATCATCGATCAGGTGATTCGCGGCCGGATCGGGTTCCAAGGGCTACTGATGAGCGATGACGTCTCGATGAATGCGCTGGAGGGCTCGATCGCGGATCGGACGCGGGCGAGCATCGCGGCCGGCTGTGACGTCGTCCTGCATTGTAACGGCAAGCTCGACGAGATGCGCCAGGTCGCGGCCGAAGTGCCGGAACTGTCCGGCAAGGCGCTGGAGCGCGCCGAAGCCGCGCTGGCGGCGCGCAAGCCGGCGCAGCCGTTCGACCGCACCGCCGCGCGGGCCGAACTCGAAACCTTGATCGGCCGCGCAGGGATGAGCGCATGACCGCTGAAATTCTGCAATTCGAAACGGGACGACCGGCGGAGCAGGTCGACCAGGACGAAGCGCTCGTCATCGACATTGAAGGCTTTGAAGGCCCGCTCGACCTGCTGCTCACATTGGCGCGGCAGCAGAAGGTCGATCTGCACAAGATCTCGATCCTGGCTCTGGCCGACCAGTATCTGCTGTTCATCGAGGAAGCGCGGAAGATCCGCCTCGAACTCGCCGCCGACTATCTGGTGATGGCGGCATGGCTCGCCTTCCTGAAGTCGCGGCTGTTGTTGCCCGAGCCGCCGGCGCAAGAAGGTCCGAGCGCCGAGGAGATGGCCACCGCGCTGGCCAACCGGCTGCGCCGGTTGGAGGCGATCCGTGAAGCCGCCAATGCGCTGATGACCCGGCCGCAGCTGCAGCGCGACGTATTCCCGCGCGGCGCGGCCGAATCGATCGACGAGATCCGCCATCCCAAGTTCACCGCGACGCTGTACGATCTGCTCAGCGCCTACGCCACGCAGCGCCAGTCGCGCGTGCTCACCACCGTGCACCTCGCGCGCCGCACCGTGTGGTCGCTGAGCGAAGCGCGCGCTTCGCTTGAGCGGCTCGTCGGCCTCGCCGAGGAGTGGAGCCGGCTCGACGAATATCTGCTCCGCTATTTGCCCGATCCGGCGCAGAAGGCGACCGCATTGGCATCGAGCTTCGCCGCCGCGCTGGAACTGGTGCGCGAAGGCGAAGTCGAACTGCATCAGTCCGCGCCGCTGGCACCTTTGTATTTTCGTAAGCGTCAGCCGCCTCCAGCGATGGAAGCGGCAGCCGTGCCGGAAGTTCCGGCAGGGTAGTGGTAGAAGGAGAGCGAGCCATGGCAAGTCTGGCGGAGAAGCGCATCGTGGAGTTCGAACCTCATCTCGAACGCGACGAAGTCGTCACCGAACAGCAGCCGCAGGGCCGGCCCGAGGAGCTGCGTCTTCTCGAAGCCTTGCTGTTCGCCTCGCCCGAACCGCTTGAGCAGGCGGCGCTGGCCAAGCGGATGCCGGAAGGCGTGGACATCAAGGCGGCGCTTGCGCAGCTGCAGGCCGACTACGCGCATCGCGGCGTCAATCTGGTGCGCATCGCCAACAAATGGACGTTCCGCACCGCCGGCGATCTCGCCTGGCTGATGACGCGCGAGACCACTGAGACCAAGAAGCTGTCGCGCGCCGCGATCGAAATGCTGGCGATCATCGCCTATCACCAGCCGATCACCCGCGCCGAGATCGAAGAAATTCGCGGCGTGGTGACGTCGAAGGGCACGCTCGACGTGCTGCTCGAGACCGGCTGGATTCGTCCGCGTGGCCGCCGCAAGACCCCGGGCCGGCCGCTGACATTCGGCACCACCGACGCCTTCCTGGCGCAGTTCAGCCTCGAAGCGTTGAGCGATCTGCCGGGCCTCGAAGAGCTCAAGGGCTCGGGCTTGCTCGACACCCGTCTGCCGACCGGCTTCAGCGTGCCGACGCCGTCGGATGACCCGACGCTGCGCGAGGATGAAGATCCGCTCGAGGCCGGCGATCTCGACTTGGCGCTGGCGCCGGTCGCCGATCCGGAGACCGACGAGGCTGCGCCGGCTGGGGCGGAGACAGTGCAGCGTGGCGAAGTGGAAGCCGAACCTGCTGCCGGTGTGATCGAAGCTGGGACTGAGACCACGGCAGAGCCGGAAACGGGATTAGCCGAAACCTCCGATGAGGAGGGCACCGAAGCCGAAGTCGGTTTTGCCGAGACCGGCGACGTCGTTGCTGACGAGGCGGCAACGGATGAGGATGCCGCGTCGAATGATGTTGCGGTGGAGGACGCTGACGACAGCGATGCTGCGTCGGAGCTCGCCGCGGACGCCGATCTCAGCGAGGACGAGATCGACGAGGACACGCTTGAAGAAGCCGCGCTTGAAACGTTCGAGGACGAGCAGGGCGAGGCTGAAGTCGCTGAAGCGGACGACAGTGAATCGGCTTCCTCCGATATCGACAACGTCTTCGAGGACTCTGATGCGAACGAGTCCGAACAGGCCGATGCCGATCAAGCCGAGGGTGACGACCGCGAGCCGCGCTGACGGCGCCGGAGCGAGGCAACAGGAACACTGGGGCCGCGGCAATCACGTCGCCGTTGGCGCGGCTTAAATCCTTGTTTTTGATTGCTCTTGCCCCTAGTTTCCAAGACAGGGCACAGGCTGGCGCGCCGGTCGAGTTTCGGGAGATTGCAGGATGGGTTCACTCAGTATCTGGCACTGGATCGTCGTCATCGCGATCGTCCTGCTGCTGTTCGGTCGCGGCAAGATCTCCGACCTGATGGGCGACGTCGCGCAGGGCATCAAGTCCTTCAAGAAGGGCCTGCAGGACGATGAAAAGACTGCCGAAAAGCCCGAGCCCGTGAAGTCGATCGACCACAACGCGACGGCCGGCTCGGCGCCGAACCGCACCGACGTTGGCAGCAAGGCGGTCTGATCCGGCAGTGCGCGCCGGAGCTCGCCGCTGCGCCGCCGATTGTTGAGGCAAACCTGTGGCAGCGTCGGCGCGCTGCAGCAAGCCTCTTGTGGTGACACGTCGCCTCAGGCAGGAGTGTCGCAGGCGCAAGTGATCGCCGCGGCGGACGCCGATACCGGCCCGCCGGCGCAGTTTGGCATGTTCGGCACGTCTCATGTTCGACATCGGGTGGAGTGAACTGGTGGTGATCGGGGTGGTCGCGCTGATCGCGATCGGCCCCAAGGAATTGCCCGGCGTGCTGCGCATGGTCGGGCAGTGGATGGGCAAGGCGCGACGGCTCGCCTCCGAATTCCAGGGCCAGTTCCAGGAGGCGATGCGCGAGGCCGAAATGGCCGACCTCAAGAAGTCGTTCGACGAGGTCAAGGAAGCCACCGCCGGTCTCACCACCAACAACATGCTGACCAAGCTCGGGAGCGAATTGTCCGAAGCCGCGTCGATCGAGAAGACGACCACGATCGACACGCCGCCGGTCGAGCCGACCACGCCGGTGCCGCCGACGGCCGAGACCTTTATCGAAGCCACCACGCACGAGGCCGTCACCAGCGAGCCGCTGGCGATCGTCAGCGAAGCGCAGGCGAGCGGCGAGCATCTTCCGGTGCCGGCCGAGACTCATGCGCTGGCGACCACTGACCTGACGCCTGACCTTTCCCATCCCGAGCCGGCTGCGGCCGAGCCCGCCAAGGACGCCAAAGCCTCATGAGCGCCGAGGATATCGAAGCCTCCAAGGCGCCGTTGATGGACCACCTGATCGAACTGCGCTCGCGGCTGATCAAGGCGCTGCTCGGCTTCGGCCTGGCCTTCATCTTCTGCTTCTTCTTCGCCAAGCAGATCTACAACGTGCTGGTCTGGCCGTTCGTCTGGGTCGCCGGCGTCGAGAACTCGAAGTTCATCTACACCGCGCTGCTCGAATACTTCCTCACCCAGCTCAAGCTGGCGATGTTCGGCGCCGGCTTCATCTCGTTCCCGATCGTCGCGACGCAGATCTACAAATTCGTCGCGCCGGGCCTGTACAAGCACGAGAAGAACGCCTTCCTGCCGTATCTGGTGGCGACCCCGGTGTTCTTCGTGCTCGGCTCGCTGGTGGTGTATTTCGTCGTGCTGCCGATGCTGGTGCGGTTCTCGCTCGGCATGCAGCAGGTCGGCGGCGCCGAGACCGCGCAGATCCAGCTGCTGCCCAAGGTCGGCGAATATCTGTCGCTGATGATGTCGCTGATCTTCGCGTTCGGCCTGGCGTTCCAGCTGCCGGTGATCCTGACGCTGCTCGGACGGATCGGCGTGCTGACCTCCAAGCAGCTCAAGGACAAGCGCCGCTATTTCATCGTCGGCGCCTTCGTCATCGCCGCGGTGCTGACGCCGCCCGACGTCATCAGCCAGGCCTCGCTCGCGATCCCGCTGATGATTCTCTACGAGGGCTCGATCATCGCGGTGCGCATCGTCGAGAAGAAGCAGGCGGCGGCAGCCGCGGCCGGGGCTGCTGAAGCGGAGCCGTCGAAGCCGGCGGAGTAGGGCGGTAATCGCCCGCGGTTGCGTCGGCGAGAGAAGCTCCCATCCTTATTCACATGAGGATGGTCGATGGCTTTCGCATTCGATACGCTCGGTTACGCCAAACGCCTGCGAAGCGCGGGCATTCCGAATGAACAAGCGGAGGCGCACGCCGAAGCAGCGCGCAAGTTCATTATGGCCGAACTGGTGACGAAGACGGATCTCAACGCGGCGATGGAGACGCAAACCTTGCGGCTGACTGTACGGCTTGGCGGCATCGTTGCGGCCGGCTTCGGCGTGTTGGCGGCGGCCGTGGGCATCGCAGCGGCCTTGCTGCGCGCACACTAATCCATCGAACGTCACGCCAGAAGTTCTCTTCCAGGCCGGCCTTGTGCCCGGCACCCACGTCTTTTACAGACCCACTACCGCAAAGACTTGGATGGCCGGGACAAGCCCGGCCATGACGGGGCTAGTTTCATGCACGACATCAAAGCGATCCGCGACAATCCGCAGGCGTTCGACGCGGCGTTCACGAGGCGCGGGTTGGCGCCGATTGCCGACAGCCTGTTGGCGCTCGACGAGGCGCGTCGCAAGGCCGTGCTGGCGGCCGAGCAGGCGCAGGCGCGGCGCAACGCGGCATCCAAGGAAATCGGCGAGGCCAAGAAGGCCAAGGACAACGCCCGCGCCGACGCGCTGATGGCTGAGGTCGCCGAACTCAAAACCACGATGCCGGCGCTTGAGGCTGCCGTGAAGGAAGCCGACGAGGCTTTGAAGAAGGCGCTGTCGGAAATCCCGAACCTGCCGCTCGCCGAGGTGCCGGAAGGCGCCGACGAGCACGGCAATGTCGAGCATCACCGCTTCGGCGAGGTTCCGACCTACGCGTTCACGCCGAAGCCGCATTACGACCTCGGCGAAGCGCTCGGCATGATGGATTTTGAAGCCGCCGCCAAAATGAGCGGCGCACGCTTCACCGTGCTGAAGAAGGGCCTCGCCCGGCTCGAACGCGCGATCGGCCAGTTCTTCCTCGACGTCCACACCGGCGACCACGGCTACACGGAAGTGAACCCGCCGTTGCTGGTCAAGGACGACGCCATGTTCGGTACCGCGCAGTTGCCCAAGTTCGAAGAGGATCAATTTTTTGTTTCAGGGCTTACCGAACTTCATAAGGAAGATGCCGCCGAATTTAGTAACCTCATGGAGCAACAACACAGGATAAGAGACGAAATCATCTCGCTCCAAAACGAACTCGATAACAAAGCGTCAGTAAAGAATCCTAATGACCTTCGTCGAGACATCATCGCGTTGAATTTTCAACGAGAGCGACTCGCGAAGCAGGTTCGAAAGTTGATACAGCCGGAACGGTTAGGGCTCATCCCCACCGCCGAAGTCTCGCTGACCAATCTCGTCCGCGAATCCATTCTCGACGAGAAAGAGCTGCCGATGCGGCTCACCGCGCTGACGCCGTGTTTCCGCGCCGAGGCGGGCGCGGCGGGGCGGGATACGCGCGGGATGATCCGGCAGCATCAGTTCAGCAAGGTCGAGCTGGTGTCGATCACCACGCCGGAGCAGTCGAAGGACGAGCACGAGCGGATGCTGAGCTGCGCCGAGGAAGTGCTGCGCCGGCTCGGGCTGCATTACCGGGTGATGACGCTATGCACCGGCGACATGGGGTTCGCGTCGCAGAAGACCTACGACATCGAAGTGTGGATGCCGGGCCAGGGCGAGGGCGGCGCTTACCGCGAGATATCCTCGTGCTCGGTGTGCGGCGACTTTCAGGCTCGCCGCATGGACGCGCGCTCGCGCGGCCCGGATGGCAAGCCGCGCTTCGTCCATACGCTCAACGGCTCCGGCACCGCCGTCGGCCGCGCGCTGATCGCGGTGATCGAGAACTATCAGCAGGAAGACGGCTCGATCGCCGTCCCCGACGTGCTGCAGCCCTATATGGGCGGGCTGAAGGTGATTGCGAAGGCGTAAGCACATGACTCTCCCCGTCATTGCGAGGAGCGAAGCGACGAAGCAATCCAACTCCGTGCACCGGGTCGTGGATTGCTTCGCTGCGCTCGCAATGACGCTGATGCTTGGGGTGACTTTGTTCGTCACCAGTTTGCCGACGCCCGCCCACGCCGCCGGCCCGGCCGAGCTGATCTCCGACTTCCGCGCCAAGAACGGCGAGGGCAAGGTGGTGATGGATGCGACGCTGAATGCGATTGCGCAGCAGCAGGCGGCCGGGATGGCGGCGAAGGACGTGCTCGATCACGACGTGGTCGGCAACTTCAACAATCGGGTCGCGCCGTCGAAGGCGAGCAGCGCGGCCGAGAACATCGCCTATGGCTACGACAGTTTCCCGAAGACGCTCGGCCAATGGATCAACTCGCCGGGGCATCGCCGCAATTTGCTGCTGAAGGGCGCCACCAAGGTCGGCGTCGCCAATGCCAAGAGCGCCAGCGGCCGGACCTATTGGGCGATGGTGATCGCCGGCGGCTACGACAAGCCGAAGCCGAAAGCCAAGCCGCCGGCGAAGCCGGCGCAGGCGGCCGCGAAGGGACAGACCAGGGCGGCCGGCCCTGCGGCTGGCAAAGACAAGCCCGCGAAGCCGAAGCCGGCACCGCGCGACTGCACCATCAAGATGCTCGGCCTGTGCTTCTGACGCAGTTGCGCTTCGCTGAGCCTGCTACTTCATCGTGCCGGCGTCGCACACGCCACGCAGCGATGAACTGGAATCGTTCCAGGTGCGCGTCGGCGATTAACACGACGTTGCGAAGAGTGGCGATTTCATGGGCTGATCTCGACGCAATGCGGGCGAGTGTCGCAGTTTGTTTCTGGACCCATTCAAATTGTTCCCAGTTCGCGGTCCGCGCATAAGCCGCTCAGTGTTATTGCTGGGGACTGGGAATGCCGGGATGGAAAGTCGCGCGGCGCGTTGCGCTCGCGAGTTGCAGCTTGTTGATCGGGGATGCCTGCTGGAGCCGCACAGGCCATGCCCAGACAGCGCTGCCATCGGTCACCGTCGACGCACCGAAGCCGGCGCAGGCGCGGACAGTACGCGCCGATCGCCGCTCGACGTCGACGCAGCCGCGCCGAACGGCGCAGCGCGCCACACCGGCTCAGCCTCCGGCCGCGATCGTGCCGGCGTCCGCGACCACGCTGTCGAGCGCGACCGGGCCGGTCAGCGGCTTCGTCGCGACCGGCAGCGCCACCGGCACCAAGACCAACACGCCGCTGATCGAAAGTTCGCAGTCGGTCTCGGTCGTGACCCAGGATCAGATCCGCGACACCGGCGCCCGCACGGTCGGCGAGGCGCTGGCCTATACGGCCGGCGTGCACACCCAGCCGTTCGGCTACGACGCCCGCTACGATCAGTTCATGATCCGCGGCTTTTCGAGCACGCAGTACGGCAATTATCGCGACGGCCTGCGCCAGGGGAACGGTCTTTACGCTTACTTCCGCAACGAACCTTACGGCGCCGAATGCATCGAGGTGTTGCGCGGGCCGTCCTCGGTGCTGTACGGCGCCAACGACGCCGGCGGGCTGGTGAACTACGTCAGCAAGATGCCGCTGCCGTACCGCCTGAACGAAGCCGGCTTCGACGTCGGCAATTTCAACCGTTATCAAGGGCGGTTCGATTTCAGCGGGCCGGTGCCCGGCCACGACGATCTGTTGTATCGCTTCACCGGCCTGGTGCGCGACAGCGGCACGCAAATTCCTGGCACCTGGGACGACCGCGTCTTTCTGGCGCCGAGCGTCACCGCGAAGCTGGGCGAGGACACGACCCTCACCATCCTGTCCGAGTACACGCGCAGCAAGGCCTCGATGTGGCCGTACTACATGCAGAACCCGACTACCGGGCTGGCCACCAATATCCGGCTCGGTGATCCCGCGTTCGACGTGCTGAAGATCTCGCAGGCCTCGATCGGCTACCGGCTGGAGCATCGCTTCAATCCGGCGCTGACGTTCCGGCAGAACGTGCGCATCGGCCATGCGCGGCTCGACGGCGACATGATCGACGGGCTTGGCCTGTCGGCCGATGGACGCACGCTCAACCGCTATGCGTCCAATTTCAAGGAAACCCTGAAGACGTTCGCCATCGACAGCCAGATCGAAGCCAAGCTGGTGACGGGACCGGTCCGGCACACCGTGCTGGCGGGTGTCGATTACTTCAGGCAGGCGACGAATTTCGGCTACTCGGTCGGAACGGCGCCGTCGCTCGATCTGACCAATCCGGTGATCGGCGTCGCGTTCCCGACGTCCGAGCTGTCGCTGATGGCTGCCAATCGGCAGACCCTCGGGCAACTCGGCCTCTATGTGCAGGATCAGCTCGCGCTCGGCGGCTGGCGCCTGACGATCGGCGGCCGGCAGGATTTCTCCGAGCTGTCGCAGTACAACGAACTGTCGAGCACGACCACCAACAGCAAGCCGGATCGCTTCACCGGCCGCGCCGGGTTGCTGTATCTGTTCGACAGCGGCTTTGCGCCTTACGTCAACTACGCGACCTCGTTCCTGCCGCAGGCCGGCACCACGGCGCCGGGGCGGGGTGCGGCGCCGTTCGCGCCGACCACCGGCGAGTCGTTTGAGGCCGGCATCAAGTATCAGCCGAGCGGCTGGAACAGCTACTTCACCGCGACCTGGTTCAACCTGACCAAGGACAATGTGCTGACGGTCGATCCGGTGTTCGGCGCGATGTATTCGGTGCAGACCGGTCAGATCCGCACCCGCGGCGCCGAGCTGGAGGCCGTGCTGTCGCTGGCGGAAGGTCTCAAGGGGATCGCGTCATACAGCTACACCAGCGCCGAGGTGACGCGCAGCAACGATGCCGATCTCGGCAAGGTGCCGATCGGCGTGCCGACCCAGCAGGCGGCGATCTTCATGGATTACACTTGGCAGACCGGCGCGCTGGCCGGGTTCGGCCTCGGCGCCGGCGTGCGCTGGATCGACCGGACCTGGGCGGATTCGCTCAACACCGTGCGTAATCCGGCGATCACTGCGTTCGACGCCGGCGTGCATTACGACTTCCGCGGCATGCGGCTCGCCGTCAATGCGCGCAATCTGGCGGACGAGCGGGTCGGCATCTGCAACGGCGGCAACTGCACCTTCACCCAAGGCCGCACCGTGCTCGGCAGCGTCACCGCGCGCTGGTGACCTGCGCGCTCGCAGGACGCAGAGCGCGCCCGAGCGATCGGTCGGCTTAGATTAGCGTGAGCCTCAGCGTTCCCCGGACGCGCTGCGGCACGCAGTGCCGCTGCGCAGATCCGGGGTCCCGGTTGTGCGGCGCTCTCGGCACGGGCAATCCGCGGTGTTCTGGTTTGGCGCTGTGAAGAAACCGGGGTCCCGGGTCTGCGGAGCAGCGCTGCGCGCTGCACCGCGCCCGGGACAC
>NZ_LJIC01000072.1 GCF_001295845.1 Rhodopseudomonas sp. AAP120 | reverse complement strand
CCCCCCCCCCCCCTCGGGGCGGATCGATCCGCGTCAGCGGTCGGTATCGCGCGGCGTGAGCCAGCGCAGATAGCCGCCCTCGATCATGTCGCGGCAGGCTTTCAGGATGCGCGCGAGCTGGCGCCGCTCGGGCGCATTCTTCCAGTCGATGGCGCGCAGCGCTTCGACGTTCCTGTTGAGAAGGACGCCCGCGACGATGCGACGCGACGCGCCGGATTGGACGCCATCCCAGGCGCGCAGCATCAGCGCCGCGCGATGAAGCTGGAATGGAGACAAGCGCTGTTCGCGCGGCCAGCGGCCCGCGCGCTTCCCCTCCAGCCGCCGCATCAGGCGGCCGGCATTGCGATGACGCCACCAGAAATGCGGATCGATCGGAAGGACGATCGCTGCCTGAACCGGTTCCGCGCCGGTGTCGAACCAGAGCTGGTGATCGCCCTCGCTATCAGCGGCGATGACGTGCAATCCGTCGCCGGTCAATTGGCCGAGGATCGGAAGCGCCCGCGGATCAGGCAGCGAAGAGGCCGAGAAGCCGTCCGGGGCAGCAGTGACAATCAACGTGGCAGGAAAGCATTGCGCCCGCCAGACAGGCTGCGCTGTCATTGCCGATGCAGAGGGGTCTGCCGGGAAACGCCAATCCCCAGCGGCGCGAGAGTCGGTTGATGACTTCCGTCCTCGTCGTGCCGCCGGCGGCGATCTCCGTCAAAGCTGTTGCGTAGTCCTGCCGGTACTGCCTGTTGCGGCGGAGAAACTCGAAACTCACGCCACCACGATCGAGGTGGCCCAATTCATTCTCGAATTGCGGCGATCGCCAGTCTTGAAGCGGCTCCATGTTGTTTCCTCCCAGCCCGGTTTCTTGGGAATGATTCGAGTATCGGGGCGGTCGGAAATGCTGGAAGGCAGATAATCGGAATGCGAAGCGATCGCCGGCCGAACCATCATAAGCTGCATAGCGGGTGGCTACCTGGCGCGGGGCTCACTGCATCCGCGGCTGGAGAAGATGCCGATAACCGTGCTCGGTCATCCAGCGTGCGCGGGCCAAATGACTGTCGTGCATCTGCTTCGCGCGCTGCGGATCGGCGTCAGGATCGAGGCCGAACACGATCTTGACCACCTCACGCCAGTCAGCACCCTCCTCGGCTGCGTCGAGCAGCCGCAGATACGTAGCGAGGTGGGCTTCATCGTAGGCGTTCACCCGGTCGGTCAGCGGCGGGCTGTCCTTGAAAGCGGACGTACTCATCAGCGTGTTCCCGAACCCGTTCCCCGCTCTGACAAATAGGTTATCGGACTGACCCGCAATAGATTTACGACAACTTTCCCGTGGCGAATATGGAATAACGTCATGCCGTAAGTGCGATAGCGGGTTGCCCAGCGCGGCGGTATCTCAAGCAAGAGGCAGCCCCGACTCTAACGAATAGGAACGATCATTCCTAGAACGATCGTTCCGATTCTGGCTCCGATGCGTCATGGACCTTAAGGAGGTCATGGCGATCAACATGCGTCGGCTGCGCTATGACAAGAAACTGACGCAAGAGGAGCTGGCCGCGCGCTCGGGGTTGAGCATGCGCTATGTCGGCTCGATCGAGCGCGGCGCGGTCTCGGCGAGCGTCAGCGTCCTGGGAAAAGTCGCGGAGGCGCTGGGCGTCGATCCGTGCGACCTGATCCGGGCGCAGAAGCGCTGACCATTGCCACGCCGAGATCCCGCGCAAGCGCGTGATTTCTAATCGGATCATTGGAGAGTTCGTGTGTGGATCGCGAGCCGGGCTCAGCCCGGCGAGCGGCGGTCGTGCCGTCGAGGCGCGGCCGCGCCGCCGATCCGGATTTTGCGGATCGGCGGAAATTCCAGAAATGGAAGCCGCGCGGCCGTGGCCCCGACCGCGCAGCATCTGTCGCTAGGCCGCCTTCTCCAGCAACGTCCTCGCCTTCCCCTCCAGTTCAAGCCGCCTGTCCTGATGCGCCTTGGTGCGGGCGTGCGCCGTCATGCCTTGCACAAAGTCGAAGATGCTTTCCGGCGGGCGGCCTTCCTCCTGCAAGACGGTCTCGATGATCTTAGCCGTCCCGGCCTTGCTGAACCCGCGCTTGCGCAGGAAGGTTTCGCGGTCGTCATCGGTGCGGGCGACGATTCGCTCCCGCGCCGCCTTGATGCCGGCAACGAATGGCGCGGGCGAGGAATTGGCGAAGCTCGTCAACGCAGGCGCGGCCTCATGGGCGAAACGCTGCGCGGCAAACTTGCTGTGCCGAATGGTGATTTCCTCGAAGTTCTCGCAACCCCAAAGATTGCGGTTCATGCACACCGCGCGAAGATAGAAAGACGCAATGCCAAGCGTCTTCGATCCGACTTCGCTGTTCCACGCATAGAAGCCCCGGAAGTACAAATCTGGCTCTCCGTTCGGTAGCCGTCCCACTTCGATGGGGTGCGTGTCGTCGACAAGGAAAAGAAAAACATCCCTGTCCGAAGCGTAAAGCGTGGTGGTGTCCTTCGTGATGTCCACGAAAGGATTGTGCGTCATGGTCGCCCAATCCAGCATGCCGGGCACCTTCCACATGGTATCGCCCGTTCCGTTGCCCGCGATCCGCACGACGGCGGCGACAAGTTCATGATCCCAGATGCGGCCATAATCCGGGCCGGTCACGGCGCGCAATTCGATGCGGCCGTCTTCCGCCTCCAAGGTTTTCACAAGTTCGGCGCGGTGCGACAGCAAACCATGCTGCAGGTTGATGCCTGCGAGCGGCGCGGGAAGCTGGCGCATATAGGTCGCGGGCGCGCCGACAAGGCTGCACAACTGCCCGAAACTCCAATGCGTGGGCGCGACGGGCTGGTCCTGTCCCGGCACGATCAAGGCAAGCCGCTCCGCATTCTCCCGGCTCGCTTCCACCCGCACGGCGCGGCTCTCCACGGTGCGGGCCTTCGCGCGATCCGCCCGCGTCTTCACGGCGTCGTAAAGCTCTGTGAGCGACAAATAGCGCTCGTCATCGGGACGCGAAAACCATTCCGACGACACGCGGCCGATACGCTGCCCGCGCGAGATATCCACGCGGAAACCACTGGTCACGGCCTGCTGGTTCTGGCTGCTGCCGATCAAGTTCATTGTCCTGTCCTTTCCCGTTTAATGCCGAAGGCATGTCCCCCGACATGCCTTCCGGGGGCGCGTGAGCGCGCGGGGATGGAGGGGGCACATGCCGGCGCGCGGGGCCGGGCTGCGAGACGAGCGGAGCGGATGACGATGGTGATGCGGTCGTGGTGATCGGCCGCTTTGCGAGTCCGCGGCCCTGCTCCGCAACAGGCGGCATTTGCGGGGAGCAAGGGGCAAGACCCCTTGGCTCCCCACTTGCGAACGGCAAGGCTTCAGCCGCAGCCGATCAGGACAATACGAGTGCAGCTCGCCGTATTCCTCATCTTGCGGTGGTGGACATGAGCATGACGAAGCCCCGCTTGCGCGGGGCCTCGCCGGTGGTTGGAGTCAGTCGGCGGCGCGGCGGCGCGACCAGATGAGCGCCAGATCCTCGCCTTCGCTCTCGACCAGGCTCGCATAGATCGGAGCCGGGAACGACGGATCGTCGAGCTTGACGGAGAGGTAGTCGTTGCCCTTGTCGGACGTCTTCTTCCACGCCGCTCCGAACTCCGTTCCTGCGGCGATGACGCGGAAGTCCGGACCCTTCTCGTTGTCGCCCTCGGCGGGGACGAGCTTCACCGACTTGACGTTGAGGGTCAGAGTCTTCACCGAGCCGCTGTAGCCCTGTTCGGTGCGAGAAAATGTGCCAATCGTAGCCATGTCGTGTTTCCTTCTGCTGATCGGGCCGCGCTCATCGCGGCCTCGATGGTGGTCGACAGACCGGGGACGATCGGCCCGCACCCCTTCGGGGCCGGAACATCGTGGAGGGCGGACGGCGACGGCTTTTTTGGTTCGCGATGCAAAGCCGAAGGCGGCGGAAAAAAGCTGGCGACGAACGTTGCGGGAATAAGATCGAGGCGACGCGCTTCGTCGCCGGTCTTCGGTCAGACCAGACCAATCGAGGACGCCCGTGAGAGCGGCTTGAAAAGGACAGACAGAGGAAACCGCGATATGGCGACAACGATCGGATGCAGGCTTTCTCGCTTCGCACCGAACAAGGCTATGCGGCTCCATCAAGCAAGGGCCTGAACCTCAACGCCGAGACGATGATGTCTTCAATGTCGCCGTCATCGACAACACCGGAAGGATTCCGATCATCCGTCCTTCGTTCGCAGGACCGCCCTGTTCGGCACGGCAAGAAATCCGCCGACAAGGGCAGCGACGGCCTTCTGCACGAGCTGTTGTGATGACTCGTCGCGTCTTCGATCCACACCATGCGAGCCTGACCGAGAGTGAGGATGAGGAGATGGCCATCGTGTCGAACAGGTGCTCCGCGCAGCCGACTGACGCCAACCATTAGCGGGGTTGCGCCACACCGGGGCGACCGGCGAAATGTCCGCCGCCGCCCTCTCTTGCGTCAGGGATCGTGACCGAAGGCGAAGACCCGCAAGGGGCTTCGGAAGCCGCACTTGGCGGCGCGCAGAGCCCGGCCCGGAGGACGACGCCCAATCAGCATCAAGAACAATTCTGATTTGGCAAAGAAAGCAAACGCACTCATTCGTCATTAAGATCGAGCAGATGCAAGGAATTGCTGCCTCGTGAATCAGGACATGACCGATGACGAAGCAACCCCGTGACGATCCTTTCACCGTTCTCAATGACGCCCGCTTGGCGACGGTGCTACGGCGGCTCTACAGCGAGGCGAACCGTCAGCATCTCTCGGTCATCCGCCATTTCCTGCCACACACGCTGTCTTTCCTGCGCCGACGCTTCATGCCCTTTTCGGAAAGCGAGATGGGCGGCTTCTATGCTGATAAATACATTGCCATCGTCGAGGAGCAGGGCGCGTTCTGCTATCTGACGGCGCGCGCGCTCCGAGCCCGCACGATCTTCGAGTTCGGCACGTCCTTCGGTCTCTCCACACTGTGGCTTGCGGCGGCCGTCCGCGCCAATGGCGGCGGCCGCGTCGTGACAACGGAGATCGTGCCCGACAAAGCGCGGATCGCGCGGCGTAATTTCGAGGAAGCCGGCCTGTCGGACCTGATCGAGGTGCGCGAGGGCGACGCGATGGCGAGTCTCGCGGCCGATCCATCGGACATCGATTTCGTGCTCAACGATGGCTTTCCGATGCGGGCGCTCGACATCGTGAAGCTGTTGGCGTCGCGCATCCGGCCGTGCGGCGTGGTGCTGACCGATGACGTTGGCGGCTTCCGGGGCAATTACAGAGACTATCTTGCCTATATGCGAGATCGCGCCAACGGTTTCGATTCCATGCTGATCCCGCTCAAGGGCGGCACGGAATATTCGGTGCGCCGGTAGCCGCCTCGGTCAGGATGTCGGGTCATTTTGCGAGGCGGCCGAAGCCGCCAGCCGCATCGCAGCTGCCGCGCCGACCAGCGCGCCGCCTGCAAGGCAGAAGATTTGCCGCCAGACCGGCGACGGGACCGCCTCGGCTGTGATGCCATGCACGAGCGCGTAGCCCGCCACGGCGGCAGGCGCAGCGAATACGAGCGCTAATGCGGCCCGCAGGATCGGTGCGCGCAACGTGGCAAACAGAACCGTCAGAATACCGAACGACGCCGCGCCAGCGACAAGGCCGACGATTGCGGCTCCGACCCATCCCGCTCCGGTGCTATAGGCAAAGCGTGCGGCGGCAAGCGCCAGCACGAAGGGCAGCGCGTAAATCGCCAACGTGTAGGCGAGGACACACATCATGCCGATCAGCATGATGGTGACGACGATCAGTGCGATCATGTGCGCCTCCCTCGTCGATGATGGCGATCCGGCGCGTCACGACGACGCGCCGGATCGCAGTTTCAGGCGACGATCATCCCCGCACGGCGGGCGATCTCGGCATATGTGCTGAGCCGGTGTTCGGCCTTGAAGTCGAGGTCGCGTTCGACCGGCAGCCCGAGCTTGCCGCGCACGTCCTCAATCTCGGACAGCATCGCATAGCCAAGTTCGGGACAGCCCATGCCAAGGTCACACAATCCGAACAGGCGAACGTCCTCGCCTTCGGGATAGGCTTCGGTGATGAGCCACGTCGCTCCCGCATCGGGCGTGAACAGCTTCACGACCGGGAATGGATCGAAGCCGTCGCGTTCCTCGCTGATGCGGCCATTCTCGATCAGCTTGGCCAGCAACTCGTCAGGCATCAGGGCTTCGGTGCGGGGAAAGCGCGGTGTCATGACACGCACTCCCCTGCGGGTTCGCTGCTCCGGTGACGCACCCGGAAGGCGGCGATGGCTCCGGCCTGCCGCGCCAACTTGCGGGAAAGCGCCTCGATCTCGCCGCGCCGCGCGAAGCGAAGCGCTGCGAGGTTGCTTTGAAAGTCGCGCTCGCCGGCGCGGCTCCAGGTGGCGGAGGCCCGGCCGAACTGCCGGGTCTTGACGCGGCTGCTCGTCGTCATGCGTTCGGCGCGCGCTGCGATCTGCCGTTCGATGACGGCAAGATGGCGCGCGGTCTCGGCGTGCGCCGCCTCCATGCGGGCTAGCGTCGCCCGCTGTTCTGAATAGATCATCATGGTTGCGTGTCCTGCTGTCGTGCGGTCGAGGTCTCCGGCCGCGCCGATCCGGCGCGGCCGGAAAATCCTTCGGGCGGGATTGGGAGATTGCCCGGAGCCGCGCGAGGCGGCCCCGGCCGTGGCGGCTCACTCGGCCGCTTCGGGGAAGCCTTCGTATCCCTCGCCGATGTTCTCGACAGGTCCCCTCTCCGCTTCCGCAACCGGCGCGGTGCGCATCAGCGGCGGCAGCCATCCGGTCCCGGCAAGAAGCTGCTCGGCGGCTTCCGCCATCGGCTGCTTCTTCATGCTGGCAAGGCGATCCGCCGCCTCGACACTGACAGCCTCCCGCACGGCGTCGAGAATGTGCGCCTTGGTGACGCGACCGAGATAGGTCCGCACCGTGGGCGTCCAGTTCGCCGTCATGTCGAGCGTGAGCGCGCTCGCCAGCCTGTCAGCCGTCGCATGCGCGCGCGGCTTGCGCTCCCAAGGCAGTCTCACCGCGTTGACCGTCTGCGAGGCGCAATGCGCGAACAGCGCCATCACGCTCGCATAGTCCAGCCCGGCGACGAAACCCCACAGGTCCGCCACGTCGCGCGGCATGTCCGCCGCCCATCCGGCATGACGATCCGCCAGCGCCTTCGCCGCCGCCATGTCCTCGATGCCGTCCGCATGGCTCGCAAGGTGCGCGCTGTTCGGACGGATATCGAGGCAATGCGCGTCCCCGGCGTGATAGAAGGTCTGCGCGGCGAGCGCATGGGTGACGGCGATCAACGCCATATTCGGCTGCTCGCCAAGGGCGAGCCGCAGGCCAAGCGTGCGATGTGCCGTCAGGTCGCGGATGAGAAGGTCCGACAGCGACTTGCCGTCTTCCTCCGCATCCTCGTCGTCGGCGCTATGTGTGGCTGCGCCGTCGCCATCCTCGATGACCTCGCCGTCATCGTTGACGCGCACGCCGTCGATGACGGTTTCGCCATCCCCGGATTCCTCGGGCTTCTCGTCCTCGGCGCGGATGAAACCGCGCTCGATGCGGGCTTCTCCGTCAGGGGACAGCACGACGAACACGCCACCGCGCGCGATATCGTCGGGGTCGAAAGCGTGGCGCAAGGTGTCGATGCGCTCGATCTCAGCCTCAAGCTCCCCGAAACGCTCGTCCACATCGTCGGGAAGCTCGTCTGCGTCCTCATACTCCGACGACAGGCGGTCGTATTCCTCCTGCGCGGCGGCGCACGCGGCTTCATCTTCTTCGGAGAGCTCCACCGGATGCGGATAGCTGCGGCGCAGGCCGTGGGCGTGAGGATAATCGATATGAACCGAAACCCACTTCCAGCCTTCCGCCCCCTGAATGTTCGCGGCGATGCCTTCCAGCTTGTCGATGACAAGCCGGTCGAGCAGCGCGGCGTCTTCATAGAAGCCGCCACGATCCTCCGTGAACAGGTCGCGGACAATGTTGCCGCCTGCTTCCGCATAGGCTTCCGCGCCAATGAAGATCGCGCGCCGATCCGTTGCCGGAATATGCGTTCGCATGAGGTCGCGGCGGATGACGGACGGCTCGCGGCTATAGGACAGGTTCTCGTAAACCTGTTCCTGCCGCGCATGGTCCTCGGTGATGGCGAAGGCCATCAACTGGTCGAGCGTCAGCCCGCCGTCGCGATAGACCTGCATCAGCTTGGGACTGACCGCGCCAAGCCGAAGCCGCTGCTTCACCACATGCGCGGTGACGCCGAAGCGGGCCGCGATTTCGTCCGCTCCCCAACCGCGAGTTTCCGCAAGCTCGCGGAACGCCTCGAACTGGTCAGCGGGGTGCATCGCCGTGCGCGTGACGTTCTCGTCAAGGCTGATCTCGAACGGGTCGTTCGCCGTGTCGATGACGCAGCGGATCGCTTCCGTCTTCTTGATCTGCTTGCGCTTGGCGCGCAGCAACTGCGCCAGCCTGCGGCCTTCCCCGATGGTCACGAAATAGAAGCCGGTCGGCTTCCCCTCCGCGTCAAGCTCGGGTTCGACCACAAAATTTTGCAGAATGCCCTTTGCGGCGATGCTGGCCGCATAGGCTTCAATATCCGCCTCGCTATGCGGGGTCTTGCGTGCGTTGCGGGGCGACTTCTTCAACTTGTTCAGCGGAATAAAAGCCGTCTCGCCGCTTACCTCAACCGACGCGGTTTCCGCGCCGCTCTCAACTGCCGCAACCGCTTCCGTTTCTCCGACGGTGCGAACGTCCACGTCCGCCGCCGTTTCCGTGACCGTCGCAACCGGGACGGCCTTCGTCTTCTTCGATGTCCTTGCCATTGTTCCAATCCTTTCTCTGTTCACGCCGGAGGCATGGCCCCCGCCATGCCTCCCGGGGGCGCGTGAGCGCTCGGCAGAGAGGGGGGCGGCTATCGGCGAGCATGGCCGGGCTACGCGACAAGCGAGGCGGATTGGAAGGATCGGAAGAATGACTACAATGCGCTGCCTTGCGCGTGCGCGGCCCTGCCATCGCGCAGGCGGTAGTCGCGGGGGAGAGATGGCCGAGACCATCT
>NZ_LJIC01000071.1 GCF_001295845.1 Rhodopseudomonas sp. AAP120 | reverse complement strand
GGATCGCTACGCGATCCGACCTCTCCCCGCGCGCGGGGAGAGGTTTGGCCGGGCGCCTGCGACAGCAGCCGCAGCCAAAGATACTGCGCGACGTTCGTGTCCTGATACTCGTCGACAAGGATGAACTTGAAGCGGTTCTGATACTGCCGGAGCACGTCCGGGTGCTCGCGGAACAACCGGATGCCTTCCAGTAGCAGATCGCCGAAGTCGGCGGCATTGAGAGTCTTCAGCCGCTCCTGATATTGCGCATAGAGCTTGCCGCCGCGGCCGTTACCGAAGCTGGCGGCTTCGCCGGCCGGCACCTGCGACGGCGTCAGTCCGCGGTTCTTCCAGCCGTCGATCAGCCCGGCCAGCATCCGCGCCGGCCAGCGCTTGTCGTCGATATTGTCGGCGGCCAGCAGCTGTTTCAGCAGCCGGATCTGGTCGTCGGTGTCGAGCACCGTGAAGTTCGAGGTGAGCTGCACCAGCTCGGCGTGATAGCGCAGGATGCGGCCGCCGATCGAGTGAAAGGTGCCGAGCCACGGCATGCCCTCGACCGCCTGGCCGAGCATCTGGCCGAGCCGCAGCTTCATCTCGCGCGCGGCCTTGTTGGTGAAGGTCACCGACAGAATTTCGGCGGGGCGGGCGCGGCCGGTGGAAAGGATGTGGGCGATCCGCGTCGTCAGCACCCGCGTCTTGCCGGTGCCAGCGCCGGCCAGCACCAGCACCGGACCATCGAGCGTCTCGACAGCGTCGCGCTGCTCCGGATTGAGTCCCGACAGGTAGGCTGGGGCCGCCGCGGCCCGAGCGCGCGCGGCAATGCCGCCGGCGGCGGGCTGATAGCCGGAGAGGTCGAGGTTGGCGCGCTTGTTCGGTTCAGTCATGCGAATCGTCTTTGCCCCACGATGGCACCGCGGGTGGGGGAAGGGGAGCCTTCTTAGCAGGATTATCCGGGCATATAGGCGCTGGCGGCGTTCGGCGACAGGTTTGCGCCTGCATGCCCGCGCCGCGGCGTCGATTTCGTTCCTGCGAGCCCGAAAAATGAAGCCTGTCTCGAAGGCGCAACGCGCCGGAACTTTCGTTCCCGGCCAGGATTGTTGGTGCAGTCGGTGCGGCTGCACGCAGCCGGATCAAATGTCAAGGGATATCCCGTTTGGGCCGTCCCGAAGCGAACGGAGAGCATGTCATGCTGGGTTGGGTCGTCACTTTCCTCATCGTCGCGCTGGTCGCTGGTCTGCTCGGGTTCGGCGGCATCGCCGGTGCCTCGATCGAAATCGCCAAGATCATCTTCTTCATCGCGATCGTGCTGTTCCTGATCTCGGCCGTGGTCGGCCTGGTGCGCGGCCGAACCCGAGTCTGACCGCTCAGCTAACTCCGCTTCGAGGGCATCGCGACGCTGCGTCCGATGCCCTCGGGCTTTTGCAGCGCGCGATGCGCGGCTGCTACCCGGTCGACCCGCGCCTGAATGTCCGGCGGAAACGGCGCCACCTTGCGGACGCTCATGTCGACATGCATCCCCATGTTTTCCGAAGTGGCCGACAGCCAGCCTTCCTCGGCGTGGCGCAGTTCCTCGAACGTATGGATGCGTTTTTCGTCCGCGGCGATCAAGTACACGTGCACCCGCACCGGGTCGCCGAGATGCACTTCCCGCAAATAGCGCACGTGGCATTCGGCCGTGAAGGTCGAGCCACCGCGGGTCTTCAGATAGTCCGGGCCGATCCCTAATTCGAGCCACATCTGGTCGATCGCACGGTCGAACAGCACGTTGTAGTAGGCCATGTTGAGATGGCCGTTGTAGTCGATCCAGGCGGGCTCGATCTGCATCACCGTGGTGACGAACGGAGCCGCGATCGTGCCGCTCTCGACGCTGCGATCTACTTCCAAAGTCAATCCTGCCTCCCTTGACCCCTCCGGTAACCTTTGCCACGGTCGCCCGCGAGCCGGAGGATTTTTATCGTGGGCCTGACCATCACCAACATTCCGCAGCATGCAGAACCGCAGGCGGTCGCCAGCGCCATTGAAGCGCTCGCGGCGCGGTTCGGCAACCGCCTCGTCACCTCGCTGGCCGTGCGCGAACAGCATGGCCACACCACGACTTGGCTGCCGAACCAGCCGCCGGACGCGGTGGTGATGGCGCAGGAGACGGCGGACATTCAGGACGTGGTGCGGATTTGTGCGCAACACAAAGTGCCGGTGATCGCGTTTGGCACCGGCACCTCGTTGGAAGGTCACGTCAACGCCCCGGCCGGCGGCATCTGCATCGACCTGCGCGACATGAACAAGATCCTCAGCGTCCACGCCGAGGACCTCGACTGCGTGATCCAGCCTGGCGTCACCCGCAAGGCGCTCAACGAGCACCTGCGCGACCAGGGCCTGTTCTTCCCGATCGACCCGGGCGCTGACGCCTCGCTCGGCGGCATGGCGGCGACCCGCGCCTCCGGCACCAACGCGGTGCGCTACGGGACCATGCGCGATAACGTGCTGGCTCTGAAGGTGGTGCGCGGCGACGGCGAGATCATCACCACCGGTACCCGCGCCAAGAAGTCGTCCGCCGGATACGACCTGACGCATCTGTTCGTCGGCTCGGAAGGCACGCTGGGCATCATTTCGGAATTGACCATCAAGCTGCGCGGCATCCCCGAGGTGATCGCGGCGGCGTCGTGCTCGTTCCCGACCGTGACCGACGCCTGCCAGGCCGTGATCCTGGCAATCCAGACCGGTATTCCGCTGGCGCGGATCGAGCTGCTCAGCGAAGCCCAGGTCGAGGCGGTCAATGCCTATTCCAAGCTGACGCTCCCGGAGACGCCGCTGCTGCTGCTCGAATTCCACGGCAGCGAGTTCGAGGTCGGCGAGCAGTCGAAGAATTTTGGCGCGATCGCCAAGGATTGCGGCGGCGGCGATTTCACCTGGACGACACGGCCGGAGGATCGCAACAGACTGTGGCAGGCTCGGCACGACGCCTATTGGTCGGTGCGGGCGCTGCGACCCGGCGACGGCGTCGGCGTCGTCGCCACCGATGTCTGCGTGCCGATCTCGCGGCTGGCGGACTGCGTCGCCGAAACAGAGCAGGACATGCTGCGGCTCGGCCTGATGGCGCCGATCGTCGGCCATGTCGGCGACGGCAACTTCCATTGCTCGCTGCTGTGCGACGTCAACGACGCGGGCGAGATGGCGCGGGCCGACGAGTTCATGCACCGGCTGGTCGAGCGCGCGCAGGCGATGGACGGCACCTGCACCGGTGAGCACGGCGTCGGTCAGGGCAAGCAGAAGTATCTGAAGGGCGAACTCGGTCTCGAAGCGCTGCAGGCGATGCGGGCAATCAAACAGGCGCTTGATCCGCAGAACATCTTCAATCCCGGCAAGATCCTGCCGCAAGGGATTTGAAGCGTTGGCTTTTTCTTGATCGGCGAACTGCGGCGAAAATGCTGTGAGTTCGCCACAGTTGGTTGTTACGCGTTGAAAACACGGGGGTATTGATCGCTGGCGTGATCATTGCGTTCATCGTTGGCCTGGGCGGCTGATCGCCCGAGGGGACACCGCGTTGCAGACCACCTTGCTCGGCCTGGCCCTTGCGCTGATCCTGGCGCTGCTTGCCGCCCTGGTGGGCCCGTTCGTGGTCGACTGGAATCAGTTCCGCGACCAGTTCGAAGCCGAGGCGACGCGTCTTGTCGGAGCGCCCGTCAGGGTGGCCGGTCCGCTTGATGCCCGGCTGCTGCCGACGCCGACGCTGCGGCTGCGCGAGGTTACGGTCGGCGGCGCCAACGATCCCGGCCGCATCCGCGCCGCCAAGCTCGACGTCGAATTCAGCCTCGGCTCGCTGATGCGCGGCGAGTGGCGGGCCGACGAATTGTCGGTCAATGTCCTCTCGGTCGATCTCGGCCTCGACGCCAACGGCCGGATCGACTGGCCGGCCACTGGCCTGTCCAATCTCGCGGCACTGACGATCGACCGGCTCAATGTCACCGGCCGGATTGCGTTGCACGACGCTGCCAGCCGCTCCACCATCGAACTCGGCGATATTGCCTTCGCCGGCGACCTGCGCGCGCAGGCCAGCGCGCTGCGCGGGGACGGCAATTTCAGCTTCAAGGGCAGCCGCTATCCGTTCCGTATCTCTGCCGGACGGGCCACGGATGGGACCGGCACGCGCCTGCGGCTGGGCGTCGAACAGGCCGGAACGGGTCTGTCGACCGATCTCGAGGGGCTTCTGGCCTTCGAGGGCCGCTCGCCGCGCTTTGAGGGCACGGCCGCGCTCGTCGCGACCGCCGCCGCCGATCCGCCGCGGACGCCGTGGCGAATCTCGGCCAAGGTCAAGGCGGTGCCCGCGTTGGTCGTGCTCGATCAGCTCGAGGCGTCGTGGGGAGCGGAGGAGCGCGCCGTGAAGCTCACCGGCGCGGGCGATCTCCGGCTCGGATCGTCACAGCTGCTCACCGCGAAGCTGTCGGCTCGCCAGGTCGATGGTGATCGCGTGTTGGCGGCAGCTGACGGTGACGCGGCATGGCTGCCGCGGCTGCGTGCGCTCGTCGGCGATCTGCCGCGGCCGCCGGTGTCGGTGCGGCTTGCGCTGGATGCCGAGCAGATCATGCTCGGCGGCCGACCGGTGACCGATGTTGGGGCAGAGCTGCGCAGCGACGGCGAGGCGTGGCGGGTCGAGCGTCTGGACCTGCGCGCGCCGGGCGGTTCCCGGCTGGCGTTGAGCGGCGGCGCCGGCACGGCGGGTTCGGCCGATCAATTCAAGGGAACGCTGACCCTCGACTCGGCCGATCCGGATCTGCTCAGCGCCTGGCTGCAGGGCCGCGCGCCGGCTGCCGGCAGCACGCCGAGGCCGCTGCGCGTGCAGGGCAGCGTCGCCGCGTCCGCCGCCGGGGTGGCGATTGATCCGCTGAGCATCGAGGCGGACGGCGGAACACTGCAAGGCCGCATCAGCTATCGCGCCGCGACCGCCGACCAGGGTGGACGGATCGAGGCCGCACTGACTGGTGACCGGATCGATCTCGACGCCGCGTCCGGGCTGGTGAGTTCGCTTGCCGGTCCGCGCGAAGGCTGGCCGGCACAGGCCGATGTCGCGCTCGACGTCCGTGAGGCGCGATCGCGATCGAGCGGCCAGACCTGGCGGTCGCTGATGGCGAAGTTCGGCTATCGACCGGGCACGCTGACCCTGGAGCAACTCCGCGCGGGCAGCGCGACCGGCGTCAGCCTGGAGGGCGATGGCACGCTCGATCGCAACACCGCGACGGGCCGGCTCAATCTGAAGGCCAGCGCGCCCTCGCTCCTGCCGATTGCGGAGGCGATCGAGCCGCTTGCGCCGGCGGTGTCGGCGCGCCTGAAGACGATCGGAGATGCGCCAGGCGCCGCGCAGGCGTCGTTGGCGCTCACCCTCGATGCCGACAAGGCGAAGGCCGGGCAGGTGAATGCCGGTGGGGTGATCCAGATCGAGTCGCCGCAGCTCAGCGGCCGCGTGACGCTCAAGGCGTCGCCCAAGGCAGCCGATGTCGGCGAACTCGACGCGGCTGCGCTCGGCAGGATCGATGTCGGCCTCGATGGCAAGCTCACCGCCGCGCGCGGTGGAGAGCTTCTCGGCCTGTTCGGCCTCGGGCACACCTTGGCGGCGGGCGAGGGCGGCGGAACGCTGGAGGCGACGGCAAGCGGCACCTGGCAGGGGGCGCTGAACCTGAAGGCGCGCCTCACCGGGGGCGCTTTCGATGTGGAAGCCGACGGCCGCGCCGAACCCTGGGCCGACGAGCCGAAAGCGACGCTGTCGCTGAACGCCCGGCGTCTGGATCTGGCGCCGCTGCTCGAACTGAGCGGTCCGGAGGCCGGTGCGGCTCGGATCAATGCCACGTCGCGGCTCACCGTCGCCGGCCGGCAATGGAGCTTCAGCGAGATCGATGCCGGCGTCGGCGGCTCGCGGCTGCGCGGGCGGCTGGCGCTGACGCTCGGCGACGAAGTCGGCGTCGAGGGCGAGGCGGGGCTCGACACGATGGCGGTCGCGCCGGCGGTGCAGCTGGCGCTCGGCGTCACCGGTCATGATCCCGCGGAGCCGCTCGGTCCCGGGCTGCTGCGCGGCTGGCGCGGCAAGCTGACGTTCCAGACGCTGCGGGCGAGCCTGCCGGGCGGCACCGAACTGCAGCCGCTGGGCGGCGTGCTGCGCCATGACGGACGCACGCTGACCCTCGACGCCAAGGGCAAGCTCGGAGGCGGCGATGCCAAGGTGCTGGTTCACGCCCGGCCGAGCGATTCAGGCGTCGTGCTCGACGCCAATCTCAGTATCACCGGCGCAAATGCGGCGGCGCTGCGCTACGACGATCAGGTGATCCCGGCCGCGAAGGCATCGCTGCAGATGACGCTCGACAGCGTCGGTCGCAGCGCTTCGGCACTCAGTGGTGCGCTGGCCGGTGGCGGGACGCTGACGCTGGAGCGTGCGCAGATCCCGGGGCTCGATCCCAAGGCGTTCGAGGTTGCGCTGCGGGCCGGCGAGTCGGTCAAGCCGATCGACGACGTCAGCCTCGCCAGGCTGGTCGAGCCCGTGCTGGCGGGCGGTCCGTTCGCGGTCGACAGCGTGCAGATGCCGATCAGCCTGGCCGACGGCCGGCTGCGGGTCGCGCCGACCACCCTGCAGGCGAAGGGCGCCCGTGCGGTGATCTCGGGCGGCTACGACATTCCGGCCGGCCAGGCCGACATTCGCGCCACGCTGGCGGTGGCTGGTCCCGGTCCCGGACTGCCACCCGAAATCCGGATCTTTGCGGCCGGGCCCCCCGAACGGCTGACGCGCAATGTCGACCTCTCGGCGCTGTCGTCGTGGCTGACCGTGAGACGAATCGAGCGCGAAACCAGGAAGCTGCAGAGCCTCGAACAGGAGGCGAGACCGCCGGTTCTGCCGGCCGGCCGGTCCGGCGAGCAGGGCGCGCCGTCGTCGTCCCCTGAGCCGTCGGCCAGTGGTGCCGCCCCAGCCACGAAGTCCAATCAGGGGGAGCCCGCTTCGGCGACCCCGGCGCAACAACCGGGGCAGGCAGCCGGAGGCCAGCAGGCGAAGGAAACGGAAGGCGCCGGCGCCCGAGGTGGCACAGCCTCGGGCAATCCCGGACCGGGCAACACCGCAAAAGGCAGCGCACCGCGAAGCAACGGCTCGCCAGACAACGGTTCGCCAGATAATGGCGGGCCAGACAATGGCGCACCACAGAGCGGCAATCAGGATGGCGGCCCGCAACGCGCGACCGTTCCTGCTCCGGTGCCGCTACCGGACGCCGATCCGCGCCATACGCCGCCTTTGCCGAAGCCGCGTGCCGCGCCGCCCAGGCCCACGCCATCGTCTCAGGCGCCGAACAATGCGGTGCCCAAGGGAGCAGTGCCGAACACGGCAGCAACCAACGCCGCAACGTCGAACAACGCTTCGTCCATCGACGGCTTGATCGGCGCGCGCGACAAAGTCGCGCCCTTGCCGCCGCCTTTGGAAATCAGGCCCGCACCCGGAGATGCGCGGCCGGCTCGGCCGCGTCCACCGCTCGACCTGACGCCCCCGAGGTGACTCGTCGGGCGCCTTTCGATCAGCGCACCGATCGCTGAAGCGATCAGTGCGCCACGATGCTGCTATCCGCCTTCGCTTCGACCGCCGGCTGCGTCTGCTGCAGAGCGCGACTGCGGAAGTAGTCCAGCACGAACAGGCGAATCGCCGAGGACAGGTTGCCCTGCTGACGGTTGCCGTCGATCTCGCCAACGAGCTCGGACAAGGTCATGTCCCGCACGCTGGAGATTTCCTTCATGCCGTTCCAAAACGCCTCTTCGAGGCTGACACTGGTCTTGTGGCCCGCGACCACGATCGACCGTTTGACCACCGGCGATTTCATGACGCGTCCTCGCCACCGATTTTGTGTTGATCGAGCAGTTCATTGGCGCGGCTGACCCGATGATCGTCCAGAGCGCGCTGCGATTTGGTTCTGCCAAATCGTGCGCGGTTGACGTCGGCGAGCTGAGCGGCTGCTTCCCGCTCGGCTCGTTTCTTGAAACGTTTCAAATTGACCACATCCGCCATAACGAGCACCCATTATCGACTAAATCGGCAACGGGCGTCGCTTACGGGCCGGGCACGAATGCACGAAGCCATAGGCGGCTCGATCACCATCAAGAATAAAGTCCTTACCGCTGCAGATGCTGCTAAATCTGCTCCGCCGAGACGGATTGAACAACCAAACCGCAACACTGCGGGAACAAGTTGATCAATCCGAGCGCGCTAGGGATATGATTTACATCAATTTCCCAGATGGCATTTTCAAGCCGAGAGCTGTGCCAGTTCGGGTCAGCCCGGATGCGTCATATCGTCCGGCCGGACGAGGCGATCGAACTCCGCCTCGGTGACGAAGCCGAGCCGAAGCGCTTCTTCCTTCAGCGTCGTCCCGCGCTGATGCGCCGCCTTGGCGATCTTGGCGGCGTTGTCGTAACCGATCTTCGGCGCCAGCGCGGTCACCAGCATCAGCGAGCGTTGCATCAGGTCGCCGATGCGCGTCTCGTCGGCACGGATGCCGTCGACGCAGTTCGTCGTGAAGGAGCGCGCGGCGTCGGCGAGTAGTCCGATCGATTGCAGCATGACGTGCGCCATCACCGGCTTGTAGACGTTGAGCTCGAAATGGCCCTGACTGCCCGCGACGGTGATCGTGGTGTGATTACCGAACACCTGGCAGCACACCATGGTCATGGCTTCGCACTGTGTCGGGTTGACCTTGCCGGGCATGATCGACGAGCCCGGCTCGTTTTCCGGCAGGATCAGTTCGCCGAGACCGGATCGCGGACCGGAGCCGAGCAGGCGGATGTCGTTGGCGATCTTGAACAGCGCGGTCGCGGCGGCGTTGATCGCGCCGTGCACCGAGACGTAGGCGTCATTGCCGGCCAGCGCCTCGAACTTGTTCGGCGCGGTGACGAAGGGCAGCTTGGTCAGCGCCGCCGCGCGCTGGGCAAACGCCTTGGCGAATTTCGGATGGGTGTTGAGGCCAGTGCCGACGGCGGTGCCGCCCTGCGCCAGCGGATAGAGCTCCTTAACCGCCAGCTTGAGACGCGCCAGGCTGCTCGCGACCTGAGCCGCGTAGCCGGAGAATTCCTGACCAAGCGTCAGCGGCGTCGCGTCCTGGGTGTGGGTGCGGCCGATCTTGACGATCTTGGCGAACGCCTTCTCCTTCTTGCGCAGCGCGTCGTGCAGCGTCGTCAGCCCCGGGATCAGATCCGCCATGATCGCGCGCGCCGCCGCGATATGCATCGCGGTCGGGAACGAGTCGTTCGACGACTGGCTCATGTTGACGTGGTCGTTGGGATGCACCGGCTGCTTGGCGCCGCGCTCGCCGCCGAGCAGTTCGTTGGCGCGATTGGCGATCACCTCGTTGAGGTTCATGTTGGTCTGGGTGCCCGATCCGGTCTGCCACACCACCAGCGGGAAGTGATCGTCGAGGTCGCCGCTGATCACCTCACGCGCGGCACGCGCGATCGCGCCGGCGCGGCGTTGATCGAGCAGGCCGAGTTCGCGGTTGGTCTCTGCGGCCGCCAGCTTGACGATGCCGAGCGCATGGACGAGGCCGATCGGCATCCGGTCGTGGCCGATCTTGAAGTTCTGCCGCGAGCGTTCGGTTTGCGCGCCCCAGTAGCGATCGGCTGCGACCTCGATCGGGCCGAAGCTGTCGGTTTCGGTGCGGGTCGCGGCCGCTTGCTTGGTGTCGGATTTGCGGGCCGTCGATTTGCGCGCCGTTCTAACCGCCATGGCGATCGTCCTTTCGGTGACGTTTGGAGTCGTGCGGAAGTGCCGCGGGACGTTGCCGTCCGCGGCACGATTGCGCAATTCACGCAGGGGTTATTTCTTCCGGAATCGGTCCAAGCGGACGACTTCCGCGCCTTCGGACTTCACCGGCTCCTCGGCAGTCGTCTCGGCCGGCGCAGGCTCCGCCGTTGCAGGCAGCGCAGGGACGGGTGCCGCCGCGGAGCTCTCGGGCTCTGCGTCATCGGCAGTCTCGGCGGCGCCGTCGCCGGCCTCGAACTGCAGCCCGAATTGCACCGACGGATCGAAGAAGCTCTTGATCGCGGAGAACGGCACCACGAGCCGCTCGGGAATGCCGCCGAATGACAGGCCGACCTCGAACCGATCCTCGGTCACCACCAGATCCCAGAACTGATGCTGCAGGATCACCGTCATTTCCTCGGGATACTGCGCCAGCAACCGCGGCGACAGCTTCACGCCGTCGGCCTTGGACAGGAAGGTGATGAAGAAATGATGCTCGCCGGGCAGGCCGTGCTGCGCGACGTCGGTCAGGACGGTCCGCAGCACGCCGCGCAATGCCTCCCGCGCGAGAACGTCGTATCGGATGTGATCGGTGGCCATGACTTGTCCTGTGCTTCGTCCGTCTGCCTTGCCCAGCCCGAACCTCGTTCGACTGGATTCGCCCGTCTCGCCCTGTGCCCGCCGGCGCCATCGACCCGGGCCGATTCGTTCGGACCCGACTCGCATCATGTCGGAGGATGCTACCCCGGCAGCGGTCTGGGGTCAGCAGCCATCCGCGGCTGAATGTTGGGCGTCCTTGCGCTGTCGAGAGCGCTTCAGGAGCGCGGCGGGAGATTGAGTGGAGGCTTCTGTTGCCAGGTGCCTCCGAACCCCGCCTAACGGAGCTTAACCCGTTAGGACTTTAGACTTGGTCTTTCAAACTGCGTTACGCAGCCTGAGCAACCGGAGCATAGTTGTCGTTGGCAACTATTGCAGTAGCCCGATAACGGCGGAACAATACCGGGAAAAAGCGAGCCCTTTACGCCCTCGTCGATCCTGTTTCGCCCCCGCCGAAACCCGCGCAATCTGCTGCGTCACGGGCTTTGGTGGAGGCGCCGGGTACTGCCCCCGGGTCCGAATGGTTTATTACGGCGGCCGTTTATTTCCATAGTCGGGTTGCCCCGACGCACCCAATATAGGGGGCGCCGGCCTGGGGCGGAAGGGCATTCGAGGCGAATCCCTCGGCTGTGTGCAGAACAGGCGGCTCTCCGGAAAAAGAGATGGTTCGCCGTCGGCGGCCGTTCTACAGCTTCACCATGCCCGATCCTTCTGCGGTTGTTGCAGACAGTGCGGCTCCGGTTCCGCGGCCGGGGCTGGGCGAGCTGTTCATTGCCTTCGCGCAAATGTCGCTGGCCGGGTTCGGCGGCGTGCTGGTCTGGGCGCGGCGCGGCATCGTCGAGAAGCACCGCTGGATGACGGCGGACGAGTTCAACGAGACCTTCGCGCTCTGTCACTTCCTGCCGGGACCCAACATCGTCAACCTGTCGGTGGTGTTCGGCGCGCGGTTCCGCGGCATCCCCGGTGCGATCGCGGCGTTCACCGGGCTGCTCGCTCCGCCAGTGCTGATCGTCACCGCGCTCGCTGCGCTGTATGCGCGTTATGGCGAGATCGAGGCGCTGCGCCGTACCCTCGCGGGCGTCACCTGCGTGGCGGTGGGGCTGTTGTTCGCGGTCGCGTCCAAGATGCTGCTGCCGCTGCTGCGCAAGCGGAACCCGGTCGCGTTGGCGCTGTTGGCAGCGGTGTTCGTCGCCGTGGGAGTGCTGCGGTTGCCGTTGCCGGCGGTGTTGGCAGTAATGGTGCCGCTCAGCATCGGCGCGAGCTACGCTGCGCACTACGCGGTGGGGCGGCGCGCCAAATGAGCAGCGGTGACTCATCGCTCGGCTCGCTCGCCACGACGTTCGGCATGATGTCGCTGTTCGCGATTGGCGGCGCCAATGCGGCCGTTCCGGAGATTCACCGCGTCGTCGTCGACGTCCATCATTGGCTCACCGACCTGCAGTTCGCCGATGCCTATGCGATTGCGCAACTGTCGCCGGGGCCGAACGTGCTGATCGTGACGCTGATCGGCTACCAGGTCGCCGGCGTCGTCGGCGCGATGGTTGCGACGCTGTCGATGTGCGGCCCGACCGCGGCGCTGGCTTATGTCGTCAGCCGCATGCTCGGCCGCTCCAGCCATTCGCCATGGCCGGCGATCATTCAGGCGGCGCTGGTGCCGTTGTCGATCGGGCTGATGTGCGCCAGCGGCTTCGTCCTGGCCATGGCCTCCGATCGGTCGGCGGGTGCGGCGGTGGTTACGGTGATCGTCGCAGTGGTGGCGGGAGCCACGCGCATCAACCCGCTCTGGCTGCTGATCGCCGGTGGCGTCTTGGGTTTCGCTGGCGTTGTCTGACGAAAATGGGTAGGCAAGATAACAATGCCGCCCACAAACAACCGGGCGCGACGACGACAATGGGGAGGGTGTGATGAGCGAAGCGCCGAGCGGGCTCTCGGATAAATCCGTATCTCCCAAATGGATTCGCGGGCCGCAGGATTTCATCGGCGGTCTCGCGCTGGCCGCCGTGGCCGCCTTCGCGTTGTGGGCGTCGAGCGATCTTCAAGGCATGCAGGGCTTCTCGTTTGGCGCCGGAACCGCGCCGCGGATCTTCGCGGTGCTGCTGCTCGGGCTCGGATTCATTCTGGCCGCGACGGGCGTGCTGATGGACGGCGCGCCGATGGCGAAGTTCCATTGGCGCGGGCCGCTGTTCGTCGGGCTCGCGATCCTGTCCTTCGCTGCGACAATCCGTCCGCTCGGACTGATCATCTCCGCTTTCGCCAGCTTCCTGATCTCAGCGCTCGGCACGCCCGAGACACGCTGGAAAGAAACCATCATCGTCGGCATCACGCTGACGCTCGGCTGCAGCTTGCTGTTTCCCTACGCGCTCGGGCTGCCGATGCCGCTGTATCCCAGCTTCCTGATGCGGTGAGTGCGCGATGCTTGATCTGTTCTCGAACCTCGCGCTCGGCTTCCAGGTCGCAGCCTCTCCGGTCAATCTCGGTCTCTGTCTCGTCGGCGCACTGGTCGGCACGCTGGTCGGCGTGCTGCCGGGTATCGGCACCATCGCCACGGTGGCGATGCTGCTGCCGATCACCTTCGGCCTGCCGCCGGTCGGCGCGCTGATCATGCTCGCCGGCATCTACTACGGCGCCCAGTATGGCGGCTCGACCACATCGATCCTGGTCAACATTCCGGGCGAGGCCGGGTCGGTGGTCACGGCGCTGGACGGCTTCCAGATGGCGAAGCAGGGCCGAGCCGGCCCGGCGCTGGCGATCGCCGCCATTGGTTCGTTCTTCGCCGGTTGCGCCGCCACCGTTCTGATCGCGGTGCTCGGCGCGCCGCTGACGAAGCTGGCGCTGGCGTTCGGTCCGGCCGAGTACTTCTCGCTGATGGTGCTCGGCCTGATCTTCGCGGTGGTGCTGGCCAAGGGTTCGGTGCTGAAGGCGATCGCCATGATCCTGTTCGGCCTGCTGCTGTCGATGGTCGGTTCGGACATCGAAACCGGCGCGTCGCGGATGACCTTCGGGATTCCCGAGCTCGCCGACGGCCTCGGGTTTGCCACAGTGGCGATGGGCGTGTTCGGCTTCGCCGAGATCATCCGAAATCTCGACACCGGCGCGGAGTCCGACCGCCAGCTGGTGCAGAACAAGATCACCGGCCTGATGCCGACCAGGAAGGATCTGATGGACTCGGCGCCGGCGATCGGGCGCGGCACCATCCTCGGCTCGATCCTTGGCATTCTGCCCGGCGGCGGCGCGGTGATCGCGTCGTTTGCCGCCTACACGCTCGAGAAGAAGATCTCGCGCGATCCGAAGCGGTTCGGCCGCGGCGCGATCGAAGGCGTGGCGGCACCGGAAAGCGCCAACAACGCGGCGGCGCAGACCTCGTTCATCCCGCTGCTGACGCTCGGCATTCCGCCGAACGCCGTGATGGCGCTGATGGTTGGCGCGATGACCATCCACGGCATCGTGCCGGGGCCGCAGGTGATGCAGAAGCAGCCGGACCTGGTCTGGGGCATGATCGCCTCGATGTGGATCGGCAATCTAATGCTGCTGATCATCAACCTGCCGCTGGTCGGGATGTGGGTGCGATTGCTGCGGGTGCCTTATCGGCTGTTGTTCCCGGCGATCGTGGTGTTCTGCTCGATCGGCATCTATTCGGTGAACAATGCGCCGATGGACGTCGTGCTGGCCGGCGTTTTCGGCCTGATCGGCTACTGGCTGGTCAAGCATGATTTCGAGCCTGCACCGCTGCTGCTCGGCATGGTGCTTGGTCCGTTGATGGAAGAGAACCTGCGCCGCGCGCTGCTGATCTCGCGCGGCGACGCCACGGTGTTCGTCACCCGGCCGCTGTCGGCGACGTTGCTCGCCATTGCGGCGGGCCTGCTGATCCTCGCGGTGCTACCCGCGCTGCGGCGCAAGCGCGACGAGGTGTTCGTCGAATCCGAAGGTTGAGCCGGCCGCCTGCGGCGTTACGCCACTCTGGCCGGCTGTTAGTTGTTGAGCTGTTGTTGATCGCAAGAACAATTCGACAGGGCAGGAGCGCCACGACATGAATTTGCTTGCTCGATTGCTGCGGCTGGGCCGCTTTACCCTCGCGGCCGGCGCCGTTCTGGCGACGCCCGCGCTCGCGGCGGACTACCCGACCCGGACGATCACGATGATCGTGCCGTTCGCGGCCGGCGGTCCGACCGACGTGATCGCGCGGATCGTCGCTCAGCATATGTCGACCACGCTCGGCCAGGCGATCGTGATCGAGAATGTGGTCGGCGCCGGCGGTACCACCGCGACGACCCGCGCGGCTCGCGCCAATCCCGACGGCTACACCATCATTACCGGCCACATGGGCACCCACGCCGCCGCGGTGCCGCTGTATCCGAAACTCGCCTATGATCCGCGCAAGGACTTCGCGCCGGTGTCGCTGCTGGCCGGCACGCCGATCCTGATCCTTGCGCGGACGGATTTCCCGCCGAAGGATCTGGCCGAGTTCATCGCCTACACCAAAGCCAATGGCGACAAGCTCAACGAAGCTCACGCCGGCGTCGGCTCGGTTTCACACGTGTCCTGCCAGTTGCTGAACTCGGTGCTGGGCATCAAGCCGACCGGCGTGCCGTTCAACGGCACCGGCCCGGCGATGAATGCGCTGGTCGGCAAGCAGGTCGATTTCATGTGCGACCAGATCGTCAACGCCGTGCCGCAGATCAAGGGCGGCACCATAAAGGCCTATGCGATCGCCACGCCGGAGCGCAATCCGTCGCTGCCGGACGTGCCGACCACCACCGAGGGCGGCTTGCCGGCGTTAAAGGCGCAGGCCTGGAACGCGATCTTCGCCCCGAAGGGCACGCCCGAACCGATCGTCGCAGCCCTCAATGCCGCGGCCGTGAAGGCGCTCGACGACGACAACGTTCGCAAGCGACTGCTGGATCTCGGCAGCGTCATTCCGGAGCGGTCAGAGCGGACGCCCGAGGCGCTCGGCAAGCTGGTCGAGTCGGAGATCGCCAAATGGACACCGGTGCTGAAAGAGGCCGCGGCGAACTGAGCGCGCCTCCCGCACCAGGACGTGCAGCGGGCGCCGCTCGGCGATCCGGCAGCCATCGCGACTGGATAGAGCTTGCGAGGGGGCGTCGACATGCGGGGGGCGCAGACGTGCCGGCCTGCCGGATCGGATCGGATCGGGTTTGTGCGATCCGGTTGATTTCCATCCAGTGGTTTGGATATCACCAGCCTATTCTGCCGGAGACCGGATATGCTTTCGTTCGCGTACGCGGCGGCGTTGAGGCGCGTGGCGGTTGTGGCCGCCGCCCTCCTGGTGCTCCCTTTGTCGCTGTCCGGTCCGGCAATCGGCCAGGCGCCCAGTTTTCCGTCCCATCCGATCACGCTGATCGTTCCGTTCGCTAAAGGTGGCCCGACCGACGTGGTCGCGCGCATCGTGTCCGCCGAGATGGCGAAGTCGCTGGGCCAGCCGGTGGTGGTCGACAATATCGTGGGTGCCGGCGGCACGATCGGGGCGCTCAAGGCGGCGCAGGCGCTGCCGGACGGTTACACCCTGGTGCTCGGCCATATGGGCACCCATGCGGCCGCAGTCGCGCTCTATCCGAAACTCGGCTACCGGCCGGATGTCGATTTCGCGCCGGTGGCGCTGGTGGCGCGGATGCCGATCCTGCTGCTGGCCCGCCGCGAGTTTCCAGCGGCCGACTTCCGCGAGTTCGTGCTCTACGTGCGCGCGCACCAGGATACGATCAATCTCGCCCATGCGGGTGTCGGCTCGGTGTCCTATACCTCCTGCATGCTGCTGAACCATCTGCTCGGGATCAATCCGACCGGGGTGCCGTTCAACGGCACGGGGCCGGCTATGGACGCGCTGGTGGCGGGGCAGGTGGACTATATGTGCGATCAGATGGTCAACGCCGTGCTGCCGCTGCGCACCGAGGTGATCAAGGCCTATGTAATCGCCGGCGCCGAGCGCGATCCGGCGGTGCCGACAGTGCCGACGGCCGCGGAAGCGGGGCTGCCGAAGTTTCAGGTGGAGGCCTGGAACGGCCTGTTCGCGCCGAAGGATACGCCCGCCGCGGTGGTCGCCACGCTCAATGCGGCGGCGGTCCGGGCGTTGGATCAGCCCGAGGTGCGCGAACCGATGACCGGTCTCGGCGCCGTTGTTCCGCCGCCCGACCAGCGCACGCCCGAGGCGCTGGCGGGCGTGGTGGGGAGGGAGGTGCAGAAGTGGCGGATGGTGCTTAAGCGACAGGCGCCCTGAGAAAGCCGTGACAAAGACCCGGACGGGCGGATGAACGCTTGTCGTTTAAGTCCGGGGGGGTATTTTGAGCAGCGAGTCCTCCCGATCCGGCTTCCCGATCCGGAATCGCCGCCGGCGGCCGTGAGGAGCGATACCGCGAGCCCCCGATGATCCAGTACCACGACCTGCTCGAACGCATCCTCGCCGACGGCGCGGAGAAAACCGACCGCACCGGTACCGGGACGCTGTCGGTGTTCGGCCACCAGATGCGCTTCAATCTCGCCGCCGGCTTCCCGATGCTGACCACCAAGCGGCTGCCGCTGAAGGCGATCGTGCACGAGCTGCTGTGGTTCCTGCAGGGCGACACCAACATCAAATATCTGCACGACCACGGCGTCACGATCTGGGACGAATGGGCGGACGCCAACGGCGATCTCGGCCCGGTCTACGGTGCGCAGTGGCGCTCCTGGCCGACCGCCGACGGCGGCTCGATCGACCAGATCGCGAACGTCGTCGAGATGATCAAGCGCAGCCCGGACTCGCGCCGGCTGATGGTGACGGCGTGGAATCCGGCCGACGTCGAGAAGATGGCGCTGCCGCCGTGCCACTGCCTGTTCCAGTTCTACGTCGCGAACGGCAAGCTGTCGTGCCAGCTCTATCAGCGCTCGGCCGACGTGTTTCTCGGTGTGCCGTTCAACATCGCCTCCTACGCGCTCCTGACGATGATGATGGCGCAAGTCACCGGCCTGAAGCCGGGCGATTTCGTCCATACGCTCGGCGATGCGCATCTGTACTCCAATCATCTTGAGCAGGCGCGGCTGCAGCTCACCCGCACGCCGCGGCCGCTGCCGGTGATGTCGATCAATCCCGACGTGAAGGACATCTTCGGCTTCCGCTACGAAGACTTCACGCTGCACGGCTACGATCCGCACCCGCATATCAAGGCCGAGGTGGCGGTGTGAGTAGTTCGGCGCCGCGCCTGCCGATCGTGCTCGTCGTCGCCGTTGCCGAGAACGGCGTGATCGGGCAGGGCAACGCGATCCCGTGGCGTCTGAAGTCCGATCTGCGGCGGTTCAAGGCGATCACGTTGAACAAGCCGGTCATCATGGGCCGCAAGACCTATCAGTCGATCGGCCGGCCGTTGCCGGGACGTACTAACATCGTGGTGACGCGCGATGCCGCTTTCCAGGCGCGCGGCGTCGTGGTGACGCCGTCGTTCGAGGCCGCCGAGCAGGTCGCGGCGGGCGATGCGCTGCGGCGTTTTGCCACCGAAATCGTGGTGATGGGCGGCGCCGAGATCTACGCCCATTGGTTGCCGACGGCCTCGCGTATCGAATTGACCGAGGTACACGCGAGCCCCGCGGGTGACACCACGTTCCCGGCGATCGACCGCGCCGAGTGGGAGGAGGTGGCACGTACCCGCCAGCCCGCCGGCCCCGAAGATACTGCCGATTTCTCGTATGTGACCTATCGACGCTGCGCTGCACGTTAACCTTGGCGGCGCCCGCCTTTGCATTGACAAACCTGTGTCAAGACATAGTTCGCGACGTGAGACGACGCGCGTTGTGCCTGCCCGGGCTGTCCCCTATAAAGCCGTGCACAAATTGTGGTCCGCATGATCGCCGGACCGCCGAGGAGATTGTTGATGCCGTGGAAGAATCAAGGTGGAGGCCCATGGGGTTCTGGTCCGAAGGGGCCGTGGGGCTCGGGGCCGCAATCATCGGGTCCGCGGCCGCCTGATCTCGAAGACCTGCTTCGCCGCGGTCAGGATCGCCTGCAGCAGATGCTGCCCGGCGGCTATTTCAGCGGCCTCGGCATCGCCATCGCGGTGCTCGGCGCGCTGACCATCTGGGGCCTGTCGGGCTTCTTCCGGGTGCAGTCCGAAGAGCTCGGCGTGGTGCTGCGCTTCGGCAAGCACGTGCGCACCGTGCAGCCCGGCCTGAACTATCACCTGCCGTATCCGATCGAGACCGTGCTGCTGCCGAAGGCGCTGCGCGTGTCGACGATCAGCATCGGCATGACGCTGATCAGCGATCCGGCGCGGCGCGGCACCACGGTGCGCGACGTGCCCGAGGAAAGCCTGATGCTGACCGGCGACGAGAACATCGTCGACGTCGACTTCACCGTGTTGTGGCGGATCAAGCCCGACGGCGTCGGCGACTTCCTGTTCAACATCCAGAATCCGGAAGGCACCGTGAAGGCCGTGGCCGAGAGCGCGATGCGCGAAGTGATCGGCCGCTCCAACATCCAGCCGATCCTGACCGGCGCCCGCACCACGATCGAGACCGGCGTGCAGGAGTTGATGCAGAAGACGCTCGACAGCTACGGCGCCGGCGTCCTGGTGCAGCAGGTGCAGATGCAGAAGGTCGATCCGCCGCAGCAGGTCATCGACGCGTTCCGCGACGTGCAGGCCGCGCGCGCCGACCTCGAGCGGCTGCAGAACGAAGCGCAGACCTACGCCAACCGTGTGATCCCCGACGCCAAGGGCCGCGCCGCGCAGATCATCCAGAACGCCGAAGGCTACAAGGGGCAGGCGGTCGCCGAGGCCAAGGGCCAGAGCGCGCGCTTCCTCGACGTCTATGAAGAATACAGGAAGGCTCCCGACGTGACGCGCGAGCGCATCTATCTCGAAACCATGGAGCGCGTGCTCGGCCCGGCCGAGAAGCTCGTCTACGACCCCGGCTCCGGTCCGAATGCGGGCCAGGGTGTCGTGCCGTATCTGCCGCTGAGCGAACTCAGCCCGCGCCGTCAGCAGCAGGCGCCGGCGGCGCAGCCGCAGCAGAACCAGCAGACGCAGGGAGGCACCCGATGAGAGCGGGTATCGCGGGCATTGTCGGCCTGATCGTTCTCCTGGTCGTCGTCATCGTCGGCTGGTCGTCGCTGTTCACCGTGCGCCAGACCGAGCAGGTCCTGCTGGTTCGCCTCGGCGAGCCGGTGCGCGTGGTTACCGAACCGGGCCTGCACTTCAAGGCGCCGTTCATCGACTCGGTGATCAGCATCGACAAGCGCATCCTCGACCTCGAGAATCCGTCGCAGGAAGTGATCGCGTCGGACCAGAAGCGGCTCGTGGTGGACGCGTTCGCGCGCTATCGCATCCGCAACGCGCTGCGCTTCTATCAGAGCGTCGGCTCGATCCCGGCCGCCAACATCCAGCTCACCACGCTACTCAACGCCGCTCTGCGCCGCGTGCTCGGCGAGGTCACCTTCATCCAGGTGGTGCGCGACGAGCGTGAAGGCCTGATGCAGCGGATCCGCGCCCAGCTCGACCGCGAAGCCGAGAACTACGGCATCTCGGTGGTCGACGTCCGCATCCGCCGCGCCGATCTGCCGGATCAGAACAGCCAGGCGGTGTATCAGCGGATGCAGACCGAGCGTCAGCGCGAAGCCGCCGAGTTCCGCGCCCAGGGTGGCCAGAAGGCGCAGGAGATCCGCTCTCGCGCCGACCGCGAAGCCACCGTGATCGTCGCCGAAGCCAACTCGCAGGCCGAAGAGATCCGCGGTTCCGGCGACGCCGAGCGTAACCGCCTGTTCGCCTCGGCCTACTCGAAGGATCCGGAGTTCTTCGCGTTCTACCGGTCGATGACGGCCTACGACAACGCGCTGAAGAGTTCGGACACCCGCTATCTGCTGCGGCCCGACTCCGACTTCTTCCGGTTCTTCGGGACGCCGGGTGGTCGCAACGGCGCCGCGACGGCTCCGGCCGCAGCAACTCCGGCCGCAGCCGCGCCCGCCGCACCGGCTGTGCCGCGCTAACGGCACGGTTGCGAATAGCTATCGGGCGGGAATGCGTTTTGCGTTCCCCGATACGCTCGATTAGAACAGGCGCGACATCAGGGCGCGGACCGCAGGGTCCGCGCTCTTTGACAATTGCAGCCGGCGCCATCGCCGGCCGGGAGGATACAGTCGCATGAGGTCTTTCGCATTCGCCGACCTCCTGATCGGGGTGGGTGTACTGTTCGTGCTGGAAGGCCTGATCTTCGCCGCGAGCCCGAGCTGGATGCGGCGCGCCATGAAAAGCGCGCTGGCGACCCCCGACAATGTGCTGCGGGCCGTCGGCCTGGTGTCGGCCGTGCTCGGCCTGCTGTTGATCTGGCTGGTCCGCCACTGAGCCGCGGCTCGCACGCTCCCCGGAACCGCCGCCAAGTCGGCCGCGCGCTTCATCTGCGGGTGTCGGGTGGATCAGGCTCACCGCCGGCCGATTTGCCGGAGCCGAGGCAAGTCTTTGGTTTTCAACGCCATCGTGAGCCGGTGCGTCTGCATTTCGCCGCAATCGGTGCCGCGGATGGGGTAGTTTCAAACGATTCCGATGCTTGCGCCGGGCCACGCACCGGGCGCAGAGTTGTCAGATGGCCGCGCCGGATGGCGCCGTGCTTCCTTCAGGAGACGTCTCGATCATGTCCGCTGCGACCCACGCCTTCGGCCTTCGCATCCGGCCCCTGCTGACGGCCTTGTGCCTCGGCGCCGCCACCGCGCTCACGGTGGCGCCGGCGCAAGCCCGCGGCCCCGAGGGCATCGCCGATGTCGCCGAGAAGGTGATCGACGCGGTGGTCAACATCTCGACCACCCAGACGGTCGACGCCAAGGGCTCGCCCGGCGAAGGCAACAGCGCCAAGCCGAACCTGCCGCCGGGCTCGCCGTTCGAGGAGTTCTTCGACGACTTCTTCAAGAACCGCCGCGGCGGCAAGGACGGCGGCCCGCGCAAGACCAATTCGCTCGGCTCCGGCTTCATCATCGATCCGTCCGGCGTCGCGGTCACCAACAACCACGTGATCGCCGACTCCGACGAGATCAACGTGATCCTGAACGACGGCACCAAGATCAAGGCGGAGCTGGTGGGCGTCGACAAGAAGACCGACCTCGCGGTGCTGAAGTTCACCCCGCCGGCCGGCAAGACGCTGACCTCGGTGAAGTTCGGCGACAGCGACAAGCTGCGGCTCGGCGAATGGGTGGTGGCGATCGGCAACCCGTTCTCGCTCGGTGGCACGGTGACCGCCGGCATCGTCTCGGCGCGCAATCGCGATATCAACTCCGGACCCTACGACAGCTACATCCAGACCGACGCGGCGATCAATCGCGGCAATTCCGGCGGCCCGCTGTTCAACCTCAACGGCGAAGTGATTGGCGTCAACACGCTGATCATCTCGCCGTCCGGCGGCTCGATCGGCATCGGCTTCGCGGTGCCGTCCAAGACCGTGGTCGGCGTGGTCGATCAGCTGCGCCAGTTCGGCGAGCTGCGCCGCGGCTGGCTCGGCGTGCGCATCCAGCAGGTCACCGACGAAATCGCCGAGAGCCTCAACATCAAGCCGGCGCGCGGCGCGCTGGTCGCCGGCATCGACGACAAGGGCCCAGCCAAGCCGGCCGGCATCGAGCCGGGCGACGTCGTCGTCAAATTCGACGGCAAGGACGTCAAGGAGCCGAAGGACCTGTCGCGCGTGGTCGCCGACACCGCGGTCGGCAAGACCGTCGACGTGGTGATCATCCGCAAGGGCAAGGAAGAGACCAAGCAGGTCACGCTCGGCCGCCTCGACGACGGCGCCAAGCCGCAGCCGGCCTCGGCCAAGTCGCAGCCGGAGCCCGAGAAGCCGGTGACGCAGAAGGCGCTCGGCCTCGATCTCGCCGTGCTGTCGAAGGATCTGCGCGGCCGCTACAAGATCAAGGACAGCGTCAAGGGCGTGCTGGTGACCGGCGTCGACGACGGCTCCGACGCGGCCGAGAAGCGGCTCGGCGCGGGCGACGTCATCGTCGAGGTCGCGCAGGAATCGGTGGCGAGCGCCGCCGAGATCAAGAAGCGCGTCGACCAGCTCAAGAAGGACGGCAAGAAGTCGGTGCTGCTGCTGGTCTCCAACGGCGACGGCGAGCTGCGCTTCGTGGCGCTCAGCCTGCAATAGCGCGATGGCCAAGGCCGGCCGGTCCGCGCTCGCCGTCGATTTCGTCGGCGGCGCGACCGGATACAAGCTGCGCACCGGCGCGGCGCGCAGCCACGCGCTGCTCAAGGCCACCGGCATGGCGCCCGGCCGCGCGCTGACCATCATCGACGCCACCGCCGGCCTCGGCCGCGACGCCTTCCTGCTCGCCGCCATGGGCGCCACCGTGATGCTGATCGAGCGCTCCCCGCAGGTCCACGCCCTACTCGCCGAAGCCCTCGAAGCCGCGCGGGCCGAAAGCCCCGACCTCGCGGACATCATCGCCCGCATGACCCTGCTGCACGGCGACGCCCGCGAACTGCTGCCAACCCTCGAGGCCGACGTCGTCACCGTCGACCCGATGCACCCGGAGCGAAGCAAGACCGCGCTGGTCAAGCAGGAAATGCGGTTACTTCGCGACCTCGTGGGGGCCGATCCTGACGTGGGCGAACTGATGCATGCGGCGCTGGCGACGCGTTGCACTCGCGTGGTGCTGAAATGGCCGCTGCGCGCGGAGCCGCTTCGTGGCGTTCGCAAACCGTCTTATCAGATTGCGGGGAAGACCGTGCGTTACGACGTGTTCGTGCAGGTCCAAACGGTCGTCGACCGCTCTTCCCGAAACGATTCCGCGCTTCCTAACTAATTGGCTATGGAGGGCAGAGCCATTGCGCGCAGCGATCGCGTGTATAACGCTCGTGTGCTCGTCGCGACGCACTGCCGGATTTTGCGCTGCAATATTGGTTGCTGGCGCAACCGTGGAGTGACTGAGAGGTGCGACTCACTCGCGCACGTCTCTTGACGTTTGCTTCGGCTTAGTAACAATACGAAAGCTAAAACGAAAATAACGAACAGGGAGGTGCGGGTTCGTCCCGCCATTGCGCCACTCGGGCGCCGCCAATGTCCTCTGCTACCGGGTGTTCTGCGCCGTCGTCTGTACGGTGCGAAGACGCGACAGCAATGGGGCGGAGGCGGCATCGATGCCGTGCGCTCGACGTGATCGCTCGCCCACCCTGGACGACAATCAAACCAGGGGGAAACCAATGAAGAGATTTGCACGGGGGATGATTTCGCTGGCGGCAGCCATGCTCGTCAGCAGCGTGACGTCGATCGGAGCTTGGGCAGAGGACGTGCAATTGTTGCCGCCAGGCCTGATCGCGCCTTCGTCCAAAGACATCATTCCGGAAGGCAAGTTCAAGAAGGCGCCGCCCTGGAAGATCGGCCTTGCCTTCCCAGGCGTCGGCAACACCTGGATCGTCCAGATGCTTCAGGAGATGAAATACGAGGCCTCGCTCAACAAGAACATCGGCGAGTTCACCGTGCTCGAGGCGGACTGGAAGCCCGCCAAGCAGGTCGCCGATATCGAAGATCTGATGGCTCGCAACGTCGATCTGCTGATCGTCGCGCCGATCGCCTTCCCAGTGGTGGCAGCTCAGGTGGACAAGGCCGTCGCGAAAGGCATCCCGGTCGTGGTGTTTGGCGCCAGCAATGGCGAGCTCAACGGAACCCTGGAAGTATTCGGCGGCGGCGGCGCATTCGGTCGCGTCGGCGGCGAGTTTCTTGCCAAGGAGCTGAAAGGCAAAGGCTCGATTTGGGCCGTGCGCGGCGTCGCTGGTGTCGGCGAAGAAGTGCTGCGCTACGAGGGTTTCAAGAAGGCTATTGCGGGCACCGACATCAAGATCGTCGCGGAAGTGTTCGGCGACTGGAACTACGCGAAGTCGAAGCAGCTTTGCGAAAATCTGGTGCTGTCGGGGAAGCCGGTCGACGGCATCTGGTTCTCCGGCGCAGAGATGACCCGAGCCTGCATCGAAGTGTTCAAGGAAGCTGGCAAGCCCTTGGTGCCGATGACCGGTGAAGGCAACAACGGCTTCTTCAAGATCTGGAAGAGCTCGGGTGTGAAGAGCGTCGCGCCCGTGTTTACGCCAGGGCTCGGCCCGGCGGTGGTACGCGCGTCGGTCGCGCTGCTCGAAGGCAAGCAGATGTACAAGGGCTACTTCTCTGACCCGGCGCCGATCACCAATGCCGATATCGACAAGTACTACCGGCCCGATCTGAACGACGCCTACTGGGTGCCGTCGACCTTGCCCGAAGCCAAGCTGAAAGAGCTGTTCGGCAAGTAAGCGAAACTTCCAGTGATCGAGTGTCTGTCATGACGATGCCCGGCCAGGCACGTGAGGTTGTTGTCGCGCGCGGAGTATCCGTCAGCTTCGGCGCGACCAAGGCCCTCCGCGATGTCTCGATCACCGGTCACGCCGGCTCGATTCATGCCGTCACCGGCGAAAACGGTGCCGGCAAATCGACCCTGATGAAAGTGCTCGCCGGCGTCTATCAACCCGAGCAAGGCGAGGTCGAGATCAACGGTCGGCGCGTTCGCCTGTCCGGGCCGCGCGACGCCTTGCAGCACGGCGTTTCCACGGTGTTTCAGGAGTTCACGCTGCTGCCAAATCTGTCCGTGGCCGAGAATCTGTTTCTCGGCCGCGAACCGCGCCGGATGATGATGGTGCGCTACGGGCAAATGATGAAGGACGCGGCGGCGCTGCTGGCGCGGATCGGGATTGATCTCGATCCAGAGCGGCCGGTCTCCGAACTGTCGATCGGTGAGCAACAACTCGTCGAGATAGGCAAGGGCGTGTCGGCCAACGCCTCCGTGTTCATCTTTGACGAGCCGACCGCGGCGCTCAACAAGGTCGAGGTCGACAAGCTCGGCCAACTGATGTTGCAGTTGCAGAAGGAAGGCAAATCGATTTTCTACATCAGCCATCGGCTGGAGGAGATCGCGCGCTGGTGCGACACCGTCACGGTGCTGAAGGACGGACAGCACGTGCTCACGCGCCCCACCCGTGAGATGACGCCGAACGGGCTCGTGACCGCGATGGTCGGACGCTCAATCCAGGATCTGTTCCCGCCACGTGTCTCGAACTTCGGCTCGGCGCTGATCAAAGCGCAGGGGCTGCAGGTCCGCGCCGATCGAAACGCGATCGACCTGACGCTCCGCCGCGGTGAGATCCTCGGCATCGCCGGCCTCGAGGGGCAGGGGCAGCGCGAGGTGATGCGATGCCTGGCTGGCGTCACGCCCCCGGTCTCCGGCGGAGTGCACAAGGCGACAGCCGATCGCGACGCGACGGAGGCTGTCGATCTGAGCCTCGGCCGTACCGAGAACGTGCGCCGGGGCATCGGTTTCGTGCCCGAGGACCGCAAGACCGAGGGCCTGTTTCTCGATCTGCCGATTGATGAGAACCTGTCGCTCGGCATTCTGGCGATCCAGCGCGCACTGTCCCGCGTACGGATCAAGCGAGATATTCTCAAGGCACTGGCGAAATCGCTTCATCTCGCCGCGGCCGGCTTGTCGCAAGCCGTGGGCAGCCTGTCCGGTGGCAATCAGCAGAAGGTTTTGCTCGGACGGTGGCTGACCGCCGGCTCCAACGTGCTGCTGATCGAAGAGCCGACGCGCGGCGTCGATGTCGGCGCCAAGACCGAGATCTATCGGCTGCTCCGCGACTTCGCGGACAAGGGGGGTGGTGTGCTGCTGACGTCGAGCGAGATGATGGAGCTGATCGGATTGTGTGACCGCATCCTGGTCATTCGCAACGGCGCATTTGTCGGCGAGCTCGACGGCAAGCACGCGAGCGAAGAAGCGATCCTCAATCTGGCCCTGCCCGGGGGCTCGTCAGCCCCGCACGCAGCGTGAGCAGCGTCATGACCCGCGTGTTCAATCCGCGCTTTGGAACGTCGCCGATCAGCCTCGGCATTCCGATCATCGTGTTCATCTTCCTGGTATTTGCGGCGCCGCACTTCACCGGCGGGGAAAATCTGTCGAATCTCGTCAACCAGATCGTCGTGCTGTTGATCGGCTCGCTCGGTCAGCTCGTGGTCGCGCTGGTCGGCGGCATCGATCTGTCGATCGGCAGCTTGGTCAGTCTGACGAGCTGTGTCCTGTCGACCCAGGACAGCCTCGTTACTGCAATTCCGCTGTGCATCGCATTGGCGATCCTGGTCGGCGCCGCGAACGGCGTAGGCACGGCGGTGTTCGGCGTGCACCCGTTGATCATGACCTTCAGCATGGCGACGTTTCTGCAAGGCGTCGCTTACTTCATTCTGCCGGCGCCGAGCAGTGCGATTCCGGCCGGTCTGCAGGCGCTCGCGCAGTCGAGGATCGGCGGCGCGCCGATTGCGATCGTCTGGTGTATCGCTGCGATCGGCATCACCTACGTGCTGCTGCGGCGCAGTCAACTCGGGCTTCATTTATACGCCATCGGCGCCAGCCCGCCCAATGCGCATCTCAACGGTCTGCGCGTCGTGCCATCGACGATTGCGGCCTACATCTTCTGCAGCCTGTCGGCGGTCTGCGCCGGGCTGTTTCTGTCGGCACGCGTCGCCTCTGCCGATCCCACAATGGGCGGTCCTTTGGCGCTGGATTCGATCACCGCTATCGCGCTCGGCAATGTCCAGCTCAGCGGCGGCATCGGCGGCGTACTCGGCGCGGTCACCGGGGCGCTCACCTTAGGGTTGCTCGCCAACGGCATGAACCTGATGGGTATCTCGCCTTTTGTCCGCAGCGCCTTCACCGGCGTGCTGCTGCTGGTCGCGATCTCGCTGCAAAAACGAAAGGTGATCGGACTGTGACGATTTTGGCTGAACCGCGCGCGACCAGCCCGATCGTCGCGTCGCTGCGCTGGATTGCCGGCCTTCCGCCAGCCTATCCGCTGCTCGCCTTGCTGTTGGGCATCGCGTATTTCACGCATCCCCATCTGCTGTCGCCATTGTTCCTGATGCTGATGTTGCGACAGGCGGCTCCGCTCGGATTGGCAACAATCGGACAAAGCCTCGTCATCCGCTGCCGCTCGATCGACCTGTCCTCGGCGGGCATCATGGCGGTGACGAGTTATATCCTCACCAGCGGTACGATGCCGGTGCCGCCGCTCGCAGCCATCGCGCTGTGCATCGTGGTGGGCCTCGCGATCGGTTTCATCAACGGCATCATCATCACGGTACGCAAAGCCTCGGCCGTGATTGTGACGCTGGCAATGTCGATCATTTTGACCGGCGTCGTCATCGCCTTCAGCCAATTCCGCGCGCCTGGCGACGTGCCACAAATCCTGCGTGACGTCGTCACCAGCCGCATCGGCGGCATCCCGGTCGCTCCGATATTGTGGGTGCTTGCTCTGCTTCCGCTGTACTACATCGACCGTTTCACCGTTTTTGGCCGCTACGTGCGCGCGGTCGGCTCGAATCCGCTGGCGGCGGAAATGTCCGGCATTCCGCACGCCCGCATCGTGCTGGTCGCCCATACGGTGTCCGGGCTGTTCTCCGTGCTGAGCTGCTTCTTCCTCCTGGGCTTTGTCGGCGTCGGCACCGTCAACATCGGGCAGGATCTCGCGCTCAACTCGCTGTCGGCATCGATCCTCGGTGGCATCAATTTCGGCGCCGGCAGAGGCGGCATGTGGGGGCCGGCGGCAGCCGCCTTCATGCTGACCTTTCTGTTCAACTTCCTCACCAGCTTCGGGCTCGGCGAGCCCGGCAAGCTGATGCTGCAGGGACTGATCGTAATCGTAGCGGCGGTTGCCTATTCAAAGCGTCACACCTGAACTAACACACACCACGAGTTGGAGATTGACATGAGTGAGGCTGTGCTGCCCGGAGCGGAAGCGTTTTCCTTCGACGGAGGCAAGGTGGGCATTCTGGTGGTGCACGGATTCACCGGCAGCCCACAGAGCATGCGCTATCTCGGCGAGCGTCTCGGCGAGCACGGCTACACGGTGCTTGGTCCGCGGCTACCGGGCCACGGCGTCTCGCCCACTGCGATGGCGAAGACGACCGCAGCCGACTGGGTCGGCGCCGCCGAAGACGCGCTGATCGAAATCTCGGCGAAGTGCGACAAGGTCTTCGTCGCCGGACTGTCGATGGGCGGCACGCTGTCGCTGTATCTCGCCGCGATGCACCCCGACAAGGTTGCTGGGGTAATCCCGATCAACGCGGCTGCGCAGATCGAATCGCCCGACATGGCGTCGATCGCCTACGCCCGGAATATGCCCGACACGATCCCGGGCATCGGCTCCGACATGATGGATACGGCCACCAAGGAGCTCGCCTATCCGGAGGTGCCGGTGGTCTGCATGAAGCATGCGATCGGCCTTGCCGCGACTGCCCGCGCGCTGCTGTCCCGCATCAAGTGCCCGACCTTCGTGATCAACTCGCGCGTCGACCACGTGCTGTCGCCCACCAATGCGACCGTGATTGCCAACAATGTCGGGTCCGACCGCGTCGAGCTGTTGTGGCTCAACCGCTCCTATCACGTCGCGACCATCGATCACGACAAGGACCTGATCGCCGCCGAAGTGCATGCCTTCGTGCAGCGTCACACCAGGTAGGACGGAGACCTCAAGGTAGGCTGGCGGCGGCCTTTGAGCGACCGTCAGTCTGCAGGCACGCGTGTGAACCGCGTGAGACGACCGTCGACGGCGTCACCGATCTCTGCTGGAGCATCGAGATCGGATCAATCCTGAGTTGGCTTTGCAGTTTGAGTCTTTATGGACGTTCGGGCTGGCTGGGGAACCTGGATTCGAACCAAGACAAACAGAGTCAGAGTCTGTTGTGCTACCGTTACACCATTCCCCACCGAAAATGCCGGCAGAGCCAGGCACTTAGGGTCGAACCGGGGGCGGACTCAATCGGTCGGCCCCGGCGGCTCGCGATGGCGCGACTTCTAGCGGGGTCGGGCCGGTCCTGCAAGGGGCTTCCTGACATTGATGACAGTTCAAATCGCCCCGGCCGTGACCCTTACTCCGCCGCCTGCTTGACCTCACCATGGGGCACGCCCGGCTCATCCGGCCGCCGTCCGCGGCTCCAGGCCGTCAGCGCGTTGGAGAGGCGGTCGAGATAGAGATAGACCACCGGGGTGGTGAACAGCGTCAGCGCCTGGCTGACGGCGAGGCCGCCGACCATGGCGTAGCCGAGCGGCTGGCGGATTTCCGAGCCGGTGCCGGTGCCGAGCATCAGCGGCACGCCGCCGAGCAGCGCCGCCATCGTGGTCATCATGATCGGGCGGAAGCGCAGCAGCGCCGCCTTGCGGATCGCCTGTTCCGGATCGAGATGCTCGTCGCGCTCGGCCGCGATGGCGAAGTCGACCAGCATGATGCCGTTCTTCTTGACGATGCCGATCAACAGGATGACGCCGATCAGCGCGATCAGGCTGAAGTCGAAGCCGAACAGCATCAGGATCGCCAGCGCGCCGACGCCGGCCGAGGGCAGGGTGGAGAGAATCGTCAGCGGGTGGATGTAGCTCTCGTAGAGAATGCCGAGGATCAGATAGACCACCACCAGCGCGGCGAGGATCAGCAGCGGCACGGTGCCGAGCGATTGCTGGAACGCCTGCGCGGTGCCCTGGAAGCTGCCGTTCAGCGTCTGCGGCGCGCCGATCTCGGCCATCGCGCGCTGCACCGCCTCGGTGGCCTGGCCGAGCGCGGCGCCCGACGCCAGGTTGAAGCTGATCGTGGTAGCGGGGAACTGGCCCTGATGCGCGATCGACAGCGGGCGCACCGGCACGGTGGTCCATTTGGCGAACGCCGACAGCGGCACCGCATCGCCGGTGGTCGGCGAGGTGATGTAGATCTTGTCCAGCGACTCGACCTTGCCCTGCAGCTCCGGCAGCACCTCCAGGATGACGTGGTAGGAGTTGGTCTGGGTGAAGTATTGCGCGACCTGGCGCTGGCCGAACGCGTCGTACAGCGTATCGTCGATCAGCTGCACCTGGATGCCGAAGCGCGAGGCGGTGTCGCGGTTGATCGTCAGCGTCAACGTGGTGCCTTCGGTCTGCTGATCGCTGGCGACGTCGCGCAGCTCCGGCAGCGTCTGCAGCTTGGCCAGCACCTTCGGGGCCCAGTCGTTGAGCTCGGTGAGGTTGGCGTCCTGCAGGGTGTACTCGAACTGGGTGCGGGTCGGTCGGCCGCCGAGCCGGACGTCCTGCGCGGCCTGCATGAACAGCCGGGCGCCTTCGACCTGTTCGAGCTTCGGCCGCAGGCGGGCGATGATCTGCTGGGCGCTGGCGGCGCGCTCGTCGCGCGGCTTCAGCGTGATGAACATCCGGCCGGTGTTGAGCGCGCTGCCGGAGCCGCCGATCGACATCGCCACGCTGGCGACGTCGGGATCGGCCTGCACGATCTTGCCGAGCGCTTCCTGGCGCGTCTTCATGTCGGCGAAGGAGATGTCCTGCGCGGCCTCCGAGGACGCGGTGATCAGCCCGGTGTCCTGCTGCGGGAAAAAGCCCTTCGGAATCACCATGAACAGGTACACCGACAGGCCGACGGTGGCGAAGAACACCATCAGCGTGGTCAGGCGCCAGCGCAGCACCAGATCGAGCCCGCGCTCATAGGCGCGCAGCATCGCTTCGAAGCCGCGCTCGCTGAGGTCGTACAGCCGGCCGTGCTTGACGGCATGCTCGTTGCGCAGGAAGCGCGACGCCATCATCGGCGTCAGCGTCAGCGACACCACCAGCGACACCACGATGGTCATCGCCAGCGTCACGGCGAATTCGCGGAACAGCCGGCCGATGATGCCGCCCATCAGCAGCAGCGGGATCAGCACGGCGATCAGCGAGATCGAAATCGACACGATGGTGAAGCCGATTTCGCCGGCGCCCTTCAGCGCCGCCGCCATCGGGGTTTCGCCTTCCTCGATGTAGCGGGTGATGTTCTCCAGCATCACGATGGCGTCGTCGACCACGAAGCCGACCGAGATCGTCAGCGCCATCAGCGACAGATTGTCGAGCGAATAGCCGGCCGCCCACATCAGCGCGCAGGCGCCGAGCAGCGCCAGCGGCACCGTCACGCTCGGGATGATGGTGGCCCAGACGTTGCGCAGGAACAGGAAGATCACCATCACCACCAGCGCGATGGTCAAGAGCAGGGTGAACTGCACGTCCTCGACCGCGGCCCGGATGGTCTGGGTGCGATCGCTGATGACGTCGATCTTCACCGCCGGCGGGATCGCGGCGACGAGGCGCGGCAGCTGCGCCTTGATCTTGTCGACGGTGTCGATGACGTTGGCGCCCGGCTGCTTGAAGATCACCAGGAACACGCCGCGCTTGCCGTTGGCCCAGGCCGCCTGCTTGGCGTCCTCGGGCCCGGCGACCGCCTGGCCGATGTCGCGGATGCGCAGCGGGCCGCCGTTGCGATAGGCGATGATGACGTCGTTCCAGTCCTTGGCGCGGGTCAGTTGGTCGTTGGCGTAGATGGTGTAGCTGCGCTTGGTGCCGTCGATATTGCCCTTGGGGGCGTCGACGGTGGTGATGCCGATGCGGGTGCGGACGTCTTCCAGCGACAGCCCCTTCGCCACCAGCTTGGCCGGATCGACCTGAACGCGGATCGCGGGTTTCTGCTGGCCGCCAATCAGCACCTGGGCGACGCCGGTGATCTGGCTGATCTGCTGGGCGAGCTGGGCGTCGACGGCGTCGCTGACCTCGATCAGCGGCAGCGTGTCGGAGGTCGCCGACAGCAGCAGGATCGGCGAATCCGCCGGGTTGACCTTGCGATAGGTCGGCGGGCTCGGCAGCGTCTTCGGCAACTGGCCGCCGGCGGCGTTGATGGCGGCCTGGACGTCGTTGGCGGCGCCGTCGATGGCGCGGCTGAGATCGAACTGGATCGTCACCGCGGTCGAGCCCAGCGAACTGCTCGAGGTCAGCTGCGCGACGCCGGGGATCTGGGCGAACTGCCGCTCCAGCGGCTGCGCCACCGAGGACGCCATCGTCTCGGGGCTGGCGCCGGGCAGGCTGGCGGAGACCTGGATGGTCGGGAAGTCGACCTGCGGCAGCGGCGCCACCGGCAGCATCGGATAGGCGACCAGGCCGACGAACAGGATGCCGGCCATCAGCAGCGAGGTGGCGATCGGATAGCGGATGAACGGAGAAGAGATGCCGCCGTCCATGTCAGCGCGCTCCGCCGGCGGCCGATCCGGTCGTAAGGGCGGGCGGCGGCTGCCCGTCGGCGACCTTGAAGGCCACTGTGGCGCCGGGTTTCACCTTGTACTGGCCGCCGACGATCACCCGGTCGCCTGGTTCGAGCCCGCTGGTGATCACCGTGTCGCGGTCGTTGGTCGGGCCGACCTGCAGCTTGCGGACCTGCGCCTTGTTGTCGGCGTCGACCGCATAGGCGTAGAGACCGTCGGCGCCGTGCTGGATCGCCTCGTTGGGGGCGATCACGACGCCGTCGAGCGTCTTGATCAGCAGCTCGGTCGACACCGCGAGGCCCGGCCACAGCGCATGGTCCTTGTTGTCGAACACCGCCTTGAGCCGGACCGTGCCGCTGTTGGAATCGACCTGGTTGTTGACCACCGACAGCACACCTTCGGACAGCCGCGTCTTGCCGTCGGTCGACAGCGCGATCACCTGCAGCGGATGCGCCGCCTGCGCCTTGTTGATGTCGGAGACGCGTTCCTCGGGCGCCGTGAAGATCACGGCGATCGGCTCGATCTGGGCGATGGTGACGATGCCGGTCTGGGTCGCGGCGTTGACGATGTTGCCCTTGTCGACCTGGCGGATGCCGGTGACACCGGAGATCGGCGCCTTGACGCTGGCGTAGTCGAGCTGGGTCTGGGCGTTGGCGATCGCTGCGTCGTCGGCCGCGATCTGGGCGGTGAGCTGCTGGACGGTGGAGCGCTGGGTGTCGGTCTGCTGCTTGGTGGCGAATTCGCCGAGCCGGACGGAGCGGCCGAGATCGAGCTGGGCATTGGCCAGATTGGCTTCGTCCTGCGCCTTCTTGGCCTTGGCCTGGTCGAGCGTGGCCTGGAACGGCCGCGGATCGATCTGGGCGATCAGGTCGCCGGCCTGGACGATCTGGCCTTCCTTGAAGGCGATCTGATCGATTTGGCCGTCCACCCGGGTCCTGACCACGACGGTGTTGAAGCCCTGCACGGTGCCGAGGCTGCTGAGATAAAGCGGGAAGCTCGCCTTCTGCACGGTGGCGATGGTCACCGGAATGGCCGGCCCGCGGCTCGCCTTGCCGGGATCCTTGGCCGCTTCAGCCTGGTGGCCGCCGGAACCGGCCCGGTAATGCTGCCAGCCCCAGATGCCGGCCCCGGCCGCTCCGAGAATGATGAGAACGGTGATGACCCGGCGGAGGGGGCGGGGAGTGCTCATGGCCGATCCGATGCTTTCGCGCCGGGACCCACACGGACACGCGCCGTCCAGCCCAAGCGGCGATCAGGAGTTCATCTGCAACTAACTAGGTGCGGCAACAGTGTAAACACAATAACCCTTGAGTTTCTGCTACATTGCCAAAGCTTCATGAAGTGCCGCGAGGGCTGGCGAGGCAGGTGGGACCTCCGCCGGATCGGAACCGCTCGGGTCGAAGCCGGCTCTCGACGCGGCCTTGATGCTTTCGGATCGCCGGGGCCACGACCCGTTTCGCCGCTGACGGTGTCTCGGCGACGCGCAGTTGAGAACTGTTCCAATTGTCAGTCCAGCGCCACTCGGTCATATCCCGCGCCACGTCCCGCGTGGCATGTCAGCCGGGGCGGTCCGGAGAGGGGCATGGAAGAGCTGAACGGGCGGATGATCGCCTGCCAGATTCTGATCACCGGCCTGATCGCGCGCGTCGCCAACGATCAGCCCGACCCGCTGCGTTTCCTCAGCGAGTTTCGCGATGAGATCCGCGCTGTGGTTGGCGGCATCAGGATCGGTGGTGCCCTCGATACCGAACGCGTGCGTCTGACGGCGCAGCAGACGGTGGACGAACTGTTTTCACTGATGAAACCGCCGAGCACGTCGGCGGACTAGCAATCGACCTGCAGCGTCAGGTCGGAGGCGGGACGGCCGTGACCGGCCCGCCTTGGTTGCCTGCGATCCTATTCGGCCGCCTGCATGATGCCGCGGGATGTCGGCAGCGGATCGGCGACCGTGCCGATTTCCTCCATCGACTTGTCGAAACGGACGAAGTCGTCGTCCATCAGCGCGCGAGGATCGAAGCTCTCCTCCGCGATCACGCCGTGGACCCGGCGGCGCTGCATGCCCATGTTGCCGCCATCGTAGATCGGCAGCACCGAGGCCTCACGCAGATACTTTCCGAACTTGTGCTCGGTGCTGAGGCTGTTGACGCCGACGACCTGCATGCACTTGTAAACGCAATCGAACATCGTTTCGGTGACGTTGATCTTGCACATCGCGCCGATCAGTTCGGCGTGCTGTCCGTGCTTGTCGAGATAGTCCGCGGCTCGCCACGAGAAGTAGCGCGCCGATTCGATCTTGGCCGCAACATCGCCCATGATGTAGCCCGCATTCTGGAAGCGGATGATCGGCGTCAGCGACCCGGCGGTGTGACTCTTGAGGAACTTCAGCGCGTCTTCGTAGGCCGCGCGGGCCACGCCGACCGCCGCGATGGCTGCCACGGGACCTGACCACGCGAAGTTACGATTGATCACGAAGTCGCCGTTGCCTTCCGCTCCGGGAAGCAGATTGTCGACCGGCACCTTGGCGTCCTTGAACACCACGAGCGCGTTCGAGGTGGTGCGATGGCCCTCTTTGTCGAGAAAAGTCCAGGTGACGCCCGGCGTGCCGCGTTCGATCACGATGGCGGACAGACCTTTGGTGCCGCCGACCGTCGTGTCGGTCCGGATGATCGCGGTTTGCGTGTTCGAGCCGAGGCCGTCCCAGCCGGCCGACGACGACCATTTCTTCTTGCCGTTGATGATGAAGTAATCGCCTTCGCGCACGGCGGTCATGCCGATGCCGGCCTTCGGAACCGGGCTGTCGAAGTTGGCGGTGCCGCCGGTGCCGCCCGGAGGTTCGCCGGCGGTCCAAGCACTCAGATACGTGCCGGTCGGGTCGGAGGTCGCCGCTCCGATGAAACGCTTCTTCTGCTCTTCGCTGCCGTACCAGGCGACGGGCATCAGGCCGAGTCCGTTGCACAGCACGGTACAGGCGAAGCCGGGATCGACGGCGCAGATCTCTTCGGCTGCGATAACGAAGTCGAGGCATGACAGACCGCCGCCGCCGTATTCCTTGGGGAGCATCGCCATGGCGATGCCTGCCTTGTAGGCCTCGACATAGGCCGATTTAGTCTTCTGGTAGGCCAGCATCGGATCGGGCTCCCGGTCGGCCGCCGGGATGACCGGCGCGAGAACGCCCTCCGAAAAGTCTCTCGCCATCTTCTGAATGCTCTTCTGGCTCGCCGACATCGTGAAATCGATCGCCATTTTCGTTCTCCCTCAACTGATGAAGTTCGAGACCGCGATGGCGAGATGTCCCGGCATCTCTCGTCAGGGCCTCGTCCGTCATGATGGCCCGTCGCGGCGAGACGACAAGAAGATAGATTAGGCAGTTAAAACTGTTTAAAGTGGTGTAATCGAGCAGGGCGTGAGCAGTCTGGGGGCGAATTGGGCAGGCGCTGACCGAAATTGCCGCAACAACGACGCCTGACGTAGGATAGGTGTTGGCGACGAGATCTGCGGTGTGGTGGCGGGTTCGGGCGCGGAGCGGGGCTGTCGAAGGATCCGGGCGAGGACGGCAAGGTGATCGTTGGAGACACGCAGCAGAAGCTGCTTACGAAGTTACTGGAAGCCAAGGCCGGCTTGACGATTGATGACCTGGTGGCTCAGGTCGACATCACGCGCAGCGCGGTGAAGCAGCACCTATCGGGGCTGGAGCGGTCGGGCTTCGTGCAGCATTCGACGTCGAGGAGCGGTGGCCGCCCGAAGTTCCTCTATACGCTGACCGAGAGCGGGATCGACCTGTTTCCCAAGCGTTACTCGTGGTTTTCCCGAGTGATGTTCGAGAACCTTCGCAAGAAGATCGGCGCTTCCAAGTTCGGAAGCTACATGTACGAGCTCGGTGTCGACATGTCGGCGGCTGCGATCCCGCGGCTGGTCGGCAAAACTCGAGTGGAGCGCGTGGTGGAAATCGTCCGGATCATGAACGAGACCGGCTTCGCGGCGCGTACCATCGCGCCCGAGAAGGGCGACAAGCTGCCACGCATCGAATGCAAGAATTGCGTGTTCCACGACCTGTCGAAGGACTACATCGAAGTGTGTCAGTTCGATCTGGGATTTCTGTCGGGACTGATGGGGGCTCCGATCGAGCATCAAGAGTGCATGCAGCGCGGCGGCCAGGCGTGCCGGTTCAAGTTTTCGCCGCCTGCTTGACCTTCGTCGGTCGAGCAATCTTGTCGAAGGGTGTCGGGGCGGAGCGGGCGATCGCACGCGGATCGAAATCCGGATCGGCCATGACGGCGCAGATCTTCCGCATCTGCATGCCAATATTGCCTGCATCGTAGAGCGGGAAAACAGCCGCCTCGCGTAGGTAGCGCTCGAGCGGATTGGCGCGGTCGAGGGCGTTGACGCCGACCGCCTTCATGGCCTGAAATACGGCACCGAACAACAGCTCACTGCAAAAGACCTTTGCCATCGGCCCAATCGCGTGTCCGTCCGCATTGTTCATGTCGTGATAGTGAGCTGCCTTCCATGCAAAGGCGCGGCCGGCCTCGACCTTCATCGCGACTTCCGCGAGCGTGTAGGCGACGGCCTGATGGTGGATGATCGGCTTGTCTCCGCCCCCCGTATAGGTCTTGGCCCATTTCAGTGCGTATTCGTAAGCCGAGCGCGCGACCCCGACGGATGCGATTGCCGCCACCGGCCCGGACCACGTGAACGCCTTGTTGATCACGAGGTCACCGTCGCCGATCGCGAACGCGTTCTCTTCGGCGATACGGCAGTCCTCGAAAATGATAGAGTTGTTCTGACTCAGCCTGTGTCCGAGTTTGGAGATCGGTTGTTCGTAACGTACGCCAGTGGCGGAGCGGGGAACGATGATGGCGCTCAGCCCCTTCGATCCTTCCGCGCCCGGGCTGGTGCGGACGATACAGACATTGACATCCGCTCCACGCAGATCCCAGCCGCCTGCATTGCAGGGCCAGAATTTGCGGCCGTTCAGGATATACTCGCCGTTCTTGGCGTCGTGCGTCGCGGTCAATGAAATGCCGGCAGGGAACGCGGCGGCCCCGTCGAAATTGGCTGTGCCTCCCGGCGCTCCTGCCGCTTCGCTCACAGTCCAGCCGGCGAGATACTCCCCACGCGGGTCGCTGGTTGCAGGTCTCAGCCATTTCTGCTTCTGCGCTTCCGATCCGAACCAGACGAGCGGCATCAAGGCCAGGCCGTTCACCAAGAGGATTGTCGCAAAGCCCGGATCAACCGCAGTCAGTTCCTCGACGACGACCTGCAGGTCGACATTGCTGATGCCGCCTCCGCCATATTCCCGGGGAATAAAGCCGGTCGCGAAGCCCAGTTTGTAGCTTTCGATATAGGCGCTCTTGGTCGCCAGAAATGCGTGCTGCGGGTCGGGATCTTCATCGGCGGCCCGGACCAGGGGCTGCAGGATGTCGTTGGCGAACTCCCTTGCGATGCGCTGAAGCCGTTTTTGGTAGGCGGTCAGCGTAAAATCGATCGCCATTCTGTGCTCCATGGAGAGCGGACTAAAGACAGTTTTCCATATCTAAAGTGAACTTTGGAGAGCTTAATGTGGGCAGCAGGCAGCCAAGCAATAGGCAGGCTGGAGGCTGGACGGAGAAGACCATCGTCCGAGGCGAATGACCCCAACGGTCCATCGCTCGTCCGCGGTCGGGCCTGCCTTTGCGGGCTGTGCGAGAGGTGTCAAAAGCGCGAGAGGTATATCGGGCGTGGAGCAGGGAAAGCCTTGGGCGTCCGAGCGGCGCCGGTAATATCTGGAGGGTTGCGCGACCTTTGGGTGCGTAGAGGGCGCCTCCATCCGGATGTTTCCGGAGGTGATTGTTTAGAACCGTTTTGATCTTGAACGATTCCAGCGCGACAAAGACGCACGCGCGTTGACCCTCAATTTTGCGGCCGATACCACTGAAAACTGCAGGTAATTAGCAACTGCAATTTTTTGGGGGTCGGCAGATGAACGGGGCGGGAGTGAGCGGGGCGAAGACGCCAAGATCGTTGCGCGCGGAAGCATCGATCCGAACCTTCAATGACGAACTCGACAGTCACTACGGCCGCAAGGTCTCGGCGGTTGCCGGCATGATCGCGGTGGCGTCGATCGGTGGCGCCGAGGCGCAGCAACCGAACCTGCCCGCCGTAACCGTCGATGCGCCGGTGGCGCGACCGCGGCCCGCGGCGACGCCGACGCCTGATCAGGTCCGCGCCCGAAACGCGCTGCGCCGGGCGGCACGGCGAGCGCAGCCGACGCCGGTTGCGCCGGTGCCGTTCCCCAACGCCGGTGCGCTTTCGGCCGATGCTAACCCTTATGCGGACGCGGCGGCGCCCTACAAGGTCGATCGCCTGTCCGGCACCAAGTTCACCGAGCCGCTGATCAACACGCCCCGCACCGTGACGGTGCTCAGCAAGGAAGTGCTCGAGGACAAGAACGCGACCTCGCTGCGCGATGTGGCGCGCTCCACCGCCGGCGTCACGCTCGGCACCGGGGAGGGCGGCAACGCCTTCGGTGATCGCTTCTTCATTCGCGGCTTCGATGCGCGCAACGACGTGTTCATCGACGGCATTCGCGATCCGGCGGTGTCGATCCGCGAGAATTTCTTCACCGAGCAGGTGGAGATCCTGCGCGGCCCGGCCTCGACCATGGCGGGCCGCGGCACCGCCGGCGGCGCCATCAACATCGTTACCAAGCAGGCGTCCACCGCAGGCAGTTTCACCAAGGCCGAGACCACGTTCGGCACCGATGCGACCAAGCGCGTCACCGTCGACGTCAACCAGGTGCTGAGCCCGACGCTCGCGGTGCGTGTCGACGGTCTATACCAGCAGGCCAACGTCGCGGGCCGCAACTACGTCAACGACGATCGCTGGGGCACGCTCGGCGCCATCAAGTGGACGCCGACCGACGCCATCAAGATCAATGCCAACTACGTCCACACCGATCTCAGCGGCCTTCCGGATTTCGGCGTGCCCTACAACACCACGTTGCGGCTGCCATCGACCAGCGTGAACGTGCCGCGCGAGACCTATTACGGCTTCGTCAATCGCGACTTCCAGAAGGCGCAGCAGGATTTCGGCACGGTGACGGGCGAATTCGCCATCACCCCGGACCTGACGCTGAGCAACCGCTCGCGCGCCGGCCGCTCCGTGCTCGACTATATCGGCACGCTGCCGAGCAACCCGACCGCGACGACGGTGCAGCTCGCCTCGCAGAGCCGCTATCAGGTCACCAACGTGCTCGCCAACCAGACCGACCTGACCTACAAATTCGACACCGGTCCGGTGAAGCATGCGCTCATCGGCGGCGCCGAGATTTCACGCGAGAGCGTGATGCGCGACACCTATGCGGGCCTGACCTCGGAGTTGACCGGCTTCCAGACCGGCGGCCGCATCACCGTGCCGCTGCTGTCGCCGCCGAACGAGTTCGCCTTCGCCAGTTCGCCGCAGCGCGCCTATAATCCGACCTTCATCAACGTCGACACCAAGTCCGCTTATCTGATCGAGACGGCGAACTGGAACGACGTCGTGATCCTCAATGGCGGGGTGCGTTACGTCGACTACAATATCAACGGCCACACCGCGACGACCAGCACCGGCGTCCAGTCTGGTATGTGGAACTACAATCTCGGCGCGGTGGTGAAGCCGCTGCCTTACGCCAGCCTGTATGCGGCCTACGCGACCTCGTCGAACCCGGTCGGCGCCGAACTCGACGCCTCGGGCACGGCCTATGGCGGTCTCGTCGTCAACAACACGACGTTCCAGGCGCTGTCGCCCGAGCAGAACAAGGCGGTCGAGGTCGGAACCAAATGGGAGCTGTTCGACCGGCACCTGCTACTGACCGGATCGCTGTTCCAGACCGAGAAGTCGAACGCCCGCGAGACGGTGGGCAACAACATCCTGGCCACCGGTGTTTATCGCGTGCGCGGCATCGACCTCGAAGCCTCCGGCAAGATCACCGAACGCTGGAGCGTGTTCGGCGGTTTGGTGCTGATGGAGAGCGAGGTGCTGCAATCGGTCGATCCGACGCAGGTAGGCGCCAAGCTCGCCAACATTGCGCATCAATCGTTCAACCTGCTGACCAAGTACAAGTTCGACGATCATTGGGAAGTCGGCGGGCAGGCGGTGTACGCCTCAAAAATTTACGGCGGCACCTTCGGCGCCATCAACGGCAATGTGCTGCCCGAGCACTGGCGTTTCGACAGCTTCGTCGAGTTCAAGGTCGACAAGCACATGACCGCGAAGCTGTCGGTCAACAACATCTTCAACACGACCTATTACGACGCGTTCTATCGCAGCAACTCGCCGTTCGTGTTCATCGCGCCGGGCCGGTCGGTCTGGCTCACCCTGCGCGGCGCGCTCTGACGCGCCGCCGGGACTGGAGCTGTCATGCTGGTTTGTATTCCCGAAGTCCTGTCGAAGCCGGAGGTGGCGGAGTTCCGCCGCTTGATGGATGCGGCAGACTGGGAAGATGGCCGCTCCACCGCCGGCGCACAGTCGGCCATGGTCAAGCGCAACGAGCAGCTTCCGCCCGACGGCGAGCTGGCGCGTGCGCTCGGCCGCCGCGTCATCTCGGCGCTGACCGCGAACCCGAAATTCGTGTCTGCAGCGGTGCCGCTGCAGATCTTCCCGCCGCTGTTCAATCGCTACGCCGCGGCGGGTAATCACCATTTCGGCATCCATGTCGACAACGCGGTGCGCGGCGATCCGCTCACCGGCCTGCGCATTCGCACGGACCTGTCGGTCACGCTGTTTCTGGCGGAACCCGACGAATATGACGGCGGCGAGCTGGTTGTGGAGGATACCTACGGCTCGCACGAAGTGAAGCTTCCCGCCGGCGATTGCGTGCTCTATCCATCGACCAGCCTGCACATGGTCACTCCGGTGACCCGCGGCGCCAGGGTCGCGTCTTTTTTCTGGCTGCAGAGCATGGTACGTGATGCCCATGCGCGCAGCATGATTTACGATCTCGACGGCGCCATTCAGGCCCTGGTCGAGCGGCTGGGACGCGATGACCCTGAAACGGTCAAATTGACCGGTATCTATCACAACCTCATCCGCTACTGGGCCGAAGTATGAAACTGTCGAAAATCCGATTGATCACCGCGGCGTTGCTGTCGCTGGCACTCGCGGCGCCTGTCGCGCCGATCTTTGCGCAGCAGCCGTCTGCTCCGGCGGTGACGTCGTCGCCGGCGACGCAACCGTCCGCCGCCGCACCGGACACGACCGGTTCGACCCAGGCGCTGCCGAGCTCCGGCGCGACGCCGAACGGCAGCGTGACGCCAGGGCTCGCCGAGCTGTCGCCGTGGTCGATGTTCCTGCAGGCCGACATTGTGGTGAAGGCCGTGATGGTCGGCCTCGCGCTGGCTTCGGTCATCACCTGGACGATCTTCATCGCCAAGAAGGTCGAACTCGGTCGCGCCCGCTGGCGGCTGCGCTCGGCGCTGAAGCAGATCAGCGAGGCCCGCTCGATGTCCGAGGCGCAGCTCGCGCTCGGTGACAAGACCAGCCCGTTGTCGATGCTGCTGAGCGCGGCGCTGCACGAGGCGCGGCTGTCTGCCGGGCTCACCAGCGACGAGGGTATCAAGGAACGCGCGGCTTCGAGCTTCAGCGAAATCGTTCGCGCGGAGTCGCGGCACATGCGGCACGGCATGGGCTTCCTCGCCACGATCGGCGCGACCGCGCCCTTCATCGGCCTGTTCGGCACGGTGTGGGGCATCATGAACAGCTTCATCGGCATCTCGAAATCGCAGACCACCAACCTCGCGGTGGTGGCGCCCGGCATCGCCGAGGCGCTGCTCGCCACTGCGATCGGTCTGGTCGCGGCGATCCCGGCAGTGATCATCTACAATCACTTCTCGCGCGAGATTAAGGTCTATCTCGAAATGGTGGCGCGCGCCTCGGGCGCGGCGGGTCGGCTGCTGTCGCGCGATCTCGATCGCAGCCATGGCGGCGGCCGTCACGTCCGCGCGGCGGAGTAGGGCATGGCCGTCTCACTCAACGATTCCGACGGTCTCGACGACGATTTCGACGAGACCCACGAGATCAACGTTACGCCGTTCATCGACGTCATCCTGGTGCTGCTGATCATCTTCATGGTGGCGGCACCGCTGTCGACGGTCGATCTGCCGGTCAGCCTGCCGACCTCGACGGCGACGCCGCAGAAGCGCCCCGACAAGCCGACCTATGTGAGTATCAAGTCCGATCTCGCGGTGGCGATCGGCGAGAACCAGGTCAAGCGCGTCGATCTGGTGCAGACGCTGAATTCGATGTCGGACATCAGCAAGGACAATTTCATCTTTCTGCGTGCCGATCGCGCGGTGCCGTATGGCGAGCTGATGGACGTGCTGGAGATGCTGCGGGCCGGCGGCTACGCCAAGATCAAGCTGGTGGCGCTCGAAGCGGTACCTGGAGCGGCACCGGGCGGCGCGCAGTAACGACGGATCGACGTGTTTGCGGCTTGGCGCCGCAGGCGCGCGGCGGGAGGCCGTTCCGGCGGCCTGCCATGGTACGGCGGCTCTGTAGTGACGGGCGCCAAACGATTGTTGAGCGAATGACCGACTTCGATTTCTCACGCAAGCCGTCGCGGACGGTGTGGCTGATTGCCGGCGTTGTCGCCGTCGGGCTGCACGCCGGCGGCGTGGCGCTGGCGCTCGCCAGCCGGGCCGACGATCTCGATGACGATGCGCTCGGTGCGCCGGCAATCGAGGTCGGCGTCGAGATGATGTCGCCAAAGCACGAGGCGAGCGACCTGCCGCCGGGCCCGGACACCGACGCATCGGCCGCCTCGCCCGCGCTCAACGAGCAGAAGGCCGAAGTCAAGGAAAGCGATCTGCCGAAGGACACGCCGCAGCAGACCGAAGAGGCCGACCGCGTCGTCACCGAGCAGGACGCCAAGAAGCCCGACGAGGAGCAGAAGGAAAAGGCGGTGGTGCAGCAGCAGGCCTCGACCGAGTCGGTTGCCGCCGAAGCCACCGCGATGCCGAGCAACGAAACCGCTAAGGAGGGGCCGCGTTCGGTGGCTCCGGCGCAGGGCGTCGGCCAGGCCGCGCAGCGTATCCGCGCCACCTGGCAGAAGGAGCTTGTCGCCTATCTCGACAAGCACAAGCGCTATCCGAAGGACTCCGCCCAGAAGAACGTCAAGATCGTCGTCAGCTTCGAACTCGACCGTCTCGGCCACGTATTGTCGACGCGGATCGTCGAAGGCTCCGGCGACGCCGCCTTCGATCAGGCCGCGCTCGACATGGTCAAGCGCGCCGATCCGGTTCCTGCACCGCCGCCGCTGATCGCCGACGAAGGCCTGACCTTCAGCCTGCCGGTGATTTTCCGGACCAAGGGCAGAGGTTGAGCGCCGCGCGCCTGACCGATCGGACGGGTTATCCGGGACTTCGTGACGGGCCGCTTCGCTATGACTGAAGGATGGAATGAATCGGCGGCCGCCTGGATCGCCGATATGGCCGATGAAGGTGATTTCGGACGGCGGTTCGTTCTCGATACCCCGATGCTGGCGCGGGTGAGTGCGGGCGGTTTCAAACAGGCCCTCGACGTCGGCTGCGGGGAGGGCCGGTTTTGCCGCAAGCTGCGCGGCTTGGAGATCGCCACCGTCGGGATCGATCCCACCGCGGCTTTGATTGAGCGGGCGCGACAGCTTAACCCGGGTGGAGACTATAGGATCGGCCAGGCGGAGGCGCTGGCTTTTCCGGATAGCTCGTTCGATCTGGTGGTCAGCTATCTGACGCTGATCGATATTGCGGACGTCACGGCTGCGATCGCGGAAATGACCCGGGTTCTGAAGCCCGGTGGAGCGCTGCTGATCGCCAACCTCAACAGTTTCACCACCGCCGCGCAGCCGGACGGATGGACCCGCGGGGCCGACGGCAAACTTCAGCTTCGTATCGACAACTATATGGAGGAGCGCGCCGACTGGGTGTCATGGCGCGGCATCCGCATTCTCAACTGGCATCGGCCGCTCAGCACCTACATGTCTCTGCTGTTGGCGAACGGCCTGCAGCTCGAGCACTTCTCCGAGCCGCTCCCCAATGGCGGCGATCCGAACACCGTAAGCCGCTATCGCCGTGCGCCATGGTTCTTGATCATGGAGTGGCGCAAGCCGTGCGACCGCAGGTCGTGCTGATATCAGCGGCTTAATACGTCGCCCGGCCGCCGGAGATATCGAACACGGCGCCGGTCGAGAACGAGCAATCTTCCGAGGCCAGCCACGCGACCATCGCGGCGAGTTCTTCGACCAGCACGAAGCGTCCCTTCGGGATCTTCGACAGCATGAAGTCGATGTGCTGCTGCGTCATCTGATCGAAGATCGCGGTCTTGGCCGCGGCCGGCGTCACCGCGTTGACGGTGATGTCGTAGGACGCCAGCTCCTTGCCGAGCGATTTGGTCAGCGCGATCAGGCCGGCCTTCGACGCCGAGTAGTGTGCGGCGTTAGGGTTGCCTTCCTTGCCGGCGATCGAGGCGATGTTGACGATGCGGCCGTATTTGTGGGCGATCATCGCCGGCACGATCGACTTGCAACAGATGAACGGGCCGTCGAGGTTGATGCGCAGCACCTTGCGCCATTCCTCGTAGTCGGTGTCCCAGACGGTCTTGTTGACGCCGGCGATGCCGGCATTGTTGACCAGGATGTCGATCTTGCCGAATGCCTGCAGCGTGGCATCGCGGGCGCGATCGACCGCCACCGAATCGGTGACGTCGACCTGGAACGCCAGGATCGAGTCGCCGATCTCTTTCGCGGTCTTCTCGGCCAACGGGATATCATGATCCCAGATCGCGACCCGCGCGCCGGACGCGATGAACCGCTCGGCAATCGCCCGCCCAAATCCCTGCGCCCCGCCGGTGACGACAGCGCAGCGATGCTTGAGGTCGATGGTGTTCATTGTCGTTTGTTCCCTATGCGCGAACCAGCAACCCCGTCATTGCGAGGAGCGAAGCGACGAAGCAATCCAGGTCAGTGCACGGCGCTCTGGATTGCTTCGCTTCGCTCGCAATGACGGAGATTCGGTCTGTGACTCACAGCGTCCACCCGCCGTCGATGATATGCGCCACGCCGGTGGTGAAGGCGCTCTCATCGCTCGCAAGATACACCGCGAGCGCGGCGATTTCCTCCGCGGTGCCGAGCCGGCCCATCGGCTGGCGGGACACGAACATCTCGCGGCCTTGCGGGCCGGCGGCGGCGGCGCGGCCGAGCATCGACGGCGTCTCGATCGTGCCGGGACAGATCGCGTTGCAACGAATGCCGCGGGTGATGAAATCCGCCGCGACCGCACGGGTCAGCGCAGCGACCGCGGCCTTGGTGGCACCGTAGACGTAGCGGTTCGGCGCCGCCTTGTAGACGCCGGCGGCCGAGGAGATGTTGACGATCGAGCCGCGCCCCGCCTCGAGCATGCCGGGCAAGAAGGTTCGGATCGTGCGGTGCATCGACTTGACGTTGAGGTCGAACGAAAAGTCCCAGTCCGTGTCGGAGCATTCCAGCACGGTGCCGTGATGGACGAAGCCGGCGGCGTTCAGCAGAATGTCGACAGTGCCGACCTCACGGCCGATCGCCTCGACGGCCTCGGTATCGCGGACGTCGAGCCTTGCGGTGCGGGCGATGCCGTGATCGGCCAGCGAGGCGAGGCCGGCCTCGTCAATATCGGTGGCGAACACCTCGGCGCCCTCGCGGGCGAACGCGATCGCACTGGCGCGGCCAATGCCGGCCGCCGCCGCGGTGACGAATGCGCGCTTGCCTGTAAGCCGGTCGGACATGTGGTTTCCTCTGCAGAGTGTTATTTGTTCGGTTGCCAGCGCTCGCAGCGCCTGAAGACTGCTCCCTCTTCCCGCTTGCGGGGAGAGGGGTGGGGTGAGGGGGCGCATCAACGGGCCGAGCCGCTCGGCGGCGTGGAGGC
>NZ_LJIC01000070.1 GCF_001295845.1 Rhodopseudomonas sp. AAP120 | reverse complement strand
CGGAAGCAACGGACGTCTCCCGCCGTTGCTTCCGGCGGCCCCGGCAGGCGGCGGCTGTCGCAGCGACGCGCCCGGCGCGCGTGCGGCGCCGCTGCCGCCGGCAGCTTGCGATGGGGCAGGGTGGCGCGAGGCTCAGCGCTTTTGCGCGGCCGGAGCGGGCGGTCCCGGCATGCAACTAATCGAGCCGATCGTGGCGGAGCCGTATTGGACATAGCCGGACGGCGTCGGCGGCGAATGCGGCGCCGAGATCGGCAGATACAAGTAGCAGATCGTGCCGTCGGCGGGATCGCGCCAGCGCTGCACCACGGTGTCCTGCAGCGGCCCCGCGAACTGCCGTTCGAGCTGCATCCGCGGCAGCTTGCTCCATTCGGTCTGCTGGGCGGCCGCGCCGTGCGGCAACAGCACAACCACCGACGTCGTCGCCAGCGCGACCAGCCTTGCAGGTTTCACAGTCATGCGGCCGTGCCGCGTCGGGAATGCGTTGTGCAGCTTCATGGCGGTTCGACCGCGGCTCAGTTCAGCGTCAGCGAGGCGCCGGCGACGACGCCGTAGTAATCGACCTCCGACACGCCGCTGAACGCCGCATTGACGCGGACGCGCTCGTTCATCGCGTAGCCGAGACCGACCGCGAGGCCGGACATGCCCTTGTAGTTGCCGAAAGCGGCGGCGACCGAGGCCTTGCCGGGACGGTGGTCGTAGCTCAGGCCCGACGTCGCCAGCGCCAGCGCGGTGCCGGCGCGGGCTTCGCGCTGATTGCTCCAGACCTGATCCTGCAGGCCACTGATCTGCGACTGGAAGCCCGAGGTGATGCCGCTGAGCTGGCCGACATTGACGGCGTCTGTCGGCGAGATGCCGGCCGCAACGTTGGTGACCCGGCGCTCATTGCCGGCCGAGCCGACCGAGACGGTGTTGGCCTGGTTGGCGACCGAGCCGGCGCCGAGCGCCACGGCGTTCGGGGCCGTCACCACGGCGCCGCTGCCAACCGCCACGCCGCGCGCGACCGTCACCGTCGCGTCCGGGCCGATCGCGGTGCTGGCTGCGCCGGTCGCGACCGCGCGGTCGCCGAACGCCGCGCCGCCATTGGCCGCCGAGGCCGCGACGCCGACCGCGACCGAACCGGTGGCGCTGGCGCCGGTGCCGATCGCGATTGCATTGACGCCGGTCGCCGAGGCGCCGGTGCCCTGCGCGATCGCGTTGTCGGCGCTGGCGAGCGCGTTGCTGCCGAGCGCCATCGCACCGCTGCCGCTGGCCTGCGCGCCCGAGCCTTGCGCGGTCGCGTTCGAGCCGGTCGCCTGCGCGGCGATGCCGAGCGCGAGCGACTGGCCGCCGGTCGCAGCGGCGCCGAAGCCGAGCGCAGTGCTGGCATAGCCGGTAGCGGCTGCCGAATTGCCGAAGGCCACGCCGTTTTCGCCGGCGGCGAGAGAGCCGGTGCCGAGCGCCATCGAGCTGGTCCCAGTGGCGCGCGCGCCGGTGCCTTGCGCGAGTGCATTGGTCGCCATTGCCTGACTGCCATTGCCGACGGCGATCGCGTTGGTTCCTGCCGCATAAGCCGCGTTGCCCGGTCCCGCCCCGGTGCTGCCGCCGATGGCGATGGCGTTGGCGCCTTGCGCCTCGGCGTTGGCGCCGACCGCGGTCGCATAGGTGAAGCCCGCGCCGCCGGTGCCGGCGAGCGCGCCGCTGCCGAGCGCGGTGGTGCCTTCGTTGCCGAATGCACCGCCGGCATTCGCCAAAGCTCCGAATGCGCTGGCGATGCGGCCGGTCGCCGAGCTCTGCGGGCCGATGCTGCTGGCATAGTCGCCGGTCGAGTTGGCGCTTTCACCGAGCGCGACGCCACTGACGCCGGTCACCTTGCTGAGCGTGCCGATCGAGACGCCTCTGTCGCCGGTCACGGTCGTCGCGGTGCCGACCGCAACCGATTCACGCGCATCCACGCCGCTGCGATTGCCGATCACCACCGCGTCCTGGGAATTGCGGTTGTAGCCGACGTTATTCTCCATTCCGTAGACCTGCGCGCCTTGGCCGAACCCTCTACTGTTGTAGTCGACCCAGTTCCACGAGCCGACGACGTTGCTGGTATCGGCATTCACGGTGTTGTTGACGCCGATGGCGAAGCTCTCGTCGCCGTTGACCCGGTTGCCGCGGCCGAAGGCGCCGTTGCCGCTGCCGCCATGGCTGCCGCTTCCGCTCAGGCTGTTGCCGGTCCCGATCGCCGTGGCGAAATCGCCCGAGATGGTGTTGGACGAGCCGGTGGCGGTGCTGTTGTTGCCGCTGGTCGCGTTGCCGGCGCCGAGCGCGGCCGCGTTGGTGCCGGCCGCGGTGTTGCCGGTGCCGACTGCGGTGGATGAGGTGCTGCTGGCGGTGTTGGAGGAGCCAAAGGCCGACGCGTTGTTGGCTGTCGCCGTGTTGCTGCTGCCGACTGCGACGGCGTCGTTGCCGCTCGTTGTATTGCCGGCGCCGAGCGCGGCGCTGTTGGTCCCGTTCGCGACCGTATTCGCGCCGACCGCCACGCTGGAGCCGCCGAACGCGCGTGCGCCGGTCGCGTCCGTGCCGTTGCCGCCGCCGATCGCGATGCTGAAATCGCCGCTCGAACGGGGGCCCGATGCGTTGGCGAGAACGCCGGACCCGATCGCCGTGCTGTACTGGCCCATCGGCACCGTGAAGCCGTTGGCGGCAGCGCCGATGCTGACCACGCCGGGCGACGTGACCGTCGAGCCGGAATAAGCGCCGATCGACACGGTGTCGGCGCCGTAGGCGGTGGCGCCGAAGCCGTAGGCGGTGGCGCCCTGCTGCCCGTTGCTGCTGGCCTGGGAGCCGGTGCCGCAGGCGAGGTCGCCACCGGCGCCCGCGGTGCCGCCGGTGCAACTGGTCTGCTGGGCGAGAGCGGGAAACGCAGCGGGCAGGGTCCATGCCAGCACGCTGCCTGCCAGCAGCGCAGCCCGCCGCTTCCGACCTGTCCCCATTTTCCCCTCCGCACCCCGCGTGACGCCTCGGCCTTCTGCAGGGCCGAACAACTTGCCCGGTAGTATTACGTGCTTCGCGCGGCAGGGTGTACGGTTCCCGTTGCCGCAGCGCGCGCAGGCGGATCATGAAAATGGATGGATTCACAAGTGCTTATTGATCAGCCGCTGTTGCGTTCCCGCAACGTCGGGTAGAAATCGGCGGGTACTATGCTGCCAATGAGGCCGCTGTTGCGTAATTCGACCAATGCCGCCGACGACCATTTGGCGCGGCGTGGGGAGGCGCGAGGCGACCCGACGTCGCCTCGCTCCTCGTCGTTACGCCGCCTCCCGCGCCCGCCGCACGTCCGGCGGCGTCGCTTCATCGACCAGCGCGGCGATCGCCTCGTCGGTCGGCATCACCTTCTGGCCCTCGCTGCCGAGGCGGCGGACCGAGACCTGGTGAGTCTCGGCTTCCTTCTTGCCGACTACCAAGAGGGCCGGGACCTTCGCCAGCGAATGCTCGCGCACCTTGAAGTTGATCTTCTCGTTGCGCAGATCGATGTCGGCGCGCAGGCCGGCCTTGCGAAGTGCCGCGAGCACCTTCTGGGCGTAGTCGTCGCCTTCGGACGTAATCGTCGTCACCACGACCTGCACCGGCGCCAGCCACAGCGGGAAGTTGCCGGCGTAGTGCTCGATCAGGATGCCGATGAAACGCTCCATCGAGCCGCAGATCGCGCGATGCACCATCACCGGCGCCTTCTTGGCGCCGTCGGCGTCGATGTAGAACGCGCCGAACCGCTCCGGCAGGTTGAAGTCGACCTGCGTGGTGCCGCATTGCCAGTCGCGGCCGATGGCGTCGCGCAGCACGTATTCGAACTTCGGCCCGTAGAACGCGCCTTCGCCCGGGTTGATCTCGGTCTTGATGCGGTTGCCGCCCTTGGCCTTGATCTCGCTGAGCACCGTGGCCATCACGCGCTCGGCGTGATCCCACATCTCGTCGGTGCCGACGCGCTTTTCCGGACGGGTCGACAGCTTGACGGTGAGTTCGCCCTCGAACCCGAAGTCCGAGTAGGTCGACAGGATCAGGTCGTTGATCTTCATGCACTCGTCGGCGAGCTGCGCCTCGGTGCAGAACACATGCGCGTCGTCCTGGGTGAAGCCGCGCACCCGCATCAGGCCGTGCATCGCGCCCGACGGCTCGTAGCGATGCACCACGCCGAACTCGGCGAGCCGCAGCGGCAGGTCGCGATAGCTCTTCAGGCCGTGCTTGAAGATCTGGACGTGGCCCGGGCAGTTCATCGGCTTCAGCGCGAACCAGCGCTTGTCCTCGGCGTCCTCACCGGCGGACTGCGCCGCGAACATGTTCTCGCGGTACCAGTCCCAATGGCCCGAGGTCTCCCACAACACCTTGTCGAGGATCTGCGGCGCGTTGACCTCGTCGTAATTGCCGGCGAGGCGGCGGCGCATGTAGCCGACCAGCGACTGGAAGATGCTCCAGCCCTTGGCGTGCCAGAACACGACGCCGGGGCCTTCCTCCTGGAAGTGGAACAGGTCGAGCTCGCGGCCGAGCCGGCGATGGTCGCGCTTCTCGGCTTCCTCGATCTGCTTCAAGTAAGCGTCGAGGTCTTCCTGCTTGGCGAAGGCGGTGCCGTAGATGCGGGTCAGCATCGGATTGTTGCTGTCGCCGCGCCAATACGCGCCGGCCACCTTCATCAGCTTGAAGGCGGTGCCGATCTTGCCGGTCGAGGTCATATGCGGGCCGCGGCACAGATCGAACCATTCGCCCTGCTTGTAGATCTTGATGGTCTGATCTTCGGGAATGGCGTCGACCAGCTCGACCTTGAACGCCTCGCCGTTGTCGGCGAACACCCGCTTGGCCTCGTCGCGAGACCAGACTTCCTTGGTGAACGGCTTGTCGCGCTGGATGATCTCGCGCATCCGCTTTTCGATTGCGGCGAAATCCTCGGGCGTGAACGGCTCGTTGCGGAAGAAGTCGTAGTAGAAGCCGTTCTCGATGGTCGGCCCGATGGTCACCTGGGTGCCCGGCCACAGCGACTGCACAGCTTCGGCCAGCACGTGGGCGCAGTCGTGCCGGATCAGTTCGAGCGCGCGCGCATCGTCGCGGGCGACGAAGTCGATCGCCGCATTGTCTTCGATCGGATCGGCGAGGTCGGTCAGCGCGCCGTTCAGCGCCATCGCCACCGTGCGCTTGGCCAGCGACGGCGAGATGCCCTTGGCGATGTCGAGCCCGGTGGTGCCGCGCGGATACTCGCGGGTCTTACCGTCGGGGAAGGTGATGGTGATCTGGTCGGCCGGCACTGCGGGCTTCAGATTGGACAGCGTGAACTGGAAGCCGGAGGCGGGCGCAGCTTTGTCGGCGGGAGTCTTGTCGTTCATGTCATGCTCCTGTGGCTCACTCCTGCGTACGAGCGCAGGTAAGCGGAAAGCGGCTGTATAGCAGCCGAAACGGAGCTTGCAAGGAAGGACGGCAAGGCCGGGAGCCTCGATCTCGCCGCCTCGGCACCGCCGCAACCGCCGCAAAGCTGTTTTGTGACGGTCCTTAGAGGTTTAGCCGGAGCTGACGTTTCAGCCACAAGGATGTCAGACCGGAAAAGCGACACCGCGTCAGACGGTGGCCTCAACTGCCCGACGGAGGCTTGAGCACGCTCTTACGGACGTCGGGATGGGGCGTGCGAGTCTCTGCGGTGAGGCTCCAGCCCTGAGCGTTGCCGAGCGCCTTACTGATCCGTGTGCGAGATCCGGAAACCAGGAGCATGTTGGGCTGCTCGTCGACGACCTTCACGCCGCCGGCGCGCAGCCGTTCAGCCACCTCATCACCGGTGTGGGAGCTCGGTCCGGCACGAAAAACCACAGTATGGCTGCTCATCGATGCGGCTCCATCTCGGCGGGCGTCACGCGTTCGGCAACTGAGGCCTGAAGACCGGCAAACCGAAGCCTTCGAAGTTTCGACCGAAGCCGCGCGGCTCGCAACTGGCATATAGGGCATCCTTCAAGGCACGTGAACGGTCGGGGCCGGATTTTTGCCGCAGTCCGGCCTGCTCCGACAGCAGGAAGGCGGCAAAACCCGCTACCGCCGGTGCGGCCATCGAGGTACCGCTGAGCGGCCCATGGGATCCTCCCGGCAAGGTCGAAACGATCTCGACGCCGGGGCCGATGACATCGATTTCACTACCGATATTCGAAAAGGCGGCGACGAAGTCTTTGGGCGCCGACGGACCGCCTCGTGGTAGCGCAATGTCGGCTCTCCCGAGGGAGTCCTTCGGGAAGGTGCCGATCCGTCCCATCGCCGCGACGGCGACGCACTCCTGCCAGGCCGCCGGATAACTGACGCTAGCACGATAACCATTGCCGGCTGCTGCGACCACCACGACGCCGGCGTCCAGGGCGCGAAGGATGGCGGCGTGGGTCAGGTCGTCCCTCAGGCCGCCGCCGAGGCTCAGATTGATGATGTCGCACTTGTCGAGGACGGCGCGGTCGATGGCCTTGGCAATGTCGAAGTTGCTCGCGCCGTCGCCGCTGTCGGGAAATACCCGATAGCTACGCAGATTGGCCTGCGGGGCAACGCCGTGGAAGCCGCCGGGCTGGCCGCGGCCCGCGACGATGCCGGCGACGTGGGTGCCATGCTCGCCTTTGATGTGCGCCGGCCGCCACTGGGATTCGGCGGCGGGATTGGCGCGGGTTTCGTCGCTGACGCAGTTAAGACCGCCGATGACATTCGGCAGGTCTGGATGGCTGCCATCCACTCCACTGTCGATGATCGCGACGGTGACCCCGGTGCCGCTATTGGGCGGCAAGGCTCCGTACAGGTCGCGCAGCAGCAGCGAAGGATCGCTAACATTGACCTTGCGAAGCTTGGTCGTTCCCAATCGAGAGGCGGTCGTATCGGTTGCGAAATATCCCCAGTAACGGGCCGGAGGATAAACGTAGACGCGTTCGAGAGTTCGGCTCGGCGACAGACCGCTCAACCGTGCTGTGCCCTTCGCCCCGGACGTCGCTTCGGCGCCCTCGCGCGCGCTGAAATTGGTGAATGCCACGATGCGGGCTCCCGCCACAGGGCTGCCATCCGCTGCGTCGATGATCGTGATCACGGCCGTCACAGGGGAGGGCGCGGCTTTCGCCAATTTCTTCGCCGCTTTCTTGGCGCCCCGTCGCGGTGTGGCACGTGATGTTCTGGCCTTGGCTGCAGACAGCTTTCGCTCGACGCGCAATTGCTCCCACTGCCGATGATAGAAAACCTCTTGCACGATCTTCAAACTGGGATTCGCCAACCGCAGGCTCAATTCGCCTTCCGCCGTCATCTCGACCAGCTTGGGGCCGTCTTCGCGGATCGAGTCCAGAATGCGCATCTCCGGATTCGCGGTGTTTGTCGCAGGACGTGCAGCCAGCGTGACCAGCGCCGCGCTCGGCTGATAGTTCCGCTCCGCGAGAACCGGATCGAGAAAGCCATCGGCACTCATCACGACGTAACGACGGACTTCGCTTCTCTTCACCATCGAACGCTCCAATTATTTGGTCAATCAATGGGCGTAGTATGAAGGAGATATCCGGACGCTGGAAGAGTGACGCAGCCGAGAGCTGACGCTTCAAGTACGTCACTCTATTACCTCGTGCCGCGCCAATGAAGGGACACCCTCGGTCGGTTGTCTGCCGAACGGGGCGGGCACATTCGCCATTCGGCCTGTGACGTCGCCGGGCCATCCGTCGCCTCGGCGGCATGATTCAGTGTTGGTCAACGGCAAAAGACCGCGAAAACTTCTCTCGCCGCCACGCGCGCAAAATTTTAATGCATCTGCATTGAAATCCTGCTAGCCTCTCCGGGTGTCCCGCCGCTTCGCACCCACCGCCCTCATGCTCGGCAATTTCGTCACCGGAACGTCGGTTCTGGCGCCGGCCGGGATGTTGCTCGAGCTGTCCGATGGTCTCGGCGTCAGCGTTCGCGATGCCGGGTTGCTGATCACGTTCGGCGCGGTGGTGCTGTGCGTCGGCTCGCCGTTGACGGCGTGGCTGACCAGCCGGATCGATCGCCGGCTGCTGCTGGCGACGACGCTCTTGGTGCTCGGGCTCGGCAATCTCGCTTCGGCGTTCGCGCCGAACTACGCGGTGCTGCTGGTGCTGCGGCTGGCGTTGCTGTCGGTCGGGGCGCTGTACACGCCGCAGGCGGCCGGCGCTGCGGCGCTGATCGTGCCGATCGAGAAGCGCGGCGGCACCATGGCGTATGTGTTTCTCGGCTGGTCGCTGGCGGTGGCGGTCGGCGTGCCGCTGATCACCTTCGCGGCCGGCCATTTCGGCTGGCGCGCCGCTTACGGCATGATCGGCGCGATCGGCCTGATCAGTTTCGTGCTGCTGTGGGCGCGGCTGCCGGGCGGGCTGAGCGCCGCGCCGGTGGACCTCAAGACCTGGGTCGCGGTCGGGCGCAGCCGCCGCATTCTGACGCTGCTCGGCGTGTCGTCGCTGCAGACCTCCGGGCAGTTCGTCGTGTTCACCTATTTCGGTCCGCTGCTGACCGGACTCACCGGCGCCGGCCCCGCCGAGATCGGCCTGGTGTTCGCGATCTACGGCGTCTGCGGCTTCATCGGCAGCGTGATCGCCAGCCGCATCGTCGACGGCTGGGGCTCCTACAACACCTCGGCGCTGTTCACCTCGCTGATGCTCGCCGGCATCGCCGGCTGGACCTTCGGGGCCGGGCATTTCATGGTGATGGCGGCCGCCGTCGCGGTGTGGGGGATGGGCTTCGCGGCGTCGAATTCGATGCAGCAGGTGCGGCTGGTGACGGCCGATCCGGCGCTCGCCGGCGCCACGGTGTCGCTCAACACCTCGGTGCTGTATCTCGGCCAGGCGGTCGGCTCGGCGATCGGCGGCGTGCTGTTCGCCGCCGGCCTGCTGCACGCGAGCGGCTACGTCTCGACCGCGGTGATGAGCTGCGCGCTGCTCGCGGTGCTGCTGGCGACGCGGGAGAAGCGGCCCGCGGGGGCGTGATCGCGGCGCGGCCGGCGTGCTAAGGAACTCTCGGACATCGCTGCGGGGGTGAGATGCGAGGCGGCCGGTGATGATACGCGTGCTGATCGTCTGCGGCCTTTCGGCGACACTTGCCGGCTGTGCCGCGCTGCCGGCGCCGGCGTGCCTGCCGCCGTCGCGGCCGATGCTCAGTGCCGAACTCGCTTTCGGGCGCAACATCGGCGACCGGCTCGGCGTCAGCGACGCCGACTTCAAGCGCTTCACCGCCGAGGAGATCACGCCGCGATTTCCGGATGGCTTCACCGTGATCGACGGGGTGGGGCAGTGGCACGACCCGGAGCGCGGCCGCATCGTTCACGAGAAGGCCAAGCTGGTGACACTGGTGTTCGCCGAGGATCCGGCGAAGGCCGCGGCGCTGACCGCGATCGCCGACGCCTATAAGCGGCGCTTCAGGCAGCAGGGCGTGCTGCTGGCGGTGCGGCCGAGCTGCGTCAGCTTCTGAGCGCCGCGGCGGTGCCGCGCTCGGTGATACGGTAATGCGCCGATCTGGCGTCGATCGACAGGCGCTGCAGCCAGCCCAGCGTGACGAGATCGTCGTAACGCTTCTGATCGCGGGTGTCGAACACCTGCCGACGGCCGCCCGCGTCGCGGATTTCGCGGATCAGTCGGAAGTCGTCGGGCACGGCCATCGGAAACTCCGAGCGATCGTCATTCCGGATTCGCGCGTCGCACGCACCGGCAGGGCGGGGAGAGGGGGCGTCGCCGCGAGGCTCGGGACGGCGGAGATCCAGCGGACCAATTCATTCGGCCGGGACGATGACGCCCGCGCGCCTCACAGCATCGACGTCCGGCGCACACATCGTCGCCGCGCCTGGATCACGCCTTCTTGCGGGCCTTCTTCTTCGCGGCCACCGGTGCGGCATCCGCCTGGGCTTCGGCCTCGGCTTCTTCCTTGGCGAGCCGCAGGGCGCGCAGCCGTTCCATGTTCTTGCGGACCGCGACGGCCTCCTGCTGGAACTGCGCCATCATGCGCGAGCCTTCTTCCTGGGCGAGCTGCTTCTTGCGGGCACGCTCGATGCTCGTGGGTGAGCGTTCGGTGTCGTTCTTGCCGACCATCTCGATCTCCTCACTTGCGGGCCTGGAACCGGCGAAAACAGGTCGTGATCTTTGCTCCAGGCCGAATAGTCCGTCTAGTGATCATGACACGCATGGCGATACCCGCCCGATCTGTCCGACCGGGCGGGGGTGCCGCATTCGCGTCAGGAAATCCGCCGTTTCAGTACATCCGTGAAACGGAAGATCGCCGAATTACGCCAGCTCGAGGTTCTCGGCGCTGGTCTTGCCGCGCATCTTGTCGGTCTTCAGGTCGAAATTGACCTTCTGGCCTTCGGCAAGGCCCGAAAGGCCGGCACGCTCGACCGCGCTGATGTGCACGAACACGTCGTTGCCGCCGTCGTTCGGCGCGATGAAGCCGAAACCCTTTTGACCATTAAACCACTTCACGGTGCCTGTCGGCATAGTCCATTCTCCAAAGCATATCGCCGCGCGACCATCACGCGACGTCGTTCAACTAATCGATGTCTTTGGGAAGGAGCCCGCGGGCGCGTTCAGAAAGGCACAGCGGCTAATCGAATAAACAGACTGTATCTGAACCGGCCGGCAAACACAAGCATGCTGGGCCGCGCCGTTGTCGCAGCCTGCTGATGATCACAGATGCGTTCGCAATGCGGCGCGCGCGAGATCGCCGGATTGCTAATCATCAAACCGTCACAGCGCTGATCAGCACGGCGCCTATTCGCCGCCATCGGCGCGCAGGTCGTGGCCGCTGCGTTCTCGCCCGAGGGACGCGGCAACAACGCGCGGCGACGCTTAGCAGTTGTCGCCGGTCGACGTCTCCCGCGTCCTGTACGGCGGACTACAAAGCTCGCGCCGGTGTGCTACATCGGCGGGCGGCGCGGGCATGGGGCGCGCGCGAGACAATTTGGCGGCAGCGGATGATGACGGGTTTGGGGCGGTGGGCATGGATGGTGGTTGTTGCGATGGTGGCCTCGGCGCCGGCCGCCGCGCAGCAGCAGGGGCCGGTACGGGTGACGTCCGACGTCTCCTACGAGTTTCTGGCGCGCTGGGACGTGGCGCAGCTCAACAAGATCCTGACTGCCGACACGCCCGCCTTCGCCGGCGTCACGGTCAGCTACACGCCGGCCGTCAACGCGGTGCGGCTCTATCGTGTCACCTATGCGTCGGTGGTGCCGGAGCGCGCCAACAAGCCGATCACCGCGAGCGGGCTGCTCGCCGTTCCCGACACCGGCGCGACGTCGTTTCCGCTGGTGTCGTATCAGCACGGCACGGTGTACGGAAAGCAGGAGGTGCCGTCGTTTCCCGAGCAGTCGCCGGAGACGCAGTTGATGCTGGCGCAGTTCGCCGGCCAGGGCGCGATCGTGATCGGCGCCGATTACTTCGGTATGGGCACCTCGAGCGAGCCGGAAGGCTACATGGTGAAGGCCAGCCATCAGCAGGCGACGACCGACATGCTGGCGGCGAGCCGCGCGGTGCTGGATCATCTCAAGCTCACCACCTCCAAACTGTTCCTGGCCGGCTGGTCGCAGGGCGGCTTCGTCACCATGGCGATGCTGGAGAAGCTGGAGCATGACGGCGTGAAGGTGACGGCCGCCGCCACCGCGAGCGCGCCGCTCGACGTCGCCGTCGCGCTCAACGGCTTTCTCAGTTTCCCGCGCAAGAACGACGCGTCCTGGGTGAACTCGCTGTTCATCCTGTCGGCGTTCTCGTTCGAGAATTACTACGGCGTGCCCGGGCTGGCGCGCTCGCTGATCAACGACGACGTCTACGAGGTCGCCCGCAAGGCCTATGAGCGCCAGCCTTACAATATCGCCGACGTCCCGACCGATCTGCACAAGCTGATCCGGCCGGCGTATTTCGATCCGCAGTTCTTCGCCGACTCCGCCTACGGCCGGCTGGTGGCCGCCACCACGGCGTATCGCTGGGTGATCAAGACTCCGGTCCGCAATTACTACGGCGACAGTGATGAGGCGATCAGCGTCGGCCTCGGCCGGCTGGCGATGACGTATCAGCGCGCGATCGGCGCCGGCAATCCGCAGGTCGAAGCCGTCTCCACCGGCCCGACCAGCCATCGCGGCACCTTCGCCACGGCGGTGCCGCAGTGGAAGGCGTGGTTCGACGGCATGTGACGGCCGGCGTTCACGCCGCCGCAACGAGATCGTGGATGGCGGGGCGGTCCCGGCCATCCACGCCGCCGGCAGCCCGGGGCATTCCGCCTTCGTGCTGCCATGCCGATCCCGCCGCGATAGCGGTATTCTGGTGCGCGGCTTTCTCTGTTCCAATTAACTCGAACTTGGTGTTTGCAACGCTAGCCTTCAATCATTGATTTGCTCGATTGGTGGTTGCACATGGATATTGATGTTGCGGGGCGCGTCGGTCCGGAGCGGGATGTGCTGGCCGACCTCGCGCGGTTTGTCCGGGCCAACATCCGGCTGATTGCCGGCGGTCTGCTGATCCCCAATTTGCTGTCACTGCTCACCTTGACGTCGCTGGTCGATATCGGACTGCCGCCGCGCACCGAGAGCATCCTGCTGTATGCCTGCGTGGCGATGCTGGCGCGGCATCTGCGTTTCGTCTTCATCGTGCCGCTGTTTCTGGCGGTGCTGGCCTTCGATCTGGTGCGGACGCTGGCGCTGATGTTCGGCATGGCGCCGTCCGAATTTCTCGCCGCGGTCGAGCACGCGCAGCGGGTCGAGCTGTTCGCCTCATCGCTCTACGTGGCGCTGATCGCGACGATCGCCGCCACCACCATCGCATCGCTGGTCTGTCTCAGCAGCCGCGCGGCGCTCGCCGCCGCCAATGCGCCGGTCCTGTTCGGGCTGACCCTCGGTTTCGCTGCGGTGGATTTCGTCGGCAATCTGTCGCCGCATTATCATCTCGGCTGGATGATCGGCCGCAGCGAGCCGGTGCAGTCGGCCGCGGAGGTGTCCGGCTTTGCGGCGGCGGCCGGCGAGGGCGGGCGCGATGTCGTGCTGGTGATGGTGGAGAGCCTCGGCTATCTGCGCGACCCGGTGGCGCGGGCGCGGATCGCCGCGCCGCTGCGCGATCCCGCGCTGGCCCGCGACTATGCGCTGACCTCGGGATACACGACGTATTTCGGCTCGACCACGTCCGGCGAGATGCGCGAATTGTGCGGCACGCGGATGTTCTACAAGGACTATGTGGCGCAGGACGCCGATCACTGTCTGCCCGACCGGCTGGCGCAGCGTGGCTACGGCACCGTCGCGGTGCACGGCTTTGTCGGCGGCATGTTCGAGCGTGAGCAATGGTATCCGACCATCGGCTTCGGCCGCTCGTTGTTCGGCAAGGATCTGATCAAAGCCACCGGCCGGATCTGCGGCGACTCGTTTCGCGGCGCCTGCGATGCCGACATGGCGCCGCTGCTCGCGGCGGCACGGCCGGCCGGCGCACGCGACCAGCCGCGCTTCGTGTATTGGCTGACTCTCAACAGCCACGTTCCGGTCGCGCCCGATCAGGCCCGCACCAATTTCCGCTGTGGCAGTGACGGCGGCTCGTTCGGCCAGGCCGATGTCTGCCGCATGGCGGAGATCTGGCACGACGTGTTCAACGTCGTCGCGCAGCTCGCGCGCGATCCGGCGCTGCGGCAGCCGGAGATTCTCGTGGTCGGCGATCACGCGCCGCCGCTGTGGTCGAAGCGGGGCCGCGCCCAGTTCGAGCCGGGCCAGGTCGCGTGGTACAGGCTGCAGCCGCGCGGCGCGCCGCAAATGCGCGAAGCCGAGCTCGGCTCGCCTCAATAGGCGCGCACGGAGGCCGCCGGCGCCACGACGGGCGGAGGCTGTCGGCGGGTGTCGGAGGTGCGTAGCTCGCCGCCGCGTCGCGGAAATCGCTCGATCGTGGTCACCACCCGCTTCGGCGGCGGCTCCGTCGGCGCCGACTGCGGCTGCGGAACGCGGTCGGCGAAATTGTCCTGGGGCTTGGGGAATCGCTCGTCGAACCGCGCGGCGCTCGCCGCCGGCTTCGCGCTGGCCGCAGCCACCGCTTCGGCGGCCGGCGCCGCGGAGCCGGCGAGCAGCAACACGACGAGGCCGAGCAGCGCCACGCGACCGTCGCGGCGAGGCGCCGCGGTGCCGGGCAGGCGCCGTTGATCCGGCCTCGATCTCGCGGATGCCGCCGCGTGCATGATCATCGCAATCATCTGAGCGTCGCCGAAGGCAGGACGCGCAAGCAGTGGCCGGACGCGCGACGCAGGTTCCCCCGAAAAGTTCCCGATTTGCCGCTCGCCCGCCAGCCTCGGACAATTACCAGGTCGGGATGCACCGACGTCGTCGCGCGGCGCGCGGCGCCGGGCGTCCGGCCTCGAATGATGAGCCCGCACACAAACCGCCCCCCGAAGGCACGCGTCGATCATTTGATCGCGCCGCCGCGTCGCAGTGCGAGTGGGTGGCGGAAGCGCGCGCCCGCCCTATATGCATCATCACCATCCTTCCCTGGTTCCCAAAGCCCCCGTGAGACGCCTGGTGTTGTTAGTTCTGTTGCTGCTGGTGGTGCCGATCGCCGTGTCGGCCGGCAAATACATGCTGGGCGATCGCAGCGTGTCCTGGCAGTCGGCGGATCGCTCCAGCGCCGGCATGCTGCCGCCGGCCGCCGAGCATCCCGAGGCGCTGGTCCGCGTGTTCGCGGCGCGCACCGTGCGCTGGCGCGGCATCTTCGCGGTGCACAGCTGGATCGTGGTGAAGCCGGCGGGCGCGTCGCGCTACACCCGTTACGACTACACCGCGTGGGGCGATCCGATCCGCGTCAACGGCTTTGTCGCCGACGGCCGCTGGTTCGGCGATCTGCCGCAACTGATCGCCGCCGCCGACGGTGAGGAAGCCGCCGCGATGATCCCGAAGATCGAAGCCGCGATCAAAAGCTACAAGCTCAGCGCCTATGGCGACTACCGCGCTTGGCCGGGGCCGAATTCCAACACCTTCGTGGCCGCCGCGCTCGCGGCGGTGCCGGAACTACGCACCACGCTGCCGCCGACCGCGATCGGCAAGGACTATCCGTGGGACGGCGGCTGGATCGGCCTCACGCCGTCCGGCACCGGCATCCGCGCCACGCTCGGCGGCTATGCGGGCCTGACGCTCGGCTGGATCGAGGGCATCGAAGTGAATCTCCTCGGCGCTGTGCTCGGAGTGGATGTGCGCCGCCCGGCGATCAAGCTGCCGGGGCTGGGACGGATCGGGCTGAGCGCGATCTAAGCCTCGTGGGGCAAAGCGAAGAGTGCCCACGCATTCTTGCTGATAAGTGTCGACGCGACAGCGCGTGGGCACGCGCTGTGCAACTGTGCCACCCCACCGCGTTGCCACTCGACCGCGCGCGGCGTTAGCAACTCGGCAGCGTCGTCCGCATTGCCGTGGGGTATTCGCACAGGAAACCCCACATGGCCCAGATCCCGCTGTCGTCGTCCGCCGAGGCGGAACGTCCCGATCTCGACGCGGAGCGCGACGATCAGGTCCGCGAGATCGCACCCGACGTCGCCTACAAGCAGCTCGCGATCGTCAACGTGATGTTCGTCGGGCCGCCGCAGGCCGGCGACGGCGGTTGGGTGCTGATCGATGCCGGCCTGTTCGGCAGCGCCGCCGCGATCCGCTCCGCCGCGCGGGCGCGGTTCGGCGGCGAGGGCAGGCCGTCGGCGATCGTGATGACCCACGGCCATTTCGACCACGTCGGCAGCCTGCAGACGCTGGCGCGCGACTGGGACGTGCCGGTCTATGCGCATCCCGCCGAGCTGCCGTTCCTCAACGGCACGGAATCCTATCCGCCGGCCGACCCGAATGTCGGCGGCGGGCTGATGGCGCGGCTGTCGCCGCTGTTTCCGACCAGTCCGGTCGATGTCGGGCATTGGCTGCGCGCGCTGCCGCCGGACGGCAGCGTGCCGCCGCTGCCGGAGTGGCGGG
>NZ_LJIC01000007.1 GCF_001295845.1 Rhodopseudomonas sp. AAP120 | reverse complement strand
ACCTCTACGAGCAACTGACCTCCGAAAAGAACAACTACGAAGCCCTCAACGGCGACCGCCGCGACACCCCCGACGCCCCCGCCCAGCGCCATCGCCACCCCCGCGACGTCCGCATCCTGCCGCCGTCACGGGATTTTCATTGAGGGCGGGTTGTCTGCGCTTGAAAATTCGGCAGCGATCTCATTGGAGCGTCGATATCATCGCCAAAGTTCTGTCAGGAAGTGGAGAACCGCCTTCACGTTCGGGCTGTGGCGCCGGCTTTCGGGCCAGACGGCTGTCACCGACGAACGGTCTAGCGCGTAGTTTTCAAGGATGGGCACGAGTTCACCTCGCGCCACATGCGGAGCGGCGATGTAGGTCGCGGAGATGCCGATGCCGCCACCTGCGATCAGGACGGCAGAAACGGCGTCGCTGGTGTCGACCGTGATAGCTGCATCAGGAGCAAACTCCACGATCTCCCGATCGATCAGAAAGGGCCATCGCAGCGGCTGCCCCGAGCTCTGGAAGCGGAAGTTGACGCATCGATGACGAGACAGCTCATCCGGATGTTGGGGTGTTCCGAATTTCTCCAGATAAGATGGAGCCGCATAGGCGCAGAGCCGATGCAGTCCCAGTTTCTTCGAGAGCAGACGCGTATCTGCAAGATCGCCGACGCGGATAGCCACGTCGATGCCTTCCTCGGTGACGTCGATGAAGCGATCTGCGAGCCGGAGGTCGATCCGCAAGCGCGGATACTGCTCGCAAAGACGCGGCAGGGCGGGCCCCAGGACGTGCACCCCGATCGGCAGGGGAGCAGCAATCCGGACTGTGCCGTTCGGCTCGGCGCGTGTCGCCAGCGCCGCCTGCTCAATTTCCTCGGCCTCACGCAACAAACGCATTGCGCGTTCGTGGAGGTCGCGCCCCTCGGGCGTCAGCATGAGCGACCGCGTCGTCCGGGTAAACAGCGAAAGGCCGAACTGCTGTTCGAGCCGCTGAACGCTTTTGCTGACCGCCGATGGCGACACGCCGAGCGCCCGTGCCGCCGCCGTATAGCTGCCCAGCGAGGCTGCCCGCGCGAAGGCGATCAGCCCCGTGAGCCGCTCCAAACCGATTTGTGCCACCATGGCATCAGTAAAGCGAAAGCGGGGCCGATTATCAATGCGGTCGCGTGCCTGTAAATCCAAGCTCTAGGCCCCCAAACCGGGGCTTTCAGGAGTTTCGACAGATGACGAACCAATTGCAATCCAGCCCCCTCGAGGGTCAAAAAGTCCTCATCGTGGGCGGCACATCCGGCATCGGCCTGTCGGCCGCGCTCCAGGCGAAGGCGGCCGGAGCCGAGGTGACCGTGCTCGGATCGGACCCGGCGCGCGCGGCCCAAATTGCTGCCGAACATGGTTTGGCCGGATGGCTAAGTGCGGACGTCACCCGCCCAGATACGATCGAGGCGACCCTCAGCGGCGTCGCACATGTCGATCATCTGGTGCTGCTCGCCGGCAGCTTTGCGGTCGGCAAGGTTCTCGAAGCCGATCTTGCCCGGCTGCATCGGGCGTTCGACGAGCGCGTGTGGGCCGCTGTCCACATCCTGCGCGCCTTGGGCGACCGCCTCGCGCCCGACGCTTCGATCACCTTCATCTCGGGCGCTCTCGGAGACCGCCCCAACGGCTACGGGACGGCCGTGCTCGCCGCAGCCTCGTCGGCGATGGAGTCGCTGGCGCGCGGGCTGGCGCTGGAGCTCGCCCCGCGTCGGGTCAACACGCTGTCGCCGGGTCCGATCGACACGCCGCTGCTCGGCAAAGCATTGGGCGATGGACGCGATTCATATGTCGCCCAATTGCAGCAGAAGCTGCCGCTGCATCGTTTGGGCACTCCGGAGGAAGCCGGGGCGGCTGTCGTCTTCCTCATGGCCAACGGCTTCATGAACGGGGCCACTCTGAACATCGACGGCGGCTCGCGCCTCGTCTGATGCCGGCGCGACGCTCGCCATCGACGGCGGCTTATCGGCCTGCACTGGACGCCTGGGCATCTCGAAGAACTGGGAACATGCCATGTCAGATATCGATCATGATCGCTTGCTACGATCCAACCTTCAGCGCGTCTTCAACGAAAGAAATCCGGAGCATCGAGCTCAAGCGCTGTCAGAGCTCTACGTCGATGATCCCGTCATGTTCGAGCCTGACGGCGTGGTGACGGGCAGGGAGGCGATCAGCGCCGTCGCGGGCAAGCTGCTCGACCAGTTCGGAGCCAATTTCTCTTTCAGGCCGGACGGCGTCGCGCTCGGCCATCATTGTCTTGGCTTGTTGCGTTGGCAGGCTGGACCGGACGGCGGTCCGGTCGCGGTCACCGGGTCTGACGCTGCAGAGTTCTCCGGCGACAGGATCGCCCGACTCTGGGTGCTTCTGGATCGGCAATGAAGGCCAGGGATTTCGGTGGAACGACAAACGCCCCGCCGCAGGCCTGCTCCCTGCATCGCCGGACGGCACCGACCTCTACGAGCAACTGACCTCCGAAAAGAACAACTACGAAGCCCTCAACGGCGAC
>NZ_LJIC01000069.1 GCF_001295845.1 Rhodopseudomonas sp. AAP120 | reverse complement strand
GGGGGGGGGGGGGGGGGGGGGACGCGGGCAGTGACTCTCGGCGTTGCGGAGGCGCCCCCTCACCCGCCCCGGCTTCGCTTCGCTCCGCCGGGTCGACCTCTCCCCGCGCGCGGGGAGAGGTTAGGCCGAGCGTGGCGCTGATTACTTCGTGAACTCGTCTTCGCGAAACTGCCGCGCGATTTGGTCGAGCACGGCGTTGACCATGCCGGTCTCGTCGGGCTCGACGAAGGCATGGGCGACGTCGACATATTCGGAGACGACGACGCGCGCCGGGATGTCCTTGCGGTGTTCGAGCTCGTAGGCGCCGGCGCGCATCACGGCGCGCAGGATCGCGGTGATCCGCGCCAGCGGCCAGCCCTTGGCCAGCGCCTCGTCGATCAACGGATCCAGTGCCTTCTGGTCGCGCACCACACCGGAGACCACGTCGCGGAAGAACGCCGCCTCGGCCGGGAGATACTGCTCGCCCTCGACCTCGTTGCCGATCCAGTGGCTCTCGAACTCGGCGAAAGTGTCGTTGATGCCGGCGCCGCCGACGTCCATCTGGTACAGCGCCTGCACGGCGGCGAGTCGCGCCGCGCCGCGCCGGTTGGCCTTGCGCTCGCCGGGCTTCTTGTCGCCCGGTTTGGGTTGCGGCCGGAACGGTTTGCGGGGTTGCTCGGCCATGATCAGGCCTTCGCCAGCCGGCGCTTGATGCGCAGCATCGCCAGCGCGGCGCGGGCGGCATCGCCGCCCTTGTTGAGGTCGCCGGGCTTGGCGCGGGCCCAGGCCTGCTCGTCATTGTTGACGGTGATGATGCCGTTGCCGAGCGGGAATTTGCGCGCGACGCTGAGGTCCATCAGCGCTCGCGCCGATTCCATCGAGACGATCTCGAAATGGATGGTCTCGCCGCGTACCACGCAGCCGAGCGCGATCGCCGCGTCATAGGGCTTGCCGTTGGCCTCGGCTGCATCGATCGCGATCGCCACCGCGGCCGGAATCTCCAGCGCGCCCGGCACGGTCAGGACGTCGTGCGTCGCGCCCGCTGCCTTCAGCTCGGCGACGGCGCCTTCCAGCAGCGCATCCTGGATGTCGTCATAGAACCGCGCCTCGACGATCAGGACGCGCGCGCCCGAAATGTCGGTCTGGTCTTTCAAGGGAGCGCGCCGCGCGTCTGCCATCTGTCGTTCCTGGTTTGTCGTCATGGCCGGGCTCGACCGGGCCATCCATCATTTTCGCAAGATGCGCTGTTGTTAAGAGGATGGATGCGCGGGTCAAGCCCGCGCATGACGGCGTTGTTGCTATTTCGTCTCGCTCAGCCGTGCCGCATAGCGCGCCATCAGATCGACCTCGAGATTGACCGCGCCGCCGACCTGCCAGCCGCCCAGAATCGTGGCGGACAGCGTGTGCGGGATGATCAGCACCGAGAACCGGTTGTCCTCCACGGTGTTGACCGTCAGCGAGGTGCCGTCGAGTGTGACCGAGCCTTTTGGTGCGATGAAGCGTGCCAGTTCGCGGCTGGTCTCCAGCGTGAACCGCGCCATGTCGGGCAGCTCCTCGCGGGCCACGATGGTGGCGATGCCATCGACATGGCCGGTGACGATGTGGCCGCCGAGCTCGTCGCCGATCTTCAGCGCGCGCTCGAGGTTGAGCCGGGTGCCTTCCGTCCAAGCATTAGCGGTGGTCTTGGCCAGCGTCTCGGCGCCGGCGTCCACCTCGTACCAGGTCTTGCCGGCCTCGACGCCCGAGCCGACCACGGTCATGCAGATGCCGTTCGAGGCAATCGACGCGCCGTCGACGATGGTGGATTGATCATAGGCGCAGCGGATGCGCAGCCGGTGCAACTGCCCCTGCGCGACCGGCTTGACGGTCTCGATCTCGCCGATGTCGGTGACGATGCCGGTGAACATGAAGGCCTCTCAGGTCCGGTCGTAAATGGTGAGCGTGTCGTCGCCGACGCGCTCGGAGCTGCGTTCGCGCCAATCCGGCGCAGCGGTGATCGCCGTCAGCGGCAGACCGTCGAGCGCTTTGATGCCGCCCTCGCCGATCGATGCCGGGCCGCGCAGCAGCCAGATCTCGTCGGCAAGCCTGCGGGTGACGAACGCCCGCGCGACCTGCGCGCCGCCTTCGACCAACAACCGCGTCACGCCCTTGGCAGACAGCGCCCGCAGCACCGCGGGCAAATCCAGCCCCGGCGTCTCGGCACAGTCGGCGACGTGGATCACCTCCGCTCCCGCCGCGCCCAGCCGCATCGCGGCGGCAGCTTCGGCGATCTCGGAGGCCATCAGCCACAGCGGCGTCTGCCGTGCCGAGTGCACGAGCTTGCTATCCGCGGGAATGCGCAGGCTGCGGTCCAGCACCACGCGGATCGGCGACTGTGCCGCCATCCCCGGCAGCCGGCAGGTCAAGTCCGGATCGTCGGCCAGCACCGTGCCGATGCCGACCAGAATCGCATCCGACTGCGCGCGTAGCAGGTGCACCCGCGCCCGCGCCGCCTCGCCGGTGATCGCGACCGGCTTGCGGCCGGCGGCGGCGATCTTGTCGTCGGCCGAGACCGCCAGCTTGAGCACGACATGCGGCCGCTGCTCGCGCACCCGCAACAGATGCCCGGCATGATCGCGCGCGGCGTCCTCGGCGCACAGTCCGACGTCCACGGCGATGCCGGCGGCGCGCAGGCGGGCATGGCCCTGCCCGCCGACCAGAGGATTGGGATCTTCGATCGCCGAGACCACCTTCGCCACGCCGGCCGCGACGATTGCATCGGCACACGGTGGCGAACGGCCGTGATGCGAGCACGGCTCCAGCGTGACGTACAGCGTCGCGCCGCGCGCGGCGTCGCCGGCGCGCCGCAGCGCTTCGACTTCGGCATGCGGCCGGCCGCCGTCCTGCGTCCAGCCGCGGCCGACGATGGCGCCGGCCTTGACCAGCACCGCGCCGACCGCCGGGTTGGTGCCGGTTCGCCCGAGCCCGCGGCGGCCCAGCGTCAGCGCCAGCTGCATGTAACGCCGATCAGCGGCAGCGCTGGGCGCCGCCTGCGCCTTGGCGGCCTTCTCGGCGGCCAGCTTGGCGCCGTATTGTTCTTCCAGGATGCGGAAGATCATTTGCGGACCAGCGCCGGCCGGATCTCGTCCTCGTTGGTGAGTTCGCCCAGCACCGCCTCGAAATCCTTGGCTTCGCGAAAATTGCGATACACCGAGGCGAACCGCACATAGGCGACGTCGTCGAGCTTGCGCAGGTGATCCATCACGATCTCACCGATCGTCTCCGACGAGATGTCGGCCTCGCCGCCGCTTTCCAGCTCGCGGACGATCGCCGACACCATCTGCTCGACCCGATCGGGTTCGACCGGCCGCTTGCGCAGGCTGATCTGCACCGAGCGCACCAGCTTGTCGCGATCGAACGGCACGCGGCGGCCATTGCGCTTGATCACGGTGAGTTCGCGCAGCTGCACCCGCTCGAAGGTGGTGAAGCGGAAATTGCACGCCACGCACACCCGCCGCCGCCGGATCACCGAGGAATCCTCGGTCGGTCGCGAGTCCTTCACCTGGGTATCGAGGCTGTTGCAGTTCGGGCAGCGCATCGCTTGTCCCCTCGCGTCGTCATTGCCGGGCTTGACCCGGCAATCCATCGTCTTGCGAAGAAGATGGATGCCCGGGTCGAGCCCGGGCATGACGGGCCGTTGTTAGTTACTGATAAATCGGAAACCGATCCGTCAATTCCTTCACCCGCTGCTTCACCGAGGCTTCCACCAGCGGCGCCGAGCCTTCGGGCGATTGTGCAATCGCATTCAGGACTTCGGCGATCAAGTTACCAACTTGCTGGAACTCGGCAACGCCGAATCCGCGGGTCGTCGCCGCCGGTGTGCCGAGGCGCAGGCCCGAGGTGACGAACGGCTTCTCCGGGTCGAACGGGATACCGTTCTTGTTGCAGGTGATGGCGGCGCGGACCAGCGCCTTCTCGGAGACGTTGCCCTTCAGCCCCTTCGGCCGCAGGTCGACCAGCATCAGGTGGTTGTCGGTGCCGCCCGAGACCAGATCGAAGCCGGCGCCGCGCAGCGTTTCCGCAAGCGCCTTGGCGTTTTCGACGACGTTCTTCGTGTAGACCTTGAAGTCGGGCTGGAGCGCTTCCTTGAACGCCACGGCCTTGGCGGCGATGACGTGCATCAGCGGGCCGCCCTGCAGGCCCGGGAAGATCGCCGAGTTCAGCTTCTTGGCCAGCACTTCGTCATTGGTGAGGATCAGGCCGCCGCGCGGGCCGCGCAGCGACTTGTGAGTCGTCGTGGTGGTCACGTGCGCGTGCGGCACCGGCGAGGCATGCACGCCGCCGGCAACAAGGCCGGCAAAGTGCGCCATGTCGACCATGAAATACGCGCCGATGCTGTCGGCGATCTCACGGAAACGCTTGAAGTCCCAGGCGCGCGGATAGGCCGAGCCGCCAGCGATGATCAGCTTCGGCTTGGTCTCCTCGGCCAGCTTGGCGACCGCATCCATGTCGATCATCTGGTCTTCGCGGCGCACGGTGTAGTGCACCGGCTTGAACCACTTGCCGCTCATGTTGACCGGAGCGCCGTGGGTGAGATGGCCGCCGGCGGCGAGATCGAGGCCCATGAAGGTGTCGCCCGGCTGCAGCAGCGCCAGGAACACCGCCTGGTTCATCTGGCTGCCGGAGTTCGGCTGGACGTTGGCGAAGGCGGCGCCGAACAGCTTCTTGGCGCGCTCGATCGCAAGGTTCTCGGCGACGTCGACGAACTCGCAGCCGCCGTAATAGCGGTTGCCCGGATAGCCTTCGGCATACTTGTTGGTCATCACCGAGCCCTGCGCTTCCAGCACCGCGCGGCTGACGATGTTCTCGGAGGCGATCAGCTCGACTTCGTGGCGCTGGCGACCGAGTTCGCCACGGATCGCGGCGGCGATCTCGGGATCGGCCTGCTCGAGCGAGGCGGAGAAGAAGCTGTCGGGCGCGGAGGCGGCGTTCGCCGAGGAAGTCTTGGCTGATGTGCTCATTGGAAAAGTCTCCACCGCCGCAGCCGGATACCGGGTGCGAGCGGTTACAGGATAGCGGTTCGGAAGCGCGGCTGCCGCATAGCACATCCAGCCCGCCCGGCCAAGGACGCCGCCACCATTTGCGGCCATGCGCCCCAGTCAGACCCAGATATGGTGGATGAGAGGGATTTGCAGGAGGGGTGACGAAACGACGATCCTTGCCGCAACGGGCCCGCTGAATTATGTATATCCCATATGTATATTCAGGGATGAACGATCGTGGCCAGTTCGACTGTCTTCACCAGCAACCGCAGCCAGGCCGTCCGACTGCCGAAGGGCGTCGCCTTCCCGGAAGGCGTGCACAAGGTCGATATCCTCAAGATCGGCCGCAGCCGCGTCATCGTTCCGCAAGGCCAACGCTGGGACGATTTCTTCCTGAACGACAGCCGAGCCAGCGAAGACTTCCTCGACGAACGGCAGCAGCCCGCCGCCGACGACCGCGAACCGCTGTAATGCTCACCTACATGCTCGATACCAACATCTGCATCTACGTCATCAAGACACATCCGCCGGCATTGCGCGAGAAATTCAACACACTCGCCGAACAGCTCTGCATCTCCAGCATCAGCCTCGGCGAACTCATTTACGGCGCTGAGAAATCAGCGCGGCGCATCGAAAATCTCGACAGAGTCGCAGGCTTCGTCGCGCGTTTAGAAGTCCTCCCGTTCGCCGACAAGGCAGCCACTCACTACGGCCAACTCCGCGCCGAACTCGAACGCGCCGGCACGCCCTGCGGCGCCTACGACATGCAGATCGGTGGCCACGCCCGCAGCGAAGGGCTGATCGTGGTCACCAACAACGTTCGTGAGTTCGCGCGGATGCCGGGGGTGAGAGTGGAGAACTGGGTTTAACTACGCGAGGGCAACTAAATTACAGACTTAAGGTGACCGCTCGAGACAGGCCCTCCCATCACGGCATGATCCGCGGACACCCGTTTCTCTGAACGTTTTTATTTCACCGAAGGACCGAACGATGGACGAATCTCTTAAAGGCTTACGAGTTCGGGAATTTTTTCAAATCGAGTCGAAGACGCTCCTCGAGCGTTACCGCATCATCGAAACACTATTGCCTCACGCAACAGCGAGAGGCGCGGCGCATCGTGGCGAGGAAGGCCGGCACATCGAGAGCCTTCTTCGATCGTTCCTCAACAAGCACCTTCCGAAAAATCTCCGCGCAGTCTCGGGTTTCGTGCTCTGCCCATCAACCAAAACCGGCGTACAGAACTTGGACCGCGTCACCGAGTACCACGACCGCCATAGCCGTCAGATCGATATCATTGTGTTCGATTTCGATGCCTACCCAGTCTTCGAGCAATTCGAGGAGTTTTGCATCGTCCCTCCCGAAGGGGTCGTGGGTATAATCTCTGTCAAGAAAAAGCTCTACAATAAAGACATCGCAAATGAGATGGCCGCCTTAAAGCAGGCTGCAGATCTCTGCTTCCAGAAAGGTCGGCGCGGTCCATATACTGGTCTCTTCGCCTTCTCGGCTGACGAAGAGAGCGACTCAGCACTCACCCATAGCATCTTTGCATTCATCAAGAAGGTACACGAAGGTCAACGGTTTGATGCCATGCTCAATGAAGCATCAGTATTGGCCAGAACTTGCGTTTTCAAGAATCGGCTCGAACACGGTCGTAACAACAGTGCTAAGTACATTGCCGTGGACTGTCGGACTGAGCCGCACATTCCGCTTCAACGCTTAATTCAGAGCATACTCTCTGTATATTATGACAAGACACGTGGCTCAGGAAAGGAGCGGCCTGGATTCGCATCCTTTCGAAAGCGCACGTTCGCGGAATCGCCGGAACTCGGGTTGGTCGCTTATAGTAACTCTATCTCCTAGGAAGAGTGGCCCGGCAGTGGAGCGTAACGACATCGTTCGACTGAAATCAAAATTTGATTCGCCTGTCGGCAGCCATCGAGCCTGCCATCGTCACCTCACCCCATTCGATACTCCCCGCCCTTCTCCACGCTCCGCCGAAACGCCGGCCGCGCGTGCATGCGGCCGATCCACGCGGTCAGCGCCGGATATGGCCCGAGCTTTCCGAACGAGCCTGCCACCTCCGCGACGAAGCTCATCATGATGTCGGCGCCCGTCAGGCCATCGCCGACGAAATACTCTCGCCCCTTTAGCGCGCTCTCGACGTATCCGAGGTGGTTGGCGATCTCGCTGTCGATGCGCGGCTGCAGCGGCGCGGCGGCGTCTTTCAGGCGGCCGACATAGAGCTGCAGCATCAGTGGCAGCATCGCCGAGCCTTCGGCGTAGTGCAGCCATTCCTGATAGGCCTCGAAGTCGCGCGTGCCCTCGGCCGGGCGCAGGCCGCTGCCGGCGCCGTGGCGGCGCAGGAGGTAGTCGACGATCGCCCCGGACTCGACCAGCGTCAGGTCGCCGTCGGTGATCACCGGCGACTTGCCGAGCGGGTGCACGGCTTCGAGTTCGGGCGGCGCCAGCCGCGTCACGGCGTCGCGCTGGTAGCGCTTCAGCTCGTAGGGCGCGCCGATCTCCTCCAGCAGCCACAGGATGCGCTGCGAGCGGCTGTCGTTGAGGTGGTGAAGCGTAAGCATGGCGGCCTCCTGAAAGCTTGCGCGGCGCGCCGACACGGCCGGCCGGGTTGGGACGTCGTCGATATCGCGCCGCGCCGGATTTCGCCGCGCGGCACCCGGGCTGCGGACGCCGCAAAGGCGCCTACATCGTCTCCTGCTTCGCCCCACATTCCTTGCAGGCGTAGGCGACGCGGGTGACGCCCTTCGGTGCCTTGACCTTGTTGGGCGCGCCGCATTTGCCGCAGGTCGCCATGATCACGGTGTCACCCTGCTTCACCGTGACGGTCTTGTTAGCCATCGCCTCGCGCATCAGCCGTTCGGCCTCCTCGCGCATCGCCTTCTTGTCCATGCCCTGCCCTTGCTGCTGCATTTCGAGCCGCCTTGTAGCCCAACGCGGCGACGGCGGCGCATGAATTTCGCCGGTGGGCATGAAATCCGGTTGACAGTCGGCCGGCCCCGGATCGCATCGGCGCCGCCCGCCTTCACTGCAGCCGCAGCAGCTCCTCGCGGGTCTGTTCGAGCAGCGGCAACTGCTGCTTGGCGAAGCGGCGGACGTCGTCATTGTCGGGGTGCAGCAGATAGCGCCGCAGCAGGCCGATGGCGTCGTCGAGGTCGTCGCGCTGCTTGGCCAGATAGTCGCTCAGGAACGCCTGCCCCACGGCCCCCTGCAGGCCCGCCAGCTCGTTGCGGCGGACCAGGCTGGGATCGGTGGCGAAATCGATGTTGAGCAGCCCGAAGGTGTTGAGCCGCGCGATCGCGGCCTCGCGCTGCTGCGCCCGTGCCGCCTGTTCGGCCGCGAACTGCCGCACCTGGTCGTTGCCGCGGGTCTCCGCCAGCGCGGCGGCACGAAGCTGCACCATGTCGAATTCGTGGAGGAGCCGCAGCACGTCATGGGCGTTGGGCGGCCAGCCCAATACGCGCTTGATGCCGAGGTCTTCCAGCAGCGAGCGCTTGCGCGGCGTCTCCGAGCCGGCGATGGCGCCGGCGAAAACGACGATCGCCGGGAGGATTGCAACCAGCCCGGCGACCAATCGGATCATCGTGAACCTGCCTCACAGGCCGGTGTAGCCCGCCTTCACCGGATCGTTGCTGCCGTCGAGCTGGCGCAGATACACCAGCCCGCACACCGTCAGCCGATTATCGTCGGTCTCGCCGGCTTCGAACAGCGTGCGGATGTAGTTTTCCACCTTGACCTTCGCCTGCTCGGCCGCTTCCTGGCTGGTCAGCAGGCCGTAGGTCTGGAGCACGCGGTCGATGGCTCGTTGCATGAAATGCCTCTCTGCTCAGGCCGCGATCTTGGCGGCCTCGAAAATGGAAATCGCCTTGTTGGCGAGCTTGATCGGATGTCGTTCGCCGCGGTGAAACATCTGGACGATGAGCTGCAGCAAGGCATCGTGAGTCGCCGAGGTGTCGGCGATGACCCCGCTGCGGCGCAGATAATTCGCGGCGATGTCGTAGGCTCGGCCGATCACGTCGACGTTCATGGTGTCCCCGTCCAGAGTTTGCAGCTTCTCCGGGGATCATAAGTTGCAACGCGGCGAAAAGTTCCGCCGCCGCGCGAAATATCGCGCGGCCGCCGATTAAGCGCGGCAACAACAAAAACGGCTCCCTTGCGGGGAGCCGTTGACGACAGACTGGAGAGCCTGAGGGTAGAAGAAGCGCGCGTGCCTGTCTTCTGCGGACAGTCCGGCTGGTCGCCGGTTGGCGTCGGCGCGCTCCCGGATCGGGATCAGAGGCGATACAGGATCTGGTCGGTCCAGAACCGCTCGAGGCGGTGCAGCGACTTGTTCAGCGTGGCGAACTCCTCGCTGGAGATGCCGCCGACCTGCTCCACCGTCTTGACGTGCTTCTGATACAGCGCCTCGACGATGTGGCGGACTTCCTGGCCCTGCGCGGTCAGGCGGATCCGCACCGAGCGGCGGTCGACACGCGAACGCTGATGATCGAGGAAGCCGAGCTCCACCAGCTTCTTCAGATTGTACGACACGTTGGAGCCGAGATAGTAACCGCGCGTGCGCAGCTCGCCAGCGGTCAGCTCCTTGTCGCCGATGTTGTACAGCAGCAGCGCCTGCACCGAGTTGATATCAGCGCGGCCGCGGCGATCGAACTCGTCCTTGATGACGTCGAGCAGCCGGCGGTGCAGCCGCTCCACCAGAGTGAGAGCCTCGAGATAGAGCGGCTGGACCGGCGCTTGACCTGCAACTGCGGGCGCGGCGGTTTCGGCTGCCGTGGCGACGGCTTTGATCATGACACTTCCCCTGTCGTCTTTTTTGATCGACTTATTCGACGAAACTTGTGTCTCGTCTGATAGGTCCACCTTAAGGGGGTGCTTTGAACATCAGCTTAAATAAGACGATAAAGAGATCATGAATTTAAGACAGTGAATCGTGGATTAAGCCCGCAGATCAGGCACTTCTCGCAACGTTTCATTGACGGATGAGGGCCGATTCCGAGCCCTCATCGCCCCGCTTGTCGCATTTGAGAACAGCTCCGTTACAATTCGAAAGATTCCCGTAACGGACGTGACCGAACCCTTTAAGGTGACCGGAACCTTACCGGCGACAATTCTCCGAAAATCTTACGCGACGCCGCGCGTGCGTCCTTCCCAGTACGGTGCGCGCAACACCTTGCGGTCGATCTTGCCGAGACCGGTCACCGGAATGGCGTCGACGAAGTCGATCGATTTCGGCGACCACGGCGCGCCGCGCTTGTCTTTCACATGGGCCTGCAGCTCGGCGGCGTCGTTGTTGGCGCCGGGCTTGAGCACGACGAATGCCTTCACCGCCTCGCCCCATTTTTCATCCGGCACGCCGATCACCGCGGCGGATGCGACCGCGTGATGCGCCATCAGCGCATCCTCGACTTCGCGCGGATAGATGTTGAAGCCGCCGGAGATGATCATGTCCTTGGTCCGGTCGACGATATACAAGTAACCGTCGGCGTCCTTCACGGCGACATCGCCGGTGTGCAGCCAGCCGCCGCGAAACGCCTCCGCGGTCGCCTCGGGCCGCTTCCAATAGCCATCCATCACCAGCGTGCCGCGCACGCAGATCTCGCCGGGCTCGCCGACGCCGACCTCGCGCAGCTCGCTATCGAGCAGCTTGACGTCGAGCAGCGGGCTCGGCCGTCCGCACGAGCCGAGCCGGCCGGGCTTTGAGTCGTCGTGGTCGATCTTGCGCATCGTGGTGATGCATTGCGGCGCTTCGGTCTGGCCGTAGAGCTGCACGAACACGTTGCCGAAAATCTTGATGCCCTCGCGCAGCCGGTCCGGCGACATCGGCGCGGCGCCGTACACGATCATGTCGAGCGACGACATGTCGTAGCGTGCCCTCACCGCTTCGGCGTCGATCAACGCGTAGATCAGCGTCGGCACCAGGAAGGCGGCGGTGATCCTGTCCTCGGCGACGGTGCGGCAATAGGATTCGATCTCGAAGCCCTGCACCAGCCGCGTGAAGCCGCCGCGCATCATCACCGGATAGACGGTGACGCCGGCGGCGTGGCTGATCGGCGTCGCGGCGAGATAGCGGATCTCCGCCGGCCAGTCCCAATCCGAATACAGAATGACCGCCATCGTGGTCAGCGCGCGATGCGGGATCATCACGCCCTTGGAGCGGCCGGTGGTGCCGCCGGTGTAGGCGAGCCAGGCGATGTCGGAGGTGACGCTCTCGTCGATCAGCGGCGCCGACTCGACGCCGGCGAAGCCGTCGAGCAGATCGCGCGCGCCCTCGACCGGACCGAACGACAGCAAATGCTTGAGGCTCGGGACGCGGCTGCGGATCGCCAGACCGCGCGCGGCGAACTTGCCGCTCTCGACGATCAGCGCATCGATCTCGGCGTCTTCGATGATGAAGGCGTGGTCGTCCTCGGCGGCCATCGGATGCAGCGGCGTGTAGCGCAGCCCCATCACGGTCGCGGCCGAGATCGCCGCCCAGGACTCGGCGCGGTTCGACGACAGGATCGACAGCGCGCTGCCCCTGGTCAGGCCGACGGCGCGAAACAGCGTGATGAAGCGGCCGACCGCCTGGCCGAATTCGCGATAGGTCCAGCGCGTGGTGTCGTCGGCGATCGCCGGCCGATCGCCATAGCGCGCGATGGCGTTGACGATCAGGCTGCCGCCGGTGCCGCCCGAATGAAGCTGATCCATGATGCCCTCCCCGTTGTCGTTGATTGTTTGTGATGAGCCCCGCGGCCGTTCGGCGCGTCGCGGCGAAGACGGCGCTATGGCGGCCGTTCGCGCGCCGCCATCCAGGCGAGCGCCAGATAGGCAGCGAGCAGCAGCGCCTCGATCGAGACGATCAGCAGGCTGCCGCCATAGATCGCCGGAAACATCAGTTCGATCACCGCCATCGACACCACGGTGGTGAGCCAGACCACGGCGCCCCATGGCGTCGCCAGCCACAAGCCGATCGCAGCCACCAGTTCGATCACGGCGAAATAGACGGTCGCGGTCTGCCACGCCATCGACTGCACCTCGAAGGCGTCGTCCTCGCCGCCGATGAAGCCGGTGATCTGCGCCCAGTGATACAGTCCCTTGCAGATCGAGATCACCGCCATCACGCGCAGGAACAGCACCAGACGCTGGGTCCAGTCGTTCTCGTGCTGCTCGTCGCGCTCTGGCGCGATCGCGGCGACTCCGACCGCGGGATCTCGCGGCGGCTGTTCGCGCGACGTGGGTTGGATTTCGGTCATGCGGCTCCGGACTCGGGTGGTCGATCGCAGTGCGGCAGGAGTCTTGGCCCGCCGAGACGGCAAAATCAATCACCTGTGATGGCGCGTGCTGCGCCGCGATTGCGCCAAATCAACAGCGCAGTGACGCGGCAATGTCAAAATGCTAGCTTGATGCACCAAACCGGCGCCTGCAGGGAGAGTTGGCACAATGGCGATCAAATTCGGCCGTCCTATCGAAGTTCGCGAAACCGCCCTGCGGCCGTCCGCCCCGTCGCTCGACCTGACCGTGCGCCCCCGGCGCAATCGCAAGAGCGAATGGGCCCGCCGCCTGGTCCGCGAAAACGTGCTGACAACCGACGACCTAATCTGGCCGATGTTCGTAATCGACGGCGACAACAAGCGCGCGCCGATCAACTCGATGCCCGGCGTCGAGCGGCTCAGCATCGATCAGGTGGTGCGCGCCGCCGAACGTGCCGCCAAGCTCGACATCCCCTGCGTCGCCCTCTTCCCCTACACCGAACCGTCGCTGCGTGACGAGGAAGGCACCGAGGCCACCAACGCCGACAATCTGGTGTGCCGCACCGTGCGCGCCATCAAGAAGGAGTTCCCGGATCTCGGCGTGCTGTGCGACGTCGCGCTCGATCCGTTCACCAGCCATGGCCATGACGGCCTGATCCAGGACGGCCGCATCCTCAACGACGAAACCGTCGCGGTGCTGGTCAAGCAGTCGCTGGTGCAGGCCGAGGCCGGCTGCGACGTGATCGCCCCGTCCGACATGATGGACGGCCGCATCGGCGCGATCCGCGAGGCGCTCGATGCCGCCGGCTTCGTCGACGTGCAGATCATGGCCTATGCGGCGAAGTACGCGTCGGCATTCTACGGCCCGTTCCGCGACGCCATCGGCTCGGCCAAGGCGCTGACCGGTGACAAGCGCACCTATCAGATGGACCCGGCCAACACCGACGAGGCGATTCGCGAGGTCGAGCTCGATCTTGCCGAGGGCGCCGACATGGTGATGGTGAAGCCCGGCATGCCGTATCTCGACATCGTCCGCCGCGTGAAGGAAACCTTCGCGGTGCCGACCTTCGCCTATCAGGTGTCGGGTGAATACGCGATGATCGCCGCCGCCGCCAACAACGGCTGGCTCGATGGCGAACGCGCGATGCTGGAAAGCCTGCTCGCCTTCAAACGCGCCGGCGCCGACGGCGTCCTCACCTACTTCGCCCCGCAGGCGGCGGAAAAGCTGAGGAAGCTGGGCTGATCAGCACTCCTGAACGCCGGCTGATCGTCTTCAGATCGGCCGGACTGAGGTCGCACACCGCCCCGAATTGCCGCTCCGTATTGCCGCTCCGTAATGTCGCGGCGGTCTTGCGGTGAGCCCGTGCCGTCGCCATGTCGAACCGCGTCGCTATTTTGCACGCGGGAGCGCGGTGATGTCTGATTATGGTTCGAACGGGTCCGGCCCGAACGCCGGCTGGCGCAGCGCCGGCTCGCGCGCCGATGAGTCGCGCGGCAGCAGCTATGATCAGCCGGCGGCTTTCGATCCCTGGCGCGCTCCGGAATTATTCCAGGGCGTGCTGATCAAGCGCGTCTTTGCGTTCCTGATCGACGTCGTGGTGCTGGCGATCCCGGTGATTCTCGCCTGCGTGTTCATCGCGGTATTCGGCGTGGTGACGCTGGGGCTGGGCTGGACGCTGTTCTGGATCGTCTCGCCGGCGTCGGTGATCTGGGCGCTGGTGTATTACGGCGCCTCGCTCGGCGGACCGCATTCGGCGACGCTCGGCATGCGCGCGATGGGCATCGAGCTGGTGACCTGGAGCGGCGAGCCCGGCTACTTCGTGCTCGGCGCCGTGCACGCCTTCCTGTTCTGGCTATCGGTATCGGCGCTGTCGCCGCTGGTGCTGCTGGTCGGCCTGTTCAACGGCCGCCGCCGGCTGCTGCACGACATCGTGCTCGGAACCGTGATTATCAACAGCACGGCGCTGGCCGCGGAGCCGGCCCGCCCGTGACCGGCCGCCAAACCGATTGACCGCAGCCGGCCGGGGCGCGATGCTGGACCGCGTTGGACATTGAACGGACCGACGTGACTCAGCACTCGCGCGACACCCCGCAGTTCTATCTGACGGCCCCCTCGCCGTGCCCGTATCTGCCGGGCCGGCACGAGCGCAAGGTGTTCACCCATCTGGTCGGCAACAAAGCCGGCGAGCTCAACGACCTGCTGACCCATGGCGGCTTCCGCCGCAGCCAGTCGATCGCCTACCGCCCGGCCTGCGACCAGTGCCGCGCCTGCGTCTCGGTCCGGGTCGTCGCCAACGAATTTCGGCCGTCGCGCAACCAGCGCAAGATCCTCGCCCGCAACGCCGACATCGTCGGCGAGCAGCGCAATCCGGTGCCGACCTCCGAGCAGTATTCGGTGTTCCGCGCCTATCTCGATCAGCGCCATCGCAACGGCGGCATGGCCGACATGACCGTGCTGGACTACGCCATGATGGTCGAGGACAGCCACGTCGAGACCCGCATCATCGAGTATCGCAAGCGGACCGTGGACACCGGCATCACCGGCCGCGGCGGCGACCTGATGGCCGCGGCGCTGACCGACGTGCTGGGTGACGGGCTGTCGATGGTGTACTCGTTCTACGAGCCCGGCGAGCAGAGCCGCTCGCTCGGCACCTTCATGATCCTCGATCACATCGCCCGCGCCCGCCGCCTCGGCCTGCCCTACGTCTATCTCGGCTACTGGATCGAAGGCTCCAAGAAGATGGACTACAAGGGCCGCTACCTGCCGCAGCAGCGGCTGGCCCCGAGCGGCTGGCTCCGCGTCGACGCCAGCGGCGAACAGCCCGAGCCGCAGGATTGATAGTAAGCGGCGCGGTCTAGTAGCCCGGATGAGCGAAGCGACATCCGGGGCAGCAACGGCTTTTGGACTGGAACCCGGATATCGCTTCGCTCATCCGGGCTACATCTTCACCCCGTCGCGAAGTCGAACACCAGCTTCATGTTCAGCGCGATGATGATCACCGCGATCACCGCGGCCGACGCGGTCAGCCAGCGCGGGGCGACGAACACGCCCATCTTGGCGCGGCTGGCTGTGAACAGCACCAGCGGCACCACCGCGAACGGCAGTTGCAAACTCAGCACCACCTGGCTGAGGATCAAAAGTTGCCCGGTCGCCTTCTCGCCCGCCCACATCGTCACACCGACCGCCGGCACGATGGCGATCATGCGGGTGATCATGCGGCGCAGCCACGGCTTCATCTTGAACTGGATGAAGCCCTCCATCACGATCTGGCCGGCGAGCGTCGCGGTGATCGTCGAGTTGAGGCCGCAGCACAAGAGCGCGATGCCGAACAGCGTCGGCGCCAGCGTCGAGCCGAGCAGCGGCGCCAGGAAGGCGTGGGCCTGATCGAGCTCGGCGACGTCGGTCTTGCCGGCATGGTGGAAGGTGGCGGCCGCCAGGATCAGGATCGAGGCGTTGATGGTCAGCGCCAGGCACAGCGCGATCGTCGAATCGACCGTGGCGAACTTGATCGCCTCGCGCTTCGACGCATCGTCGTCGCGGTAGCCGCGGGTCTGCACCAAGCCGGAGTGCAGATAGAGATTATGCGGCATCACCGTGGCGCCGAGAATGCCGAGCGCCAGATACAGCATCTCGCTGTTCTTGAAGATCTCGGTGGTCGGCGCGAAGCCGCGGATCACCGCGCCCCAGTCCGGGTCGGCCATGGCGATCTGGATCGCGAAACACGCGGCGATGACGCCGAGCAGCGCCACCACGAACGCCTCGATCCAGCGGAAGCCGAACGCCTGCAGGGCCAATACGAGAAACACGTCCGCCGCCGTGATCAGCACGCCGAGCTCGAGCGGAATGCCGAACAGCAAATTGAGGCCGATCGCGGTGCCGATCACTTCGGCGAGGTCGGTGGCGGTGATGGCGATCTCCGCCGACAGCCACAGCGGCCAGGACACCCAGCGCGGATAGGCATCGCGGCAGGCCTGCGCCAGGTCGCGCCCGGCGCCGACGCCGAGCCGCGTGCACAGCGATTGCAGGATAATCGCCATGATGTTGGAGACCAGCGCAACGGTCAGCAGCGCGTAGCCGAACTTCGAGCCGCCGGCGAGCGAGGTCGCCCAATTGCCCGGGTCCATGTAGCCGACGGCCACCAGATAGCCCGGGCCGAGAAACGCAATCAGCTTGCGGCCGAACGAGCCGCTGGCCCGCGCCTGCACCGAGCCGAACATCCCGACCAGCGATGGCTCACCACGCGCAGAGCGCCAGCCCGTCGCCCCCTCGGGCGGAAGCGGCAGATCCGGGCGAGGTCCAGGCGTGCGTGCGTCCATCTGCTCAGACTGGATGATTTCGATCCTTCTTGCAAGTGATTTGCAAAAGCAAGAACCGGCTACCTTTGTATTTGACCCTAGATTCGCAATGGTTTGGAGGTACTCGGCTAGCGAAATGCGGATTCACGAGGCACGCCGGTTCATTAGGCAGTCGCCGGCACGGCGATGCCGGCGCTGTCCGCCCCGCAATTCCGGCTTTTCCTGCGCCCTGATTTCGCGCACAACGCCGCCATGCAGAACCAGTCCAACCAGTCCCTGTCGTTCGGCGGCCTGCTGCGCTGGGCCACCAAGCCCCCGCAGGCCTATGTCGTGTACTTCTTGTGCGTCGTGCTGGTCGGCGGGGCGTCGTTCTACGTCGGCACATTGAAGCCGAACCGCCATCCCGGCCTGGCGCCGCCGCCGGCGAGCGCCCCGATGTCCAAATAGACGTCGTCGATCGCCGCCGTAGCGGCGATCACGCGATGCCGCGGCCGAACTTGTTCGACTTCGGGAAGCCCTTCGGCGGCAGCCGGCCGGCATCGGCGCGGTTGCCGCGCCATTCCGCCAGCTCCTTGAGCGTGGCGCTGAACTCGCGGCCGGCGGAGTCGCGCCAGGACAGGCCTTGCTTGGCCGCGAAGGTGACGATGTCCGACAGCCCGCCGTCCTTGTACTTCTGCAGCCGGACGCCGCGGCCGCGGGTCATTTCCGGCACCTGGTCGAGCGGGAAGATCAGCAGCTTGCGATTGTCGCCGATGACCGCGACCTGATCGGCGCCCTCTTCCACTACGGTCAGCGCCCGCGCCTCGTTCGGCATGTCGACATTGAGGATCTGCTTGCCCTTGCGGGTCGAGCCGACGCACTCTTCCTCGTTCACCACGAAGCCCTGCCCGTCATGGCTGGCGATCAGGAATTTGCGGCCGCCCTTGTGCACGAACACGGTGACGATCGCCGCATCCTGCTCCATGTCGATGAACATGCGGATCGGCTCGCCATGGCCGCGGCCGCCGGGCAGCTTGGCGACGTCGAGCGCGTAGAACCGGCCGTTGGTGGCCAGCAGCAGCAGCTTCGAGGTGGTCTCGGCAAAGAACGACTGGCCGAGCTTGTCGTCCTGCTTGAAGTTCAGCCCGGACAGATCCTCGACGTGGCCCTTCAGGGTGCGGACCCAGCCCTTGTCGGAGATCACCACGGTGACCGGCTCGCGCTCGACGAAGGCTTCCTCGATTGCCGCCAGATCGTGTTCCGGCGCGTCGGCGAATTGGGTGCGGCGCTTGCCGAGCGGCGTCTTCGGCCCGAACATCTCGCGGACCTTGCGAACCTGCTCGCCGACCTTGGCCCACTGCTCGGTCTCGGACTTCAGGATCGCGTTGATGCCCTTGAGCTCGGCACGAAGCTCCTTGTCTTCCTTCTTGATCTCGAACTCTTCGAGCTTGCGCAAGCTGCGCAGCCGCATGTTGAGAATGGCTTCGGCCTGAATTTCGGTCAGGTCGAAGGTCTTCATCAGCACCGGCTTGGGCTCGTCCTCGGTGCGGATGATCCTGATCACCTCGTCGATGTTCAGGTACGCAATCAGGTAGCCGCCGAGCACTTCGAGCCGGTGCTCGATCTGCGTCTTGCGATAGTTGGAGCGCCGCAGCAGCACGTCGCGCAGATGGTCGAGCCATTCGCGCAGACATTCGGCGAGGCCGAGCACCTTGGGAATGCGGCCGCCGACCAGCACGTTGAGGTTCAGCGGAATCCGGCTCTCCAGCTCGGTCAGCCGGAACAGCGACTCCATCATCAGCGCCGGATCGACCGCGCGCGACTTCGGCTCGATGACGACGCGCACGTCCTCGGCCGACTCGTCGCGGATGTCGCCGACCAGCGGCAGCTTCTTCTCGTTGAGGAGTTCGGCGATCTTCTCGATCAGCCGCGACTTCTGCACCAACCACGGGATCTCGGTCACGACGACGGTCCAGGTGCCGCGCGCGCCTTCTTCCTGCGCCCACTTAGCCCGGGTGCGGAACGCGCCTCGGCCGGTGGTGTAGGCCTCGGCGATGCTTTCCTTGGAGTCGATGATGATGCCGCCGGTCGGAAAATCCGGTCCCTTGACGAAGCGCAGCAGCGACTTCGACTTGGCGTCGGGCTTTTCGATCAGATGCAGCGCGGCGTCGCACAGCTCGGCGGCATTGTGCGGTGGGATCGCAGTGGCCATGCCGACCGCGATGCCTTGCGCGCCGTTGGCGAGCAGGTTCGGGAAACCGCCGGGCAGGACGACCGGCTCCTTGGCCTGGCCATCGTAGTTCGGCCGGAACGCGACGCCGTCCTCGTCGATGCCTTCGAGCAGCAGCCGCGCGACATCGGTCATGCGCGCTTCGGTGTAGCGATAGGCGGCCGGGTTATCGCCGTCGATATTGCCGAAATTGCCCTGGCCGTCGACCAGCGGGTAGCGCGACGAGAAGTCCTGGGCGAGCCGCACCAGCGCGTCGTAGATCGACTGGTCGCCGTGCGGATGGAACGAGCCCATCACGTCGCCGACGATCTTGGCGGATTTCTTGAACGGCGTGCCGGGGTCGAGCCGCAGCAACCGCATCCCATAGAGGATGCGGCGATGCACCGGCTTCAGCCCGTCGCGGGCGTCCGGCAGGGCGCGATGCATGATGGTCGAGAGCGCGTAAGCGAGGTAGCGCTCTTCCAGCGCCTCGCGAAGCTGCACCTCGTGGATCTCGGCCGGCTCCGGCGGAATCAATCTTTTTCCCATGGCGAGGCATTAACTCCCGGCCAGGACCGGAGCAAGCGCAACCCGGCCCTCCGGCGCAGCCACTGCGCCTTCGCCGCCGTCGAACCGGACCCGCGCCTTCTCAATGTCCGGGAAATGCTGCTCGGCCCAACCGACCAGCGCCGTCAGCGGCCCCAGCACGGACTCGCCCATCGGCGACAGCCGGTATTCGACGCTCGGCGGCTTGGTCGGAAAAACCTGCCGGGAGACCAGCCCGTCGCGCTCCAGATCGCGCAACGTCTGGGTCAGCATCCGCTTCGAAATGTCTGGAACATCGCGCAATAAAGCATTGAACCGCATCGGCTTCTCGGCGAGCGCGATGAGCAGCAACGTACTCCATTTACTGCCGAGATGATCCAGCACGTTGCGCACCGGGCAGCGCGACGCGTCGAAGCCGAGCTCGCGCCAGGCGGCGTAGCGGTCAGTCAAGGTGGCGCGGTGCGCGGCGACAGTCAGGTTATCTGCAGGTGACCTTGTCACGAAATACTGCCTCCTTACGCGGCCAGCTGTAGGTCTCCATTATAGACCTACCCTCAACCGAAAACCACCAGGAGATCCTGATGTCCGCCTCCCGTTTCCTCGTCACCGGCGCCAGCGGCCAGCTCGGCCGGCTCGTCGTCGACGGCCTGCTCAAGACCGTCCCGGCTGCCCAGATCGGCGTGCTGGTCCGCAGCGACAAGGCCGCGGCGGAGTTCGCCGCGCGCGGCCTGCACGTCCATAAGGGCGACTACGGCCGCCCCGAGACCCTCACGGCGGCGTTCGCCGGCGTCGACCGGGCGCTGCTGATCTCCTCGAGCGAGATCGGCCAGCGCGCCGTCCAGCACAGCAACGCGATCGACGCGGCCAAGCAGGCCGGCGTCAAGCTGCTTGCCTACACCAGCCTGCTCCATGCCGACACCTCGCCGCTCGGCCTCGCCGAAGAGCATCGCCAGACCGAAGCGGCGCTGAAAGCCTCCGGCCTGCCCTACGCCCTGCTCCGCAACGGCTGGTACAGCGAGAACTACGCGGCATCGATCCCGGCCGCGCTCGCGCATGGCGTGCTGCTCGGCAGCGCCGGCGACGGCCGCATCGCCTCCGCGGCGCGCGCCGACTACGCCGAGGCCGCCGTCAAGGTGCTGACCGCCGACGCCCCGCCTGCCGGCCGCATCTATGAGCTCGCCGGCGACGCCGCCTACACGCTGACCGAGTTCGCGGCCGAGCTGAGCCGGCAGAGCGGCAAGACCGTGGTCTATCAGAACCTGCCGGAAGCCGACTACAAGGCCGCACTGGTCGGCGCCGGCCTGCCCGAGCCATTCGCCGCCCTGCTGGCCGATTCCGACGCCGGCGCCGCAACGGGCGCGTTGAACGACGCCGGCGGCGACCTCGGCCGCCTGATCGGCCGCCCGACCACACCGCTGGCGGCGACAATTGCTGCGGCGTTGAAGGCTTAAGACACCCCCTCGGTCATTGCGAGGAGCGAAGCGACGAAGCAATCCAGAGTCCCGTGCGTGCGGCCGCTGGATTGCTTCGCGGAGCCTGTGCCCGGACGGCGCGAAGCGCCGATCCGGGTGCTCGCAATAACGTCAGCGTTTTCCGATCAAGCCGCGCACCAGTTCAAGCAAGGCGGCTCGCGTCTCCTTCTTGAAGCTCCGCCGCGGAGCTGCGAGCTGCTCCAGCACGACACCGACCACGGCGGAGACGAAGATCCCGGCGTGCAGCTCCGGCGCGCGCGACCCCGCTGCGGCCAGTGCCAGCTCGGCGCTGCGTCGCCAGGTCTGATGCCATTCGGCGACGATCGGCCGATACCGGTCGTCGCGCGCCGCGGCCAGAAAGGCCTCGTAGCAGGCGATGTGAATCTCGCCTTCGCTATCGAGCTCTTTGGCGTACCAGCCGACCAGCGCATCGATCCACGCCTCGAGATCGAGCGCATCGCTTTGCAGCTTCAGCGCCAGCGCGCGCAGCCGTGCCACCTCACGCGTCAAGGCGAAATTCAGCGCGGCCTCGACCAGCAGATCACGCGTGCCGTAGCGATGCGTGATCGCGCCCAGCGACATCCCGATCTCGGCCGCCACGGCCCGATGCGTGACAGCCTTGAGCCCGCCGCGCCCGATCAGGCGCAGCGTCGCGTCCATCACCTCGCGCTCACGCGCATTGGTTTCCGGCTCGATCATATCCATCGATTGACAGCCGCTCGATTCTGAACGAACTCTAGACAGAACATTTGTTCTGTTTTCCGAATCTTGTGTTCCACAATCTTAAACACCCGGACGGGGCCATGTGACGGCACGCCCCGGCAAGGAGGCCGAATGCCCGCCTATCGCCTGCACTATTTTCCCGAATCCGGAAACAGCTACAAGCTGGCCCTGATGCTGACGCTGTGCGGCCAGAGCTTCGAGCCGGTCTGGACCGATTTCGGCAGCGGCATCACCCGGACGCCCGAATGGCGCGCGCGCGTCAATGCGATGGGCGAGATCCCGGTGCTCGAAGAGGATGGCGCGCGGCTGACGCAGACGGCGCCGATCCTGCTGCAACTCGCCGAGCGCTACGGCCGGTTCGGCGGCGGCACCGCAGACGAAAAATTCGAGGTGCTGCGCTGGCTGTTCTGGGACAACCACAAGCTCAGCAGTTACGCCGCAACCTATCGGTTCGCCCGCACCTTCATGCCGTCGGCCAACACCGAGGTGCTGGCGTATTTCCGCAAGCGGATCGACGACTATCTGACGATCGTCGGCACGCATCTGCGCGACCACGCCTTCGTGGCCGGCGATAGCCCGACGATCGCCGACATCTCGATGATGGCCTATCTGTCGTTCCCGGACGACGAGACCGGCTTCGACCTGCCTGCCCGCCACCCGGAGGTGCAGGCCTGGCTCGGCAGGATTGCGGCGCTGCCAGGCTGGCGCGCGCCCTACGACCTGCTGCCCGGCCAACGGCTGCGGCGCTACGTCTAAGCGGCGGCGCGCGCTCACGGGATCGCGACCCGCGCCATGGCACGCGCCACCGCATTGATGAAGCCGTCGCGGGCATCCGAATGCCCCTGCCCGCGCGGCTCCAGCACGTTGCGCAGCAGGAAGCGGCCGGTCAGGTCAAAGCCGTCGCGCAGGTCCTCACCCGACCAGCCTGTCGCGCCGTCCTCGTCGCGCAGGAAGGCCGGCAGCCGCAGCAGCTTGTCGCGCCACGGTTCGCCCGCAGTGCGCGACACCGCGCCGCCGGATTTCGGCGAGACGTAGATCAGATCAGACGTGGTGCCGGTGGCCGCACAGGTCGACAGATCCAGCCCGAAGCCGAGCTCGGCCAGCATCGCCAGTTCGAAGCGGATCAGATACGCCGCCGCCCTGCCGACGTCGTCGAAATCGTCGAGCGTGTGCTCGAGCATCTCGTAGATCTCTTGATGCGGATCGCGCTCCGGCAGCAGCCGGGCGAGCGAGGCGAGATGCGTCACGCCATAGACTGCGTGCGACGACGCCAGCATCGTCGCGGCGCGCAGCCGTGTGCCTTCGAGCTGGTAGTAGCCGAGATGCTCGTCGAGCCGCGCCCGCCACACCGCCAGCACGCTGTTGCCGGGCTGCAGCAGCGGCCGCAGCCGCGACGACGCGCCGCCGCGCACCATGCCGAGGTGCCGGCCGTGCTCGCGGGTCAGAAGCTCGACGATCGCGGCGGATTCGCCATGCCGCCGCACCCCGAGAATGATGCCCTCGTCGTTCCATTCCATGCGCGGATCGTACAGGATTTGCCGGCGCCGCGCAGCCGGGGCGGCCGGATCAGGCGGTGAACCAGCCGCGGGCGTCGCCGGTGTAGGACAGATAGATCCCCGCCCCGGTCAGGGCGCAGGATACGATGTCGATCCACAGCCCGGGCTCGATGCCGCTGGCGCTGATGATCTGCAGCAGCGACACCACCGAAAACGCCAGCGACGCGGTCAGCACCGCGCGGGCCCATTTCTTGCGGCCGTGGGCGGCGAGCCAGACCAGATAGGTCAGCAGGATGATCAGCCCGGCCGCGATGGTGTTGGCGGCGGCGATCACGCTCGCCGACATGTCGGCGTCCATGGTGCGGTCCTGAAACGCGACGGAGATGCAGTCGAGGGTCAGCGAAGCCAGCAGCAGCACTTCGAACCAGTAGACGTTGCGCGGGACGCTCGGCGTGGCGTCGGTCATTCCTTGGGAAACTCCAGGCCCATCTCGCGGTAGCGGTCCGGGTCGTTCTCCCAGTCCTCCCGCACCTTCACGAACAGGAACAGGTGGACCTTCTGTTCGAGAATCTCGCCGATCTCGCGGCGCGCGTCCGCGCCGATCGCCTTGATGGTCGCGCCGCCGGCGCCGAGCACGATCTTACGTTGGCTCTCGCGCTCCACGAAGATCGTCTGCTCGATCTTTACCGAGCCGTCCTTGCGCTCCGTCCAGCTGTCGGTCTCGACTGTCGACTGATACGGCAGTTCCTGATGCAGCTTGCGGAAGATCTTTTCGCGGGTGATCTCCGCCGCGAGATGCCGCAGCGGCGCGTCCGACATCTGGTCTTCGGGATAGTGGAACGGCCCCGGCGGCACCTTCTCGGCCAGCAGGCGGCGCAGATCGTCGACGCCGTCGCCGGACAGCGCCGAGATCATGAAGGTGCGCTCGAACGCCAGCTTCTCGTTGGCCTTCTGCGCCAGCCCGAGCAGCTTTTCGCGCGGCACCAGGTCGATCTTGTTCAGCACCAGCAGCTTCGGCCGCGCGACATTCTGCAGATTGTCGAAGATCGCCTCTGCCTGCTCGTCGAGACCGGCGCGGGCGTCGAGCAGCACGCAGACCAGATCGGCGTCGTGCGCCCCGCTCCACGCGGTCTTGACCATGGCGCGGTCGAGCCGGCGCTTCGGCGCGAAGATGCCGGGGGTGTCGACCAGGATGATCTGCGATGCGCCTTCGACCACGATGCCGCGGATCAGCGCGCGCGTGGTCTGCACCTTGCGCGACACGATGGTGACCTTGGAGCCGACCAGCGCGTTCACCAGCGTCGACTTGCCGACATTGGGCGCGCCGATCAGCGCGACGAAGCCGCAGCGGCTGCTCGCGTCAGGCGTCTCGATCGGTTCAGACATCGTTGCTGCCACTCACGCCTTCGCGGGCGAGCATCACCGACGCTGCCACTTTCTCGGCCGCGCGCTTGCTGCCGCCGATGCCCTCGGCATCTTCGAGCCCCGGCAGGCTGACGGCGACGCGGAATTGCGGATCGTGATGCGGGCCGGTGCGCTCGACCTCGCGATACACCGGCGTCGGCAGGCCCTTGCCCTGCGCCCATTCCTGCAACACCGTCTTCGGATCGCGCAGCGACCGCGCCGGCTTCTTCATCCGCTCGGTCCAGTTGCGCTGCACGAAATCGGCCGCGGCCGGATAGCCACCGTCGAGATATACCGCGCCGATCACCGCCTCGCAGATGTCGCCGAGCACCGACTTGCGCAGCCGCGCGCCGGCGCCGGCGCCCACCGTGCCGAGCCGGATGCCCTCGTCGAGATCGAGGCTGCGGGCGACGTCGGCGCAGGTTTCCTTGCGCACCAGATCGGCGAGCCGCTTCGACAATTCGCCCTCGTCGGCATTCGGGAACGCGCGATACAGCATGTCCGACACCACGAGGCCGAGCACATGGTCGCCGAGAAATTCGAGCCGCTGATAGCTGTCGGCACGGTTACGCGCCGACTTCAGTGCCGAGACGTGGGTCAGCGCGGTGTTCAGCAGCGACGGATCGGCAAAGCTGTGGCCGATCCGCTGTTCGATCGCGACCGCCGTGGCTTTCGACTTCGCCCTGCTGCGACGCTTGCGGCCAGCCGGCTGCTCGGCCGCCGGCGGCGACGCAGGCTGGTCGCTGGCGGTCGGCGGGCTGTCGATGCTGCTCACGTCCTCTTTCATCGCACGATCGTGAAGATACGTCCCCAGCGCACCGCGGTCGGCCACCGCCAGATCTGCCAGGCGTGCTCGCCCTCGGCGATCGAGAAGAAGATCATCTGGGCGCGGCCGATGATGTTCTCGTATGGCACGTAGCCGACGGCGGACAGCACGCGGCTGTCGGTCGAGTTGTCGCGGTTGTCGCCCATCATGAAGAAGTGCCCGGGCGGCACGGTGTAGACGTTGGTGTTGTCGTAGAAGCCGTTGTCGACGCAATCGAGCGTGTCGTAGCTGACGCCGTTCGGCAGCGTTTCCTTCCAGCGCTTGACGCGCGCGGTCGCCTCCGAGCCGCAGGGATCTTCGCCGACATAGTCGTCGAGCCGCTCGCGCTGCACCGGGTTGTCGTTGATGTAGAGCCGGCCCTCGCGCATCTGGATGCGGTCGCCCGGCAGCCCGATCACCCGCTTGATGTAGTCGGTGGAGTCGTCCTTGGGCAGCCGGAACACCACGACGTCGCCGCGGTTCGGATCGGAGCCGAAGATCCGCCCGGAGAAGATCGGCGGCGACAGCGGGATCGAGTAGTGGCTGTAGCCGTAGGAGTATTTCGAGACGAACAGATAGTCGCCGACCAGCAGCGTCGCCTTCATCGAGCCGGACGGGATGTTGAACGGCTGAAACAGGAAGGTGCGGATCACCAGGGCGATGATGAGGGCATGGATGACGACGCGGATCGTCTCGCCGATGCCGCCTTCAGATTTCGTACCGGATGTCACGCTCATCGCTTTCCCGATTGCCGTCGCGGTCGCTGCGCGGTGGACGATAGTTCTCAGGTGAAGCGAGCCGCTCCGCGATGAGAAACTGCTTGGCGGCAGGGGGCCGGAATCCGGATTCCCTCACCGTAGACTCGACCCGCCGAGGGTTCCGCGCGGTTGTAGACCGTTGTCGCGGGGCGTGCAATCAACTGTCCGGTCAAAACTCACTAATGCTATGACGAATCAGGGAGTTCTGCGCCGGACGCCGGCCTGCGGCAGGATCAGGCCGGGAGCGCCGGGACCGCCGAGATCACCACGAAGGCCTGGGCCAGCGGCCATTCGTCGGTGATCGACAGGTCGATCTGGGCGGTCATGCCGGCCGGGGTCAGCGCGTCGAGCCGCGCTTTGGCGCCGCCGGTCAGCACCATGGTAGGACGCCCGCCTCGCTGGTTGACCACCCCCATGTCGCGCCACCACACGCCCTGGCGGATGCCGGTTCCGAGCGCCTTGGAACAGGCCTCCTTGGCGGCGAACCGCTTGGCGTAGGTGGCGGCCACCAGCTTCGGCTGCTGGTCGCGCCGCGCCGCCCGCGCCCGCTCGGTGTCGGTGAAGATCCGGTCGGTGAAGCGGTCGCCGTGGCGCTCGATCACTTTGGCGATCCGGGTGATGTCGATCAGGTCGGAGCCGATGCCGATGATCATGCGGCGGCGACCTTGGCCCGGCCACGCTCCATCGCGGCGCGCATCGCCTTCACGGTCTCCGCGAGGCCGACGAACAGCGCCTCGCCGATCATGTAGAAACCGATATTGAGTTCCACGATCTGCGGCAGCGCCGCGATCGTCTCGGCGGTGGCGTAGTCGAGCCCGTGGCCGGCGTGGACCTCGAGGCCGGCCGAGCGCGCCAGCGCCGCACCGGCGACAATGCGCCGCCATTCCTCGGCCGCCCTCGCCGGCTCGTCGTCGGTGATGGCATCGCACCACGCGCCGGTATGCAGTTCGATCGCCGGCGCCTTCAGCTTGGCCGCCATCTCGATCTGCGCCGGATCGGCCGCGATGAACAGCGACACCCGGATGCCGGCATCGTTGAACCGCGCGATCGACGGCGCCAGCGAGTCGCGCTGGCCGACGACGTCGAGCCCGCCCTCGGTGGTCAGTTCCTCGCGCCGCTCCGGCACCAGGCACACCGCATGCGGCTTCACGCCGAGCGCGATGCGCACCATGTCGGGCGTCGCCGCCATCTCGAAATTCAGCGGTTTGGAGATCTCCGCCTTGAGCCGCTCCATGTCGTTGTCGCGGATATGGCGGCGGTCTTCGCGCAGATGCGCCGTGATGCCGTCGGCGCCGGCTTCGATCGCGGTCAGCGCCGCGCGCAGCGGATCGGGATGACGGCCGCCCCGTGCGTTACGCACGGTGGCGACGTGATCGATATTCACTCCGAGGCGAAGCGAAGAAGCTTTGGACATTGGCGTAGACCGCTCAAACTTAGGGATGGATATCTTTCGTCATTGCGAGGAGCGAAGCGACGAAGCAATCCAGCTCGGTGGACGACGCACTGGATTGCTTCGCTTCGCTTGCAATGACGAAACGTACTAACGCTCGATGCGTGTGGACGACTTCTAGCGTCATCCGTTGACGCGCTCGACATGGGCCACCACCGCTTTGGCGCGAAGCTGGGCGATGATGGCGCTGAGATGCTTGAGGTCGTAGACCTCGAGATCGATGGTGAGTTCGGTGAAGTCCGGCGAGCGCCGGCTCATGTTGATGTTGTCGATATTGCCGTCGTGCTCGGCGATCACCGAAGCGATCTGCGCAAGGCTGCCGGGCTCGTTGACGTTCTGCACGAACAGCCGCGCCGGGAAGCGCTGCGGCGTGGTCTCGTCGATGTCCCATTTGACGTCGAGCCAGCGCTCCGGCTCTTCCTCGAACTCCTTCAGCGCTGGCGAATGGATCGGATAGATGGTGATGCCCTCGCCCGGCGAGACGATGCCGACGATGCGATCGCCCGGCACCGCGCCGCCGTTCGGCGCGAACTTCACCGGCAGCCCCGAATGGATGCCGCCGATCGGGACGGCCGGCCCGACCTTGCCGGCCTCGGGCGTCGGCTTGATGCCGGGCTTTTCCGGCTTCTTGCCGCCGAACCGTGCGGTCCGCTCTTCCTTGTAGTCGGGGTACATCGCGCGGGCGACGTCGGACGCCTTCATCTCGCCGCGGCCCACCGAGGCCATCACGTCTTCGATCGAGGCGCGCGCCAGCCGCGGCAGCGCGCCCTTCAGCTTGTCGTCGGCGTAGTCGATCTTGGCGCGCGCAAACAGCCGCTCGACGATGCGCCGGCCGAGGCCCGCATACTGATCGCGCATCGCCGCGCGGGTCGCCCGGCGGATCGCCGCCCGCGCCTTGCCGGTGCGCGCCAGCGACTCCCACGCCGCCGGCGGCGCCGACTGCACGCTCGACGTCAGCACTTCGACTTCGTCGCCGTTCTGCAGCTCCGACGACAGCGGCGCGAACTTGCCGTTGATCTTGCAGCCCACCGCGCTGTTGCCGACGTCGGTGTGCACCGCATAGGCGAAGTCGATGACATTGGCGGCGCGCGGCAGCGCGATCAGCTTGCCCTTCGGGGTGAAGCAGAACACCTGGTCGTGGAACAATTCGAGCTTGGTGTGCTCGAGGAATTCCTCGGGGTTCTGCGCCTCGGACAGCATCTCGATGGTGTGCCGCAGCCAGGCGAACGCGTTCGACTCACGATTGAGCAGCTCGGTCGGCGAACCGGCGCCGTCCTTGTAGAAGGCGTGCGCGGCGATGCCGTATTCGGCGATCTGATTCATGTCGTGGGTGCGGAACTGCAGTTCGACGCGCTGTTGCCCGGGACCGATCACCGTGGTGTGCAGCGACCGGTAGTCGTTCTGCTTCGGCGTCGAGATGTAGTCCTTGAACCGCCCCGGCACCATCGGCCAGGTGGTGTGCACCACGCCGAGCGCGCGGTAGCACGACGGCACGTCGTCGAGTACGACGCGGAAGCCGTAGATGTCGGACAGCTGCTCGAAGCCGACCGACTTGCGCTCCATCTTGGTCCAGATCGAAAACGGCCGCTTGCGCCGGCCGGTGACCTCGGCGGTCAGGCCGTTCTTGGCAAGGTTGGCGGAGAGCTGAGTTTCGATCTCGCCGATCAGGTTGCGGTTGCGCTCGGCGAGCGCGTCGAGGCGCTGCATCACCACCGCGAAGGCTTCGGGATCGAGCGTCCGAAACGACAGGTCCTCGAGTTCCTCGCGCATCTCCTGCATGCCCATGCGGCCTGCGAGCGGCGCGTAGATGTCGAGTGTCTCCTCGGCGATGCGCTGGCGCGACGCCGGCGGCACGAAATCCAGCGTGCGCATGTTGTGCAGCCGGTCGGCGAGCTTGATCAGCAGCACGCGAACGTCGTTGGCGATCGCCAGCAGCAGCTTGCGCAGGTTCTCGGCCTGCTTGGCCTCGCGCGACACCAGTTCGAGCCGCTTCAGCTTGGTCAGGCCTTCGACCAGCGCGCCGATCTCGTGGCCGAACAGCTTGTCGATCTCGGTCCGGGTCGCCTCGGTGTCCTCGATCGTGTCGTGCAGCAGCGCCGCCACGATGGTGGCATCGTCGAGCTTGAGGTTGGTGAGAATCGCCGCGACTTCGAGCGGATGCGAGAAATACGGATCACCGGACGCCCGCGTCTGCTCGCCATGCGCCTTCATGGCGTAGACATACGCCCGGTTGAGCATGTCCTCGTCGGTGTCCGGGTTGTACGACCGGACCCGCTCGACGAGGTCGTATTGCCGCATCATCCGGGCACGCGGCGCGCGTGGCTTCGTAGCGGGGGGTGGCTCGGCCACCGCAGGTGCCGCCGAATCGGCCATCGCTTCCATCTGCCTCGACATGCGGCGCCCTGACGCCATTGTTAAAAACCTCGATCGCGGCGCCAAGCACCGCAAGTTCGCTTCAGATCTTCCGGAAATCCGCTTCAGCAACAGTAAAGCGTTTTGACCTGATGGGAAGATAGACGATCAGGAAAAGCTGCCATTCCGGCAGAGGTTTGATCGAAGGCAAGGCATTGTGAGCGGACCGCAAAAACAAACGGCCCGGAGCGATCCGGGCCGTGTGCGGAATTGGGACATTCGCGAGCGGCGGTGCGCCCTACTCGTCTTCCTCGGGCTGCTCTTCCGGCGGAGCCAGGCCCTCGAGGCCCTTGAGCAGCTCCTCTTCGGTCATCCGCTCCAGCGCGACCTCGGTGTCGTCGGCATCGACGCTGGCGCCGGCCGAACCGATCAGCGGAACGGTATCCTGTTCCGGCTCGTCGACCTCGACGAACTTCTGCAGCGAGTGCACCAGCTCTTCCTTGAGGTCTTCCGGCGAGATCGTCTGCTCGGCAATTTCTCGAAGCGAAACAACGGGATTCTTGTCGTTGTCACGGTCGATTGTGAGCTGCGAGCCGGACGAGATCATGCGAGCGCGGTGGGCCGCCAGCAGCACCAGGTCGAACCGGTTGTCGACCTTATCAATACAATCTTCCACGGTGACGCGCGCCATCGCCAGTCGCTCCGTTCAAAAGGACCAAATTGCGGGTTATCGCGCGTAGGTATAGGTCAGTGAAGGGATGCGCAAGAACCAATTTGTCATTTGGCCGTATCCTCCCACTCTGATAATGAACTTTTTGTCCGGCGATGGGGACACCATCCACTGGGACGAACACGGGTCCGACAACAAAAGGCTTCTTTTCAGAAAGAAAAGTATAGAATACCGGCCAATGCTTCGTGCGGTTGAAGATTGTGCCGGCAGCCAAAGCCAACGGCTATTCGTGACATTTTGCCTTTCACGCGCGGTTTTTCTGCCGCGCCAAAAGCTCTAACGACAGAACACGAGAGATCTGGATGTCCACCTCTGCGAGCAACAAAATCGCGCTCTTCATCGATGGCGCCAACCTTTATGCGACTGCAAAAACGCTTGGCTTCGATATCGATTACAAACGGCTGCTCAAGGAATTCCAGGGGCGCGGCACGCTGGTCCGGGCCTTTTACTACACCGCCATCATCGAAGATCAGGAATATTCGTCGATCCGTCCCTTGATCGACTGGCTCGACTACAACGGCTACACCGTGGTCACCAAGGCGACCAAGGAATTCATCGACGCCTCGGGCCGCCGTAAGGTCAAGGGCAACATGGACATCGAACTCGCGGTCGATGCCATGGAACTGGCCGAACATATCGACCAGATGGTGCTGTTCTCCGGCGACGGCGACTTCCGCTCGCTGGTCGAGGCGGTGCAGCGCCGCGGCGTGCGCGTCACGGTGATCTCGACGATCTCCAGCCAGCCGCCGATGATCGCCGACGAGCTGCGCCGGCAGGCCGACATCTTCACCGATCTGGTGGAGCTGCAGTCGAAGATCGGCCGCGACCCGGCCGACCGTCCGCCGCCGCGCGAGCCGCGCCACCACGCGCCGCAGTTCCTGCAGCGCTCGGCCGCGATGGCGCCGCGGGGCGGAGACGACGATTTCGAAGACTGAGACGATGCCGACGCGCGGCCCACGGGCCGGCGTACTTGCTGCGATCAACGAACCCGATCGTGACTGCCCGATGTGCCCGAGGCTCGCGGATTTCCGCCGCGAGCATCGGGCGCGCGAACCCGGCTGGCACAACGCCCCGGTCCCCTCCTTCGGCACGGCCGATGCTGCGCTACTGATCGTCGGCCTGGCGCCGGGGCTGCAGGGCGCCAACCGCACCGGCCGGCCGTTCACCGGGGACTATGCCGGCGACCTGCTCTACGCCACGCTGATCGAATACGGCTTCGCCAAGGGCAACTATCAGGCGCGCCCCGATGACGGGCTGCGGCTGGTCGGCAGCCGGATCAGCAACGCGGTGCGCTGCGTGCCGCCGCAGAACAAACCGCTGCCGGTCGAAATCAACACCTGCCGCCGCTTCCTGTCCGCCACCATCGAGACGATGCCGAAGTTGCGCGCCATCGTGCTGCTCGGACGCATCGCCCATGACTCGACGCTCAAGGCGGTGGGCCTCCGCGCCGCGCAGGCGCCGTTCGGACACGGCGCGGTGCACGACGCCGGACGCTTGCGCCTCTACGACAGCTATCACTGCTCGCGCTACAACACGAACACCGGCGTGCTGACGCCGAAGATGTTTCGCGACGTGTTCGCCCGGGTCCGCGCCGATCTCGACGCGGCCGGCTAGTCCTCGTCGCGCTGGTCCTGCGCGGCCGGGGTGGCGTCGACCGGCGCCGGGCGCGCGGTACCCTGCTGCGGCGAGGCGTCTGCCGCGGCTTCGATCGGTGCCGGCGCCCACGGCCGGTCGCGACCGCCCGGCCGCACCGCCTCGATGGCGAAGCCGTCGTCCCTGCCCCAGGTTTGCCACAAGGCCAGCGCGCCGCGACTCTTGAGCAACTGGGCGTCGATCAGCCGCGCCGCGCAGTCCGGCGGCGAGGCAGTTGTCGCGACCACCAGCGCCGCCCGCGCGCAGTCGTCGGCCACCCCATCGACGCGCAGCGACAACGCCACCAGCCGTCCATCCCAAAGCGCCGTGACGCAGCCATCCGCATCGCACGACACGCCCTCGCGCAGCGACGCCGCATCCGGCGCGCGGGCATCCGCATCGGCGGCGAGCCACTCCTTCAGCCGGAACACATCCGCCCCGCTCTGCATCACTCGCAGCCGCCCGTCGGCGCCGCGCGCTGCGACCTGACGGCCATCGCCGGCGATCAGGATGTCCGGCTGCTTCGTCATCAGCGCCCACGTCGTCGCCGCAAGTAGCAGCAGCGCGCCGCCGTAGCGCAGCGGCGTCTGCAGCAATCCGAACAGCACGATGCCCAGCGACGCCAGCAGCAGCGGCCCGGTTCCGAACGCCGCCATGCGGCCGACCGCTCCCGGCAGCGTCGCGACCCACAGCGCCACCATGATCATCCAGTCGATGCCGATCTCCATGATCCGCCAGAACACGCCGTCGAGGCCGAACGGCATCGCGGCGAGTCCGAGCAGCCCCGCCGGCATCACCACCGCCGACACCATCGGCATCGCCAGCAGGTTGGCGATCACGCCATAGGGCGTGATGCGGTGGAAGTGATAGGCGGCGTACGGCATCGTCGCGAGGCCGGCGATCAGCGAGGCCAATGTCAGCATCACGATCTCGCGCCCGCCCCACAGCGCCGCGCGCGCCGCCGCCGAGCTATCGGCGCGTGCGAACAACGCCGGCATGCCGATCTGCACCAGCGCGACCAGCCCGAGCGTCGCGGCGAACGACATCTGGAAGCTGGGATGGACCAGCGCTTCCGGCGCGATCAGCAGCACGACCAGGGCCGCGATCGCCAGCGTGCGAAAGGTGATCGCGCGGCGGTCGACCATCACGGCGATCAGCACCACCGCGGTCATTAGGAAGCTGCGCTGCGTCGCAACTTCCGCCCCCGACAGCAACAGATAGAACGCCGCCGCGATCAGCGCCGCCGCGGCCGCGACCTTCTTGATCGGAAACGTCACCGTCAGCGCCGGGACCAGCGCCAGCAGCGCCCGTACCACGAAGAACACCACGCCGGCGACCACCGCCATGTGATAGCCGGAAATCGACAGCACATGGCCGAGCCCGGAGATGAACATCGCGTCGTTGATCGGCGTCGAGATCGCATCGCGCTTGCCGGTCAGCAGCGCCGTTGCGATCGCGCGTTGATCGCCGCCGAGCACGGCGCGGATGCGCCCGTCGATCGCATCGCGCAGCCCCTGCATGATCGCCGCATAGCGCAGCCGCCAGCCGCCATCCGCGGGCGGATCGAGCGCCGCGATGGCGCCGAGCGCGAAACCGGAGGCGGCGATGTCCTGGAAGTACAGATCGCGGCCGAAATCATACGAGCCCGGCCGCAGCGGCGACAGCGGCGGCTGCAGCCGCGCCTTCAGCGAAACGAAGCTACCGACCGCAGGTGCGGTGCCCTTCCGGACGGAGACGCGGACGCGATGCAGCGTTGGCGCACGGCCAGCAGTATCCATTTCGGTGATGCGCAGCACGAAGCGGTCGGTGCGCTCGCGCTCCTCGCGGGTTTCGACGAAGCCCTTGAGCGCGGCCGCCTGCACCGGCTT
>NZ_LJIC01000068.1 GCF_001295845.1 Rhodopseudomonas sp. AAP120 | reverse complement strand
GACGCCCCCGCCCAGCGCCATCGCCACCCCCGCGACGTCCGCATCCTGCCGCCGTCGCGGGATTTTCATTGAGGGGACGGTTTGACGCCTGTGGCCCAAGCGGACCTTGAATGATCATTAGAGCTTCAGACCGACGGGCTTAAGCGCGGCCTCCTCTTGCCGACGTTTCGTACCAGCCTCGGCTGCGGTTGACGATCCACACGACGGTGAGCATCACCGGGACCTCGATCAGGACGCCGACCACGGTGGCCAGTGCCGCGCCGGATTCGAAGCCGAACAGGCTGATCGCGGCCGCGACCGCCAACTCGAAGAAATTGCTGGCGCCGATCAGGGCGGAGGGGCCGGCCACGCAATGCTGCTCGCCGGCGAGCCGATTCAGCAGATAGGCCAATCCGGCATTGAAGTAGACCTGAATCAGGATCGGCACCGCGAGTAGCGCGATCACCAGCGGCTGCCTGATGATCTGTTCGCCCTGGAAGCCGAACAGCAGCACCAGCGTCGCCAGCAGGGCGACCAGCGACAGCGGCTGGAACACGCCGAGCAGCCGCTGCAATCCGTCTTCGCCGCCGCTCGCCAGCACGCGGCGCCGCAGCAGCTGCGCGATCAGCACCGGCACCACGATATACAGCACCACCGACAGCAGCAGCGTGTCCCACGGCACGGTGATGGCCGACAGCCCGAGCAACAGGCCGACCAGCGGCGCGAAGGCGAACACCATGATGGTGTCGTTGAGCGCCACCTGGCTCAGGGTGAAATGCGGCTCACCCTTGGTCAGGTTGGACCACACGAACACCATCGCGGTGCACGGCGCGGCCGCCAGGATGATCAGCCCGGCGATGTAGGAGTTGATCTGCTCGGCCGGTAGATAGGAGCGGAACAGATAGCCGACGAACAGCCACGCCAGCGCCGCCATCGTGAATGGCTTGACCGCCCAGTTGATGAACAGCGTCACGCCGATGCCGCGCCAATGCTCGCGAACCTGCGCCAGCGCGGCGAAGTCGATCTTCACCAGCATCGGAATGATCATCAGCCAGATCAGCGCCGCGACCGGCAGGTTGACCTTGGCGATCTCGGCGGCTCCGATCGCCTGGAAGGCGCCCGGCATGACGTGGCCGAGCCCGATGCCGACGACGATACACAGCGCGACCCAGAGCGTGAGATAGCGTTCGAAGGTGGACATGCGGGTTTGCTCTCCAGCCGAACAGCCGAGCGAGGACCTAAGCGGTGGCCACGCGCCGGCCGCTGGCATCGATCACCTGCTCGCCGTCCTCCTTGAAGAACTCGCCGCGCTGCGGCGGCAGCAGGTCGATCACCTGTTCGGACGGTCGGCACAGCCGCACGCCGTTCGGAGTCACCACGAAAGGCCGATTGATCAGGATCGGATGCGCGGTCATTGCATCGAGCAGATCGTCGTCACTCAGCGACGGATCGCCGAGCTTCAGCTCCGCGAACGGCGTGCCCTTTTCGCGCAGCGCCTGCCGCACGGTGAGGCCTGCGCGCGTGATCATCTGGCGCAGCAGCGTACGGCTGGGCGGGCATTTGAGATATTCGATGACGTGCGGCTCGATCCCGGCGTTGCGGATCAGGCCGAGCGTGTTGCGCGAAGTGCCGCAATCGGGATTGTGATAGATCACGACGTCCATCAGATAGCCTTTGCATTCGAGTGTTTTCGTGACGAGTGCCGCACCGGCGCCGGCGGACAGCAGGGCGTGAGGTCGGCAATCAGCGGCGCGCAGATCTCGCTGCGGCCGTTGCAGCAGTCCTTCAGCATGAACAGCATCAGCTCGCGAAAGCGGGACAGATCGGCGCGATAGATGATCGACCGGCTGCGCCGCTCGGAGGTCACCAGCCCGGCGTGGCTCAGCACGCCGAGATGCACCGACATCGAGTTGGCGGGCACGCCGATCGCTTTGGCGAGGTCGCCAGCGGCCACGCCGTCCGGCTCGCGCCGAACCAGCAGGCGGAACACCGCCAGGCGGGTCTCCTGCGACAGCGCGGACAAGGCGTCGAGGGCATCATTCGTTTCCATGATTCATGAATAATTGAATTATAAGCCCAGATCAAGTACAAGGTCGCGGTGTCCAACAAAGCCTCCCGGAGCCCGATGACCGATCCAGCAGATCTTCCGCACATCTTTCCGAACGCCTTCAGAACGCCGAATCCGGCCCGTCTCGGCGATCATGCGGAGCATCGTCCGCGCATCTTGCTGCTGTACGGCTCGTTGCGCGAGCGATCGTACAGCCGGTTTGCCACGATGGAGGCCGCGCGTCTGTTGCAGGCGTTCGGCGCGGAGACGCGGGTGTTCGATCCTGCAGGCTTGCCCTTGCCGGACGGCGCACCCGCCGACCATCCCAAGGTGCAGGAATTGCGCGACCTCGTGACATGGTCGGAAGGGCAGGTGTGGTGCAGCCCGGAGCGGCACGGCGCCATGACCGGCATCATGAAAGCCCAGATCGACTGGATCCCGCTGTCGCTCGGCGCCGTCCGGCCGACCCAGGGCAAGACGCTGGCGGTGATGCAGGTCAGCGGCGGCTCGCAGTCGTTCAACGCCGTCAATCAGATGCGCGTGCTCGGGCGCTGGATGCGGATGATCACCATCCCTAATCAGTCGTCGGTGGCCAAGGCGTACGAGCAGTTCGACGATGAAGGCCGCATCCTCGCATCCGCTTACTACGATCGGATCGTCGACGTGATGGAGGAACTGGTGAAGTTCACGCTGCTCACCCGCGGCGTGTCGTCCTATCTCACCGATCGCTACAGCGAGCGAAAGGAGGATCTGGCCAAGCAGCACGGAGAGCGGCTGCAAGCGATGTGAGTGAAGAACGCGTGACAGCTCTGGCGCTTCAACCAACCCGGACGTGGCGGGTTTCTGTCTCCGCGATCCACGCCGAAATGTTCCGGTCTATGTCTTGACATAATTCCTAATGCGACTATATTCCGCTTCGTCCTGTCCAACGAGGGGCGCATCATGAGGCGTCTTGGTGTGGGGCAGATCGGTCGGCTGGGTGACCAGCCGGGCGAGCCCGGCGAAGCCAGCAACGGCTGGCGGAGGCGGGTTGACGCGGCGTCCTGCGCGACGGGTCTCGCAAGCCCGCGTCCGGGAGGCATCGGGTCTCCGTCCGGGCCTACTACGAGGCTCTGCGACTTGTTAGTTCGCTGGACGCGGGACGGGTGAAGGCGGGGAAAGCCCGCCGGATCAAGCGGTGCGGAGTGCATCGCGCCCGTCCCCGGAAGCACGGACCTGATCGCCCAAAACCGCTGCCGGTGGCGCGCCGCAAGGCGATGCGCGGTCGGTCGTTCGCTCTCGCAAAGGCGACGACACGCTCCGCGAACCACGACCTGTTTGCGCCGCGCGGCGCGCCGCCTCCCCTCGGGGGAGGCTGTTTGCAAAACTCGGGCGCAGCGCGCCGCGAGGCCGAAAAGGCTTGGCTGCGATGCGCGGTACGCCGGGCCGAAACCGGCTCGCGGGATGGATACGCGGATCGAGCGCGCGTATGACGCATCTGAGGCGGCGCGGGCATGCCGGCGCCAGCCTCTGCGACAAGCCGGAGGAAATCACCCGATGCAATCTCCCCGCGACCTGCTCGGCGATCTGTGGACCTCGGTCGGCGGCGATGCCGCCGCGCTCGCGCGCGTCAGGCTGACCGGCGACGAGCCGCAGCTGCCGTCGTCGTTTCGCGTCGACGCCGCGGCGCAGGTGTCGATCGCGGCGAGCGGGCTTGCCGCCGCCGAGATCTGGGCGATGCGCAGCGGGCAGATGCAGGACGTCGCCGTCGACATCCGCCACGCCGCGATCGAGTGCCGCTCCGAGCGCTACTTGCGCCGCGACGGCGAGCCGCCGCCGCCGATGTGGGATCCGATCGCCGGCGTGTATCAGGTGAAGGGCGGCCGCTACGTTCGGCTGCATACCAACTTCCCGCATCATCGCGATGCGGTCTGCGCCGTGCTGAGCTGCGAGGCGACGCGCGAGGCGGTGCAGGCGGCGCTGCTCGAATGGGACGGCGAGGCGTTCGAGACGGCAGCCTATGCGCTCGGCGGCGTCGTGGCGCTGATGCGCTCGCGCGACGAATGGCGGGTGCTGCCGCAGGCGGCGGCGCTCGATCAGTTGCCGCTGGTGGAGATCAGCCGGATCGGCGACGCGGCGCCGAAACCGTGGCCGGCGGGCGATCGTCCGCTGAGCGGTCTGCGCGTGCTCGATCTGTCGCGCGTCATTGCGGGGCCGGTCGCCGGCCGCACGCTGGCGGCGCATGGCGCCGACGTCATGCTGGTCTCGAGTCCCAAGCTGCCGTCGATCCCGTGGCTGGTGATCGACACCGGCCGCGGCAAGCTGTCGAGCTTCGCCGATCTGACGACGCCCGAAGGCCACGCCGCGCTGCGCGAACTACTCACCGAGGCGGATATCTTCAGCCAGGGCTATCGGCCGCGCTCGCTCGCCACGCTCGGCTTCTCGCCGGAGGAGGCGGCGAAGCTCAATCCGGGGATCGTCTACGTGTCGCTGTCGGCCTATGGCCGCCTTGGGCCTTGGGCCGAGCGGCGCGGCTTCGACTCGCTGGTGCAATGCGCCACCGGCTTCAACCATGCCGAAGGGCAGGCGGCCGGCGTCAGCGGGCCGAAGGAGCTGCCGATGCAGATCCTCGATCACGCCACCGGCTATCTGATGGCGTTCGGCGCGATGATCGCCAAGGCGCGCCAGGCGCGTGAGGGCGGCAGCTGGCACGTCCAGGTGTCGCTCGCCCGCACCGGCCGATGGCTGTGGGACATGGGACGGCTCGCCGACGGCCTCGCCACACCGGATATCAACCCGGCTGCGGCCGCGCCTTATCTGGCGGACATGCCGTCCGGCTTCGGCACCCTGACGGCGGTGCGGCACGCGGCCCAGTTGTCTGCAACGCCGGCGTTCTGGGCGCGGCCGGCGGTGCCGCTCGGGACTGATCCGGCGAGGTGGCCGCGGCACTGATACCAACGCGCGTGGGGGCGCGCTCCTTCACTGATCGCGCGGGTTGTATCGCGCCCGGGTAACACCTCTCGCCGCGGTTTCGCCAAAAAGTTAACGCGTTGTTGAGCCGGTTAATCCAGCATTCAGGTTCCGCTCGCTAGGAACATTCGTCCGGGCGGTCGTCCTGCCGGGATGGTGCGCTGCGATGGTGAGGATTTCAGGCTCGACGCGCTTTTTGGTTGGCGTGTCACATGATTTCGGCACTATGGGCCGCCGGGAGGCGAACGCGGCGATCAAGCCGGATCTCGAGCTGGGACCATGCTGAACAAATTGACTGATCGTCTGCGAGCGGTGCCGCGTAAATGGCTGGTTGTGGCCGGTTGCGGGATCGTGGGCGCCGCGGTGGCCGGCACCGCCGTGCTGCAGAGCTTCGAGACGCCGGAGGTGCATTCGGAGATCTCCAGCCAGTCCCGCCGCAGCGCCGATCGCTACACGCCGAGCCCGTCCGAATGGGCCAGCCTGACGATCGAGCCGGTCAGCGATTTCAGCTTCCGCGCCGAACACATCACCGAAGGCAAGATCGCGATCGACGAGGACCGCTCGACCCCGGTGTTCTCGCCTTATGCGGGCCGGGTGACGAAGCTGCTGGCGCGCCCCGGCGATCATGTCGAGCAGGGCCAGCCGCTGTTCACCATCGAGGCGCCCGACACGGTGCAGGCGCAGAACGATTTCATCGCCGCCTCGACGGCGCTCAACAAGGCGAAGTCGCAGCTCGAACTGGCGCAGCTGCAGGACAAGCGCGCCCGCGATCTGTTCGAAGGCAAGGCGGTGCCGCTTAAGGACTATCAGCAGGCCCAGACCACGCTGATCAGCGCGCAGAACGACATGCAGTCGGCCACCACCGCGCTCGAAGCGGCGCGCAACCGGCTGCGCATCCTGGGGCTGACCGAAGCGGCGATTACGACGTTCCAGGACAAGGGCAAGATCAATCCCGAGACGACGATCTACGCGCCGATCGGCGGCACCGTGCTTCAGCGCAAGATCGGCCCCGGCCAATACGTCAATGCGGGCGCCAGCGATCCGGTGTTCGTGATCGGCGATCTGTCGACGGTGTGGCTCACCGCCTTCGTTCGCGAATCCGAAGCCGCGGCGGTCGAGATCGGCCAGGACATCAGCTTCAAGGTGCTGGCGCTGCCGAACCGCACCCTGACGGCGCGCGTCAACTACGTCGCCGCGGCGATCGACCCGAACACCCGCCGGCTGATGGTCCGCGCCACGCTGGACAATCCGGACGGCGCGCTGAAACCGGAAATGTTCGCCAACGTCACGATCTATTCGGCCTCGGATCATCCCGCCGTCGGCGTGCCGCGCACCGCGCTGATCTACGAAGGCGACCAGGTCCGCATCTGGGTCGCGCGCGACGATCGCTCGATCGAGCTGCGCACCATCAAGCCGGGCCTCACTGCGGGCCATCTGGTCGAAGTCATCGGCAATCTGAAGCCGGGTGAGAAGATCGTCACCAAGGGCAGCCTGTTCATCGACCGGGCCGCCACCGGCTGAGCTTCATCCGACGGTACCCTAACTGCCCATCTCGGTCATCGTGCCTCACGCACGCGAAATTCGCACAGCCTGTCGCAGAGTTCAGTTGACGGCGCGCAGCGATGATGACGAGAACACACCGGACGCCTGATCGCGGCTCCCGCCGCTCGCCTGCCTGAAAGGTTCGATCCGGATGGGTCGCCTCGTAGCCCTTGCCGTCAATCGACGTTATCTGATGGTCCTGATGTTCGTGCTGGTGCTGGCCGGCGGCGTCATCGCCTTCAGGCAGCTCAATATCGAGGCCTATCCCGATCCGACGCCGCCGATGGTCGACATCGTGACCCAGAGCCCCGGGCTCTCGGCGGAGGAGATCGAGCGCTACATCACCATCCCGATCGAGACCCAGGTCGCCGGCATCAAGAACCTGAAGACGATCCGGACGATTTCGCTGTACGGCCTGTCCGACGTCAAACTGCAGTTCTCGTTCGACTACACCTATGACGAAGCGCTGCAGCAGGTGCTCAACCGTCTGTCGCAGCTGCCGGCGCTGCCCGGCAACGCCCAGCCTGGCATCTCACCGCTGAGCCCGATCGGCGAGATCTTCCGCTACCGGCTGGTCGGCCCGCCCGGCTACAGCGTGCTCGACCTCAAGACCTTGCAGGACTGGGTCCTGCAGCGCCGCTTCCGCGCGGTGCCGGGCGTCATCGACGTCACCGGCTGGGGCGGCAAGACCAAGACCTACGAGGTCCAGGTCGACTTCAACAAGCTGGTCGCCAATGGCCTGACCCTGCCGCAGGTGCTGCAGGCGGTCTCCAATTCCAACATCAATGTCGGCGGCAACACAGTCGATATCGGCGCGCAATCGGCGGTGGTGCGCGGCGTCGGCCTGATCCGGTCGATCGATGATCTCGCCAACACCATGGTGACCTCGAGCAACGGCAACCCGGTGCTGGTCAAGGACATCGCCACGGTCAGCGTCGGCGAAAAGCCACGGCTCGGCATCGCCGGCATGAACAACGACGACGATATCGTCCAGGGCATCGTGCTGATGCGGCGCGGCGAGAAGAGCTCGCCGACCATCGCGCGGGTCGAGCAGACGGTGAATGCGATCAACGCCTCCGGCGTGCTGCCGCCGGGCGTGCGGATCGAGCGAATCTACGACCGCAAGGACCTGATCGACACCACCACCCACACCGTGCTGCACAACATGGTGGTCGGCATCCTGCTGATCGTGGTGCTGCAATGGATCTTCCTCGGCGATCTGCGCAGCGCGCTGATCGTCGGCGCCACGATTCCGTTCGCGCTGTTCTTCGCGGTGATCATCCTGGTGCTGCGCGGCGAGTCCGCGAATCTGTTGTCGGTCGGCGCCATCGATTTCGGCCTGATCGTCGACGCCACCGTGATCATGGTCGAGGCGATCTTCAGGCGGCTGTCGCACTCTACGCCGTTGTCGGAGGAAGAGCGCAGCCACATCTCCGCCGAGACCATCATGGGCATGAAGAGCCACGCCATCCTGTCGGCCGCCGCCGACGTGTCGCGCTCGATCTTCTTCGCCGCGGCGATCATTATCGCGGCCTTCCTGCCGCTATTCACGCTGTCCGGCGTCGAAGGCAACATCTTCGGGCCGATGGCGCGGACCTATGCGTATGCGCTCGCCGGCGGTCTGCTCGCGACCTTCACGGTGACGCCGGCGCTGTCGGCGATCATCCTGCCGTCGCACGTCAAGGAGACCGAGACGTTCCTGATGCGCTGGCTGCATCGGCTGTACATGCCGCTGCTCGGCTGGGCGGTGGCGAACCGGCGTCTGGTGATGGCCGGTGCCGTCGGCCTGGTGCTGATGACCGTGGTCGCGTCGCGCTTCCTCGGCCTTGAATTCCTGCCCAAGCTGGAAGAGGGCAATCTGTGGGTGCGCGCGACGCTGCCGCCGACGATCTCGCTCTCCGAAGGCAACGGCTACGTCAATCAGATGCGGAAGCTGATCCAGAGCTTCCCCGAGGTCGAGTCGGTGGTGTCGCAGCACGGCCGGCCCGACGACGGCACCGACGCGGCCGGTCTGTTCAACGCCGAATTCTTCGCGCCGCTGAAGCCGGTCTCGCAATGGCCAGGCGTCAAGGACAAGGACGATCTCACTGCGCGGATGCTGAAGCAGCTGCAGGACAAATTCCCTGGGGTCGAGTTCAATTTCTCGCAGTATCTGCAGGACAACGTGTCCGAAGCGGTGTCCGGCGTGAAGGGCGAGAACTCGATCAAGCTGTTCGGCAACGACCTGCAGGCGCTCACCGACACCGCCAACAAGATCAAGGCCGTGCTGTCGACGGTGCAGGGCGTCCAGGACCTCGCGGTGTTCACCTCGCTCGGCCAGCCGACGATCCAGATCGACGTCGACCGCGCCCGCGCGGCGCGCTACGGGCTGACGCCCGGCGACATCAATGCGACCATCCGGGTCGCGATCGGCGGCGACAGCGCCGGCGATCTGTACGAGCCCGGCAGCGACCGGCATTTCCCGATCATCATCCGGCTGGCGCCGGAGTATCGGAAGAGCGCCGAGGCGATCCACAATCTGCGGATCGGTGTGCAGGGGCCGAACGGCATCACGCAGATCCCGCTCAGCGAAGTGGCCTCGATCCAGCTCGTGTCAGGCGCGGCCTACATCTATCGCGAGCAGCAGGAGCGCTACCTGCCGATCAAGTTCTCGGTGCGCGAGCGCGACCTCGGCAGCGCCATCCAGGAGGCTCAGCAGAAAGTCGCCGAACAGGTGCAACTGCCGCCCGGCTCGCGGGCCGAATGGGTCGGCGAGTTCGGCAACCTGCAGGACGCGATCAAGCGGCTGTCCATCGTCGTCCCGATCAGCCTGCTGCTGATCGGCGTGTTGCTGTTCTTCAATTTCGGCTCGTTCGCCGACACGCTGCTGGCGATGAGCGTGATTCCGATGGCGATCTTCGGCGGCGTGATGGGCCTCCTGGTCAGCGGAATCCCGTTCAGCGTGTCGGCCGCGATCGGTTTTATCGCGCTGTTCGGCATCGCGGTGATGGACGGCATCATCATTCTGTCACAGTACAACCAGCTCATCGATCAGGGCCTCGACCGCATCAAGGCGGTGATCCGCACCGGCGAGCTGCAATTGCGACCGGTGCTGATGACCTGTGTCATCGCCGGCGTCGGCCTGTTGCCGGCCGCCGTGTCGCACGGCATCGGCTCGCAGGTGCAGAAGCCGCTGGCGATCGTCGTCGTCACCGGCATGATGCTGGCGCCTGGCGTAATTCTGATCACACTGCCTGTGCTGATCTCCTACTTCTCGCGCCGCCGCCTCGGATGATTACTTAGGCGACTTCGTAGTCCTGCGGGGAGCCGCAGGCTGCGTATTGCGAGAAATGCCTGCAAAACAGCAGGAAATGCTTTGTTGCAGTGCGATGACAATCGACCCGCCCATGGCGCGTCATCGGCGCGCATGCGACGATTGACTTGCGTCAAGCCGACCGCGAGCAGGCCGTGTCACTCTGCAACTATGGCTAGGCTCCTGGTATACCGATGTCCGCAAAGCGGTCTGATGACTCAGACCTGGCTCGCCGATGAAGCGGCGAGCGGGGACCGGTTGACCTATGAGCCGGTGTTCTGTCTCGCTTGTTCGCAGCAGCATTTCATCTGCACCGAAACCGGCCGCGCCCTCGGCGATCGGGTCGAGGCGACGACCGTAACCCACGGTCCGGCATTTCCGCCCGAGCACGGCAGAGGCTATGGCGGTCGCGGCGTAGCGCAGGCGCAGCCCGAATCATTCGGCCGCGCGCCCGTCGCGGCGACAGGCGATCGCGCCAAGGCTTGCTGACTCCAACCCCAGCTATTGCACGGCGGCGGGGCGATCGCGCTTGCCGACCGTCGTCGACTTTCGTTTTTGATCGGAGTTGGCAGCCGCCGTCTGCGAGTGCTGCGTTGAAGGCGCGCCGACGCGGTTGGCGGCAGTTGCCGGCTTACTGCCCGGACGGAGTCCGCAGGCCGTGCCAGGCGTCGCGCACCTGGTGGTAATGAACCTCGGGCAGGTAGTCCGGCGTGTTGAGGCCGAGGGTCTTAACGTCGAGGCGGCCGATCGCGCTGAGCAGCGTATAGGAGGCGATCACGCGATCGCGCTGGGCGCCGATCAGGCGGGCGCGCGCGAGGATCAAGTCCTGCTGCGAGTTGAGCACGTCGACCGTCGTGCGCTGACCGCCCTGGGCTTCGCGGCTGACACCCTTCAGGGCGATCTCGGCGGCACGTACTTCGGATTCCGACGCGCTGACCGCGATTTTGGCGCCTTCATTGCTGACCCAGGCGGCGATCGCCGCGGTCCGCGACTGGTTGCGCACCTGATCCAGCACCAGCCGGCTCTGCGCGGCGAGTTCTTTCGATTGCCGCGTCTGCGCGGCGGCGAGACCGCCGTCATAAATCGGCGCCGCGATCTGGCCGACGATGGAGGCTTGGTCCGTGCCGGCGCTGCCGAGCGTTTGGTCGGATGCGCGGCTGCGGCTGGCGCTGCCCTGAACGGTGACGGTCGGCAGCAGCGCGCCTTCGGCAACCTTGATGGTGGTGGTGGCCACGTCGACGTCGAAGCCCGCTGCGAGCACGGCCGGATTGCCCTGCATCGCCAGCGACATCGCGTCCTCGCGGCTGCGCGGCAGCAGTCGGTCGACCGGCGAGGCGGGACCGAGCCGGGACGGCGCATTGCCGATAACCTGCGCGTATGTGGCTTCGCTGACGGCGAGGTTGACCTCGGCGGCGTTGAGGTCGGCGCGGCCGCGGCTGAGGCGCGCCTCCGCCTGCGCGGTGTCGGTCGGCGTGACGTCGCCGGCGTTCAGCCGTTTGTTGGTGATGTCCAGCGTCTGGCTGAGAAAGTCGACGTTGGCTTTCTGCGCCGCGACCAGCGCCTGGTTGGCCAGCACGTTGGTGTAAGCGGTGACCGCATCCAGCAGCACGCCCTGACCGACATTGCGCAGCGCCTCGCGTCCGGACTTCACCTGAAGTTCGGCGACTCGCACGCTGTTGGCGGTGCGGAAGCCGTTGAACAAGGTTTGCGTCACCGTGACGCCGATCGTCCAGGGCTTGAGCGTCGCGGTCTGGATGGTGTTATCGGGCAGCAGGTTACGGATCGCCTGCATGCCGGCGCCGAGGCTGGCGATGATCTGCGGCCGGTAGCCGGAGAGTGCCGATGGTACGTTCTCATCGGTCGCGCGTTGGCGGGCGCGCTCTGCGTTCAACTGCGGATTGGTCTGATAGGCTTTTGCCAGCGCTTCGGTCAGGTTCTCGGCCGATGCCGGAGTGATCAGCAGCAGGGCGATGGCCGACGCGGCATAGAAGCTTCGCCGCGCAACGCGCAGGCAGCTTTCAACACCGTTGATATGGGCGTTCTTGTTCATCCGTCCCGCTGCGATCTGCAACATCCGCCCCCGCCGATGCCTTGCATCTTTAGAACGCGGTGCCGCGAGAGGCAAACCGTCCGGCGGGATCTGTGGATGTTTGCCGTGGGCACTGTGGTGCCTTGGCAACGCTGCGACGATCCGGCGCGCATCGGGATGCGGCGATCGTCAGGCGACCGCCGCATCTGTCAGCTTGCGGTCAGCGGTTCTTGATGTTCGGCTTACGCTTGTCGATGAACGCCGCCATGCCTTCGGAGCGGTCTTCCAGGGCGAAGGTCGCATGAAACAGGTCGCGCTCGACCGCCAGGCCTTCGGCCAGCGTGCTCTCCAGCGCACGATTGACGGCGTTCTTCGCCATCGCTGCGGCCGGCCGCGACATCGACGCGATCTTCTCGGCAGCCGCCAGCGCCTCTTCCATCAGTTTATCGGCAGGGACGATGCGGCTGACCAGACCGGCGCGCTCGGCTTCCTGCGCGTCCATCATCCGTCCGGTGAGGCACAGATCCATCGCCTTGGCCTTGCCGATTGCACGCGTCAGTCGCTGCGTACCACCAATGCCCGGAATGGTGCCGAGGGTGATTTCCGGCTGGCCGAACTTCGCCGTGTCGGCCGCGATGATGAAGTCGGCCATCATCGCCAGTTCGCAGCCGCCGCCGAGCGCGTAGCCGGCGACCGCCGCAATGGTCGGCTTGCGGCAGCGCGCCAGCCGGTCGCCACCGATCGCGGTGAAATCCTCGTTGAACATGTCGATGAAGCTTTTGGGCTGCATCTCCTTGATGTCGGCGCCGGCGGCGAACGCCTTCTCGCTGCCGGTGATCAGGATGCATCCGATCGCCTCGTCGGCCTCGAGATCCTCGACCGCAGCGCCGATTTCGCCGAACACGCCGAACGACAGTGCGTTCAGCATTTTCGGGCGGTTGAGCTTGATGATGCCGACGGCGTTCTGGCGCTCGACGATGATGAATTCAAAAGTGCTCATGATGCATTCCCGTTGAAAGCCGGTCGCGGCCGCGGGCAATCTGCCCGCTGGCGCGAGGCGCTTCAAGGGGAGGGGGCGGATCTCAGGCCATGAACATCCGGGCGGCCGAGGCCAGCGTCAGAAGCCCGCCGGCGGCGATGAAGATCTTGCCGATCAGCGACGCCTTGTCCCAGGCGCCGTCATTGGCGGTGGCCGACGAAACGGTCGCAGACGAGCCCTGTGTGGTGCCGGCCGTCGCCGGCTGGGGCGTCGCGGTGGCGGCCATCGTCACCGGGGCTGCAGGTTCGGCTGCCCGATCGAGTTCGTTCACCTCATCAGGCGCCACCACCGCGGCGGGCTGTGCGGCGGGATCAGCGCCGTTCGGCGCCGGCGCGGCGGCAGCCGGACTAGGCGCAGCGCCGTCCGCGGCCGCGACCTGTGGGAACTGGGCGTTGGCATTGGCGACGGATGCGGGCAGGGCGGCGGAGGCCGGAACCGGTGTTTCGGCGCTGGCCTGGGCGTCCGGGGCCGGCGAAATCCCGGAATTGTCCGCCGCCGTGCTGGGCTTGCTGTCGGCTTTTGAGTTCTCGGCGGTGGGTTTGGCGGGCTTGGCCGGCGCAGCCTTCTTCTTCACGCGCTTGGCGTGGCTCCGGGCCACTTTTTTCTTGGCGACGGGAGCTGCACTGTCTTGGGACGCGCTCTCCTGCGTGGCGCCATCGGGCGGCGCGGCGGCTGCCTGCGTCGGGTGCAGTGGTCCGTAAAGACAGGCCAAAAGTCCGGCCGCGACGATCAATGCCGAGCGGCCGCTGACCACGCTCTTCATGGCAATCTCCCCAGGTTTGCCAGCCCCAGCGTCACAATGACCCTGCGGCAATGGCGTCAGCGGGGCCAAACCGTGAGGAATCGTCGCCGGCCGGCGGCAATATTTTGGCAATCTGTGTGGCGGCCTGCCTCATTTGGCCGCTGCGAATCCGCTGCCGCCTCCAGCCCCCGACCGCGCAAAGGCTTCGCTCCAGCGCAGACTGTTCGCCGCATCGGCCCCGCCCGCCGCGTGCTCTGCGTTTCCACGCGAGCCTTCGGTCGCTGCTTTCGATTGCGAATGAAATTGACTCGCTTCTCGGCTGTGCTAGCAGAGCAGTGGGGGTACTACGGTGGGCCAGTTTGCACGGAAGCGCAGAGTAGCATTGGGAGCCGCGTGGGCGGCGACCTACGCGCTCGTGCTCAACGTGCTGCTCGCCAGCGCGCTGCTCGCAGCCCAATCGCCCGCACAACTACTCGCCGGCCATGAGTTCTGTCGGGCGAGCGAGGATGCGGCGACACCTGTGGATCCGGGCAAGGCCAAGCCCGCCGCGATACATTGTCCGCTATGCATCGGCCATCATGTCAGCGCCGCACCGCCGCCGGTCGCACCTGCGGTCGCGATCCGTCTCGCCTTCGGTGTGGCCTATGATCCGCCACGCCCCGAAACCTTCGTCGCGCTTACTCAGGCGCGCGATCATCAACCGCGCGGGCCTCCGGTCCTGAGCTGACGATTCGCGCCGTCACGGGCGCACACACCTCTCGTCATTTCAGATTCCGGAGTAAGTCCATGTCGTCCGCAACTCTGCGGCTGCGCCGGCTCGTGCTGTTGCACGCCGCTGCGCTCGTCACCACGTCACTCGTCACGTTTCCTGCCGCCGCCCAGAGCCGGCAGGACCTGCCGCCCGTCACCATCCAGGCGCCCGATCAGGCCCGTCTGGCGGCGCCGCGACCGCAGCGACGCAGCGCCGTGCGCAGCACGCGGGCGGTGCGGAGCGCACAGTCTCCGTCCCAGCCCGCTCCGCCCGCCGAGGTCGCGCCCGCAGCGGCGCGAGGGCCGACGCTTACCGTCCTCACGGTGCAGCAGGCGCTGGCCGATATCCAGCAGACGCCCGGCGGTGTCGCGCTGGTGCCGGCCAACGCCTATCGCAACTCCACCGTGGCCAACACCATCAAGGATATTCTCGACTACGTGCCCGGCGTGTTCGCACAGCCGAAATGGGGCGACGACACGCGGCTGTCGATTCGCGGCTCCGGCCTGTCGCGCAACTTCCATCTGCGCGGCGTGCAGCTCTATATGGACGGCATTCCGATCAACACCGCCGACGGCTACGGCGATTTCCAGGAGATCGACCCCACCGCCTACAACTACGTCGCGGTGTACAAGGGCGCCAATGCGCTGCAGTTCGGCGCCAATTCGCTCGGCGGCGCGATCAATTTCGTCACCAAGACCGGACGCGATCCGTTTCCGAACGGCGTCAGCGTCGATGCCGGCGCATTCGGTTATCGCCGGCTGCAGGCCAATGCGGGCGGCGTCAATGGCGCCTGGGATGGTTACGTCACCGCCTCAACCCAGGCTGCGACCGGCTTCCGCGATCACAGCGACGGCGAGGCCCATCGGCTCAGCGCCAATATCGGCTACCAGATCACGCCGGACATCGAAACGCGGTTCTATCTCAACGCCAACCATGTGCGGCAGCGGATTCCCGGCACCGTCACCAAGGATATCGCGCTGAATTCACCGCAAACTGCGGCGCCGAACAACGTCACGCTCGATCAGCAGCGCAACATCGACACGGTGCGGCTCGCCAACAAGACCACGATCCGCTTCGACAATACGGTGGTGGATTTCGGCGCGTTCGGCGTCGACCGCCACCTGATGCACCCGATCTTCCAATGGCTGGACTATCGCTATCAGGACTACGGCGGCTTCGCGAAGGTCACCGATGACCGCGAGATCGGCGGCTATCGCAATCGACTTGTCGCCGGCGTCAACATTCTGAACGGCCGGCTCGACAACAAGCAGTATGTCAATGTCGCCGGGCAGAAGGGGGCGCTTGCATCTTCGTCGCTCGACAAGTCGAGCAACACGACCTTTTACATCGAGGACTCGTTCTACTTCTTGCGGAATGTCGCGCTCGTCGCGGGCACGCAATTCCTGCACGCGACGCGCGACCGCCGCGATCGCTTCCTGTCCGACGGCGATCAGTCCGGGTCGACGGAGTTCAACCTGTGGAGCCCGAAGGGCGGGCTGCTGTGGCAGATCGATCCGGCCTGGCAGGCCTTCGCCAATATTTCGCGGAGCGCAGAGGTGCCGAGTTTCGGCGAAAGCTCGTCGGGGCCTGGCATCCCGTTCATCCCCTTCACCAGCATCCGGCCGCAGCGCGCCACCACTTACGAGATCGGCACCCGCGGCGTCCGGCCTGACCTGACCTGGGAGCTGACCGGCTACCGCGCCGAGATCAAGGACGAACTGCTGTGCCTGTACAGCGCATTCGGCAATTGCAACGTCACCAACGCCGACCGCACCGTGCACCAGGGCATCGAGGCCGGGCTCGGCGTCGCGTTGTTCAAAAATCTGTTCGAGCGCGGCCCGACCGCGGATCGGCTGTGGCTCAACATGGCCTACACGCTGAACGATTTCCGTTTCGACAATGACGCCAAGTTCGGAACCAACCTCTTGCCGGGTGCGCCGCGGCACTATCTGCGCGCCGAACTGCTCTACAAGAATCCGAACGGCTTCTACGCCGGGCCGAACGTCGAGTGGGTGCCGCAGGCCTACTACGTCGACAGCGCCAACACGCTGCAGACAGAACCCTACGCGCTGCTCGGTCTCAAGGCCGGCATCGACAGTGGCGGGCCGTATTCGATCTACATCGAAGGCCGCAACCTGCTGAACAAGGCCTACATCGCCTCGGCCAGCATCATCGACAAGGCCAACGCCAACTCGCCGCTGTTCGAACCGGGCACTGGTCGTGCGGTCTATGCCGGAATGAAGGTGCGGTGGTGATGTTGCGTTCAATGTTGTGGTTGTCATTGTCGTTCCGCCGCGCCCTGTTGTCCTCGGCGGCGATCGTCGTCTCCACCGCGCCGTTCGGCTCGTATGCGCTGGCGCAGAGCCGGCCGAACGATCCGCTGCCGCCGGTGACGGTTCAGGCGCCCGACCAGGCGCCGCGTTCTGCGGCTCGGCCAAAGCCGCGCGCTGCGTCGAGCGGCGGCCGTGCAGTGCGTGCGACCAGTCGCGGCGTTGGTGCGGCGCAACCCGCCGCAAGCGCGCAACCGCAAGCGGCGGGCGGGGTGGCGAGTCTGACCGTGCCGACCACGGAGCAGGCGCGGCAGGACATTCAGCGGACGCCCGGCGCGGTCGCACTCGTCCCCGACACCGCGTTCAAGAACTCGCCGGCCAACTCGATCAAGGACGCGCTCGGCTGGGTGCCGGGCGTGCTGATCCAGCAACGCTGGGGGCCGGACGCGCGGATCTCGATCCGCGGCTCGGGCCTGTCGCGCGCTTACGGCAACCGCGGCATCAACCCATTGATGGACGGCATCCCGATCAGCACGGCGGATGGCCTGTTCGATCTGTTCGAGATAGATCCGACCGCCTATCGCTACATCGAAGTCTATAAAGGCGCGAACGCGCTGCGCTACGGCGCCAATTCGCTCGGCGGTGCGATCAATTTTGTGATGCCGACCGGACGCAACGCGCCGGAGTTCGAAGCGCGTGTCGACGGCGGCAGCTTCGGCTATCTGAAGTCTGCCACCAGCGTCGGCGGCGTCGCCGGTCCGTTCGACTGGTACATGACGATGTCGGCGCAACGCGAAGACGGCTACCGCGAGCACAGCAAGACCGACTCGGAACGCCTCAATGCCAACTTTGGTTATCAATTCTCACCCGACGCCGAGACACGCTTCTATCTCAACGTCGGGCGGTGGCGCTCGGAAATTCCCGGCGAAGTGACGAAGGATGCGGCGCTCAATTCGCCGCGCGCCGCGAATCCCGTCTGGGTGGAGCAGGACCAGCAGCGCAACATCGACTCGGTGCGCGTTGCCAACAAGACAACGCTGCGATTCGACGAGACCACCGTGGATTTCGGCGCCTTCGCGCTCGAGCGCCACGTGATGCATCCGATCTATCAGTGGCTCGATTTTCACGTCCACGACTACGGCGGATTCGCCCGCGCCACCGACGACCGGCTCATCGGCGGCTTCCGCAATCGCCTGATCACCGGCGTCAACCTCCAGAACGGCACGATCGATATCAATCAGTATTGGAACGTCGGCGCCGCCACCAAGGGGCCGCTCGCGGCGTCTTACTTGTGGAAGTCGCAGAACGTTTCCGCCTATGGCGAGAACTCGTTCTTCTTCCTGCCGAGCGTCGCCCTGGTGACCGGGGCCCAATTCCTGCACGCCGTGCGCGACCAGCAGGACCACTATCTTGCCAACGGCGACCAGTCCGGGCGGCGCGCCTACAACCCGTTCAGTCCGAAGATCGGCCTGTTGTGGGACGTCGATCCGAGCTGGCAGGTGTACGGCAACATCTCGCGCAGCGCCGAGGTGCCGACTTACGACGTCACCACGTTCGCCTCGCCGGCGAGCACGGACATCAACGCGCAAACCGCCACCACCTATGAGATCGGCACCCGCGGCCGGCGACCGGATCTCACCTGGGATGTCTCGCTTTATCGCGCCGACATCCGCAACGAGCTGCAATGTCTGACCAACCCGTCGACGCCGGGGGCCTGCACCATCCGCAACGCCGACCGCACCGTGCATCAGGGTGTCGAGGCCGGACTCGGTGTCGCGTTCCTGAAGTCGACCTTCGCGCAGGAGGACCGGTTCTGGTTCAATGTCGCTTACACCTACAGCAACTTCCGGTTCGACGGCGACGCGACCTGGAGAAATAATCGGTTGCCGGCGGTGCCGGCGCACTGGGTCCGGGCCGAGGTGCTGTACAAGCATGCGAACGGCTTCTACGCCGGCCCCAATGTCGAGTGGATGCCGCAGGCGTTCTTTGCCGATAACGCCAATACGCTCACGGTCGATCCCTATGCGCTGCTGAACTTCAAGCTCGGTTATGATCGCGGCACCGGCTGGTCCGGATACATCGAGGGCCGTAATCTACTCGACAAGCGCTACATCTCGACCGCGATCGCGGTGGAAACGGCCACCGCCGCATCGGCGCTGTTCAATCCGGGGATGGGGCGAGCCGTTTACGCCGGCCTGCGGACGCGGTGGTGAGGCGACGCGGCTGACATACGCCGGCCGCTCAGGCGGCCGGCGGCTTGGCGACGGCGCTGGATTGCTGCATCTGGTGGAAACGCAGGACCTGCTGGGCGGTCGAGACGCGCAGGCGTTCGTAAGTGAAACGGCATTCGTCGAGATCGGCGGAGGTCGTGCCGGTCAGCTCGTCACGCATCCGGATGATCGCTTTCACGGTCGGCCATGTCAGCTTGCAGACCTTGGCGAGGATCAGCAGACCTTCATCGCGGGATTCGACCATCAGCGCTTCGGCGGTCTCCACCGACGTGCCGGCGAGGCAGGCGATCGCCTGATTGATCTCATCGAATTTCCGCTCGTTGGCGAAGGTGCAAACCTGTTCCTCGTTGATGCGGCCGTCCTCGTAGAGCGCGCGCACCAACCCGTGGGCGATGTTGGTCTGCAGGCTGATCGTTGCCGGCGCGGAGCGCGCCAGCCGGGTCGCCTGCTTCACCGCGCTCGTCACTTCGGCGGCGACGTCGGGATTGGCGGCCTTGAGCTTCGCCCGCACCGATGCGGAGGCCAGCGCGATCATCCTGAGATATTGCGCGCGCGGGATGGCGCGGCGGCTCAGCTCGGCAGCGAGACCACCGTCCAGCTCGGCGCGCTTGACCAGGATCGAATAACCGTTGTCGGAGAATTCCGCACCCGGGTTGCGCACGGTGCTCTGCACCACGTGCTCGTTGCCCAGTTCGACCAGCACATCGGTGACGGCGCCGCTGAGCGAGCGCCGCGTCGAGATCGCCATCATATGGTTCTGCCCCTTGCTGCGGGCATTGGCGATCAGCGTGGCGTCGTCGAGCTGATCGGATTGCGACAGGACCGGCGCGGCGATCTCGATCATGTCCTCGAAAGCGAGGTGATGGATGATCCGGGGCGGCGCCTTCACCGGCGCCAGGCGCTGCGCCAGCAGCACCTTGGCGTTGCTCTCGATGTTCTCGACCAGGCAGTTGAAGACGTCGTCGAACAGGGCGATCTGATCGTCGCAATAGTCGACTTCGCCGTCGAGGTAGAGATCGGTGACCCGGCGCAGGGTCTCCACCCGTCGCGCGACGGTGCCGTGCATCAGGGTGGCCTGCAGCTCATCGAGAAGGTTGGCGGCGGAGAGTGCCGGTTTCGAACTCATCATCCATCCTGGCGTAGCGGCGGTCTGATTCTTCAGATCGCGAAGATGCGGTTACGTCCCATTTCTTTGGCGGTGTAGAGCGCACTGTCGGCGCGGGTGAGGACAGTATCCGCAGAGTCGGCCGTCGCGGTCGTCGCGATGCCGGCCGACAACGTCACTTTCATCCCCGGCGAGAACGCCGTCCAATCCAGCTCCGCGACGATCTCGCGCAGCCGCTCCAGCATTCCCTCGGCATCGGCGCGGGTGGTGTTGGGCAGCAGCAGCAGGAATTCTTCGCCGCCATAGCGGCCGAACCGGTCGAAGCTGCGGATGTTGGCGAAGATGGTGATCGCGAACGTGCGCAGCACTTCGTCACCAATCGGATGACCGAAGCCGTCGTTGATGCGCTTGAACCAGTCGAGGTCGATCAGCGCCAGCGACAGCGGCGTTGCGCTGCGTTCGGCGCGATCGATCTCTTCATTGAGCATCCGCATGATGCAGCGACGGTTGAACGTGCCGGTGAGCTCGTCCAGCTCGGCGAGCTCTTCGATCCGCTGATAGGCCTCGCGCAGCTCGGCGCCGCGCCGGTACAGCGACTGCCGCAGTTTGCTGGAGTACATCCCGATGAAGATGCAGCGGCCGATGGTCAGCACCAGCACCAGCCAGGTGGCGATGCGCTCGAGCAACGATCCGTGCGGCATCGCCAACGGACTGTCGGTGAACAGGAACAGCCCGGCCAGCGCGACGGTCATCGCGGCCCAGCACAGCAGGCTTTGGCCAGGGGTGGCGCGCAACGATGCCATGCTGAAGATGATGAACAGCGATCCCATGAACAGAAAGGCCACTTGCGGCATCCAGAAGCTGAAGCCGATCACTAGCGCCATGTTGACCGCGACGGTCGGCACGACGAGGTAGTGGTCCTTGAAGCGGTCGTGGAAGCCGGTCTCCGACAATAGGATGTTGCCGCCCGTCACGACCATCGCGCTGGCGAAATAGGCCGGTACGTTGCCGAAAGAGATCGTGCCCGCATAAGCGTAGATGAGCAGCAGGGCGGTATCGATCAGATAGCTGACCGCGATCAGATCAAACATCTGTCGCCGCTGCTTCATCCGCTTGGCACGCACCGCGAGCGTCTTGGCGGAATCCGCCGACGCTGCTGGGATGCCCGGGATTGCGGCAGTTGAGGTCATCGCTCGCTTCGACGCGTGTGAGTTGAGGGAACTTACGGGGAAAGCCTTTAGGTTTCGTATCCTTGCGAGCCGGGGGAGTTCTTGAGGAGGTCCATATGTCTCTGCAACAAAAGGATAATTCGATTTTGGGTATGATGGGGCGGCTTGCCGCAGGGGAGCGCATGCTCAGTATTGTGGATAGGCCGCGCAATCGGCGAGCCAAATTGATAAAGATCCGACCGGAGAGGGCGTGGACGAGTCGGCTGCCGGAATCCGGCCGCATCGTGCTCAGCTCAATCCCTGGCGTAGGTGCGCACACTGTGTGCTCGACCTCACGGAAGCAATGTGGCAGTCGGCTCCGATGATAAATTTGCCTTTGGTTGTCGAACCTTCTGCGGGTTGCAACCGACTTATTGTGCGGGACGGCCAGTGATCACCAAGCAGGCGACCGCAGACGAGGTTTTGATCGCCAGGATCGCCCAGGGCGACCGCGGGGCGATGCAGGTCCTCTACGGCAGGCACCACGTTCGGGTCTATCGCTTCGGGCTGAGGCTGGTGAGGAACGAACAGATCGCCGAAGATCTTATCAGCGAGGTCTTTCTCGACGTCTGGCGTCAGGCGGGGAAGTTCGAGGGGCGGTCATCTGTCTCAACCTGGCTGCTGGCGATCACGCGGTTCAAGGCGCTGTCCGCGCTGCGACGCCGCAAGGATGCAGAGCTGGACGACGAAGCAGCCGCTGCGATCGAGGATCCTTCCGACGATCCGGAGGTGACGATCCAGAAGAAGGACACCGGCGATGTGTTGCGGAAGTGCCTCGAAGGGCTTTCGGCCGACCATCGGGAGATCGTCGATCTCGTCTACTACCATGAGAAGTCGGTGGAAGAGGTCGCCCATATCGTCGGCATTCCGGAGAATACCGTGAAGACCCGACTGTTTTACGCGCGCAAGAAATTGGCCGATCTGCTCCAGGCAGCCGGCGTGCAGCGAGGCTGGCCATGATGGCGATGAGCAAATCGATGCTTGAGCATCAGGAGCCGGGCGACATCGAGGCGCTGCTGCCCTGGTACGCCGCCGGCACGCTGAACGCCCGCGATACGCATCGCGTCGCCGAAGCGTTGGAGCGCGATCCAGAACTCGCCAAGCAATACGCTGCGGTGCTCGAGGAATATGCGGCCACCATCGATCTGAACGAGAGCCTCGGCGCGCCGTCGTCGAAAGCGATGCAGAAGCTGTTCGCGGCGATCGATGCGGAGCCTGAACGTTCGGGGCAGGCCGGCTTTGCGTTGCCAGGACCGGGCCTTGGCGCCCGTTTTGCCGGGTTCGTGAAGGGCCTTTCGCCCAAGGCGCTGACCTGGTCGGCCTCGGTGGCCAGCGCGGCGCTGGTGCTGCAGGCGGGGTTGATCGGTGCGATGCTGGTCTGGACGCCGGGCGGCATGCTCGAAACCGAGACCTATCAGCCGCAGGCCGACCGCGCTCCGATGTCGCGCGCGGAGCCGGAGCGTTTGCCGGCACCCGCCGCTCCGTCGCCTTCGACCGCGCCCCCGGCCGTCAATTCGCCACCTGCAGCTGGCGCGCCACCTGCCGCGACGATGCAGCGTGCCGCGCCGCTCACGCGCAGCCTCGGGAGCGAGCTCGCCCCGCGCCTGTTCGTGCGCTTTGTGCCGGATGCCCGCGTCTCGGAAATCACCGCACTGCTCGAGGCTTATCAGGCTTCCGTGGTCGACAGCAGCAAGGGGGGCGTCTTCCGCTTGCAGTTCGGCGGCGGCGGCAAGTCGCAGCAGGATCAGGCGCGGCTGATCGCCCGGCTGGAAAAAGATCCGATCGTTGCGGCGGTTCTGCCGGCGCCCTGATCCAAGGGCGCTGCTTGCTCCGACATCGCTCGCGATCTGGAGAAGGATCGGCCGCATCGGCAATGTGCCGATGGAGCCGCTCCGTCCCAGTCAATGCCGCGTCACCCACTTCAGAAAAATTCGCAACGCGTTGAACGTTTGGCGTTGTCCAATCGACCAATCGGTGTGGGAGCGCAAAGCCCCAACGAGGCTGTATTCGGCGCGAGCGCCCATCCACCCCAGCGCCAATATGGCTTGTGACCCGCCCGGCTGTCCCCCCGGGCGGGTCCTTTCTTTTTGGGCCTTCCCGATTGGCCTCAGCGGCCGACCACCTGCGGCGACAAGCTCCCGATCGTCCTGCCGAAGCGCTGCTCCTCACTTCGTGGCAATACGGGGGCACCGCCGGCTGGACATGGTAAATTTTTGTTAACAAACTGATTCATATGCTTGCATCGATTCGTAGGTAAGCGTCGCGTTCGTTTCCCCCTTTGGCGGATTGATCATGGAAGTCACCGACGCGATGCGTGGTCGTGCGATTGTCGAGCGCTGGTGCGTGCTCGCCGAGCAGCGGCTGGAATATCTGACCGAACTGTTCGAAAGCGGCCGCTGGCGGCGTTTCTTCAACGAGGTCGCCTTTCTGGAGAACATCCAGGAGGCCAAGGCGGCGGTCGAAACCTGGCGCGATCTGCTGTATCGCGAGGCGACCATCGACAATCATCCGGTCGACCTGTCATGGCTCGGTCATAATAAGACTCTCGCGCCGCGGCCGATCTTCTATCTCAGCGACGAGACGGCCACCGAGCCGGTTCGAACGCTCAGCATTCCGCTGCCGCCCGCCCCGGAGCCGGCCCGGATGTACAGCCTGACCCTGCCGGCCGATCCCGCGCCGGCGGCGGGTGTCCCCGCCCTGCCGGTCGCCGAAGCGGAGACGCCGCATCTCAGCATCGTGCCGCCTGCCGATCCGGAAGAGGCTATCGATCCGCAATTTCTCGATGCGATCGAGCCGGAGCAGTCGCCGGCCTGGCAGACAGCACTCGACTTCGGCGTCCTGGCGGAGCGCTACCCATTGCTGCGCAAGGCCGGTTGATCGGGCTGCTGCCTCACTTCGACAAGAAATCGAGCACCAGCTCCCGATAGCGGCCGGGCGCTTCCAGGAACACCAGGTGGCCCGTGTCGGGGAGTACCTCGGCGCGTCCGTTCGGCATCTCGGCCGCGAGCTTCCGCGCCAGATCGGCATTCTGCCCCATTTTGGCGCGGAGCGGCTCCGGGGCGTTCGGCTTGCCCGGAGCGTTGTGATCGTCGGCCCCCATGATGAACAGCGTGGGCCGCGTGATCAGCGGAATCTCGTGCGCCACCGGCTCGCGATAGAGCATCTGCGCCGACGCCACAAAGGCGCGCAGCCAGCGCGGATAATCGGGACTACCCTTGATGTTGAAGCGGGCGTCGATGAACGGGGTGACCTGATCGGGCGGCAGCTTGAGCGCGTAGTTGGTCTCGAGCTGCTTGCGATAGCCGTCAGCGGTGAGCTTGTCTTCGTTCGCGATGATCTTTTCGGTCGGGGTCGGCGGCACATAGAGCCGGTAGTCTTCGAGCCCGATCGGCGCGGTCAGGACGAGGTGATCGACCCGGTCCGGATAGGCGCGGGCGATCCGTATGCCGAGCATGCCGCCGAGCGAATGAGCGACGATGTCGGCCTTGGTGATGCCGAGCGTGTCGAGTAGTGCCATCGTATTGCGCGCCAGATCGTCGAAATGCAGATCACCCGAAGGCTTCGACGATTTGCCGAAGCCGATCTGGTCCGGCACCACCACCCGATAGCCCGCCTCGCTCAGCATCTTGATCACCGGTGCCCAATAGCTCGACGGAAAATTGCGGCCGTGCAGCAGCACGACGGCGCGGCCGTTCGGCTGCGCCGCCGCGACATCCATATAGGCCATGGTGAGTTGCTCGCCGCCGGAGACGACGCCGAATGTCTGCACCGGATACGGATAGGGATAGCCTTCGAGGTTGATCCCATAGGGCTCGCGCGGCGCAGGATCCGCAATGGCGAGAGATGGGGCAGCAACGACAGCGGCGGTGAGCAGGATCTTCAGCAGGTGAGGCATCGGCTTCCATCCACGGGAGGAGATCTCGACTACGACGCATCAGCGCGCACGTCGTTCCGGAGAACGATGCGGCATCACGGCGAATGCCACATGCTGAGCTAGACTTTGGACGAAGACAAGGCGGTGCTGTGGCGCCGCGCGCGCGTCGCGCGAGCGTATTCGATACGTGCAGAAATCCCGATGAGACAATGCGTTGCTGCTTCGGTTTGACCAAGATCAACCGCCGGCATCCGCTTAGTCTGCCGATTGCGTCTCGTATTTGATCGGTTGTGCGTTTCGCCTCTTTAAACTTTCCAAATGATTTCCGGTGCATCTCTTCCGGGCGAACACCGCTGTTCGCCCACAAGCATTCACATCACGTCAGGGAGATCCGCCGCCACGATCACAACTGCGTCGCGCGGATCGAGCCTGCGCGCTCCGAAAGCACACAGCCGGGCCGCATTATGCGCTCGCAGTGAAAGCCAGATCATGACACGCACAGCCAGACCGACTGCCGCTCCATCGTCGTCAAGCGTCTTCGCCGTCTTCACCAATCGCAAGATCGGTACCAAGATCGCGATCGGCTTCGCCGCCATTCAGGTGCTGATGGCGATTCTCGCCGTGATGAACTACACGAGCTTCGGAACGCTCGGCGCCGCTTTCACATCGTTCGGGCAGCGCGTCGAGGTCGTCGATCTCGCTCACGATATCGACGGTGGCTTCGTCGCGCTACGCAACGTCGTGCGTGAGTACGGCCTCACCGGTGACGAGCCACTGGTGGCGGAGGCGACGCAGCGCAGCCAGAAGCTCGTCGCCAGTATCGCGCAGGGCGCCCGGCAGATCCAGAATCCCGAGATCCACGCATTGCTTACCGATATCGAGCAGCAATTCGGCCTCTATGGCGACAAGTTCGCCGAAGTGGTCAAGCTGCGCCGGGACCAGAACCGCATCACGCTGGACGTGCTGGGACCGGTCGGGCAGCGCCTGATGGCGAAGTTCGAGCAACTGCAGAGCGCGACGATGACGGGCGATGGGGACGGACGTAACGCGCTGCTGGTCGGGCAGGGTTTGAAGAGCTTTATGATGCTGCGGCTCGCCGCTAGCAAGATGCTCGGCATCCGCCTCGAGAAGGATTCGCTGACGACCGCCGAGAAGTCGCTCGCCGACCTCAAGACGGCATTGTCGGCATTGAAGACGTCGGTCGACACCGTTTCGGAGCAAAAGCAGATCGCCGCGATCGAAGCCGATCTGGCGGCTTATGCCGACGGCTTCCGGCAGGCCGGGGCAGACGTCGCCGGCATCGAGACGAAGATCGGCGAGATGAGCAAGGTGGCCGAGACGCTGGCGGTCGCGACCGGGCGCATCAGCCGGATCGGCGTCGCCGAGCAGCAGCAGATCGGCAGGGAAACCCAGGCGCAGGTGTTCGATACCAGGTCGCAGACGCTGATCATCACCATTTCGGCGCAGCTTCTCGGCATCGTGCTGGCATGGCTGATCGGCCGCGCGGTGTCGCGACCGATCGTGCAGATCTCCGACACGATGCGTGAACTGGCTTCGGGCAATCTCGACGTCGAAGTCGCTGGCTCGGGCCGGCGCGACGAGATCGGCCTGATGGCCTGCACGGTCGAAGTGTTCAAGTCCAATGCGCTCGACGTCAAGCGGCTCAAGGACGAGCAGGAAGAAGCCGAGCGTCGCGTCGCCGAACAGCACAAGGCCGAGATGCGGCAACTGGCCGATGATTTCGAAGGCGCGGTCGGCGAAATCATCCACACCGTCTCGGCCGCTTCGACCGAGCTGGAGACGTCGGCCGGCACGCTGACGTCGACGGCGGACCGCTCGCAGGAACTGGCGACCTCCGTTGCAGCGGCCTCGGAGCAGGCCTCTGCCAATGTGCAGTCGGTCGCCTCCGCCACCGAGCAGATGGCGTCGTCGATCTCGGAGATCAGCCGACAGGTGCAAGAGGCGGCGCGGATCGCCGGCGAAGCCGTAGATCAGGCGCGCAGGACAAACACGCGCATCGGTCAGCTCTCCGACGCCGCCAACCGCATCGGCGACGTGGTCGACCTGATCAACACCATCGCCGGACAGACTAATCTGCTGGCGCTCAACGCGACGATCGAAGCGGCGCGCGCCGGTGATGCCGGCCGCGGCTTCGCCGTGGTGGCGCAGGAGGTCAAGGCGCTCGCCGAGCAGACCGCCAAGGCCACCGGTGAGATCAGTCAGCAGATCGGCGGCATGCAGTCCGCGACGCAGGACTCGGTCGGCGCGATCCGCGAAATCGGCGGCACGATCGAGCGGATGTCGGAGATCGCCTCGACCATCGCCTCCGCGGTGGAAGAGCAGGGCGCTGCAACGCAGGAGATCTCCCGCAATGTGCAGCAGGCCGCGCGCGGCACCCAGCAGGTGTCGTCGAACATCGTCGACGTGCAGCGCGGCGCCAGCGAGACCGGCTCGGCGTCTTCGCAAGTGCTCGCGGCGGCGCAGTTGCTGTCGCGCGACAGCACGCGCTTGCGGCAGGAAGTCGGGCGGTTCGTCGACACGGTGCGCGCGGCGTAACAACTGCGGCAAAGATGAGAGGACGCCGGGGCGACGCTTGCCCCGGCGATCCCACCGAAGCGGCCCCGTCGTTGCCGGCTTTGCTGGCAGGCGCATGTGCAACGACAAAGAACCCAATCCCCCTGTTGCGCCCTGCGGGTGAGTTTGCCATTTTGCGGTTGCATGGAGATGCCGCTGCAATCTCGATCGTCCGATGTTGTCGGATTGAATGAACTGGGAGGACGAGTGATTCAACTCGTGCCCGGCGAGCGGCTGACCGTCACCGGCATCGGCAGCGACGAGATCCGGCAAGCCCTGACAACCGTCGAGACAGAGCGCCCCGCGTTGATTTTGCCGCATCGCGGGCACAGTGCCGAAGCCATCCTGCGGCACCTCATCGATGATCTTGCTTCGTTGGCTCTCTCCTTCTGGCCGCGGTGGTACGGCCACAACTGCGTCACGGCGGATGGCGTTCATGTCTTTCCTGCAGGCCAAACCGACATTTCGGCGCCCTGGTTTCGTGCTGCGGCCAGACGCGCTGCCGCAGGACATCGGCCGTTGTTCAGGCGAACTGCCAGATCGATCGAGTTCACGCAGTTGATGCGGGCGATCGGCCCACAGGATCTGATATTGGTCGCGTCGGTCGATCCGGTCGATGCGCTCCGGGCCGCGCCGACCATCCAGGTTCTGGAATGGTGCGCTAGCCAAGGCGCCTCGGTAGTGGCGGTGTTCTCGAGCAGGCCGCCCGCTGTACCGCCGTTCGAGCGCGTGCTGTATGGCGTCGTGGAGGTCGTCCCGGCCGCCGATCCCCTGCTGATGCGGTTCATCGCACCGCGCGGGCGAGCCCACCACGGCAGTGCCATCGAGCGGCGCGTCGAGAGCGCCTTGCAGCAGGACCGCGAACTGGGACCACTGTTCGCCTGTAACCAAACCGTCGTCCTCGGCGGATATGGCAGTCCGCGGGTCGATCTATTGTGGCGCGAAGGGCGTGTCGTGGTCGAGCTCGACGGCCCCGAGCACCAAGGAGATCCAAACTTCGCCAATGATCGTCACCGCGACTACGAGTTGCTGGTCGCCGGCTATCTCGTGCTGCGGATCACCAATCATCAGGTCAACACCGATTTGCAGGCTGCCATCGAGAAGATCAGAACGGTGGTGCGCTTCCGGCAATCAACGATGAACATGCGGTAGCGAACATGACTCCGAAACAGACTTTGATCATGTGGTGTCTGCTCGGCCGCAAGGGCCAGGCGATGCAAGGCGAGATCGTCCCGAAAGTCGAGAAGAAGGACCGTGAGGCTTTGGTGGCTGAACGGCTGATCTCCAGCGCCAGAATCGGACGAGCGATCGGTCTCAAGCTGGAGGACAAGGGCTGGGACTGGGCCGGTCGGCATCTCGGAGACGAGTTGCCGAAGAACTATCAGGTGCTGCAGCAATGGTTGGGGTTACTACAACAAAATCTCGACAAGAGCGGAGAGACGCTCGCCGATTTTATCGGGCCGGCGCGAGACTGGCCGCCGGCCGGCGCGACGAAGGAGAAGTCGTCGCCGAGCAAGAAAGCTCCGGCTGGCCCCCGACCGCGAAGGCCGAAGAAGGCCGAAGATGCCGTTTTTCACAAGCAAGCGGCATCGTCTACGCCCGAGCAAGTGCGGGCACGGATAGAACAGGCGTATTTGACAATCACCAACGGACGCAGGGGCGAGCCCGTCGCCTTAGGTAAACTCCGCGCCGAATTGTCAGATCTCGACCGCGCGACGGTCGATGCCGCATTGCTGCGGATCCACAGGACCGAACGCGGGGCAGGGTTCGGACGCAACGATGATCCCAAGGACATTTCAACTGATGAATCCCGCGCTGCTTTTAGCGCGGGTGGCGATCCTTATCACTTTATCTGGCTTCAAGCATGACTCGAGCACTGCAGGCATTGCGCGTCGTCGACTTCAATTGGGTTCGCTCTCTCGACAGCATCTGGATCGACGATGGCACGACCGGCAACGTCGGTCCGAACGGCGATGTCATCGAGCAGGTCCTGCAAGAGTTTCTGCAGGAGACGCTGGGCTCTTCGTCGCACGGCCGCGGTGTCGCGCTGACCGGGCATGCAGGCATCGGCAAGACGCACTTCGTCGGCCAGCTTCGCCGCCAGGTGTGGGAGAACGGCGGTTGGTTCGTGTTGCTCGAAGTGATGGGATTGACGGATTTCTGGCGCAACGCCGCGCTGAGCTACATCACCTCGTTGCTGCAGCCGATGCCGGACGGGCGCCGCCAGCTCGAAGCCGTTCTGGCGGGCGTGGCGAGGCGCTTCAAGGTCGAGAAGGAGGTCGAGACCGCCTTCAGCATCCCGAATATCGAGGCGCGCAAGATTGTCGATGTTCTGGTCAAGGGCCTGATGCGGCACGACATGCCGAACACGCTGAAGCACCAGGACGTGTTTCGTGCGATGTGCCTGCTGCGTTCCAACGACATCGACAGTGCGGGCCTCGCGCATGCCTGGCTGCAAGGCTACGACGCCGACGAACAGGCCCGCGCGGCGCTCGGTTTCTTGAAGCCGCCGCCGCCGCCAGTCGATCTGGTGCGGGGCATGTCGTGGATCATGAGTATCGCCGGGCCAACGATGGTGGCGATCGATCAGATCGACGGCGTCGTCAATCCGAGCATCGTCAGCGCACGCGTCGACGATGATACGCTCAATCCCGGCCTGGGCGAAGCCCTGGCGGCTGGATTGCTCGAGCTCTACGACGTCGGCTATCGCACGATGACGGTCGTGACGTGCCTGATCAACTCCTGGCAAGCTTTGCAGAAGACGGGGTTGACGCCTTTCGCGCAGCGCTATCGCGAACCGCGCAACCTGCGCGAAATGAAGGACCCGGCCGACATCCGAAGTCTGATCGTAAGCCGGCTTGCGCCGGCTTACGACTCGCTGAACTTCACGCCGCCTTATCCGAGCTGGCCTTTCACCGACAAGGCGATCGAGGCGGCAGTCGGCGTGATTACCACGCCGCGGACCATCCTGATGCGCTGCGACGCCGTCCGCCGCCGCTGGATCGAAGCCGGCGAAGTGACCGAATGCGATCAGTTGAGCGAGGTCGTCGCTCGGACCGATGGAGCAGACCGGCGAAACGGGTTGGCGCAGGACTTTCAGCAGCTCGCCGCAGCCGCCGATGTAGGTGACCTGATCGTTGCCGATGACGACGGCAAGCTGGCCGGCCTGCTACGCGAAGTTTTCGAACTCTATGCCCGCGAATTCGAGCCCGATGAAACGATCGACCTGGAGAGCCGCGGCGATCCGGCGCAACGGGTGCCGCCGTTGCACGGCCGGCTGACGTTCACGTATCACGCCGAGAACGATCGCGAGCGGCACTTCTGCTTTCGTGCGCTCGAACACACCCACGCGATCTCGTTCCAGGCGCGACTGCGCGCGGCGCTCACCGCGTCCGGCATCAACGCCAAGATTGCCGACCGCCATCTGGTGCTGGTGCGGCGGAGTCCGATTCCGGGCGGCGCCAAGACCAGGCAGCTGTTCGACCTGTTCGAGAAGTCCGGCGGCATCGTGATCGATCCCGATGAGGCGGATCTGCGCGTGTTCGTGGCGCTGCGGCAGATGAGCCAGCAGGCCGCGGCCGATGGCCGGAGCGCCGAATTCGAGTCTTGGCTGCGCGCCGACAAGCCGCTGTTTGCGACGCAATTCTTCAAGAAAGCGGGCTTGAGCCCGCCGCCCGCGACGCCGACGCTGGCGAGCTCGCATTACAGTGCGGCACCGGCCGAGCCGGAAAAGGTCGCAGCGCCGTCAGCGCCGCGGCCCGAGGCTGCATCGCCTTCCGCACCGACCGTACGAGATCCCGCGCCGGCGCCGTCGCGTCCGTCCGCGACCGCTGCACCGGCATCGACGGGCTCGGAGTCGATCCCGGTGGGCCGACGCATTGCGGTCGGCGGTGAACCCGTTGCCGTGCCGCTGCGCTTGCTGTCACGGCACACCGCAATCATCGCCGGCTCCGGCTCGGGCAAGACGGTGCTGTTGCGGCGGATTGTCGAGGAAGCGGCGCTGGCCGGAATTCCGGCGATCGTGATCGATCCCAACAATGATCTGTCGCGACTGGGCGACCCATGGCCGGCGCGGCCGGAGTCCTTCACCCAGGAGGATGATGTCAAGGCCAAGCGCTACGCCGACACGGTGGAGGTGGTGGTGTGGACGCCGGGGGTGCACGGCGGAAATCCGCTGTTCCTGCCGGTGATGCCGGATTTCGCCGGCCTGAGCACTGACAAGGACGAGCGCCACCAAGCAACAGAAATGGCGGCGGAAACGCTCGGCCCACTCGCCGGCGCGAAGAGCGCGTTGCAAAAGGGCGTGCTCGCCGAGACGCTGCGCCACTTCGCGGTCAATGGGGGTGGTGAACTGCAAGACTTCATCGCCTTGCTGAGCGAGTTGCCGGACGGACTGAGCCCGATCGGCAATGCCGCCAAACTCGCGGCGGGAATGGCCGATCAACTCCATGCCGCTGTCGCCACCAATCCGTTGCTGCGTGCCGACGGCCCCGTGCTCGATCCGAAGCTGCTTTTCTTCGGAAAGGATCCGTCCCGCGTTCGGCTATCCGTGATCAATTTGTCAGGCCTGGCGACAGACGCGGCGCGCGAAGACTTCGTCAACCGGCTGCAGATGGCGTTGTTCAGCTGGATCAAGCAGCATCCCTCAAAGACTGGTTTGCTATACGTCATCGACGAGGCACAGACCTTTCTGCCGTCGCAGAAGCCAGCGCTCAGTCTCGGCAGCGGCATCAAACTGGTCGCGCAGGCGCGCAAATACGGGCTCGGCATGATCGTCGCGACCCAGGTGCCGCGCGGCATCCACAATCAGATCGTGTCGAACTGCACCACACAATTCATCGGCAAGCAGAGCGCGCCGGCGACCATCGCAGCCGCCCAGGACATCATCGTGGCCAGTGGCGGGAGGGCCGACGATATCGGCAAGTTGAAGGCAGGTGAGTTCTATTTCACGACTGAAGGATCCGGCAAACCCGGCAAGGTCCGGACACCGATCTGCCTCAGCTATCATCCGGCCAATCCACCAACTCCGGACGAGGTCATTGCGCTTGCGAGACGGACGAGCGCGATCGAATAGGTGGCCACCGCGAGCGGCCCCCTCGGTTTAGGCGCCTGCGCTCGGCAGAACGTGGTCAGGCAGTCGGCGAGACTTGGAGTGTGGGCCAAGCCGAGGTGCGCTGGCGCGTTGCGGAGCTCGCGTCGTGTGTCAAGACAGGATGTTTCCTGATAGCAGGGTGCATTGCGGTAGCTGTTGTCATGTGATTACCCTTGTGCGGGATTGGGCAGGGGATTGGCTTTGACGTCGGCACCGCACCGCGCGATGCACGGATCGGCTTCAGTCGCACATAGCTGCGATGGAGATCGATCGGCGTCGGCTGTCCGACGCACCAGTGCCGCACGCCTGGCGACGAGCTGGGCGGTCGCCTTCGCTCTGCTGTTTCAGATCGTGGCGATGGCCGTGTCGCCGGTCGCGCCGGCGGGGTCGCTCAATTCCCTGATCGGCGCGGCGATCTGTCATTCCGCCGATGAAGGCGCAGGGTCGGGCGAACCGCAGGATCGCCTCGTCGTGCACTTCAAGTGCATCGCCTGCGTCCTGGCATGTAGTGCGCCGCCGCCGTCAATTGATGCGGCAGCAGCGGTGCAGTTCGCCTGGGCGCGCTATCGTCCCGGCTGGCCGCTCGCGGCGGTTCTGTCCAAAGGCGCTTCGACCTCCTCCCATTTCGCGCGCGGTCCTCCGGCCACAGCGTAACTGCGTCGCATGCCGACCGTGCCTCTGCCGGTCGCACGCATCCGCCGTTCCGCTGTCGTTATGCTGATCCGCCGCGTTGCGCGGTCAGCGATCGACGTTCTTTGCCCGCGCGGTGACGCCGGGCGTCTCGTTCGCGAGTCCCGTCATGAAATCTCTTCGTCTTCCCACCCCTCGAATGTGCTTGCTGCTGACCACATCGCTGCTGACGCTGCCGCTCGGCCTTGCAGCCGTCGCCGCAACTTCGTTCGTATCGACGCCGGCCGCCGCACAATCCGGCAGCAACCTCGGCACCATCGTGGTCGATGCGCCGAAGCCGCGGCCCAAACCGCGCGTGCGCCGCGCTACGCCGCAGCCGACCACCGAACAACGCGTCGCTGTCCCCTCCGCCGCACAAGCGCCGGCGCCGGACCGCCTGGCCGCACCGGCCGCCACGAACATTCCTGGCAGCGCCGCGGTCGCGCGGAGTCTGGGCAGCAGTGATGCCGCGTCTCTCGTCACCGAGATTCCGGGCGGCGCGGTGTGGGGAGCTGGCGGCGTGTCGAGCTTGCCGGCGCTTAATGGCTTCGGTGCGGACCGCGTCCAGGTCGCGATCAACAGCATGCTGATCAGCCCGGCTTGTCCGAACGAGATGAATCCGCCGCTGTCCTTCGTCAATCCGCAGATGATCGCCAATATGCGCGCCTATCTGGGCGTCGCGCCGGTCAGCGCCGGCGGCGACTACATCGGCGGCAAGATCGACGTCACGACCGCGCCGCCGGCGTTCGCCGCAGGGCCGGGGCTGCTGACCACGGCGACCGTGTCGGGCTTCTATCGCAGCAACGGCAATGCTTACGGCGTCGATGCCTCCGCGAGCGTCGCCGACCACGACACCAATGTCAGCTACGCAGGAGGCTGGGTGCGCTCCGGCAACTACAAGGCCGGCAACGGCATGACGGTGAAATCGACGCTGTATGAAGTACAAAACCACGCATTGAGCGTGTCGAAGCGCGATGCCGGAAACCTGTTCACGCTGCAGGTCGGCGGCCAGTTCATCCCGTATCAGGGATATGTCAATCAATACATGGACATGGTCTACAATCAGTCGGCCTTCGTCAACGGCCGTTATGAGGGCCTGTTTGATTGGGGCAAACTCGAGGCAGCGGGGTTCTATCACCACGTCCGGCACACCATGGGCTTCATCGCGCCCGACAAGGTGAGTAACATGCCGATGGACACCCGCGGCACCGATGTCGGGTATAATGTTAAGGCGAGCGTGATCGCCTCCGAGCACGACCTGATCCGCATTGGCAACGAGGCGCATCGCTACCAACTCGACGACTGGTGGGATCCGGTCCCTGGCTCGGGGATGATGATGTCGCCGAACACCTTCATCAACATCAACGACGGCCGCCGCACCCGGCTCGGCACCTTCGTCGAGTGGGAGAGGCACTGGACTCGCGAGTGGACGACGCTGATCGGGCTGCGCAACGATGTGGTGTGGTCGAACACCGGCAATGTCCAGGGCTACAGCGCGATGATGTACGGTGCCGACGCGGCGCTCTTCAACGGCCGCGACCACGCCCGCACCGACGTCAATGTCGACGGTTCGGCGCTGATCCGCTACGCGCCCAATCCGATCAGTCAGTTCGAACTCGGCTTTGCGCGCAAAACCCGCTCGCCGAATCTGTACGAGCGCTACGCCTGGTCGAATTCGGCGATGGCGATGAAGATGATCGGCTGGTTCGGCGACGGCAACGGCTATGTGGGCAATCTCGACCTCGTGCCCGAGAAAGCCCACACGGTCAGCTTCACCGCCGGCTGGCACGACCCCGCGCAGAAATTGTGGGAGATCAGGGTCACGCCGTATTACAGCTACGTGCAGGACTACATCGACGTCGACCGCTGCTTCATCGGCGGCAACTCGTCGTGCTCGGCGGCCAATCTGACCCGCACCAACGGCTTCGTGTTCCTGCAGTTCGCCAATCACGACGCCGAGATGTACGGCGTCAATCTCGATGGCCGGCTGACGGCCTGGGACAACGCCGCCTACGGCCGCGGTGTGCTGCGCGGGCAGCTCGCTTATGTTCGCGGCCAGCGCACCGACGGCGTCAATCTGTATCACGTCATGCCGATCAACGCGAAGATCGCGCTCGACCACGAGCTCGGCGGCTGGGTCAGCAGTGCCGAGGTGCAACTTGTCGGCGCCAAGACGCAGGTCAGTCAGGTCCACAACGAACTGACGACGCCGGCCTATGCGCTGCTCAACCTGCGCACCGGCTATCGCTGGCAGAACGTGCGGCTCGACGTCGGCATCGATAACGTGTTCGACAAGTTCTACACCCTGCCGCTCGGCGGCGCAGATCTCGTCGACTATCGCACCGTCTCGATGATGGGGGCATCGCCGAGCTGGGGCTATGCGGTGCCCGGCATGGGTCGGTCGTTCAACACGAGGCTAACGGTCTCGTTCTGAGCGAAACGTCTTTCGGCGTGCCTTCTCTCGACCGAGAAGGCACGCCGAGGCGCGGTGCGGTATCCGCACATGATATGCACTGCTATCAATGGTAGCTACGCTGACATCTCCAGGCATTCGAGCGCCGCTATGGTAGGAACGGGCAAAGAGGTCCTGCGAGTCGCCGGATGTGGAAGTCGATCTACCCCTGTGTGATCCTCGCCATGGTGGCGAGCCCCGCGACCGGTGAGCCGTCCGCCAGCGCTGTGCGGAGCGCGGCGCCGTTCGACTGGAGCGGCTTTTACGTCGGAGCGCACGTCGGCGCCTTAGCAGGCCGGGCGGATTGGTCGGCGATGCCGGCCGGGAGTGCCGGGGCGGTCGATCTGTTCGATCCGTTTCAGGCCTTCAAGGGCAGCGGCAGCTACGCGCTGGGCCTCCAGGCCGGCTACAATCTCGCACTGTCCTCGCACTGGCTGGTCGGCATGGAGGCGGACCTGGTCTCGCCGAACCCGATTCGGGGGAGCCAGGCTTTCGGTCTTTCGGCGGGTGGAGCGCAGAGCTTCGAGCAGCAGACGCTGCTTGGCGGCACGCTGCGGGGCCGCGTCGGCGGCCACGTGGTGGGGAGCTGGCTGACCTATGCGACGGTCGGATTGGCCTGGAGCTACGATCGGCTGCACTGGTCGAACGATGCGGCGACGACGACTGAGACCGCGCTGCTGTGGCGTTTCGGCTGGGCGGCCGGGGCCGGCGTCGAGACGCCGCTATCGTCGGCGTGGACGGCGCGGGCCGAATATCTCGCGACCGGCTTCGGCTCAGCCGGCGTGAGCTTTCCGATCGTGGGCCAGCGGGTGGACACGGATCTGCTGCTGCACAGCGTCCGCCTCGGCCTGAACTATCGGCTCGGCGAGGACCTTGCGAAAAGCGAGGTCTTCACCAGAGGGATCGATGCGCTGGAGCTGGAGCGCTTCGCCGTGCACGGCCAGGCCACGCTCACCTGGCAATATGCCCTGCCGTTTCGCACGCCCTATAGCGGCACCAACAGCCTGACGCCGAACCATGGCCGCGAGACGTTCGATACGACCTTCTATCTCGGCGCGAAACTGTGGGAGGGCGCGGAGCTCTGGGTCAATCCCGAGATCGACCAGGGGTTCGGCCTGAGCGGCACGTTCGGCGTCGCGGCGTTTCCGAGCGGTGAATCCTACAAGGTCGGCTCGAACTATCCCTATGCGCGGCTGCCGCGTTACTTCATCCGGCAGACCATCGATCTCGGCGGCGAGCTGCAGAGCGTGCAGGGCGGTCCGAACCAGTTCGCCGGCAAGCAGTCGGCGGATCGTGTCGTGCTCACCGTCGGCAAATTCGCGGTCGGCGACATCTTCGACGTCAACAAATACGCCCACGACCCGCGCGTCGACTTCCTGAATTGGGGGCTCGCCGACGTAGCGACCTTCGACTATGCGGCCGACGCCTGGGCCTTCACCTATGGGGCGGCGGCCGAGTGGTACGTCGGCGCCTGGACGGTCCGAAGCGGGGTGTTCGACCTGCCGGTGACGCCGAACAGCACCGACCTCGACCCGAGCTTCGGTCAATTCCAGTTCATCGGTGAGATCGAACATCGGCACGAGCTCGGCGGCCAGCCCGGCAAGCTGCTGCTCACCGGCTTCCTCAACCGTGCGCGGCTCGGCAATTTCGCCGATGCCGTCCAACTCGCGCAGGCAACCCGAGCAATCCCGAGCACGGCCGATGTACGCCGCTACACCAGCAAGACCGGTCTGTCTGCCAGCCTCGAGCAGCAGCTCACGGCCGAGGTCGGCCTGTTCGGCCGCGCCGGCTTCAGCAGCCCCAACCTCGAGGCCAACGCCTTCACGGATTCGGACCGGACCGTGTCTGCGGGAGTGTCGGTGTCGGGCCGGCTGTGGGGAAGGGATGACGACACGTTCGGCCTCGCCGGCTTGATCAATCACATCTCGGCGTCACGCATCGGCTATCTCGATGCCGGCGGACTGACCGCGATCATCGGCGACGGCCGCCTGCCAAATCCCGGCGACGAGCAGGTGATCGAGGCCTATTACAGCCTGCCAATGTATTCTTGGCGGCTGACCGCGGACTATCAGTTCATCGCCCATCCGGCGTTCAACCGCGATCGCGGGCCGGTGTCGATCGTTGCGACGCGGCTGCGCACGCAGTTCTGAGAACCGTTATCGCATTGCGACATTGAGAGCGCGCCGCAAATGCGGCGTTGCGAGCTGCTCGCGTCGTCGTTGCAAGCATCCTGTCAGCTTGGGCTCGTTATCGTCGCGTGCAGATTCACCGTCGCGCGCTGTCGAGCTGCGCCGCATCTCGGGGAGGATGCTGTGATCGCACGATTGACTTTCGCGAGCCTGGCGCTGCTGTCCTTGGGCGCAGCCGGCCAGGCCGCATCGGCTCAGACGCCGAAGGACTCGCTCTGGAATTCCTATCACCTGACGCAGCTGCCATCCGAAATCCAGCGGGCGGTGGCGGCGCAATGCCCGGCGGGACCGATCGCCGGCCACTATTTCGCGACCTACACACCGTCCACCATCGTGCTGCACTTCGAGTATCTCGGCTGCCGCAACGGCCCGGTTGCGGTCTGCCGCGACGGTCAGTGCCTGCGGCAGGTGTATCGCGATGTCGGCGGTCACTATCGGCTGGAGCGCAGCTTCTTCGCGGCGGCGTATCAGTAGCGCGGATCAGCGAACTGAATTGCTGCCGAGCGCGATCTGCGCGAACCGCGCTGCATTCGGTGCGGTCAGATCCGGCGTCACCGGCTTGGCATGATCGAGGCCGACCACCGCGCCGCGCTGGGTTTCGGCGATGATATTGCCGTTGATCGCCGCGGTGCCGGCACCGTCCATCACCGACACGCCGATGCCGACGAACGCCTTGCGCACCATGTTGCCGGTGATCGCGACGTCGCGCAGATAGCGGCCCCAGCCGGCAACGATGCCGAACGAAGGTGCGTTCTCGATCACGTTGCCGGTCACCGCGGTGTCCGCTTCGACATAGATGCCGATGCCGGCATCGTCGTCCGGCGCGGTGCCGATCGGGCGTTTCGGCCTGAGATTACGGATGATGTTGCCTTGCACGGTGCTGAGCCGTCCACCCTCGTTGAAGTTGCAGACCGAGACGCCGAGCGCCGCGCCGTCGACGGTGTTGTTGGCGATCACGGCGCCCTCGAAGGCGAACTCGGAATACAGGGCGACTTCGCGGACGTCGCTGACGCTGTTGCCGGTGATCTGGATGTTCGACGCCGAATTGCCGCGCACCGCGGAGTAATCGCAATTCTTGATGCGGTTGCCGCTGACGATGACGTTGCCGGCGCGAAACGCATTGATGGCGTTGCCGTACTGACCCGAGCCGCCCGGGCCGGCCTTGATGTTCTCGACCCGGTTGCCGGTGACCAGCGTGCCGTCGTCGCCGATCGTGGTCCGCAGGATCTCGATGCCGTTGTCGTTGGTGCCGACAATGGTGTTGCCGTCGACGCGCAGGCCGCGTGCGTCGAACGACACGACGCCGGTCACGGCGATCGCGGTCAGGATGTTGTCGCTGATCGTGCCGGAGCTGGTTTCCAGCCAGATGCCGCTGCCGCCGCTGGCGGTGATCTCGCACTGCTCGATACGTAGCGCCCGCGCCCCGATGCAATGCACCAGTCCGCGCCGCGCGGGCAGCGCGATGCCGCCGCCATCGAGCATCAGGCCGGACAGCGTCGGGGTGTCGGCGCCTGCGCTGTCGAACAACGATGGGCCGCCGGTGAACAGCAGCCTCGTCGCGCCGCGCACGCCGCTGAGCTGCGCGCCGGAGGGCAGGCGCAACGTGCCTGTGCGATAGGTGCCCGGGGGCAGCGCCAGCGGGACGCGGCGCTCGGCGGCGTCGTCGATCGCGCGCTGCAGCGCGGCCGTCTGATCGTCCGAACTATCAGGCCGCACGCCGAGCTGGGTGGCATCGCGGCCGCGCTTAGAGGTCAACGGCGCGGCCGCCAGCGGCGTGGCCGCGACGGCCAGTCCGCCAGCGAGGGCGCCGAGCAGGTCGCGGCGATGGATCGTCATGTCTGCGCCTCTGCGTGAACCAGATGTCTTGGTAACGCAGAAACCGCCATCCTCCGGGGGACGGCGGTGTCGCAGCAGCGCGATGTTTCGCGGTACGGTTAACTCTCAGGCAGCGTTGCGCGAGAGCTGGTAGTCCCGCTCGGCATGCGCCTCGGCTTCGTTGTGCTCGGGGTTTTCGCCCGGCTCGGCGCTGCAGGCGCGGATCTGGTAGCCATTGTCGAGGATGCGGCGTGGCCGCGGCGAGTCGTCGCCGGTATCGACATCGACGACGAGGCCACTTTCCTGGGCATGTTTCCAGACGCTGGCCTCGGTCGGATAGGCCTTGCTGATCTTGGCATCGTCGCAATACAGCGCGTAGGGCATAGGATCCTCCGATCGGGTTCCAACGCCGAACCGCGTCGCGGGTTCAGACTCGCAACTCGCCTGGGCGATCACGCCGTCGTGAGCCTTGCGCGGCGGGCCTGCCGGATCATCTCCAGCAGGATCGCTTCGCCCGCATCGGCCAGGTGCTCGGCGCTGATCGCGCTGCCGGGCCAGGGGCGGCCATCGCGGGCCAGCAGAGGGACGTGGATGAAGGCGGCGAGGCGGGGACCGTCCGGCTTGTGCGTCGCTTCGATCGCGCGCCAGCTCAGATAGTTGCACAGATAGCGGCCGGCATCGCGCGAGAGGCGGGCGTCGACCCCTGTGGCCTGGGCCGCGCGGAGCAGGCGCGCGCAATGCGGGCCGAACTGCTGCGCGTCCCGGCCCGGGGTGATCGAGGACGTGCGCAGCGTCGTGCGCTCGGCATCGGGCCACAGCATGGTGACGGCGTTGCGGGCGCGGGTTTCGATCCGCAAATGCCGGGTCCGCGCGGCAAGGCCGAACATCAGCAGCGCGTCGGGCCGATGCGTTGCAAGGAGCCGCGGCAGGTCGCGGTCGACGGCGCGATAGCTCACTGGGAAGACATGGCCGATGCGCTCGACTGCGTCGAACGCCGACCGCCGCAGCTTGACCAGCCGCTCGACCAGCGCCGGCGTCGGATTGTAAGGCGCGCCGGGAAACGGGCCAAAGCCGGTGATTAAGATACGCAGCGCGGTCATGAGGCGATGCCCATCCCCGTCATTGCGAGGAGCGTAGCGACGAAGCAATCCAGCTCCGTGCACCGCGCATCTGGATTGCTTCGCGGAGCCTGTCATCGGGCCGGCCGAAGGCCGGACCCGTTGGCTCGCAATGACGCCCTGGCGCGGGGGAGGTCCCTCACGCCAGCAACTCCGCGATCGCATCGGCGCCAATCGCCGGGGTGAGGCGGCCGGCGGCGACGTCGGCTTCGGTGTGCTTGACCTTGGCGCGGATCGCGGCGTCGCTCTTCAGGCGCGCCTTCCAGCGGTCCTCGAGCATGGTCCACATCCACTTGACCTGCTGCTCGCGTCGCCGGGTCTCGAACTCGCCGGAGGGCGTGGTGGCGTCGCGGTGGGCGAGGATCGACTGCCACAGCTCCGCGATGCCGGCGCCGGTCATCGCCGAATAGGTCTGCACCGGCGGCTGCCAGTGCACCGAGCGCGGCGTCAGGATGTGCAGTGCGGCGCGATACTCGCCGGCGGCCAGATTGGCGCGGGCGATGTTGTCGCCGTCGGCCTTGTTGATCGCGATCATGTCGGCGAGTTCGACGAGGCCCTTCTTGATGCCCTGCAGCTCGTCGCCGGCACCCGGCAGCATCAAGGCCAGGAAGAAATCGGTCATGTCGCACACCGCGGTTTCGGACTGACCGATGCCGACGGTCTCGACCAGCACGACGTCGAAGCCGGCGGCTTCGCACAGCAGCATCGCCTCGCGGGTCTTGGCGGCGACGCCGCCGAGCGTGCCGGACGACGGCGAGGGGCGGATGAAGGCATTGGCTTCGGCCGACAGCCGCGCCATCCGGGTCTTGTCGCCGAGGATCGAGCCGCCGGTACGCGCGGAGGAGGGGTCCACCGCCAGCACGGCGACCTTATGGCCCTGCTCGATCAGATACATGCCGAGCGCGTCGATCGTGGTCGACTTGCCGACGCCGGGCGAGCCGGTGATGCCGACGCGGATGGCGCGCCCGGTCTGCGGCAGCAGCTCCTGCACCAGCGCCCGCGCCGAGGCCTGGTGATCGCCGCGCCGGCTTTCGATCAGCGTGATCGCCCGCGCCAGCGCGGCGCGGTGGCCGCCGCGCACCTCGCTCGCCAGCGACGGCAGATCGAGCGGCTTCTTACTTGTTGCGGTCATCATCGCCTTTCGGGCGCTCGCCGCCGAAGATCGCGGTGCCTTCTGCGGTGAAGTAGGGCTTCAGGCTCTGCCACGGCACGTAGGCGTCGTAGGTGCCCTCGGCATAGGCGCCGACCGCATAGGGCGCGTAGTGGAAGATCAGGCCGGAGCTCTTGCCGGCCTCGGTCGAGCGGGCGAGCGTGACGGGGCCGATCTTGAGCAGCTTCGGTTCGATGCTCTTGGCGTAGTCCTCGCCGTCATCCTCGGTGCCGCGCTCCTTCTTCTCCGCCTTCAGCGAGGCCAGCACACCCTTGACCATCGCCTGCATCGCCGGGCTGCCGTCGGCGAGATCGGTGAAGAACGGCCGGATGCTGATGCGCTTGGCCTGCTGCCTGTCCCACAGCACGGTATCGATCTCGGTGTTGGGATGGGCACCGCCGGTGTAGCTGTAGTCCATCCGCAGCACGCTGACATAGCGATCCGCGATCAGCGAGGCCTGCGTGTAGCTGCGCTCGTAGGTCCACGGGCCATTGCGGAACAGCTCTGGATCGCTCTTCAGCTCGGGCTCCGCCTCGGCGCGCTGCTCGGCGATGTACTTCTTGCCCTCGGCGAGGCAGTTCTCCGCCAGCTTCGCATCGGCCTTGATCGCCGCATCGAGCAGAACCGTGCCGTCGATCGCTTTGGTCTTCACCGCGAAGTCGGGCTTGGGTTTGGCCGGCTCGGCGAGAGCGGGGGAGAGCAGAAAAGCGACCAGAACGAACGACCACATTTGAAGAAAACGTGCCACGAGAATTATCCGCTTTGAGCTAGTTGTGAGATCCTGCCCGGCGCTGCGCTTCAGCGAATGCTTTCAGCCGCGGGAGATCGGCGATGACGATGTTCCAGACGGTCTCGCTTTCGATCGTATGGTAGGCATGGCGCAGCCGGTTGCCAAAATTGTTGATGCCACGCCAATCGATTTCAGTCCCCAGCGACTTGAGTTCTTCAGGAAGTCGATGAGACGCTTCGCAGACGATGAGCAGAAGCCGCTCGACCATCAATTGTAAATCGAAACTGGCCTTGAAGTCGGTCAGAGATTTGCCGGCGGTCCGAACCTCGACGTGCCCGATCCCTTCGATGATGTCGCGTAGCCGATCATCGGTCTTTGGCGGCATCAGATTGCCTCGACCAGATCGTCCGCGATCCGTTCGACGAAACGCGGCTTAAGATGGTCACCATGCAGAGTGACCTGGGTCGATATGCCCGTCGCTTCCTCGCAGATTGAGCCGATCTCAAGGGGCGTTTTCCAGGTCAGCTTGTAGTCGGGCTGCATCTTTACCAGCACGTCGAGATCGCTATCCGGCCGCGCGTCGCCGCGGGCGCGCGAGCCGAACACGAACAGCTTAGCGACGCCCGCGGCGCGCAGGGCGTCAGTCTGCGCGCGAAGGCGGGCGAGGATGGTGTCCAGCGGCATGTCGGCGACCGTTGTCATAGCCGCAGACTATCACATCGCCGCCGTCTCCGCAGCTACTCCGCCGCCTGACTCGTGTGCCCCAGCCGCGCGTTGAGCTTCCGGATCAGCTCTTCGGCGGCGTCGGCGATCACGGTGCCGGGCGGGAAGATGGCTTCGGCGCCCGACTTGTACAGCGCGTCGTAGTCCTGCGGCGGGACGACGCCGCCGATGATGATCATGATGTCTTCGCGGCCCTGCTTCTTCAGCGCGGCCTTGAGTTCCGGCACCGCGGTGAGATGCGCGGCGGCGAGTGACGACACGCCGAGGATGTGGACGTCGTTCTCCACCGCCTGGCGCGCCGCCTCGTCGGCGGTGGCGAACAGCGGCCCGATGTCGACGTCGAAGCCGATGTCGGCGAACGCCGAGGCGATCACCTTCTGGCCGCGGTCGTGGCCGTCCTGGCCGATTTTGGCGACCAGGATGCGCGGTCGCCGGCCCTCGGCGTCCTCGAACGCATCGATCAGCGCCTGCACCTTCTCCACGCGATCCGACATGGTCGAAGCCTCCCGTTTATAGACGCCGGTCAGCGACCGGATCTCGGCGCGATGCCGGCCGTAGACGGTTTCCAGCGCGTCGGAGATTTCACCGACGGTGGCCTTGGCGCGCGCCGCGTCGATCGCCAGCGCCAGCAGATTGCCGGTGCCGTCCGAGGCGGCGCTGGTCAGCGCGGCGAGTGCGGCATCGACGTCGGCCTGCTTGCGTTCCTTGCGCAGCCGGCCGAGCTTGTCGATCTGCAGCCGCCGCACGGTCGAATTGTCGACCTTCAGCACGTCGAGCGGCGCTTCGTCGGTCGGCTTGTATTTGTTGACGCCGATCACCGACTGGCGGCCGGTGTCGATCCGCGCCTGGGTCTTGGCCGAGGCTTCCTCGATGCGCAGCTTCGGCACGCCGGCCTCGATCGCCTTGGCCATGCCGCCGAGCGCCTCGACTTCCTGAATGTGGCCCCAGGCCTTGACGGCGAGGTCGTGGGTCAGCCGCTCGACGTAGTACGAGCCGCCCCACGGATCGATGATCCGGGTGGTGCCACTCTCCTGCTGCAGGAACAGCTGGGTGTTGCGGGCGATGCGCGCCGAGAAATCGGTCGGCAGCGCCAGCGCTTCGTCGAGCGCGTTGGTGTGTAGCGACTGGGTGTGGCCTTGCGTCGCCGCCATCGCCTCGATCGTGGTGCGCATGACGTTGTTGTAGACGTCCTGCGCGGTCAGCGACCAGCCGGAGGTCTGGCAATGCGTGCGCAGCGACAGCGACTTGTCGTTCTTCGGGTCGAACTGCGTCAGCAGCTTGGCCCAGAGCAGCCGCGCCGCGCGCATCTTGGCGACTTCCATGAAGAAGTTCATCCCGATCGCCCAGAAGAACGAGAGCCGCGGCGCAAACTTGTCGACGTCGAGCCCGGCCGCGATGCCGGCGCGGACGTATTCGACGCCGTCGGCCAGCGTATAAGCGAGCTCGAGGTCCTGCGTTGCGCCGGCTTCCTGCATGTGATAGCCGGAGATCGAGATCGAGTTGAACTTCGGCATCTTCTGCGACGTGTAGGCGAAGATGTCGGAGATGATGCGCATCGACGGCGTCGGCGGGTAGATGTAGGTGTTGCGCACCATGAACTCTTTCAGAATGTCGTTCTGAATGGTGCCCGACAGCTTCTCCGGCGGCACGCCCTGTTCCTCGGCGGCGGCGACGAACAGCGCGAGGATCGGCAGCACCGCGCCGTTCATGGTCATCGACACGCTCATCTGGTCGAGCGGAATGCCGGCGAACAGCGTGCGCATGTCGTAGATACTATCGATCGCCACACCGGCCATGCCGACGTCGCCGGCGACGCGCGGATGATCACTATCGTAGCCGCGGTGCGTGGCGAGATCGAACGCCACCGACAAACCCTTCTGACCGGCGGCGAGGTTGCGCCGATAGAACGCGTTGGAATCCTCCGCGGTCGAGAAGCCGGCATATTGCCGGATCGTCCAGGGCTGGTTGACGTACATGGTCGGGTAGGGGCCGCGCAGGAACGGCGCGACGCCCGGCCAGGTGTCGAGGAAATCGATGCCGGCCACGTCCGCTTCGGAGTAGCCCGGCTTTACCAGAATGCCTTCCGGCGTCAGCCACGGCTGGGCTTCGCCTGCGGGCGCAGGGGCGGCGGTCGGCTGGAAGGCGAGGTCGGCGAAGTTCGGAATCTTGCTCATGTTCTTCGTTCTCTGTTCCAGCCGATGTTATCATGGCCGGTTTGACGCGTCATGCGAGGCTCAGTCGTGGTCCGGCTGCTGATAGCTGAACACTTGTGCCATCCGATCGGGCCCGTAGTTCTGCAACGTGGTTTTGCCCGGCAGGTTCGCGATGGTTCCGGTCCAGCCGAGCCGGGCCTCGATGCCGTATTGCAGGGTCGGAACCACCCGGTCCGGCCGGTCGAAGGTTCCGGTCATGATCTCGATGCTGTCGCAGACCAGCAGCCGGTAGCCGAGTGGTGTGCCGCAATCCTTGCAGAAGTCGCGTTCGGCGACCGAGGAGGAGCGGAAGGACGCGGGCGTGCCGCGGGTCCAGGCGAAGTTCTCGCGGGCGATCTCGGCCATCGCGGCGAACGGACCGCCCGTCGCCTTCTGGCACATCCGGCAATGGCACAGCGTCACCCGCAGCGGCGCGGCCGACAGCGCGAAGCGGATCGCCCCGCACTGGCAGCCGCCGGTGAGTACTGGTTTGCCGGCCGCAGTCATGCCGCCTCGATCTCGGTCCAGGCATTGGTCAGGAGCGCGAGGGCATCGCCTCCGGCGAAGATGAACTCCTGTACTCCGGCTTCACGCAGGCTAGCCTCCAGCTCGCCCGGACGGCCCGCGAGATAGATCCGCTTGCAGCCGGCCTGGTGCAGCGCCTCAGCGGCCGGAGCGGCGTGCGCCGGATAGGCCTTGTCCGAGGAGCACAGGCACGCGAATGCCGCGCCGGAAGCCTTGAAGGCGGCGGCGAGGGCGGCGGGATCGGTGAAGCCTTCGCTGTCGATCGCTTCGATGCCACCGGTCTCGAAGAAGCTCTTCGCAAAGGTCGCGCGCGCGGTGAAATCGGCCGGCGTGCCGAGATTGGCGAGGAACACCTTCGGCCGCGCTGCCTTGGCGGCGAGCACTGCGTCGGACTTGTCGCGTAGCGTTTCGAACGGCGTCGCGAGCCGGACCGGCGTCAGCGGTTCGAAGCTGATCTTTGCTTCGCCGGACGGCGGCACCGCGGCCGGCGTCAGCTTCAACACCGTCGCCGGAGCCTCGTGCAGGTTCGGGAATTCGCTGGCCCCGGTGAGCACGTCGCGGCGCTTGCCGATCGCCTTGTCGCGCGCCGCGCGGGTCGCCGCGACCTTCGGCTGGATCAGGCCAGCAGCCAGCGCGGAGAAGGCGCCGCCGGCTTTCTCGATCTCCTGGAACTGCGCCCAGGCGGAGGCGCAGAGTTCCTGCGTCAGCGCCTCGATGCCGCCGGCGCCGGCCGCCGGGTCGGCGACCTTGTCGAGGTTGGACTCTTCGAGCAGGATCAGCTGCGTATTGCGGGCAACGCGGCGCGCGAAGGCGTCGGGCAGGCCGAGCGCCAGCGTGTGCGGCAGCACCACCAGCGAATTGGCACCGCCGAGCGCGGCCGAGAAGGTCGCCACGGTGGCGCGCAGCATGTTCACCGACGGGTCGCGCTGCGTCAGCATCCGCCACGCGGTTTCGGCGGCGACGAACAGCGGCTTCGGCGCCAGTCCGCAGCTCTCCTCGACGCGCGCCCACAGCAGCCGCAGCGCACGGAACTTCGCCAGCGTCAGGAACTGATCGGCGTCCGACGACAGTCGCGCGTAGATCATGCTCCGCGCCTGGTCGAGCGGCACGCCGGCAGCGTCCAGCGCGCGCAGATAGGCCGTGGCGGAGGCGAGCACAAAGGCCAGCTCCTGGGCTTCCGAACCGCCGGCGTCGTGGATGACGCGGCCATCGGCGGCGAGCAGGTTGGCCTTGAAGCCGAGCGCCGCGAGCCCGGTGGCGACCTGGGCGACGCCGCTGGCGATCTCGGCCCAGTCGGACGCGCTCGATCCCTGCACGGCGCGGGCGCCGAGCGGATCGATGCCGAAGCGGAGCTGGCAGGCGGCCGGATCGGTGCCGCGGCTCTTGATCAGATCGGCCAGGTGGCTAACCAGATCGCAGGACTGCGGCGCGAATTGCAATTCGATCGCGATGCCGGCGTCGAGGTGAACGCCATCCAGCACCGTCTCGAGCGCGTCCTTGGTCGGCGGCAGGCCGAAGCCGCGCGCGCCGACGCTGCCGGCGAAGACCAGCGTCAATCCAGTCGCGCCGTTTTCGAGATCGTGCAGCGCCTGCTTGTTGGCTTCGCGCGCATCCGGATGATCGATCCGCTGCGTGATGGCCCATGGCGCGGCGGGGGCGCGGCCGGCGACCGGCGCGGCGCCCTTGGCGCGCGGATAGATCGGCTGGATGGTCACGCCGTCATGCGTCTTGCTGACCAGTTTTTCGAACGGGGCGCCCTTCAGCACGCCGTCGACCAGCTTGCGCCATTGGTCCTGGTCGGCCGGCGGGAAATCGTCGGCGAGCGACAGCTCGTTGGTTGCGGAAGACATGTTGGAAATCGGACTCCCAGATACGAAAACTTGATTGGGCCGGAAAATGCCACGCGCGGCGCGGCATGCCAAACGGTTGTTTCGGGCCAAAAGGCGCAGGACGCAGAATTATGTGCTGCATTGCCCGCGGGGCGGCAAACGCTCGATTCCGTCGGTGGGGAGCGCCGCCAGCGCGTCCCTGAAGGACCGTCCGCCGATGCTCCCGTCAGGCCGAATCTCGACCAGCGGCACCAGCACGAAGGCGCGCTCGAACAGCCGCGGGTGCGGCAGCGTCAAATCGGGACGATCGATTTCGGCATCGGCATAAGCCAGCAGGTCGAGATCGAGCGTGCGCGGACCCCAGCGCCGCTCGTTGGCGCGGTCGCGGCCGAAGCGCTTCTCGATCTTGTGGAGCGTTTGCAGAAGCGACAGCGGATCGAGCCGGGTGTCGATCGCGATGCAGGCGTTGACGAAAGCGTCCTGCTGTTCGTCGCCCCATGGCGGCGTCGTGTAGTCCGAGGAACGCGCCAGCAGGTCGGCCTGCGTCATGCCGCAGATATTGGCGATCGCCTTGTCGAACGTCGCACGGACGTCGCCGACATTGCCGCCGAGCGCGATCAGCGCCTCAGCCATGCGTGCTCTGGCGGGTGCGGGTGATGATCACGCCGACGTCGTCGAAGATCGCCGCGATCGGCGCGTGTGGTTTGTGGACCGTGATCTTGACCGCGCCGATTTTCGGAAAAGTCGACAGGATCGCTTCGGCCACCGCGCCGGCGGCGCGTTCGAGCAGTTTGTAGTTGGCGTCTTTGAACGCCGCGGTCGCGCAGGCGACGACGTTGGAATAGGAGACCGTGTCGGACAGCCGGTCGGTGCGCGAGGATTCCGACAGATCGACCGCGAGTTCGAGGTCGATCACGAAGCGCTGGCCGACTTCGGTCTCGTGGTCCATCACGCCGTGGCGCGCGTGTAGCACCAGGCCGGTGATGAAGATGGTGTCGCTCATCGGCTGTCCTCGATGCTGGTGGTGATCGCGTGCGCAACCTTCAGCGCCTGCGCGGTGGCGGCGACGTCGTGCGCGCGGATGATCTGTGCGCCGTTCTGCACGGCGATCAGATGCGCGGCGAGCGAGCCGCCGAGGCGATCCTTCGGCTCCGACGCCACCACCGTGCTGATAAAACGTTTGCGCGACGCGCCGACCAGGATCGGCAGGCCGAAATGCTTGAACTCGGCGAGCCGCGCCAGCGCGATCATGCTCTGCCGAGGCGTCTTGCCGAAGCCGATGCCGGGATCGAGTACGATGTTGGTATCGGCAATGCCGGCGCGTGCGGCGATCGCCAGCGAACGCGCGAAGAACGCGTCGATATCCGCAACGATGTCGATCGTCTCATCGACCGCGTCGCGATTGTGCATCACCACCACGGGCGCACCATGCGCGGCGACGACGCGGGCCATCTCCGGATCGCGCTGCAGGCCCCAGACGTCGTTGGCGATCGCCGCGCCGTTGTTCAGCGCCCAATCGACCACCTCGGCCTTCATGCTGTCGATCGACACCGGCACGCCGAGCGCCGCGACCGCGGCGAGCACCGGCGCCAGCCGCTGCAATTCCTGCTCGGCCGAGACCGGCTGCGAGCCGTAGGGCCGGGTGGATTCCGCGCCGATGTCGATGATGTCGGCGCCCTCGGCGATCATCCGCGCGGCGTGCTCGCGCGCCCGCTCCGGCGCGATGAAATCGCCGCCGTCGGAGAAAGAGTCCGGGGTGATATTGAGAATGCCCATCACCAGAGGGAGGGGCCGCGCCAGCAGCGCCCGCAGCCGGTCGGGGCCGGTGGCGGCGGGTATGGCTAGCTTTTGCGGTGATGCGCTCATACGCAGCGCTTTGCGCGGTCCGAGTTAGGCTGTCAAGCGGGGGCATAGGGATGGCGGTGCTCAAGACCGTTTACTAAACCGTTCCTGTGTCCGATAGAGGTTTGATCAGGACTGAAGATCGGGCTGACGTTCCGAATCTGCCGAACGCACCACTACTTCGAACCGTCGTGAAGGCCCGCCTGGATGTTGACCTGAGTCAGCTGTTGGCTCTTGGAGGCAGGAGTGGACAGGACAAGTAGAAACGTATAGTTGCATCGCTTATTCGCTTGTCGACTGACGATTTTGTTTGGCTTGTTCCATGCGCAATTCCCTCGCAACTGTTGCGGCAGTTAAGCTCATTTGTTTCTATTTAGCCGCGGCTTCACTACTCCTTGGCTCGGTAATTTATGTTCTCTTCCGTACCGATTCGCTTCTGCTGTTTCGGTGGGCAAGTGCAATCGGTGTATTCCCGACTATCCATTCGCTACGAATGTACTCTTTGGGAATCGGGTCGATCATTCCGGCATGGGTCGTCTATTCGATGCCATTCGCCCTTTGGACATTCTCATACATGTTGTTCGTTCGAGTGATTTGGTTTGAGTTGAGGTCTCTTTCAGCTGTAATTTGGCTTTGGACGGTGCCCGTCGTCGCTTTAGCTTCAGAGATCGGTCAATCTTTGCGTCTGGTACCAGGCACGTTTGATATTATCGACATGATAACGATAGCTTTCGCGATCGCAGCTGCATTGGCCTTCGATCGAATTATCGACGTTAAACAGAGTAGGGCGTCATGAATAATACCGCTCTTCGCCATCTTTTTTCGTTGTTCGCACTCGCCGCATTCGCGATTCTGGCGGCAGGGAGTCTGGATACCGACACAGACACAAGGCAAATCCAGTCGCAGTCGCCGAGCTACACACTTTCAGCCGATCAACTGTACTACGAATATAACGCAAACGAGGTCGCCGCTGACGCAAAATATAAGGGCAAAGTGGTGGTAATCTCCGGGGTGATTCAAAGCATTGGCAAGGACATTCTTGATTCCGCATTCATAGTCGTTGGCGGGAAGGGCTTTCTCGATGGCGCGCAGTGTATGTTCACGAAGGCAGAAGAATCGGCAGTTGCCCGACTCGCGAAAGGCCAGCGCGTTTCCGTTAAAGGTGAGGTGAGCGGCAAAATGGGAAACGTGCTGCTTAAGAAGTGCTCGATGCAGTGATCGGTACGCTGATTGCCCCGTGTCGTTGGATGCGCGCGGTGTATTTGCAGTTATGGAAACACAGTGAGAGCGTTCCTGCTCGACCTGAGTGATGAAGGTCGTGCTCGCTTGAAGGGTAATAGTTAATAAAATCCGGCTATGCGGCTCTTTTTTAGTAGCTGATCTTCAGCGGCAGTTTCCGTGCCTGCTCGATCAGCTGCCCGACTTCCTTTTCGGACGGCAGGGCGCGCACCAGCTTGCGCTGCAGGTTGGCTTCTTTCATGTTCTGCGCCAGCCGCGCCGGGTTGCGGTGGGTGAATTCGCGCAGGGTGTTGACGCCGGCGGCGCGGAGCAGTTCGGCTTTGGCCTTGCCCATGCCGGGGATGCGCATGCAGTCGGCGATGTTGGCCCATTCCAGCAATTGCTGCTCGCTGAGGCCGGTCTTGGCGGCGAGTGCCTTGCGGCCCCGGGTCGTCTTGGCGGCTTCGAGCAGGGCTTCGGTGGTTCGGATGCCGATCGATTTCAGTTTGGCGGCGGCTGCTGCCGAGATGCCGTCAATCTGGGAAATTGGATATGTCATGACGCTCGGGAACTGATTGGTCAGGTGAACTGGCGGAGGCCGGGCGTGCCGGAGATGATTTCGCTCATCCGCTCGGCGCCGATCTTTTCACGACCAAAATGGAACAGCTCGCGCGCAAGCTTCTGGATGTCGCCCATGCCGAGGCCGAGGCCCATCAGCTTGGTACCGACCGCCATGATGCCGCCGCCCATCAGACGTCCAAGCGTACTGCGCGAACCGTCTGCGGACGCGATCGCCTCTTCGGCGCCGGGGATGGTGTCGATCAGAGCCTGGACGTGGACTTGCGGGCCTTCATTGCGGAGAAAGTTGAGAATGATGCCGACGCTCTTGCCGGCAACAGCTTTCTCCAGGCCGGCCTTCTCGGCCAGCCGGTCAATCAACTCATCCATTACGCCCCCGCCGCCGGTTTTCTGCCGGATTGTACTTGTCCGATCATCCTGATCTCCCACGCTTCGAAACACAAGCAACGCGCGCGAGAGAAGCCGCCGGGCGGCGGGGATTCGAATCAAGTGTTGCAACATTGCAAGAGCGTTCTTGCCCAAAGCTCTCTACCAACAGATTAAAGCTGGACGATTTGCGACGCCTTCGCCGCGGCATTTGGTCTGCGATGAATGAGCGTTGAGAAGTTCTCATCATTATGCAGGATATGCGGAGCACGGAGCCTTGCGATGGCTCCGCATCTCGCATCCGAGGAAACGGCACGATGACGGCGCGCGAAACCGGTAACGGCGATACCGATGGACAGATCTTCATCGGCAAAGGCGAGCAGCCTGCCTGGCTGACGCTTGGCCTTGCCAATCGCCACGGCCTCGTCACCGGCGCGACCGGCACCGGCAAGACGGTGACGCTGCAAGTGATGGCCGAAGGTTTCGCGCGTGCCGGCGTGCCGGTGTTCGCCGCCGACATCAAGGGCGATCTGTCAGGCATCGCCGAGGCCGGCGAGGCCAAGGACTTCATCCTCAAGCGTGCCAAGGACATGGGACTGACGTTCCAGCCCGATCAGTTCAGCACCGTGTTCTGGGACGTGTTCGGCGAGCAGGGCCATCCCGTGCGCGCCACCGTGTCGGAGATGGGGCCGCTGCTGCTGTCGCGGATGCTCGATCTCAACGACGTGCAGGAGGGCGTGCTCAACGTCGCGTTCCGTGTCGCCGACGACATGGGCCTGCCGCTGATGGACATGAAGGATCTGCGCGCGATGCTCGACGCGATCGCGCCGATCGCCGCCAAGGTCGCCGAGAACGGCGACGTCAATGCCGACATCCGCCAGGCCGCGCAGGCGCTCGGCAACGTCACCAAGCAGACGGTGGGGACCATTCAGCGGCAATTGCTCGTGCTGGAAAACCAGGGCGGAGAAAGCTTCTTCGGCGAGCCGGCGCTGCAGCTGAAAGATTTCATCCGGACCGACAATCAGGGCCGCGGCCTCGTCAACATCCTCGTTGCCGACAAGCTGATGAGCAATCCGCGGTTGTACGCGACGTTCCTGCTGTGGATGCTGTCGGAGCTGTTCGAGGAACTCCCTGAGGTTGGTGATCCCGACAAGCCGAAGCTGGTGTTCTTCTTCGACGAGGCGCATCTGCTGTTTAACGACGCGCCGAAGGCGCTGATGGACAAGATCGAGCAGGTGGTCCGGCTGATCCGCTCCAAGGGCGTCGGCGTGTACTTCGTGACGCAAAATCCGATCGACGTGCCGGACCGCGTGCTGGCGCAGCTCGGCAACCGCGTGCAGCACGCGCTGCGCGCCTTCACGCCGCGCGACCAGAAGGCGGTCGCGGCCGCCGCCGATACGTTCCGACCCAATCCCAAACTCGACACCGCCAAGGCGATCACCGAACTCGGCAAGGGCGAGGCGCTGGTGTCGTTCCTCGAAGGCAACGGCACGCCGGCGATGGTCGAGCGGGTGATGATCCGGCCGCCGTCGGCGCGGATCGGGCCGATCACGCCGGAGGAGCGCAAGGCGATCATCGCCGCGAGCCCGGTGAAGGGCAAATACGACACCGCCATCGATTCCGAATCCGCCTACGAGAAACTGCGCGCCCGAATCGAAGGCAAGGCCACGGACGCCGCGCCGGCCGAAGGTGGATTGCTCGGCCAGATCGGCAGCATCGTCTCCACCGTGTTCGGCACCAATACGCCGCGTGGCAAGCTCACGACCGGGCAGACCGTCGCGCGCAGCGTCGCCCGCACCGTCGCCACCACGGTCGTCGGCGGTCTCGCCGCCGAACTCGGCAAGAAGGTCGGCGGCTCGCTCGGCAGTTCGGTCGGTCGTTCGATCGTGCGTGGCACGCTGGGCGGGATGTTGCGGAAGTGAGCGACGATGCGCGTTGCGCCATCGCATGACGAACTTTCAACGTCATTGCGAGCGAAGCGAAGCAATCCAGCTCCGGGCACCGCGCTGGATTGCTTCGTCGCGGAGCCTGTACTCGGACGGCGCCAAGCGCCGATCTGGGTGCTCCCCGCAATGACGGAGCAAACGCGCGACAGTCGTGCCGCTCGGCACCACAAGTCATAACAAGGAACACACAGCCATGTCCGCCCTCTCGCAAGTCCAGTCCGTGCTCGCCCACGCCGATGCCGATTTCGATGCCGCGCTGGAGCGGCTGTTCGCGTTGCTGCGGATCAAATCGATCTCGGCCGATCCGGCCTACGCGGCCGACTGCAGCAAGGCCGCGCTGCATCTGTGCGCGGATATCGCCTCGCTCGGCTTCGACGCCGAGGTGCGTGAGACGGCGGGGCATCCGGCGATCGTCGCCAAGTCCAAAGGCAACACCGGCAACCGGCCGCACGCGCTGTTCTACGGCCACTACGACGTGCAGCCGGTCGATCCGCTCGAACTGTGGCATCGCCCGCCGTTCGAGCCGGTGGTCGCCGACCATGCGGACGGCCGCAAGATCATCGTTGCGCGCGGCGCGCAGGACGACAAGGGCCAGCTCTCGACCTTCGTCGAAGCCTGCCGCGCCTGGAAACAGGTGACGGGCGAACTGCCGCTCGACCTCACCATCGTGATCGAAGGCGAGGAGGAGGTCGGCTCGAAGAACTTCGTGCCGTTCCTGGAAGCCAACAAGGCCGATCTCGCCGCCGACTTCGCGCTGGTCTGCGACACCGGGATGTGGGACCCGCAGACGCCGGCGATCACGACGTCGCTGCGCGGGCTCGTCTATGAAGAGGTGAAGATCAAGGCGGCGAACCGCGATCTGCATTCCGGCGTCTATGGCGGCGGCGCGCAGAACCCGATCCGCGTGCTGACGCGTATTCTCGGCGGCCTGCACGACGAGCACGGCCGCATCACCATTCCGGGCTTCTACGACGGCGTGAAGGATCTGCCGCCGGACATCCTGGCGCAGTGGAAGGGCCTCAACCTCACCGCCGAGAGTTTCCTTGGCCCGATCGGGCTGTCGATTCCCGCGGGCGAGGACGATCGTCTGCTGATCGAGCAACTGATCTCGCGGCCGACCTGCGACATCAACGGCATCGTTGGCGGCTACACCGGCGAGGGCTCGAAGACCGTGATCCCCGCGGAAGCGTCGGCGAAAGTGTCGTTCCGCATCGTCGAGGGCCAGGACCCGCAGAAAATCCGCGACGCGTTCCGTGCCTTCGTCACCGCGCGGCTGCCGGGCGACTGCCGCGCCGAGTTTCTCGATCACTCCAATGGCGCGGCGATCGCGCTCGACTGGAACATGAAGCCGCTGGCGGCGGCACGCGGTGCGCTGACCGAGGAGTGGGGCAAGGATGCGGTGCTGATCGGCTCGGGCGCTTCGATTCCGATCGTCGCCGATTTCAAGCGCACGCTGGGACTCGACAGCGTGCTGATCGGCTTCGGTCTCGACGACGACAACATCCATTCGCCGAACGAGAAATATGATCTCAACAGCTTCCGCAAGGGCATCCGCTCCTGGGTGCGCATTCTCGGCGCCCTCGCGGACGCGCCGCGCTGACGCAGCGCGGCAGAACGTCACACGACAATCGTCGCGTCTCGCTTGAGACGCGAGACGCGGATCGAGACGATCGCGGCGGACGGCGCTAACGCCCCGCGGTTCCATTCGCGTAGTTCGACGCCGCAACGCGCTGTCACAATTTCAGATTCCGGGTCGCGCGGCGGTCTATGCGCCGAGATCGCTCGGCGCTCGTCCGACGGTTTCGCTAGAGCGGTTCTAATCTGCTTCGATGATGCGACGGCCAATCGCGTCTCGAACGTAAATGCATTCTAAACTCGCCGCGTTGTTTCGCCTGCACGCATCTCCTAGTCACGACGCTTGAAGTGAACTGGGGGCATCCGGTGAGTGAATTCAACAACAACAAGAATCGTTGGTACTTCGGCGTCGCGACGGGCGTGGTGTCGATGTGCCTGACTGGCGTGGGCGTGTCGGAGAGCCTTGCACAAAGCGCAGAAACGCGGGTGTTGCCGCCTGTGTCGGTCGATGCGCCGCAGCAGCGCGCGCGCGTCGCGCCGGCCGCGCGTACCCGGAGCGCTCCGCAGCGCGCAGCGCGCGTGGTGCCACGGCAAACGACCGAGCGGCCGCCCGCACCGGTGGTGCCGCCGACCACGATGGGCTCGACGCGCACCATCGGCGCGCCCGCGCCGGCCTATGCGGGCGGCCAGGTGGCGCGCGGCGGCACGCTCGGCCTGCTGGGTTCGACTAGCGTCATGAATACGCCGTTCTCGGTGGTGAACTACACGTCACAATTGATCGAGAACCAGCAGGCGCGCACCGCGGCCGACACGCTGATCAACGACGCGTCGGTGCGGACCAGCACCGGCAGCAACGGTTTCGACGACACCTTCGTCATTCGCGGCTTCCCCGTGAATGCCACCGACGTCGGCCTCAACGGCCTGTACGGGCTGTCGTCGTCGCAGCGCATTCCGGCGCAGATCATCGAGCGGATCGAACTGCTCAAGGGCCCCGGTGCGCTGATCAACGGCATCGCGCCGAGCGGCGCCGTCGGCGGCGGCATCAACATCGTCACCAAGCGCGCCACCGAGCAGGATTTCTCGCGGCTGACGCCGTTCTTCATGAGTTCGGCGAACTACGGCCTGCATCTCGAAACCAGCCGCCGCTTCGGCGACAACAAGGAATGGGGCGTCCGCTTCAACGGCGTCGGCCGCAACGGCGAGGCCTCGATCGACGACGGCAATTTCCGCAGCGGCCTCGGCGCGCTGGCGATCGACTATCGCGGCGACCGGTTCCGCTGGACGCTCGATGCGATCTCGCAGAACGACGACACCGACAATTTCAGGCCGCAGATCAGCCTGCTGTCGACCCTGACGTCGATTCCGGCGGCGCCCGATGCGCGCAGCAACTGGTATCCCGGAACGAAGCTGCGGCAGAGGGACAACACCATCGCCACCGCGGCCGAATATGACCTGACCGACTGGCTCACCGCCTATGCGGGCGTCGGCTATCGCGACGGCACCAACGATCAGACCTTCCCGTCGTCGGCTGTCGCCGTCAATGCGCTCGGCAACTTCACGGTGCAGAACAACTACTACGACTCCTACACCAAGACCGTCAGCGGCAATGCGGGCTTCCGGTCGCAGTTCGACACCGGCTTCATCAACCACAAGGTGAACGTCGCCTATACCGGCTTCTATCAGGAGGCCGGCAACGCCTACATTCAAGGCAACAGGGCGGCGTCGAACATCTACAATCCGTCGCCGCTACCGAGCATCACGCTGCCACGGACAGAGCCCCGGCTCGCGTCCGAATCGACGCTGACCAGCGTAGCGATCGTCGACACCATGTCGGTCCTGAACGAATCCGTGCTGCTGACACTCGGCGTCCGCCGCCAGAACGTGAAGGTGGACAGCTTCAGCACGATCACCGGCGCGTTCACCAGCGGTTATGACGCCAGCGCGACGACGCCGCTCGCCGGCATCGTCGTCAAGCCGTGGCACAACGTGTCGCTGTACGCGAACTACGCCGAAGGCCTGACTCGCGGCACCATCGTCGGGGCCGGCTACGACAACGTCGGCGACGTGCTCGCGCCGTACAAGTCGAAGCAGCAGGAGGCCGGCGTCAAGGTCGATTGGGGGCTGATCACCACCACCGCGGCGGTGTTCCAGATCGCGCGACCGAGCCAGATCCGCACCGCGGGCGGCGTTCTGGGTTCACTGGCGTACGACGGCGAGCAGCGCAATCGCGGCGTCGAGCTCAATGCCTACGGCCTGATCCTGCCGAACCTGCGTGGCATGGTCAGTGCGACCTTCATCAAGCCCGAACTGACCAACCCGAGCGATCCGACCCAGCGCGGCAACGACGCTGCCGGCGTGCCGGACAAGACGTTCTCGGGCGGTCTCGACTGGGATACGCCGTGGGTGCAGGGCCTCTCGCTCAACGGCCGGGTGATCTACACCGGCAGCTCCTATCTCACCACCGCGAACACGGTGAAATTCCCGGACTGGACCCGGCTCGACCTCGGCGCGCGCTACACCACGACGCAGCTCACCGGCAAGCCCGTCACCTTCCGCTTCAACATCGAGAACGTCACCGGCGAGAACTACTGGCTCACTACCGGCACCTACGTGACCGTTGGCGCGCCGCGCACCTACATCCTTTCCGCGGCGTTCGATTTCTGATCGCGTAAACCACAGGTGTTGAGATGAACAAACTGTCCCTCACGATCGTCGCTTTGCTCAGCACATTCGTCCCGGCGCAGGCGCATCAGATCTGGATCGAACAGGCCGACGGACAGACCGCAGTGGTGCGGTTCGGCGAATTCGGCGAGAATTTGCGCGAAGCCTCGCCGGGCCTGCTCGACAAATTCGGAAAGGTCAGCGCGACGCTGATCTCGGCCAAAGGCGAGCAGAAGGTCGATGCGGCCAAGACATCGGACGGTTTCACGCTGCCGTTCTCCGCCTCGGCCGGCGACACGATCGTTGCCGAGGATGCCAACTACCCGCTGTACACCTGGAAACAGCAGGACAAGGACGTCCGGAGCTGGTTCTATCCGGCGGCGCGCTTCGTCACCGGCTCTGCGGCGCAGCAGCCCAAGCTGGTGCTCGATCTGGTGCCGACCGGCCAGCCCGGCCAGTTCAAGCTGGTGTTCAAGGATCAGCCGAAGCCGAAGACGAAGGTGACGCTGACCACGCAGTCGGGCTGGGCCAAGGAGGCCCAGACCGACGCGCAGGGACTGGTGAGCTTCGAAATGCCGTGGAAGGGCATGTACGTGGCGGAAGTCAGCGTCACCGATCGCGCGCCCGGTGAGCGTGCCGGCGAGAAATATGATGCGGTCAGCTACGCCACCACGGTGACTTTCGTGCAGGCCGACGGCCTGCCGCCGATCCCCGCCGGCCCGGCGGCGAAGCCGGCCGCGCCGAAGTGACGGCGCTGGCGCAGCGCATGCGGCGGACGGGGCCGCTGGTCTCGCGCATCGTCGCGGCGCTGCTCGGCGGTTACGGCATTGCAACGTTGTTTGCGCTCGCGGTGCTGGCGCTGCCGATCAGCAAGCCGCAGGCGGTGCTGACGGGACAACTCGCGAGCTTCGCGATCTATGCCGGCGTGGTGATCTGGGTGTTCGCGGCGCGGCGCGCCTGGCCGGCGTGGATCGGCCTGCTGATCGTGGCCGCGGCGCTGGTGCCGTTGGCGTGGTCGGTGTCCTAACGAGGGGCGCTCGATGGCGGACAGCAATCAGCGCGGCGCCGGCCGCGGCATCCGGCAGAGCATGTCGGGCCTGCACACCTGGACCGGGCTGCTGCTCGGCTGGGTGCTGTACGCGATGTTTCTCACCGGCACCGTGTCGTACTTCAAGGAAGAATTGTCGCAGTGGATGCGGCCAGAGCTGCCGCGTCTGGCGCAGCCGCTCGATCCGGCGGGCGTGGCGCAGCGCGTCGCAGATGAACTCGCGCGGGTCGCGCCGGGGGCGACGCAATGGAGCCTCAAGCTGCCGGACGCGCGCAGCAACAGCGTCTATGCATTCTGGCGGCTACCCGGCGGGCAGGGCGCGCGGGGAGGTTTCGGCGAAGGACATTTCGACCCGGTGAGCGGGCATCGCGTCGAGGGGCGCGGCACGCTCGGCGGCGATTTCTTCTATCGCTTCCATTTCCAGTTCTACTACATGTCGCCGTTCTGGGGACGGCTGCTCGCCGGCCTCGCGGCGATGTCGATGCTGGTGGCGATCGTCGCCGGCGTGATCACCCACAAGAAGATCTTCACCGACTTCTTCACCTTCCGCTGGGGCAAGGGCCCGCGCTCCTGGCTCGATGCACACAACGCGCTGTCGGTGTTCGGCCTGCCGTTCCACGTGATGATCACCTACACCGGCCTGGTGACGCTGATGGCGCTGTACATGCCGTGGGGCGAGCGCGCCGCCATCAAGACGCCGGCCGAGCGCCAGCAACTCGCCGCCGAACTCAGCGCCTTCATCCAGCCGGGCAAGCCGAGCGGCGACAAGGTGCCGCTTGCATCGATCGCGGCGATGGTGAAGCAGGCGCAGGAGCGGTGGGGGCAGACCAATATCGGGCGGGTCAATTCGGCCAATCCCGGGGACGCCACGGCCCGCATCGCGGTGACCCGCGGCGACGAGGGACGCGTGTCGATGAGTCCGGACTATCTGGAGTTCGACGGCGTCAGCGGCAAGCTCCTTGCCGCGCACGACCGCGTCGGCGCGGCGGCGGAGACGCGCGGCGTGCTGTACGCGCTGCATCTCGGCCGGTTCAGCGACCTGGAGACGCGGTGGCTGTACTTCATCGTCAGTCTGATGGGGACCGCGATGGTCGGCACCGGGCTGGTGATGTGGACGGTGAAGCGGCGCCAGAAGCTGCCCGATCCGGAGCGTCCGTATTTCGGATTCCGCCTCGTCGAGCGGTTGAACATCGCCAGCATTGCGGGGCTGTCGATTGCGATGACGGCGTTGCTGTGGGCCAACCGTCTGCTGCCGCTCGCCACGGCGGAGCGGGCGTTGTGGGAAATCCACGTGTTCTTCATCGTCTGGGGGCTGACGCTGCTGCATGCGCTGCTCCGGCCAGCGAATGCCGCCTGGGTCGAGCAGCTCTGGGCCGCTGCTGCGCTGCTGGCGCTGGTCCCGGTGCTCAACGCCGCGACGACCCAGCGGCCGCTGTGGCACAGCCTCGCCGTCGGCGACTGGGTGTTCGCCGGCGTCGATCTGATGTGCTGCGCGCTGGCGCTGCTGCACGCCGTGCTGGCGGTCCGCACCGCGCGGCATGGCGCGCGGGTGTGTCCGCCGCGTCGTCTGGAAGAGCGGGACGGGGCGGCGGTGATCTCGGGCGGGGCCACATGAGTCATGCGCTGGCGCAGCTTTTCTGCTTGGCGGGCTTCGTCGCCCTGGCGTTCGGCCTGCGCCGCCCGCAGCACGACATCCTGCGCCGCTCGCTGCGCAGGCCGGTCGTGCTCGCGCTGCGCGCCATTGGCACCTGCGCGCTTTTGGCCGCGCTCGCCATCCTCGTCGCGGTTTCCGGATGGGGCTTCGGCCTGGTCAAGTTCAGCGGCCACACCACGCTGGCGGCCGCGCTGGTGTACGGTGCGCTGATCGGCTACGGCCGCAGGTCTGCGCCGAGGCTGCGATCCTGACGACACGATCTGCCCGCGCCGTCCCCCGTGGGCGCGGCTTCGGCGAGACATCGCCGGCATGAAAATGCCGTCCGGTTCGTGTTCGTCGGCGCGCTAAGCCGAACGAACCGAGCCGAGGAAGTGGGCGACCTCCCGCCGCAGCACATTGCTGTCGTCGGCCAGTGACTTCGCCGCGGCGAACACGTCGCGCGACGCGGTCTCGACCTGTTCGGCGCCGCGTTGCACCCGTTCGATGCTGGTGCCGACGTGAACCGTTTCGGCGGCGGCCTTGGTGACACTGTCGGACATCGCCCGTGTTTCGCGGCCCTGCTGCTCGATCGCCGCCGCGATGGCGGTGATGGTTTCGGACACGCGTTCGATCAGGTCGACGATCTGGTCGATCGAACCGGCCGACGAGCGGGTCGCTTGCTGGATGTCCGATACTTGCTGCTGGATGTCCCGGGTCGCCTTTGCGGTCTGCTCGGCGAGGGCTTTGACCTCGAAGGCGACCACGGCAAAACCGCGGCCCGCGTCGCCGGCCCGCGCGGCCTCGATCGTGGCATTCAGCGCCAGCAAATTGGTCTGCCGGGCGATCGTCTGAATCATCCCGACGATGTCGCCGATGCGGTCGCCGGCGCGCGCGAGTTGAAGCACGTGCTCGCTGGTCTGCCGGGTCTGCAGCACCGCCGCGGCCGTCATCGTCGTCGATTGGAGAATTCGCCGGCCGATGTCGTCGACCGCCGCGAGCAAATGTTCTGCCGAAGCCGCCACCGTCCCGACGCAGGCGCTCACGTTGGACGAAACGGAAGCGGTCGCGATCGTGAGCTGGCGCGAGGTCTCAGCGGTCCGCGTCAGCGAACCGGCCGAGGATTCGAGCGAGGACGAGGCCTGGAAGACCGTCTCTATCACCTTGCCGACCGCGACCTCGAAGCCGTCGGCGAGGGTGTGCATGTCGGCTTTGCGCCGCTCGGACTCGATCCGCTGCTGCGCGATCTTGGCGTCGGCCTCTTCGCGCGCCGCCTGCTGAGAAGCGGCCTTGAAGGTTTCGACCGCGCGGGCCATCTCGCCGATTTCGTCGCTGCGCTCCAGCCCGGGCAACACCGCCTCGAAATCGCCGGCGGCGAGCCGCTGCATCGCCGCCGTGGTCCGCGCCACCGAGCCGGCGATGCGCTGCCCCACCAGCAAAGCCAGCGCCGCCATCGCCAAGGTGACGCCGCCGATGATCCAATCGAGCAGGTCTCTGACCTCGGCCGCGCTCGCCTGCGCCGCCCGATAGCGCGTCTCCGCGCTGGCCACCAGCGCATCCAGCGTCGGCCGGTTGCGGGCGAACACCGACGCGAAGTCGTCGATCTCTTCGTTGAGACTCTGCTGACTGACCATGAAGGCGAGGAAGCTCGACTTGTAGCCGCCGATCAGCGCGGCGATGTCCTTCTTGTCGTCGGCGGCAAGATCGCTCTTGGTGAGGGCAGCGGCGAAATCTGAGGCGCGCTCGATCAGCTCGTCGCCATCCTTCTCGCGGCCGTTCTGGATGAACTCTTTTTCCAGTCGTCGCATCGTCAGCATCAGCACCGACAGGCGAGGATCGTCGATTTCGGCAAGTCTGGCTTCGAGCCTCCTGGTCGCATCGCGCAGCTTGCCTTGCAGGCCGTCCTGATCGGTGAGGCCGAGCACGCGCTTGGCCGACAGCAAATTCTGGAAGCGCGTGAGATAGAGGTTCAAGCCGGCGAGCAGCGCGGCCGATTGCTTGGCTGCTTCGTCGCCATCGGTCTGGCCGAGACGTTGCTCGATGTCCTGCAGCCTGCGCTTCGCCGCCGCCGCCGCGGCCTCGTGCTTCGCGATCAGTTTCTGGTCCGACGTGCGCAGAAATTCATGCGCGATCAGTCCGGCCTGCAGATAGTCGGCTGACAATTGCACGACGTCGAAGCGCAGCGCCACGCTGGCTTCTGATCTGCGCTCCGCGTCGGCCGCCGAGCGCAGTCCGACGAGGCATGCGGAGCCGACCAGCGCGACGCCGGTCAGTCCAAGCAGTGCGATCTGAATGCGGAGGCCGATCTTGATGCGATTGAGGAGCGACTTCAGGATGTGCTTCGAAGCGGAGTACAACTGACGCATGAGGTGGCCGGATTTCGTGACGGTTTTGCGAATGTTGTGCAGTCGTGCATCGCCGACTTGGTAGTTGGCGACGGCGCCACCCATGGACCGCAGAAAACAACATCAGGTAAATCTACGAGGAAGATTTGTCGAAACGAGACCGTCCAATGGTCGGTCGATCGCCCGCGCGTGCCGTGTCGTTCAATCGGCGTGATGGGGGCCGTGGTGATAGCTAGCGCGCTGAAATAATAACGTCACAAATCGAGGCGGCTGACAGGTGGGGTCGCATACCCGACGCAAAAACGCCGCCCGGAATTGGGCGGCGTTTGGATTCGAATAGCGTAGAGGGTGATGCGGAGAAGATAGCATGACCGCGGCTGATTTCAACCTCCGCCAATCACGGCATCGTTGCGAGGAGGCGAAGCCGACGAAGCAATCCAGCTCGGTGCGCTGATCTTCTGGATTGCTTCGCTGCGCTCGCAACGATCAGGAGGCGCGGCTCAGGTGCGATAGCTCGGGTCGATGCGGTCGAGCTTGCGCAGCAGCGGAGGCCAGACCAGCTTGGTCGAGCGAAGCTCCATGGCGTCGCGGTTGGTCATCAGTTCGTGGTTCTTGTCGACCGCGAGGTCTTCGATCGGATAAGCGGTCGGGCCGAGCATGCGGGTGCGGACCTGCATCGTGCAAGCGCGCTCGAGATGATACATCCGCTCGAATGCCGAGGCGACGCTGCGACCGACCGTCAGCGTGCCGTGATTGCGCAGCAGCATGTGGTTCTTGTCGCCGAGATCGCGCTGCAGCCGCGGACGCTCGTCATGGTCGAGCGCGACGCCTTCGTAGTCGTGATAGGCGAGGTCGCCGGTGACGAAATGCGCCGTCTGGTTCAGCGGCAGCAGGCCTTCCATGCAGCTCGCCACCGCGGTGCCATCCGGCGTGTGCAGATGCAGGACGCAGCCGGCGTCCTCGCGCACCTCGTGGATCGCCGAATGGATGGTGAAGCCGGCCGGATTGATCTTGTACGGGCTGTCGCTGAGCTGATTGCCGTCGAGGTCGACCTTGACCAGGCTCGACGCGGTGATTTCGTCGAACATCAGGCCGTAGGGGTTGATCAGGAAGTGATGCTCCGGGCCGGGCACGCGGGCCGAGATGTGGGTGTCGACCAGATCGTCCCAGCCGTAATAAGCAACGAGGCGATAGCAGGCGGCGAGATTGACCCGCTGCTCCCACTCGGCCTCGGTCATCTGCGACGGGACTTCCTTCAGGCGGGCTTCGGCTGGCGACATGCGTTTCTCTCCCGGTTGTTCGGATGGTGATTGCCGGCACGGTAGCCCTGCGACTGTTTCGCAGCAAGCTGCTGCGCGCGCGGCAGTCATGATTTGCCGATCCGCCCGATCGGGCCCGCCGGGTCGGGTGCAACGGGCGTGTCCCGCGTGCCCGCAAACTCGCCAACAAGTTGTTTGCAAACGGGAACGACGATTGCCGATCGCGATCATATGACGTTATCGTGGCTCGGCGACCGCCGCGCTTGCTGCGGCGGACTGGAGTTTGGGATGATTTTTCTGCTGGTGGCCGGGATTGTCTTCCTGTTGGCCGGAGCGGCGTCGATCCTGTTCGGCGTTCCGGTCAAGGAATTCAGCTTCGGCAATACCTTGATCCTGTCGGGCGTGGTCGGCGGCTGCACCGGGGCGATGCTGGTCGGGCTGTCGTTTGTCGCCCGGGAGATCCGCGCTTTGGCCGTGGCCACCGCGGCCGCGGGCGCCGCGGCGCAGAAACCAGCCGCCAAATCCCGGTCCGTGTTTCCGCCTGCCGGCGCCGAGGCCGAAAGTCAGGACGGTTTACTGTTCCCCGGCGACCGCCCGGAGCGCGAGGTCGCGCCCGCGGATGCGCCGTCAGCCGTGACCCAGGCGCCGTGGCAGGACGAGCCCGCGCCCCGCGACCGCCTGCGGGCGCGGCCGGCCGAGCCGCCGGTGCCGCCGCCAGCCGAGTCGGGACCGAAGAAGCGCAACCTCTTGTTCTCGACCTCGCGCCGCGATCGCGAGCGGGCGGCGCGCGGGAACGACGGCGACGCGGGCGACGCAACGGAATCGGGCAGCGTGCTGTCCCAGGGATTTACCCGGAGCTTCGAAGAGGCCTGGCCCGACGGCGACCGCCCGCGCAACGATGCCGCGCCGCGGCGCCGCCGCTCGTTGCTCGGCGGAGGCGACGAGGCCAACGAGCCCGCGGCTCCCGAGCCGGAGCGGCCGCGTCTGCCGGAGCCGACGCCAGCGCCGCGCAGCGAAGAGATGACCGAAGTGACCGTGCTGAAGTCCGGCGTCGTCGACGGCATGGCGTACTCGCTCTACTCCGACGGTTCGATCGAGGCGCAGATGCCGGAAGGCATGATGCGGTTCGAGTCGATCGACGCGTTGCGGGAGCATCTCGACCAGCGCGGTTAATCTGTTGGTCTACCTTGCTTCGACTGAACCGCGCGAAATACAGTCGTGTCGAGGCAAGGTCTGTGTTGCGTTCAGCGCGCGACCTGCCGATCATCGTGCGAGCAGCAGACAAGATTCGACTGGTGCGGGAATCCGCTGCCGGTCCGAAGCGATTGGAATCGATATGAGTGACCCTGCGGCCAAGAGCTTCATCGAACTGACCGCGACCATCGTCTCCGCCTATGTGGGCAACAACCCGACGCCCGCTGCCGATCTTCCCAATCTGATCGGGCAGGTCCACGCCGCGCTGCAGAAGCTGTCGACCGGGCGTGCTGACACTGCGACAGCCGAGCCGGCGAAGCCCGCTGTGCCGCTGAAGAAGTCGATGACGCCGGAATATCTGATCTGTCTTGAGGACGGCAAACGCTTCAAGTCGCTGAAGCGCCACCTGCGCACGCAGTACAAGATGACGCCCGAGCAGTATCGCGAGAAGTGGGGCCTGCCGCCGGACTATCCGATGGTGGCGCCGAACTACGCGGTCGAACGCTCGCAGCTCGCCAAGAAGATGGGCCTCGGCCAACAGCGTCGCCGCCGCGGCAAGTGAGCCGCGGCCGGCGGTCTGTTTCCGTCAGGCGCTAAAACCCGCGTCCACCGTCACCATCGAACCGGTCATCAGGCCGGCCGCCGGGCTCGCTAGGAACGCCACCGCTGCGCCGATTTCGTCGGTTGTGCCGTAGCGGCCGAGCGCAGTGAGGGCACGAAGGCCTTCGGCCTGATCTCCAGCCGCCGGATTCATGTCGGTGTCGATCGAGCCGGGCTGAACCAGATTCACCGTGATGCCACGCGGCCCGACTTCGTGGGCGAGGCCGCGCGTGAAGGCGAGCAGCGCGGACTTCGTCATCGCATAGATCGTCGAGCCGCCGAACGGCACGCGCTCGGCCAGGGTCGAGCCGATCGAAATGATGCGACCGCCCGCCGGAAGATGCGGGATCGCCGCCTGTGTGGCGAGCACGACGCCGCGGACATTGACGTTCAGCAGCGCGTCGATGTCAGCGAGGCTGATCTCGGCGACGGCACCAGCGCGGGCGATGCCGGCATTGTTGACAAGGATATCGAGGCCGCCGAGCCATGCCGCTGCTTCGTCGACGGCGCGCTTCACTGCCGCCGGATCGCCGCTGTCGGCCTGGATTGCGATGGCGCGCCGGCCCTGGCTCTCGATCGCGCGGACCACCTGCGCGGCTTGATCGGCCGAACGCTCATAGGTGATCGCGACGTCGGCTCCCTTGTCTGCCAGCGCCCGGGCGATGCCTGCCCCGATCCCACGCGAGGCGCCCGTCACCAATGCCCGCTTCCCTGCCAGTTCACTCATCATCCACCTATTTTTATAGTGATCGATATAGAAATAACTAGGAGGATTGGCGGAGCAGGTCAATAGAATTATATAACGACCAATGCAGAATTCAGGATCAGGCCCGAACCTCGACAAACCCGCCAAGCCACGCGGTCGCCCGCGTGCGTTCGACCGCAGGGCCGCGCTGGCGCAGGCCACCCGCCTGTTCTGGCTCAAAGGCTATGAGGCGACATCGATTGCAGATCTGACGCAGGCGATCGGGATCGGTGCGCCGAGCCTGTACGCCGCGTTCGGCTCGAAAGACGCGCTGTATGCCGAGGCGCTGAGCTACTATGGCGAAACCTATGAACATCAGGTCTGGGGCGGCTTTCATGCCGCCAGGACGGCCCGAGAGGCGATCACCGCCTTCCTGATGGACTCGGCGGCCGCGCTGACGGGCTCGCTGGCCGACCATCCGCTCGGCTGCATGGTGACTTTGTCGTCGGTCGGCAGCGAGGGCCATTGCGAACTCGGCAAGCTGGTCCAGGCCGCCCGGGCCGTGACGTTCGATCGCCTGAAGACGCGCCTCAGCCAGGGCGTTGCGGACAACGAGTGGCCTGACGATCTGGATGTCGCCGGGCTTGCAAGGTTGCTGCAGTCCGTACAGGCCGGGATGTCGATCCTCGCCCGCGATGGCGCCAGCCGCGCCGAACTGGAGTCGGTCGCGCGGGCCGCGTTGCGGACCTTGGATGCGTCCCACCACGAGAGGGGCGTGCCGGAGGCCCCGTCCGGCGGCCGAACGGGCTTGCGTTCCGAGGAAAAAAATCCGAATATCGGGGGTGTCGGGGATTGATCTCCTGGCATTCATCTGAGAATATATTCCTTGTATGGGTCTCAGATGAGGTTGCCCCGATGTCGATGTTAGTACCGCGGCGGACCGCCGCTCGTTTTCCTGAAACAGCCGTTCAAACGCTCGCCAGTGCCGGTTTCGGCTCGCGGGCGGCAGGAGGCGGCCGATGAAGCGCCGCAGGTCGGGATCCAAATCGGCCGCGCAGGATGCTGCCGAAATCGGCGATTTCCGTGCCCAACACCTGTCGCTGGCGGAACGTCAGATCATGACGGAGGACGGCCTCGCCCGCGTCACCGTCGACGACAGCGAAAGTCCGCTCGCCTGGCTGGCACGTCGCAAGGGGCGTGATGGGCGCAGCCTGATCAGCGCGCATCAGTTCGTCGCCGGCGAGCGGCTGCGCGCCGACTTCACCCGCGGCAATCTCACGCCGCGGGTCACCTCGAGCTGGGGCGCGCCGACCGGCCGCTCCGGGGGCGGCGGGGCCGGGGAGATGACGGACCTGGTGGTGGCGTCGCGGCAGCGGGTGCAGAACGCGATCGCGGCCTGCGGGCCGGAGTTCTCCGGCATCCTGCTCGACGTCTGCTGCTTCCTGCGCGGCCTGGAGGACGTCGAGCGCGAACGCGGCTGGCCGACGCGCTCGGCCAAGGTGGTGTTGCAACTCGCGCTGGATAGGCTGGCGCGGCACTACGGACTCGCGCCGACCACCGGCGCGGCCAATCCGAAGCTGCGGAGCTGGCTCGCCGAGGGCGCGGAGTTCGTCGTCGGTTGAGGCGTCAGGCCGACGCCTCAAGCGCCTCGTGTGCGTCGGCCTTGATGCGCTCGATCATCGAACGCAGGCCATTGGACCGCTGCGGCGTCAGATGCTCGCGGAAGCCGAGTTCGTCGAACACGGCGATCGGCTCGGCCGCCAGGATCTCCTTCGGCGTCCGCCCGGAAACCAGTGTCAGCAGGATCGCGATCAGCCCGCGCACGATGTGCGCGTCGCTGTCGCCGAGATAGCTGAGCACAGGTTCGCCCGCCGCGTTCCGCGACACCCGGCGCGACAGCCAGACTTGGCTGGCGCAGCCATTGACCTTGTTGGTGGAGGAATGTTCTTCCTCGGGCATCGGATCGAGGGTGCGGCCGAGTTCGATCACGTAGCGATAGCGATCGTCCCAATCGTCCAGCAGCGCGAAATTGTCCCTGATTTCGTCGATCGTCATGACCACCCGTATCTGCTCGTCGCGGCCCGCCAGCGGAACCTTGTCGTACAAATATATGGGATCGCCGGCGCTCGAAAGCGATATCGCCCGGTCCGTCTGAAAGTCGGACCGCCTGCTCAGTTCGTGGGCGGCGCCGAATCGGGCAGGCGCCATTCGATGGCGAGATCGGCAGAAACCAGCGTATCGCGCGGGGCGGCGCCGACCTTGGGATCGTCCGCGAAATCCACGCCGTTGATCGAACCGGTCTGGTCGTTCGATTTCTTGTCGATGATCATCTTGTAGACCTTGCGGGCGCCTTCCTGCGCGCGATGTCCGATCACCGTGGCGGCGTGCTCGCCGACTTCGCAGGCCGCCGGCTGGCGCTTGCAGAACTGGCTGAAATCCGACACCGCGGCGGTCGCGGCGGAGACGGCTTCGGACGCGCCGACCTGCGGCAGCTTTTCGGATTCCGGGGTCTTGTCCTGGGGAAGTAGCACCAGCACCAGCCCGAGCCAGAACGTCAATCGAAGCAGGAAAAACATCTCGCGACCCCGTCGTCCAATCCGCGTTGCGATTGGTCTCGCAATCGAACCCTTCCTAGTTGGCTTCAATGAATTCGGAGTGTTTCGGTTACTTACAATTCGAGCTAAATCACCCGAAACAAAGCGTCGAAACGATTCGACGTAAACATTCGATTGATGGGGAAGGACATTCGGGATCGCGTCTGCGCGGTCGCTACCAATTCGAAACCATATCGCGGCGGATTTTGAAACCATGCGTTCACCATCCGTGCCGAATGCGGTGCTGATGTCGTCACAAAATCGGCCGGGCCGCCAGGTGATCGAACGCCTTAGCGTTCGTTTAAGGTGGCTCTGACACGGTGGGCCAACCAGAAACGGGGGCTCCGTCCCTCGTCACGAGGCGACAGCGAGCGCGGACCGCGTGGCAATATCCAGGATCATCAGCGAGTGTCTCGATGCACTGCTGCACCCGTCGGCGCGGTTCGATGCGCTGGCGAGCGCGCGGCATCGTGCGTTCATCGCGCCGCGCCTCCTGGGCAGTCTCGCGGCGCTGGCCGCGTTCCCGGTCTATCTCGTGCTGCGCGGCGCGCCGAGCGCGCTGGAGACGCTGGCGTTCGTCTGGCTGATCGCGCCGATCCTGCTGTCGTGGTTCTTGTCGCGTACCGGCCGCTACGAGAGCGCGCATGTGCTGTCGTCGTTGTCGCTGGCCAGCCTGATCATGGTGATCGCCGCCCTGACCGGCGGCATCGAATCCTTCGCGGCGATCTGGCTGGTGCTGGTGCCGCTGGAGGCCGCGCTGTCGGCGTCGCGCCGCGTCGTCGCCTTCGCGGCGGGGCTGGCGCTCGGCTGCGCCGCCGTGCTGATCGTCGCCGGCCAACTCGGCTGGCTTCCGGCACCTTCCTCCGGTGAACTGTCGCACGGTGCCGCGATGGCGCTGAGCGTTGCGGCGGCTACGCTGTACGCGGCCGGGCTCGCCTTCGGCTCCGAATCGCTGACGCGGACCAGCGACACGCTGCTGAGCGTCGAGGAAGAACGCTATCGGCTGCTCGCCCTGCATATGAGCGACGTGATCTCGCGCCATGCGCGCAACGGCGATGTACGTTTCATCTCGCCGGCGGTGGAGGCCCTGATCGGCCAGCCGGCGCAGCGGCTGCTCGGGCAGGGACTGTTTGACCGCGTGCACGTGGCCGATCGGCCCGCGTTTCTCAAGGCGCTGTCGGATGCCGGCCGGGGCGAAGCCGGCAGCGTCGAATTTCGCGTCCGCCGCGAGGTGCCGCGCGACGACCGCGGCCGGCCGACGGCATGCGAGTTCATCTGGCTCGAGATGCGCTGCCGGCCGTTCGAGCCGGGCGTAGCCGGAGCCGCCGGCGATCACGAGGTGGTCGCGGTAATGCGCGACGTCACCGATCGCAAGCTGCAGGAACAAGCGCTCGAAGACGCGCGGGCCGAGGCGAGCCGCGCCGACGCCGCCAAGGCGCGCTTCCTCGCCACCATGAGCCACGAACTACGCACTCCTCTGAATGCCGTGATCGGTTTCTCCGACATGATCCTGCACGAGGACGATCTGATGCTGGCCCCCGAGCGGCGCAAGGAATATGCGCAGCTCATCAATGATTCCGGGCAGCATCTGCTGTCGGTGGTCAACGGCATCCTCGACATGTCGAAGATGGAATCCGGCAATTTCGAAATCGTGCCGGAACCGTTCGCGCCGCGTCCGGCCTTGCTGAACTGCTGCAACCTGCTGGCCCTGAAGGCGCGCGAGAACGGCATCGATCTGGTGACGCGCGCCCCGGAAAATCTGCCCGAGATCGTCGGCGATCCGCGCGCGTTCAAGCAGATCCTGCTCAACCTGGTGTCGAACGCGATCAAGTTCACCGAGCGCGGCGGTGCGGTGTCGGTCGAGGCCGTGGTCGAGGGCGTTCGCCTGGTGCTGCGTGTCAGCGACACCGGCGTCGGCATCGCGGCCGAAGATCTGAAGCGGATCGGCGATCCGTTCTTCCAGGCCGGCAAAACCTATCAGCGCCGACATGAAGGCACGGGTCTCGGCCTGTCGATCGTCAAGAGCCTCGTCGGTCTGCACGGCGGCGACATCGAGGTGAAGAGCGAGGTTGATCGCGGCACGACGGTCACGGTATCGCTTCCATTGGCGCAGCCGATGCCCAGCAACGTGACGACGCTCGCACCGGCCCAGCCGTCCGAGCCGAAACTGCAAGACTATCAGGTGAAGAAGAGTGCGTAAGAGCCGGAAGGACGATGATGCGCCGCGCCGTCGCGGCGCGGCTGCGGCAGCCGTCGTGGACAGCGACGAGCGAAGGTTCGCGATGCGTCTGCTGACGCACAGTCCGCGCGACGTCATTGCCGGCATGTTCGCGTCGGCGGCGGTGATCGCCATCATCACCAACGCGATCTTCATGCAGGCGGGCCAACACCCGTCGCCGATGTTCGGCCGCAGCGGAGCCGCGCCCTCGGTGTCGGTGGTGACGCTGCCGCGTCCGCGTCCGGTCGAGCCGCGCCCCGAAACCAAGGCGCTGGATCCGGCGCTGCTCGAGCCGAGCGCGACGGAGCTGAAGCCCGCCGAGCCCAAGGCAGCCGAGGCGAAGCCGGTCGAGACCCGAGCGGTCGAGCCGAAGCATGTTGACGCTAAGCCGGATAACCGGCGCAACGCTCGCACCGCTGACGCCGATCCCAGCGACCCGCTCGGCAATCTGGTTCGCAGCACGGCGCAGCCGCGCAGCACCGCCCCAACGGCCGCCGTCAACTCGCCGAGCGTGCCGCGTCCGCCGGCCGCCATTCCGGCCGCAGCATCGCGCGATCCGGTCGGCGACATGATCACGTCGTCGCGCCGCGTCGCCTCGGTGCAGCGCGCGCTAACTGAGTACGGCTACGGACAGCTCAAGCCGACCGGGACGGCCGGACCGGATACCCAGGCGGCGATCCAGCGCTTCGAGCGCGCGCGCCGGATGCCGGTCACCGGGCAGGTGTCCGACCGGCTGGTGCGCGAACTCAGTCTGGTGATCGGGCATTCGATCGACTGACGCGCGGTCGGGGGCGCGTGTAAAGCCTATGGCTTTGCGGCGCCCGGCGGCTTAGACGTTGCCGATGCGACTGAAAAGTTCAATCTGGGTGTCCGCCTATCTGCGCCGCTGTCAGACCGAAGGCGTGTTCGGCGCCGTGAGCCGTCGCGGTGCCGAGGATGCCGGTGCGGTGTTCGTGAAGGTCGTGCTACCCGATCGCACCGCGATGCTCTACGCGCCGGCGCCGCAGACCGCCTATGACGACACCCGACCGTTCGAGCGCGTATTCGCGCCGATCTCGCCGCAGCCACAGCCGGAAGCGCTGGTCGACGAGCGGCTCGCCAAGGAAATCCGTTTCGATCCTGATATCTGGATCATCGAGACCGAGGACCGCTCGGGACGGCACTTCCTCGATCTGATCAAGCAGGGCTGAGCGCGGCGCTGATCGGCGAGGTCAGGGCTGCCGCGGCGCGCCGCCGAGTCAGCGGCTGGTGCCGGTGCGCGACGGCAGCGGTGTGCCGGGCTGAACGGCCGGCCGGCTGGCGGGCGTTGCGGCGCGCGCGCGATGGCGCTCGTCGTCGTGCAGCACCGAGCGGTACTTCGCCCGTGCGGTTGCCACGGTGGCGCCGCGCCAGGTCGCGACCATGATCAGCGCGGTGCGCTCGTCGAGCCGGTCGTACAGCCGCGACAGCCGATACACCCGGTCGACCGAAGCCCCGAGCTCCGGATCGAGGAACATCAGCACCTGTTCGAACGCCGCGAGCTTCATGCCCAGCGCCTTCAGCGCGCAGGCGAGCGGCTCGCCACCGACGTCGCGCACGACGCGCTCGGCGGTGCCGGTCGCAAGAATCAGCGCGTCGCCGAGTTCGTGGGTGAAGTTCTCCACGTCGGCGGCGAACGCCGCCATGTGCAACGTTTCGATGGCGCGCTGCGCCCGTTGTGGCGGGATCCGCGTCGCCGGCCGCAGCGGCGCTTCGGCGAGGTTGTGCAGGATCAGCGCGCGTTCGCGCGTCGCCGCGGCAAAGAACATCTCGTTGATCTGCGCGGCATCGTCGGGCTGGATCAGCAGGCTCGCCGCGCGCTGCTCGGCTTCGGTCGGCGGGCGCTGCGGACGGGCAGGCGCTGCGGGCGCCGGAGTGCTGATCGCGGCCGCTTGCGGCATGCGCTGATCGTCGGAGCTGCGCAGCGCCAGCCGCCGCGCGATCGGTTCGGGCGTGTAGGGGTAGACCGACAACCGCGCACGGACCGCGGCGCGGGTCGCGTCGTCGACTTCATCGATCAGTCGCGACGTCAGCTCGACGAATTGCTGCTCTTCCTCGCGGGTGTGCACGCCGCCCTGCACATACAGATCCGTCAGCACGCGCAGCAGCGTCGGACGGATGTCGATGCCCTCGCGACGCGAGAGCGACATCAGTCCGTCGAATCCTGGGAATGGTGCTGACTGGGTCATGGCGTCGCAAAGCAGGGCAACTGCGCGAATTCTAGCGCGCCGGGTTTAATGCCGCGTTAAGTAAAACGCTTTGTTAATCAGCATCGTCCGGTGATCGGGCGCAGTAGGAGACCCACTGCGCCAGCGTGCGCGAGCGCCGATTACTTGGTGCCGCTGACGGTACGGATCACGCTGTTGATCGGCCGCGCGTTACTCACCGTCGGCTGGGCCGGCTGCACCTGGGCGTCATATTCGGGCAGCGTCGTCACCCGGTCCTTGGCGGTGATGAATACCACCTTGTAGCCGCCGGCCTTGAGCTGGGAGAGCAACTCGGGCAGCGCCTGCGCGGTCGACTTCTGGAAGTCGTGCATCAGGATGATGCCCTTGCCGGTCTTCTTCAGCTTGGTCATCACGCCGGTGATCAGCTGCTCCGGCTTGTGGATGCGGAAATCCTCGGAGTCGATGTCGATCGAGAACGTCGCGATGTTGCGCTCGCCCAGATAGGTCTTCAGTTCGGACGTCTGGCGAAGCTGCGGGAAGCGGAAGAACGGCGAGGTCGGCTGACCGGCGGCGAGCACGGTGCCGCTGATACCCTTCTCGATCTCGGCCTTGGCCTCGGCGAACGGCTTGCTCGCCAGGTTGACGTGCGACCAGGTATGAGAACCGACAGTGTGACCGGCGGCCACGACCTGCTTGAGGATTGCCGGATGCCAGCTCGCATGCTTGCCGATCGGAAAGAACACCGCCTTGACGCATTCGGCCGCCAGCGCCGCGAGCACCGCCGGCGTATTCACCGGCCACGGGCCGTCGTCGAACGTCAGCGCGACTTCGCCGGGCTCGAGGAAGTCGTAGTCGCGGTACTGCGACAGGCCGAGGCCCGGTCCGCCGGTGGTGTCGATCTCGACAGTGCGCGAGATGCCGAGCGCATTCGGATTGGTGCAGGCCTGCTGCTGAGGCGCCGGTGCCGGGGCCGGGATCGCTGCGGGCTCCTTGGCGACCACTGGCTGAACCATCGGCGCGGGCGACTTGGGCGCTTCGGACGCCGGAGTCGGCCAGCGTGAGGCGATCGCGCCAGTGGTGAGTTCGGAGGAGGCGGCCGCGCTCTGTGCGGTCGGAGCCGAAAAATAGGCGCGTCCCGCGCCAAGGCCGACCAGAACGGCCAGCACGCTGCAGCCAGCCGTCAACACTGCAACTCTACGCATACCCAACTCCCGAACATGATTACCGCTGACCAGCGGTCAACTTGCTCGCGAAATGGTTAAGCCCGGGTTTTTAACGCCGATCAGCGACGTGCTTTCGTGCGTTTGCGCAGCGACTTGTGAGCCTTGCCCCTGGCCTGGCGGGCGACCGGCTTCTTTGCCGTGGCGCGTTCGGCGGTGTCGCCGGGCTGCGCGGCCGCATAGGACTGCCGCAAGCTGTCGAGACTGCTGCCGATTTCGCCGACCTGATCGGACAGCTTCTTGGTCTCGGCGCGCTGCGCGGTGATGAGTTGCTGCAACGTGTGGAGCTGATCCTGCACCGTCTGCAACTGATCGATCGACTCCTGCTGCGACATTTCGAGGCCCTTGGCCTTTTCCATGATCTGCTCGGAGGTCTGGGCGACCCGGACCTGCATCTGCCGGCCGCTGGCGGCGCGTTCGGCTTCCGGCGTCAGGCCGGTCGCCATGCGCCACAACAGGATCGCACCAATGCCGGAGACAATCAGCACCAGCGCTGCCGCGGAGATCGCGATCGGCTGAGCTCCAATCGTCGCCATGGCGCGCGACCGGAAGTCTGACGGTGGAATCTCGGTCATGGACGTCACAAGCCTCGCGTCCGTGTGAAGTTCCCGCCCCACCGCGATGAAATAGCATTTCACCAGCGGGGGTTGCAACCGGCCCGGGCGCCGCCATTAACAGCGCATTAACCATAACGCGACTTAATGGCCCGGCATCACACCAAATCAGGAAGGGCTGTGAGAGGTCGAAATGGGCACCATCCTTGAATTTCCGGCGGACGCGGGCATGCGGCGGTCGGGCTCAACCATGGTCCCGTCGCCGGGCCACCGCGCCCAGGTCGTGATCCTGCCGGCGATCCGCATCGAACGGCACGCCCAGACGCAGGATGATGGCGGCCCGGAGCAGGGGGACGCGCCGCGCCGTCGGCGCCGCCGCCGCGTCCGGTCCTGATCGTAATCACCGCGATGGGCGCGATCCGTCATCCGGCCCCGGTGCGGGGTGATCGCGTCCGTTCCAAGGCGATCCTGTTTGCGTTGCTGCTCGGCGTCAGTCTGGGCGGTTGTGCGGGCGGCGATTTCGGCCGCACCCGCGGCGACTTCGTCAACGACGACATGCATCGCTGGATCGGCATCGAGGCGACCGGCAGCGTCGGCGCGCGGGCGTCCGACTTCCAGCTCACCGACGACGAGCGCTCGTTGCGCGACATGGCCTATCCGCTGATCGAGCCGCCGCGGTCGCGGCAGGCGTGGAAGACCGTGTTCGGCGATTATCAGCCGATCGCCGCGCCCTGGCGGCAGTCGCCGCCGTTCGACCGCACCGCTTACGGCAAGATGCTGGTCGACGAGCCGCATCGCTCACACGCCTCGCGCTACGCCGCGCTGAACGAAGACATCCGCAACGATCTGACCCGGTTCGAGCCGTTCAAGTTCACCGCCATGCGGGTCGTCGAGATGGACCGCAAGCGCGCGGCGGCGCTGAAATACATCTCCGATCTGTCGACGCGCGAGCGCGCCGACGCGATCGGCCGGATGGAGGAGAACGCGCTGATCATCCAGTGGGTGCAGCAGTGCCTTCACCGCCGCGCCTCGTCCTATCGCTGGGCGCTGGAGCGCCTGGTGATCATGGCGCCCGACACCGTGGCGGCCGATGCCGACCGGCTGATCGCGGAGCTGGAAGTGCAGGCAGCCAATCTGGCGATCCCGGCCGGGCCCGCAAAGGGACACGTGTTGGTGTCGAAGGGGTGAGGGCTGAGCAAACTCTGTGCGGGAGCCTTGCGTCGCATGCCCTTCGATTCCCGATGAATGAGGCGCCGGGCAACCGCAGCGCGACTACGACAGATGCTGCTTCGTCAGCCGGATTCTGAACGCTTTGGGCGAGCAACCGAAATGCACCTTGAAGCGGGTCGAGAAATTGCCGGCATGCTCATAGCCGACTTCGAACGCGATCGCCGCCACCGACATATCGGTCTTGATCAGAAGGCGTGAAGCCCACGCCATGCGGCGCGCTTCGATGAACCGCGCGACCGATGTCCCGTACAGGGTCTTGAAGCCGTAGAACAGCTTCGTTCGGTTGATCCCGATCCGCCGGCTCAGCGCATCGATGCTCGGCGGCGCGGCGAGTGAGGTCTCCAGAATCTCGTGCGCGCGTTGCAGTGCGATTACATCTTGCTCGGTGAGGACTGATGTCTGCTCGGGTGGCATCGTCCTCAACTCGCCCAAAGCCCGGACGACGATCTCCTGGGCCTTGGCGGCGACGAAAGCGGCACGCAACCGGCCCGGAGGGCGGAATCTGTTCAACTCCATGGCGGCGCTGCTGAGCTGAGCGGAGAAATTGATCGAATAGTCGCGGGCGAATTCAGGACCACGGGCCTTCGACGTCAGATGCTCCGCAAGTCGAAACCCGAAGGAGTCGTCGAGCCACTGCGGCCGGCAGGCAATCGAAACGAACGTCTGCTGCTTGTAAGCCGGCATCCTTTCGACCATCGGTTCGTTCGAACCCGCAACCAACAGGCCGGCCGCGTTCTCGACGATGCCGGGCAGCGACACACCCCGCATCGACACCTGCGTGGTGAGATCGAAGCAGACGTGAAATCGAACGCGGCCGTCGTCGATGGTGCTGAATTCTCTGTCGCGGTTGAAAGCGAAATTGCCGACAACGACGCTGAAGTCCGGTGTGTGAAGGTAGTCGAAAGTGCCGCCTCCCTCTTCGGAGGATAAGGTCTTCGCAGCGAATTCAGATTTGCCGCTCTGATCCAGTCGTAAGCCGCTGTCGTCGAAGATGTTCGCATCGACCAGCTGAGAAAACTTTCCCCATTCGAAAGGCGTCACGCATACTCCTGCCGATTTCCGGCCACGCGCCCATAGGCTCACGCGCGCAGCCACACTATCAGCCACCCCACAGACTGCGAAGATCAAAACTCCTGCTGCATCTCTCAAAGGACCATGCGCATGGCAGGATGCCATCTTCCCGGCCGACACAAGAATCAGTCGGGGGTATGAGTGCGACATATGAGCTTGACATGCAACGCACGCGCGACGGCAGGCGGAGCTGCCTGGCGCGGGAGAGCACTCGGATCTGTCAGCGTTCTGGCGCTCGTTTTCGCAGGTGCATTTGCGCTACCGGCTCGTGCGGATTCCGTCATGTGGAATGGGGCGGCAAACGGTGACTGGGCCAACGACAGCAATTGGGTCTGGGATAATCACACGCCCGGCGCGTCGGACACCGCGCGGATCGATTCGGCCGGGCCGCTGATCGCGGCGGGCACGACCGGCGCGGTCGATACCCTGTTCGTCAGCATCAGCAATGCCGCCGATCTGTCGGTCGCCGGCACCCTGAATTCCGGGACGGTGACCCTTGGCTACAACTCAGCGGCCTCCGGCACGCTGTCCGTTTCCGGCGGGTCGTGGACCAATTCCGGAAATCTCTATATCGGCAACGCCGGCACCGGCGCCGTCAACCTGACCAACAGCGCGATTGCGTCGTCTTACTCGGCCAATCTCGGAGCGGTCAGCGGCGGCTCCGGCTCGGTGATCGTCGACGATGCCAATTGGACGATCGGCAACGGGCGTATCATCGTCGGCGACTACGGTTCGGGTTCGCTGACCCTGCGCAATGGCGCGACGGTCTCTGGACCCGGAGGCATCATCGGTGGAAACGTCGGTGGATCGGGTGCCGTGACGGTCTCCGACAGCAATTGGACGAACACGGGCAATCTTTACGTCGGCAATGCCGGCAACGGCACACTCACGGTCAATGCCGGTGGCACCGTGACCAGCGTCGACGGCTATGTCGGTACGCTGACCGGCTCGCATTCGAGCGTCACCGTCAGCGGTCCCGGTGCCAATTGGTCGCTGTCGGGTGCCTTCGTCGCCGGCTATCAAAGCGGCACGACGGCCGACATCGTCATCAGCAACGGCGGCGTGATCTCGGCCGTCCAGGGCACGCTTGGTGACCTAGCGGGGGCGTCAGGCACGATGCTTGTCACCGGCAGCGGATCGGTCTGGTCCGCCTTCGTGAACCCGGCGATCGCCTATACCGGCTACATGAATGTCGGATTGGACGGCGACGGCAAGCTCACCGTCCAGAACGGCGGCGGCGTCTCAGGCTATCAGTTCTATATCGGCAACAACAGTACTTCGACCGGAACCGTGACGCTCAGCGGCGCCGGCTCGTATATCAGCATGACCAACAATCTGTTTGTAGGTGCCGATGGCAACGGGACGCTGACCGTCTCGGATGGCGCGCTGGTCAGCGCGAAGGCGATCAAGATCGCTTATTCAGTCGGGTCGAGCGGCACATTGAACATCGGTGCCGCCGCCGGACAGGCTCCGGCCGCCGCCGGCACGATCTCGGCCAACCAGATCATCTTCGGAGCCGGCACGGGCGCACTCGTACTCAATCACACCGATGATAACTATCTGGTGGCGGCGAACATTTCCGGCAGTGGGCAGGTGCTGGTCGAAAATGGCGTCACCACGCTGTCCGGCAGCAACACCTATACGGGCGGCACCACCGTCTCCGGCGGCAGGCTGATCGTCGACGGCTCGATCGCGAACGGGCTCCTGACGGTCAACAGTGGAGCCGTCCTGTCCGGCACAGGAACTGTCGGCGACACAGTGATGAACGGAGGTACGCTGGCTCTCGGCAATCCCGGCCAAACGCTCACTGTCAGCGGCAATCTGAGCTTCACGGCGGCTTCGACCTACATGATCGAAGTGACACCGTCGGCATCCGACCGGGTCAACGTCACCGGCACGGCTACGCTGGGCGGCGCCGCCGTCAACGCCACCTTTGCAGCCGGCAGCTATGTGGCGAAGCGCTATACCATCCTCAACGCCACCGGCGGCCGCGTCGGCAGCTTCTCCTCGCTGGTCAGCACCAACCTGCCGACCAACTTCGCATCCAGCCTGAGCTACGACGCCAACAACGCCTATCTCGATCTGTCGCTGAGCTACAAGCCGGTGAACACCAACCAGAGCAACGTCGCCAACGCGCTGTCCGGCGTCTTCAACGCAGGCGGCAAAATGCCGGTCGCGTTCGGTGCGCTCACGCCGGCCGGCCTCTCTCAGGCGGCAGGCGAGACGTCGACCGGATCGCAGCAGACGACCTTCGATGCGGTGAACCTGTTCATGGGCGCGATGCTCGATCCTTTTGTGGCGGGCCGGAACGATCAGGTCTCGCCCTCGGCGGGCGGGATGTCGTCTTATGCTGAGGAGCGTGGGCCGCGCGACGCCTACGCAATGTTTACCAAGGCGATGCCGGTGAAGGCCGATCCGCTCGCATCAAGCTGGAACGTCTGGGCGACCGGATTCGGCGGTTCGCAGACCACCGATGGCAACAGCGCGACGGGCTCGAACACGTCCACCAGCCGCATCTACGGTGTGGCAGTCGGCGCGGACTACCGGATTGCGCCGAACACCATCGCGGGCTTCGCGATGTCCGGCGGCGGCACGACGTTCTCGGTGGCCAAGGGGGCTCGGGCAGCTCCGATCTGTTCCAGGTCGGCGCTTTCGCACGCCAGAGCATCGGCAGTGCTTATCTCACCGCCGCGCTAAGCTATGCGTGGCAGGACGTGACGACCAATCGCAATGTCGCCGGCACCGATCAGTTGCGAGCGCGCTTCAACGTCAACGCCTTCTCGGGCCGTCTCGAAGGCGGCAGTCGGTACGTCACGCCGTGGATGGGCGTCGGCGCGACGCCCTATGCCGCCGTGCAGCTGACGGCCTATGATTTGCCGTCCTATCGCGAGCAGGTACAGTCCGGCGCCGGTATCTTCGCGCTGAACTACGCAGCCATGGATGTGACCTCGACCCGCAGCGAACTCGGCCTCCGCACCGACAAATCCTATGCGCTGACGGATTCGATCCTGACGCTGCGCAGTCGGTTCGCCTGGGCGCACGAGTTCAACCCGGACCGCAGTGTCGCCGCCACGTTCCAGTCGGTGCCCGGCGCGTCCTTCGTCGTCAATGGGGCCAGACAGGCCAGCGACGCGGCGCTCACCACAGCCTCTGCCGAATTGAAGTGGCGGAGCGGTTTCTCGGTGGCGGCGATCTTCGAGGGCGAATTCTCCGACGTCACCACCAGCTACGCCGGCAAGGGCGTGGCCAGGTATCAATGGTGACAAGCGCCGCTCACCGAGTGAGGCCTCGGATCGTCAATTCCGGGACCGATGGATGAACCGGATCGAGCCGCTCATGAGCGATCATGGGCGGCTCGATCGCTGAGCAACCTGTTACGACTTCGCCTGCGGCTCCGGCTGCACCTTGCAGCTTGCCGAGTTTAGCGCCGCGCGGGCCTGGCTCATCATGCCGGGCTCGGAAGCCAGCGCCTTCATCACGATCAGGCCGGTGGTTGTCGGCGAGTCGATGATCAGCCGGTCGGCCGCGGTGACGTCTTCGTCTTCCGGCAGGTTGCCGTGCTGCTCGCTGGTCATCAGATCGAGCTCGATGACCTTGCGGCCGGCGGAGCGGTCGTTGATCGCGTAGTAGGCGATTTCGCTGCGGGTGTAGAACGACACCGCGGTGTAGGCCTGGCTGACCGGAACGGTGAGCTTCAACGGCCCGCTGGATAGATCATATCGGCAGACCGCGACCGCGAAAGCCGGGTCGAGGAACGGCAGCGGTGCGTTGTCGGGCGAGACTTGCGGTAGCTGCGAGACCTCGTTGACCTTGGTGAGCGGCGTCAGCCGCGCATAGGCGTCCTGGCTGGCGATCCGCGGCAGCGCCAGCACGCTGACCAGATGCACGATGCCGCCGAGGACGAGGCCGGCGATGATGGTGGCAATGAAGCGGATCATGGGCAGCCGACCGTGGTGATTGCCGGCATCGGCGCGTCGCGCTGGGTTCGCGTCGCGACGCCGACCGGGGTGTCGTACAGCCGCAGCATCAGCAGATAGCGATCGACGCCGCCGGTGGGCAGCCAGTTGCCCGAGCGCGACCGTGCGGCGATCCTGATCTTGAACTCGCCGTCGGCCGAGCGGATGATTTCCTGGCTGGTGAAGCCGTATCGCTCCAGGCCGTTGGCGATCAGGTAGCCGCGCGGATCGTACAGCGTCAGCGTCCAGAACCGAGCCGGCGGGGTGACGCCGCTGACCTCGATGTCGCAGCGGCCGTCCAGCGGGCGCTTGGCGTCATCGGCGGTGGCGATGAAAGCGATGCCGTCGCCGGCGCCGACCGGCAGCTCGCCGCTGCGCGCGATCGCGGCCCGGGCGTAGGGATCGATCTCCACGGTCCCGGCGCGCGGCCGTGCCGTCCAGGCGCCGATCGTCAGCGTGCCCATTTCGGTGCCGCGCGTCGCCGTCATCCAGGTCGCGCCGACGCCGACGCCCGCGGCGATGATCAACGCCAGCAAAGTGAAGAAGATCAGGCGCACGTTGCAACCGTCCCTGAATGTCCTGCCGCGTCAGTTCTTGCGCGGCGACGAGGGCGCCGTCGTCGGCGACGCCGACGCCAGGCTCTCGGTCGCGCCGATGTTGGTCGACGACACCGGCTTGCCGGATTCGGCGGCGTCCATCGCCTTGGCGGCATCGTCGAGCATCTTCTCGACGCGGACCAGGATGTCGGCGCCGCGACGCGTCAGCACCGGCGGCGGTGCTGGCTTGGCGTCGTCGTCGGTGGCACGGGCATTGGCCTGCGCGGGCGAGACCGGCAGCTTGGTGCCCATGCCGACACCGGCCAGTTCCTTGACCTCGACGCCCTGATGCGCCGCCACCATGATGTCGTGCCAGGTCTGCGCCGGCAGCGAGCCGCCGGTCATGCGGTTGGTCGGCGAGTAGTCGTCGTTGCCGTACCACACCGCGCAGGAGAAGTTGCCGGTGTAGCCGACGAACCAGGCGTCGCGATAGTTATTGGTGGTGCCGGTCTTGCCCGCGGTCGGAATGCCGTCGAGCGCGGCGCGTCGCGCCGTGCCCTCGCTGACCACGTGGCTCATCATGCCGGCCATGTCGGCCGCGACCGAGGCGGGGATCGCCTGCCGCGGCTTCGGCCCGTCGCGGTCGTAGCGCCACACCAGATCGCCGGCGCCGGTGCGGATCTCCAGCACGGCGTGCGGCTTCACCGCCTTGCCCTTGTTGGGGAAGGTCACGTAGGCGACGGCGTGTTCGAGCACGGTGACTTCGTCGGCGCCGATCGGCAGCGACGGCGTGTCGGGCAGCGGCGCGGTCAGGCCGAAGCGGCGCGCGACTTCGACGATCTTGGCGCGGCCCGCCTTCGGGCCGCCCTTGCCGCCGAGCGTGATCGACAGCTTCACCGGCACGACGTTGATCGACCGGGTGATCGCCTGGGTCAGCGTCACCGAGCCGGAATAGGAATGGCCGTAGTTCTGCGGGCACCAATTGCCGATACACACCGGGCCGTCGACCACGATCGAGGTCGGCTTGAAGCCGTTGAGCAGCGCGGTCGTGTACACATACGGTTTGAACGACGAACCGGGCTGACGATAGGCGTCGACCGCGCGGTTGAACTGGCTGGAGCCGTAGTCGCGGCCGCCGACCATGGCGCGGACGCCGCCGTCGAGATCCGACACCACCGTGGCCGCCTGGGTCGCGTGATAATCGCGGCCGAACTGGCGGAGCTGATTTTCGATCGCGCCTTCGGCGGCGCGCTGCACGTTCATGTCGATCGCGGTGCGCACCACGAAGACGCGCTCGGTGTAGGATTTCGGGAAGGTGTCGACCACTTTGCGGACTTCGTCGAACGCCCAGTCGAGATAGTAGTTCGGCGAGTTCTCGTCGCGGCGGTCGACCACCGAGGCGGGATTACGCCGCGCGCCGAACACCTGGCCCTCGGTCATGAAGCCGGCATCGACGAGATTGTCGAGCACGACGTTGGCGCGGGCGCGGGCGGCGGGCAGGTTGATGTGCGGGGCGAATTTGGTGGGCGCCTTGAACAGGCCGGCCAGCATCGCGGCCTCGGCGAGGTTCACGTCGCGCACCGATTTGTTGAAGTAGAAATGCGCCGCGCCATCGGCGCCGAACGTGCCGCCGCCCATATAGGCGCGGTCGAGATACAGCTTCAGGATCTCGTTCTTGGTCAGCCGGGTCTCGAGCCAGATCGCCAGAAACGCCTCGTTGACCTTGCGTTCGAGCGTGCGCTCGTTCGACAGGAACAGGTTCTTGGCGAGCTGCTGGGTGATCGACGAGCCGCCCTGGCGCACGCCGCCGGCCTGCGCGTTGGTCACCAGCGCGCGGGCGGTGCCGGCGACGTCGATGCCGAAATGATCGTAGAAGCGGCGGTCCTCGGTCGCGAGCGTCGCCTTGATCAGATTGTCGGGGAAGTCCTCGAGCGGGATCGAGTCGTTGTGCTTGATGCCGCGGCTGCCGATCGGGTTGCCGTAGCGGTCGAGGAAGGTGACGGCGAGGTCGGACTTCTTCAGCCAGTCCTCGTCGGTGGTCTCGCGGAACGCCGGCTGCGCCAGCGCCAGCAGCACCAAGAGGCCGCCGGCGCCGAGCGTCGCGGCTTCGGACAGCGGCTCGATGAATACCCAGCGCTTCCAGTGACCGACATAGAAGCGGTCCATGAAGGTCGCGAAGCGTTCCCACAATTCGCGGATGCCGGCCGCGGAGGAGAACAGCGTCGAGTCGAGCCGGGCGTCGAGGTCCAGAAACCAGTTCCGGATGCGCTGCATGAAGTTGTCTGGCAGAATCTTCGGCACCGGGTTTCGACCAATCGCGTGTGACGCCGGGCGGGCGCCTCAATCTGTCTTGCGGCAGGGTTGCGGCAAACCGAAGGCGCTTGAAGCCGTTCTGGAGAATCCTCGTTCTTGTAGCCGAGCCATGGCCATAAACCAATGGCCGCGCAGGGATTTTTCAGCGAAGCGGCGGCCGCGCCACAGCTTCCTCGCACCGGAACGAGGCTAACCGCTTGCGCCGTCGGCGTAACTCCCCCTAGAACCACGCTTTGACAGCACGGAAGCAACCGCCCCGGCATGACCGCAGCTCGCAAGAAGATCTCCGACCAGGACGGTTTCTTCTGGAAAACCAAAACCTTGGAAGAGATGTCGGAGGCCGAATGGGAGAGCCTGTGCGACGGCTGCGCGCGCTGCTGCCTGGAGAAGCTCGAGGATGAGGATTCCGGGCGGATCTACTTCACGCATGTCGGCTGCCGGCTGCTCGATGGGCAGGCGTGTGCGTGTCACGACTACGCGAACAGGTCGGAGCGGGTGCCGGACTGCGTGCGGCTGACGCCGCAGAACGTCCGCGAGCTGACCTGGCTGCCGCCGAGCTGCGGCTACAAGCTGGTGGCCGAGGGGCGGGACCTGTACTGGTGGCATCCGCTGATCTCCGGCGATCCGAACAGCGTGCACGACGCCGGCGTCTCGGTGCGCGGCCGGGTCGAGGCGACCGAGACCGAGATCTCGGTCGAGGAACTCGAAGACCACATCGTGTCCTGGCCGGCCTTGCTGCCGAAGCGGGCGAAGCTGAAGAAGCGGCCGACGTGAGCGCGGCCTTCGCGGCATCGTCCTGCCGGCGCGCCTAGAAGGACCGTGATGACTGCCTTGATCATTCTCGCCGTCGCCGGCCTGTGGGCCGGGATGCAGAACACGCTGGCGGGCGGCGGCTCGTTCGTCACGCTACCGGCGTTGCTGCTCGCCGGGCTGTCGCCGCTGTCTGCCAACATCACCTCGACGGTCGCGCTGTTTCCGGGGCAGCTCGCGTCCGGTTTCGCGGGACGCTCGATGGTGCTCGGCGTCGGGCGGCTGTCGTTCTGGTGGCTGATCGGCATCAGCCTGGTCGGCGGCATCGTCGGCGCCGTGCTGCTGCTGATCACGCCGCCGACGATCTTCGCCCGGATGATGCCGTGGCTGGTGCTGTTCGCCACCGCAGTGTTCGCCTGGGGCAGCTTCGTGCGCACGGCGCGGGCCGAGCCGGCCAAGATCAATGTCGGCGTACTCGGGGTCATTCAGTTCGTGATCGCGATCTATGGCGGTTACTTCGGCGGCGGCATCGGCTTTATGATGATGGCGGCGCTGTCGGTCGCCGGCATGCACGCGCGCAACGCCGGCGCCACCAAGAACGCACTCGCCGCGGCGATGAACGCCTCGGCAGTGGCGATGTTCGCGCTGTCGCCGGAAGTGAAGTGGATCGAGGCCGGCGTGCTCGCCGCGTCGTCGACGGTCGGTTATCTCGCCGGCGTCTGGGTGCTGCGCCGCGTCAATGAAAAGGCGCTGCGGGTCGGCGTCGTCGTGCTCGGCATCGCGCTGACGATCGGGCTGTTCTGGCGGCAGTTCTAACCGCTTTCGCCGCGTCATTCGTTCGCGCCGCCGCTGGGCGTGCTTCCGAACCATCCACGCGACTCGCGGCTGGTGCTCATCCCATGCGTGCACCTGGCCGGCCCTCCGGCGGATGAATGGATTTGCCGGCGCCTTCCAAATGGTATTCAATGCTGCAGGATGTTTGAGCTGCAAAGCTCGGGCTCTGGACTGCGCCTCCATTCGAACTTCGCGATTACCATGCGTGTTGCATCGGGACTTGAGCGGTGAGTCGAGCACATCTGAAGATTGGGCTCTTGGTGCCTCAAGAGGGGCCATGCGGGATTTGGGCGCCGTCCTGCGAGGCGAGCGCCGTTCTTGCGGTCGCGGAGCTCAATCATCACGGCGGCGTTCTCGGACGCGAGCTTGATCTGATCGTCGCCAATGCCGGCGCCACCGATGCCAGCGCCAGAGAAGCCGCGGCGGCGCTGGCGACGATGTCCGACGTCGACGTGGTCGTTGCGATGGTGACCAGTTCAGCCAGGACCCTGGTCGCCGCCGAGCTGAAAAAGCGGCGTGTCCCATTCGTCTACACGCCGCAGTTCGAAGGCGGGGTGCTGGATCCCGATGTGATGACGGTGGGGGAGACGGCCGACGATCTGCTGAAACCGGGACTATCCTGGCTTGCGACGGAGAAGCAGGCGTCGCGGTTTTTCCTGATCGGCAATGACTATGTCTGGCCACTGCAGTCGATGGGCCGGGCGAAGCGGATCATTCGGGATATCGGCGGCACCGTGGTCGGCAACGCGGTCGTGCCGTTCGGGGTCGAAGATCACGAGGCGTTGCTCCGTCGGATTTCCGAGGCTCGGCCGCATGTGATCGTGTCATGGCTGCTGGGGAACGAGGCCGTCGTGTTCAATAGGGCCTTCGCCGAGGCGGGGATGTCGTCGCGCATCTTGCGGTTCAGCACGTCGATCGACGAGACGATCCTCTATGCGATCGGTGAATCCTGCACCGCTAATCTCTACGTGGCGTCGGGGTACTTCTCCTGTCTTCGTTCCCACAATAATTCCGTGTTCCTGGAGCGCTATCACGACTTGTTCGGCGAAACGCCGCCGCCCATGAATGCGTTCGGCGAGTCGCTCTACGAAGGCGTTCATTGCGTCGCAGGACTGGTCGAAGCGGCAGAGAGCCTGCAACCGACCGATCTTCGACGAAAAGTCGGGCGGGCCGCGCAACAGCGGACCGCGCGCGGTTTCAAAGGCGGCATCGTCGCGGGGGCGACGCATCCAATTCACCTGGCAGTCGCGGACGGGCACGATTTCCGGGTGATCGCCTCTCGTTAATCCGATCGTCCGCTTAGAGCGTTTCATCGTTACGATGCACTGACCGGCGGCACTGAGTCCTCATCCTGAGGAGCCCGGCGCAGCCGGGCGTCTCGAAGGATGAGGCCGCGGCGTTTGTGTGGCCCATGGTTCGAGACGGCGCTTCGCGCCTCCTCACCATGAGGATGTGCCCGCTTTGAATGCTGCAAAGCGCTTGGTCAGATTCCGTAAGAGCCAGAACCTCTCTAGGCGGCGAGGGGCGGCGTTCCCTATTTCACGATCCCGATGGGCCGCCGGGAGCAGCGTAGTCACTCGCGGATCAGTCCTCGCAGTAGACGCGTGAGCTCTTTGGCTTTCGCGGGATCCAGACGCTCGATCAGGCCGCGCTGTTGTTTGTTCGAGATCCCCTTCAACCGCTTGTTGGTCGCCTTGCCCTTGGACGCGAGGAAAATTCGGATCCGGCGCCGGTCACTGGGCGCCACGCCGCGATACACGAGGGCATCGGCAACCATTCGGTCGACGATCTTCGTCAACGAGCCAGCATCGACGAGAACTGCAGCCGCGAGTTCCCCCATCGAAAGGCCGTCGGTCTCGGCAAGCGCATTCAAAATTCTAAACTGCTCGATCGGAATGCCTTCGGGGCGAAGCGAGTCGGACAGCTCCTCTTCGAGCTGACGATTAACGGAGGCGATCAAATAGGCGATCTGATCTTGCATAGTCGGGAGGTCGGCCACGAGAGATTCCAGTCAAGCTACGTCGTCTGCAACGCAGACTCACAATGGATCAAGCGGCTGTGAACTGCAAGTTTTTCGAGCCCCTTGCCGAATTATTGAGCGCTTTCGGGCTCGCGCGGACCATAGCAGATACTAGCAGATACGAATATTGTAATTGACATTAGTTGTGAAGCTGAGCACGCTTGTCGAAACGCACTGCTCGGCTTCGCCGAAGCGACGGCTTGGCCGGCTTGGTGCGATCGTGGAGGACCTGATGGCCATCAGCCGCGTGTTCGATCGTCCCGCGCAGGATGGCTTTCGCGCCAGGCTGCTCGGCTTGGTCGGGGTACTGGTTCTGGCCAACCTCCTGATGTGGGCGTGGGCCGCGGCGGCGTTCGCCGCGCGCCCCGTTCTCATGGGGATGGCGGTTCTTGCTTTCACCCTCGGCCTGCGCCACGCGCTCGATGCGGACCACATCGCAGCGATCGACAACGTCACGCGCAAGCAGATGCAGGACGGCAAGAGGCCGATCGCCGTCGGTCTGTTCTTTGCGCTCGGCCATTCCGCCGTCGTGCTGATCGCCTCGATGGCGGTGGCTTTTACAGCGCGGTCCTTTGCCGAGCAATTTGCGCCCTATCGCGAGATCGGCGGGGTGCTCGGCACGTCGATGTCCGCGTTGTTTCTGCTCGTCATAGCGGTCGCCAATCTCGGTGTGCTGGTGGCGGTGGTACGAGCCCTCCGGCAAAGCCAGCGCGGACACGTTCTCCGTGACGAAGATATCGATGCGATCCTGATGGGGCGCGGGTTTATGGTTCGGTTGCTGGCGCCGGTGTTCCGTCTGGTGTCGAAAAGCTGGCACCTCTTTCCGGTCGGATTTCTGTTCGCGCTCGGTTTCGAAACCGCCAGTGAAGTTAGTCTGTTCGGTTTGGCGGCGGGAGCGTCGTCGGATGTGTCGGGCTGGACGATCATGATCTTCCCGTTGCTGTTCACGGCGGGCATGACGCTGCTCGATACCGTGGACGGCATATTGATGCTCGGAGCCTATGGCTGGGCGTATCGTGGACCCGAACGCAAGCTCGTCTACAACCTCACCGTGACGTCGCTCTCGGTTCTGGTGGCCTTCGTCGTCGGCGGGATCGAGGTTCTCGGCCTGATCGGTCAGCGTCTGCATCTGGGCAATGGCTTTTGGGATTCGGTCGCCGGCCTCAATGCCAGTTTCGGCGTGCTCGGCTGCGGGATCGTTGCGCTGTTCGCGGTCAGTTGGGCCGCGTCGGTCGCGCTGTTCTATGTGCGGCGACGCGACCGGATCGGCGAAACCGTGTGACGCGGAGTACGCGAGATGCCGACTGCTTGGTGTGGATCGGATATCGGGTGTCGGCGGCATTCGGAACGCGATCATGTTCCGTGCGAGACGGGCCGCTGTGCGTGTAGTGCAACTGAAGTGAGTGCGTGTCTGTCGCCGAACGACGTTTGACAGCAGGAACTTGCAATGTAATACTCGTAATTACGAATAATAGGCTCGCGATGACCGAGCGGGTCGTTGATGTGTCTGGCCGTGTTTGCAACAGGAGGGATCGATATGTCGAAACAAAGCGCAGATCCGGCGGTTCGGACGCGAGCACTCGAATCCATTCTGGTGGAGAAGGGACTTCTCGACCCCAAGGCGCTCGACGTCCTGGTCGAGCTCTACGAACACAAGGTCGGTCCGCGTAACGGCGCGAAGGTCGTCGCGCGTGCATGGACCGATCCGGACTACAAGCAGCGGCTGCTTTCCGATGCGACCACGGCGATCAAGGAAATGGGCTTCTCCGGCTTGCAGGGAGAGGACATGGTGGTGGTCGAGAATACGCCCGAGGTGCACAACCTCGTCGTCTGCACGCTGTGTTCCTGCTATCCGTGGCCGACCCTCGGCCTGCCGCCGATCTGGTACAAGTCCGCGCCGTACCGGGCGCGCGCGGTCAGCGACCCGCGCGGTGTCCTGAAGGAATTCGGCACCGAACTCAGCGAAAACGTCGAGGTTCGGGTGTGGGACACCACGGCCGAACTGCGATACCTCGTGCTGCCCGAGCGTCCGGCCGGCACCGAAGATCTCAGTGAAGAGCAACTGGTCGACCTGGTGACCCGCGACTCGATGATCGGCGTCACCACGCTCGGCTCGTCCGCTCCCGCCGCTCCCAGCCATTGAAGACGGAGTCGTCCCATGAACGGAATTCATGATCTCGGCGGCAAGCACGGCATCGGGCCGATCATCCGCGAGGAAAACGAGCCGGTGTTCCACGAGGAGTGGGAACGCCGTGTCTTCGGAATGTTCGCGGGCACGTTCGTGTTCGCCGGATACTCGGTCGACGAGTTTCGTCATGCCATCGAGAAACTCGATCCGGCGCACTATCTGGAATCGTCGTACTACGAGCATTGGCTGCATGCGTTCGAGGATATTCTGATCAAGCGGGGATTCATCACCCGCGAGGAATATGACGATCGCATTGCGAAGCTCGCGAAAGCCGAGGAAGTGTGATGTTGCTGACGCCAGATATCGCTCCCGCCGTTGCGTCCACCGGAGCCTCGGCTCGTGTCGCCGAACCCGTGGCGCCCCGCTTCCGCGTCGGTGACAGAATTCGCGTGCGAAATCACAATCCGGAAACGCACACCAGGCTGCCCGGCTATCTCCGCGGAAAGCTCGGCATCATCGAAGCCGACTACGGCGTCTTCGCGTTTCCCGATACGCACGCTCACGGCCTCGGTGAGAAGCCGCAACACTGCTACAGCGTGCGCTTCACCGCGCGCGAGTTGTGGGGCGGCACGGCCTCCGAGCGCGACACGCTCAGGGTCGACGTGTTCGACGATTATATGGACCTCGCTTGATGGTCGGGTCGGCACGGAGCGAGGCAGCGTCACCTCTGCTTTGCAAGACGATCCCGGTCGGGCCGGACAGTGAGACGAAGTTCGACGAGCCCTGGGAAGCGAGGGCGTTCGCGATCATCGTTCGGCTTGCACAGGACGGGCACTTCGAGTGGTCCGAATGGGTGGAGTGCTTCTCCGGTGAAGTGGCTGCCGATACGGCGATCGAGGCCGCCGGCGGCGTTCCGCGAAGCTACTACGAACAGTGGCTGGATGCGGCCGAGAAGCTGATGATCGCCAAGGGCGTCACCAATGAGGCGCAGTTGCGCGCTCGCCGTTTCGCTGCCGGCTCGGTCGGTCCAACCAACGTAATGAAGTGACGGGGCCTCAGATGTCGGCCGAGAGTCGGAAAGTTCCGGTGACGATCCTGACGGGTTTTCTTGGCGCGGGGAAGACCACGCTGCTGAACCGGATTCTGCGGGAGCGGCACGGCGAGCGGATTGCCGTGATCGAGAACGAGTTCGGTGAGGCCGGCGTCGACAATGAACTGCTGGTGGTCGAGCAGCAGGAGCAGATCATCGAGATGAACAATGGCTGCATCTGCTGCACCGTCCGCGGCGACCTGGTTCGGATCCTCGGTGACTTGAGGAAGCGTCGCGAGCTCGATCCGGAGGCGTTCGATCGTGTCGTGATCGAAACCACCGGCCTCGCGGACCCGGCGCCGGTGGCTCAGACCTTTTTCGTCGAGGACGATGTAGCGTCCTACTATCTGCTCGATGCGATCGTCACCGTGGTGGACGCCAAGCACGCGCATGCTCAGCTGGATGATTTCCACGAGGCGCAGGAGCAGGTCGGATTCGCCGACCGGATTCTGCTGAGCAAGGCCGATCTCGTCGGTGAGGAAGAGCTCGCGAAGCTCTCCGACCGGCTGGTGCGGATGAACCCGCGGGCGCCGATCAAGGCGGCGCATTTCGGCGATGCGCCGATCGCGGAGCTGCTCGACATTCGCGGCTTCTCGCTCGACGAGATCCTTCGGATCGAGCCCGGTTTTCTCGGCGAGGACGATCACGAGCACGACGATTCGGTGCAGTCTTTCGTGTTCTCGAGTTCGAAGCCTTTCGACCAGGACCGGCTGGAGGAATTCTTCCGCAAGGCCGTCTCTGAGGTCGGCCGGGATCTGATGAGGTACAAGGGCATCGTGGCGTTCGACGGCCTCGATTGCCGGGTGATCTTTCAGGGCATTCACATGCTGATGAATTCCGATCTCGGGCCGCCCTGGAAGCCGGACGAAGCGCGCGCGTCCCGGCTCGTCTTCATCGGCCGCAAGCTTCCCGAAGCGCAGATCAAAGCCGATCTGGCAGCCTGCCTGGTCGCGTAGCCGCGCCTCTCATCCACGACTGAAATCGTCCCTCTGCCGGCACGCCGCGCAGTGCAGGACCCGTTGTAACCCGCCACGAGGAGACAGACGATGACTGTGAAGCTGCCGACCACCGAGGAAATGTCAGAGGTCTGTGAGGCGCTCGGCATGAGCATGCCGGTCGCGGAGATCGACGGGTTCATCGCGCAGATGGGCGGAGCCGTGGCCGCCTACAATGTGCTCGACACGTTGCCGGACGACGTGCCTTTGGTGAAGTATCCGCGGACGCCGGGATATCAACCGACCGGCGATGAGAATGTCTACAACGCCTGGTACCGGAAGGCCGAGGTCAAGGGAGCGGCGTCGGGCAAGCTGCACGGCAAGACGGTCGTGCTCAAGGACAACGTCCTGCTCGCCGGCGTTCCGATGATGAACGGCGCCTCCAGCCTGCAAGGCTATGTGCCGGACGTCGATGCCACCATCGTGACGCGGATGCTGGATGCGGGAGCGACGATCGTCGGCAAGGCCCATTGCGAGTATTTCTGCTTCTCCGGCGGCAGTCACACCAGCGCTCTCGGGCCAGTGATCAATCCGCGAAAGGCCGGCTATTCGGCCGGCGGATCGTCGTCGGGTAGTGCTACGCTGGTGGCGGCGAAAGAAGTCGATATGGCGATCGGCGGCGACCAAGGCGGATCAATCCGCATTCCGTCCGCGTATTGCGGGACCTACGGGATGAAGCCCACGCATGGGCTCGTGCCTTACACCGGAGTGATGCCGATCGAGTCGACGCTCGATCACACCGGGCCGATCACCGCGAATGTCGCCGACAACGCGCTGCTGCTCGAGGTCCTGGCTGGGCCCGACGGTCTCGATCCCCGGCAGATCGATATTTCGACCGAGGCCTACACGGCGGCACTCGGCAAGCCGCTCAAGGGACTGCGCATCGGCGTGCTCACGGAAGGCTTCGGTCATGCCAATTCCGAGACGGATGTCGATGCGCTGGTGAGGAAGGCTGCGGATCGGTTCCGGGCGCTGGGCGCGGAGGTCGCCGATGTCTCGGTGCCGATGCATGCGGTCAGCGGCGCGATCTGGTCGGCGATCGCCCACGAGGGCGCCACGGTCCAGATGATGCACGGCAATGGCTTCGGCTTCAACTGGAAGGGGCTCTACGTCACCAGCCTGATGCAGGCCCATGACGCTTGGCGCACGCGCGCCGATGGTCTGTCGGATACCCTGAAGGTGACCATCATGCTGGGGCAGTACATGCTGCAGAAACACCGCGGCGTGTACTATGCGAAGGCGCAGAATCTGGCCCGCCGGCTGCGCGCAGCCTACGACGCCGTGCTGGCCGATTACGATCTGCTGCTGCTGCCGACGGTGCCGATGAAGGCGACCAAGCTGCCGGAGCCTTCCGCGCCGCTCGGGGAAATTCTGACGCGCGCCTTCGAGATGCTGGGGAATACGGCGGCGTTCGACGTGACCGGTCATCCGGCGATGTCGGTGCCGTGCGGCATGAGCGATGGCTTGCCGGTGGGGATGATGCTGGTCGGCAAGCACTGCGCCGAAGCCTCGATCTACCAGGCGGCGCATGCGTTCGAGCAATCGGAAGACTGGACGTCTCTCAAGCCGGCCTGAGGCCGGGACACCGCACGCCTGCGGCGACGTCTGACACGACGTGATCTTCATCGCGAGCCCGGTTCTGACACGGTCAGAACCGGGCTCGCTGCTGTTTGCGGTGTCCGGCGCTGTGAGGCAGGTTGATGAATCGGGCGTTGCAGCAGCAATTGCAAACGCTGCAGCGCAGTATCATCTGCAAAACATATTTGTTGCCAAGGCAACTGATCTATGAGACTTGTTCCGAACAAGAGCGATCCAGTCGCCGGGTTCGGGAGGAATGATGTTCGGCAGTCGAGCCGGCAAAGGCCGCGTCGTGCCCAAAGCGCGCGACAAGGCGGCAGGCCAACGACGCGTGCGCGCTCGTCGCGCGCGGCGGCACGTCTCACGTCTCGCCGGTGACCGCGCCGAGGTTGTTGTGCAGGCGGCGCAGCATCTCGATCAGCACTTCCTGTTCGCCTTTGTCGAGGCACGACATCAGACGCCGCTCGCGGTCGAGCGCGGCGACGATGACCTTATCATGCGTCGCGCGGCCCTTCGCGGTCAGCGAGATCGAATGGCTGCGGCCGTCGTTCGGATCGGTGCGGATCGCGATCAGCCCGCGCTGCTGCATGTCGGTCAGCGTGCGGCTGACTGGCCCCTTGTTGAAGCCGATCACTTGGCAAATCCGCGCCGCCGCGATGCCCGGCTCGATCGCCAGCAGCGACATGATCCGCCATTCGGTGACGTTGACGCCGAACTCCCGCTGATAGAACGCCGTTGCGCTGTTCGACAGCTTGTTGGCGATGAAGGTGATGAAGGCCGGGACGTAGCGCTCGAGGTCGAGCGTCTGCGCGCTGGTTGGCGCCGAACTGCGTCGTGATTTTCGTGGAGGCGAACCGGTCATGGCGCTTTCGAGAGCTGGCGGCGGGTGAGCAGACATAAAGATACGCGGGCACGGTTCACAAGTGCCGAATGCAAGGATCGGACGAAAGGGAGGACGAGATGAGTGCGACCCAGGCTGCATCACAGGCCGCGCCGCCTGCGACAAGCGCGGCGATTCCGCATCTGGCGATCGACCCGTTCTCGATGGAGTTCTTCGCCGATCCCTATCCGGACCAGCAGGCGATGCGGGACGCCGGCCCGGTGGTGTATCTCGACAAATGGAACGTCTATGGCGTCGCGCGCTATGCCGAAGTCTATGCCGTGCTCAATGATCCGCTGACCTTCTGCTCCAGCCGCGGGGTCGGCCTCAGCGATTTCAAGAAGGAGAAGCCGTGGCGGCCGCCGAGCCTGATCCTCGAGGCGGATCCGCCCGCGCACACGCGGACCCGCGCGGTGCTGAGCAAGGTGCTGTCGCCCGCGACGATGAAGCGGCTGCGCGACAACTTCGCTGCTGCTGCTGACGCCAAGATCGACGAACTGCTGGCGCGCGGCGGCGCCGTCGATGCGATCGCGGATCTCGCCGAAGCCTATCCGCTGTCGGTGTTTCCCGACGCGATGGGGCTGAAGCAGGAGGGCCGCGAGAACCTGCTGCCTTATGCCGGCCTGGTGTTCAACGCGTTCGGACCGCCGAACGAATTGCGCCAATCGGCGATCGAGCGCTCGGCGCCGCATCAGGCCTATGTCAACGAGCAGTGCCAGCGGCCGAGCCTCGCGCCGGGCGGCTTCGGCGCCTGCATCCACGCCTTCAGCGACACCGGCGAAATCACCCCGGACGAAGCGCCGTTGTTAGTCCGCTCGCTTTTGTCCGCCGGGCTGGACACCACTGTGAACGGCATCGGCGCTGCGATGTATTGCCTGGCGCGGTTTCCCGAGGAACTGGCGCGGCTGCGCGCCGATCCGGCGCTGGCGCGCAACGCCTTCGAGGAAGCGGTGCGGTTCGAAAGCCCGGTGCAAACCTTCTTCCGCACCACGACGCGCGAGGTCGAACTCGGTGGCGCAACGATCGGCGAGGGCGAGAAGGTGCTGATGTTCCTCGGCTCCGCCAATCGCGATCCGCGACGCTGGGACGAGCCGGACCGCTACGACATCACCCGCAAGACCTCCGGCCATGTCGGCTTCGGCTCGGGCATCCACATGTGCGTCGGCCAGTTGGTGGCGCGGTTGGAAGGCGAGGTCGTGCTCGCTGCGCTGGCCCGCAAGGTGAACGCGATCGAGATCGCCGGGCCGGTCAAGCGCCGCTTCAACAACACGCTGCGCGGGCTTGAGAGTCTGCCGCTGCAGCTGAAGCCGGCCTGAGGAGCCTGACCGACGATGCGCCTTTCAAAACCGATCCTCCCTTCGTCATTGCGAGGAGCGAAGCGACGAAGCAATCCAGGAGCTCCGCGCTCGGAGCCGCTGGATTGCTTCGCTTTGCTCGCAATGACGTGGAGAGGCGTGATTTGAGTTGCTGAGTTTCCGTTCAGGCTCCGAGGAGAAGCAATGCCGACGATTACTTTCATTCTGCCCGATGGCCGCAGCGAAGTCGCCGATGCGGCCGTCGGCGACACCGCGATGTATGCGGCGCTGAGCCTGGGGCTCGACGGCATTGTCGCCGAATGCGGCGGCAACGCCGTCTGCGCCACTTGCCACGTCTATGTCGAAGAGGGCCTCAGCAAGCTGCCGCCGGTCGACGGCAATGAAGACGATCTGCTCGACGGCACGGCCGCGGAGCGACTGCCGTCGAGCCGGCTGTCCTGCCAGATCAAGCTCACAGACGATCTCGACGGGCTGGTGGTGCGGATTCCGGAGCGGCAATTCTAGGCCTTCAGTTTGAACGATCCGCCGCCGGCAACGACCGGCGGCGTCACCAACCAACAAGATCACCTCAGGGAGAGAACCATGACAATCACCGAGGGCCTGTTAGGCCTTGCGACCGCCTGTCTGCTGACGACCACGGCCAGCGCCGAGATTTCCGGCAACGTCGTGCGGGTCGGCGTGCTCAACGACATTTCCGGCATCTTCCAGGACACCAACGGCATGGGCTCGGTCGAGGCCGCCCGGATGGCGGCCGAGGACTTCGCCGGCGGTGGCAAGGATATCAAGGTCGAGATCGTCTATGCCGACCACCAGAACAAGGCCGACGTCGGCAATGCCATCGCGCGCCGCTGGCTGGACAACGAGGGCGTCGACGCCATCGTCGATGTGCCGAATTCATCGGTGGGACTCTCGATCAACACACTGCTGCGCGGCACCAAGATGACGTTCCTGGCGTCGTCGACCGCGAGCTCCGATCTCACCGGCAAGGCTTGCTCCCCCAACACCATCCAGTGGGTCAACGACACCTGGGCGACCGGCAACACCACCGCGGCGGCGATGATGGAGCGCGGCGGTAAGGACTGGTACTTCATCACGGTGGACTACGCACTCGGCAAAGGGATCGAGGCAGAAGCCAGCAAATACATCGAGGCGCACGGCGGCAAGGTGATCGGCTCGAGCAAGCATCCGCTCGGAACGTCCGACTTCGCCTCGTTCCTGCTTCAGGCGCAGACCTCGAAGGCCGGCGTGATCGGCCTCGCCAATGCCGGCGGCGACACCATCAACACCGTCAAGCAGGCGGCCGAATTCGGCATCCAGCAAAGCGGCCAGAAGCTGGTCGCGTTCCTGCTGTTCATCAACGATATCCACGGCATGGGCATCAAGGTCGCGCAGGGCCTGCAGCTGATGGAGGCGTTTTACTGGGACATGAACGAGGACACGCGGTCGTTCGCCAAGCGCTTCGCGCAGCGCCCCGGCATGAACGGCAAGATGCCGAGCGGCAACCAGGCCGGCGTCTATGCCTCGACTCTGGCCTATCTCAACGCCGTCGCCGCCACCGGCAGCGACGACGCCAAGCAGGTCGTGCCGCAGATGAAAACCTTCAGCGGCAAGGACAAACTGTTCGGCGATGTCACCATCCGCCAGGACGGCCGCGTCGTGCACCCGATGTATCTGTTCGAGGTGAAGAAGCCGGAGGAGTCGAAATATCCCTACGACTACTATCGCCTGGTCTCGACCATCCCGGCCGACAAGGCGTTCCGGCCGATGGCGGAGGGCGGGTGCGAGCTGGTGAAGTAGCGGGGCTTTGGCCGGACGCACGGGAAGCCGATGTCCCGCACCGCCGTCATTGCGAGGAGCGAAGCGACGAAGCAATCCACGCCGCGTATGTGGCGCTGGATTGCTTCGCTTCGCTCGCAATGACGATGGAGTTAGCGGCGTGCACCTTATCGGGAGGCGGCCCGCTTGCCACCTAAGTGCCAATAACCCACTGCCACCGCGACCGGCAGCGACAGCGCGATCCAGGACATCCAATCCCACAGGCCGTCACCCAGCAGGGCGGTGGTCAGGCCGAGGGCGGTGATGACGCCGATCGCGAGCGGGGCGGCGAAGATCTGCGCGGTGGTGTGCGAGGCTCTGCGGGGCGCGGTCATGCCGGCCTCGCATCGGATCGCACCGCGGTCCGGCTGCGGGCGCTGCCGCCGAAGCGCTGCTTCGCGATCCACAGATACAGGCCGGTGATCAGCACGACGATGCAGACGAGGTCGAGCAGCGCCCAGACGATCTTGAGCGGCAGGCCGCCATAGTCGCCGAAATGCAGCGGCCGCGACATCTGCAGCAGGGTCAAGTACCACGGCATCTGCGGCACCAGCACCGGCACGCTCTGGTCGACATCGACCAGTGTCGGCGTCGCCAGCAGCGCCGTCAGGGCGGAGTTGCCCTTCATCCAGACCACGAGATGCCGCGGGCTGCCGAAGTTCTCGGCGGTCGGCATCGTGATCGAGGTCAGGCGGCCCTCGGGCAGCGCGGTACGCACCCGGGCGATCGCCTGATCCAGCGACGACGGCTGCGCCACCGGGGCGCCGCGATACGGCGCCAGCAGCGGCGGCAGCACCTGGCCGCGCCAGTAGTCGTACATCGGCATCGCCAGCGTGTTGATCACCCCCGTGCCACCGACGACGAACAGCCAGACCGTGGTGACGATGCCGAACAGATTATGCAGGTCGAGCCATTTCAGCCGCCGCGAGCGCTGGCGCACGGTGCCGAAGGCGAGCCGGCGCATGAACGGCGCATAGACCACGACGCCGGAGACGATCGACACCACCAGCAGCAGGCCCATCGCGCCGAGGAACAATTCGCCGGGCAGTTCCAGCAGCATGTTCTTGTGCAGCAGCAGGATGATGTCCATCACGCCGCGCTGCGGCCGCTCCTCGCCGAGCACCGCCTTGGTGCGGGCGTCCATCACCAGCCGATAGAACTGGCCGCGCATCGGCTTCGGCGTCGGCGACATGGTGATCACGACGACCGACGGCTGCTCGTCGCGCCAGGTGACGAACAGCACGTGATCGCCGGGCCGGGCCTGCTGCGCGGCGCGGAGGACGTCGTCCACCGGTGCGGCAGGCGTGCCGCTCGGCAATTGCGGCGCGGCGAATTGCTGCTCGGTCAGGTCCTCGATCTCCTCATGGAAGATCAGCGGCAGGCCGGTGATGCACAGCATCAGCAGGAACAGCATAGAGATCAGCGAGGTCCAGGTGTGGACCTTGCTCCAGATCCTGAGGCCGCGCGTCCCGGTCACCAGCGGTAGCTCGCGGTCGCGGTGATCACCCGCGGGGTGATGTACTGGCAGCCGCCGGTCACGGTGCAGAGCGCTCGGTCGTTGTTGCCGATGTTCTTGACGTTGAGCGCCAGGTTGATGCCCTTCGGCTGGCGATAATGCAGCCCGGCGTCGAACACCGTATAGGCCTGGTTGGTGAGGGTGTTGAGGATGTCCATGTAGGATTCGCCGACATAGCGGACGCCGGCGCCGAAGCCCCAGCCGGCCAGCGGGCCGCTCTGCAGCGTATAGTCGGCGAAGGCCGACGCCATGTTGCGCGGCGTCAGCACCGGCACCTTGCCGACGTCGCCGTTGTTGCTCTGGGTGTTCTTGAGGTTCTGCAGCGTGTAGGTCGCCAGCAGGTTCAGCCCCGGCATCGGCTTGGCCAGCATCTCCAGCTCGAGGCCTTGCGAATTCACCTGGCCGGTCTGGATATTGTAGTTGAGATGGTTCGGATCGGCGGTCAGCACGTTGTTCTGGGTCAGGTCGAACACCGCGGCGGTGAACAGAAAATCCCGGTTGGGCTGGAACTTGACGCCGCCTTCATATTGCTTGCCGGTGGTCGGCTTGAAAGCCTTGGAGCTGAAATCGACGCCGGCGGTCGGCAGGAACGATTCGGAATAGCTGACGTAGGGCGCCACTCCGCTGTCGAACAGATAGGTCAGGCCGACCCGCTTGGTGAAAGCAGTGTCGTCGTTGGTCTGCGGCACGCCGCTGATGCGGTCGAGCGTGGTTTGCTGAGCCGCGTCGTAGCGGCCCCCGAGGGTCAGAATCCAGTTCTGCAGCTTGATCTGATCCTGCAGATAGATGCCGGCCTGGTTCAGATTCTGCTTGTAGCTCTGCAGCAGCGTCGTGGGCATCGCGATCGGCACGCCATAGACCGGGTTGATCCGGCTCAGCGACGGCGCGGTGCCGCCGAACTGCTGGCCGCCGAGTTGGAACGCCTGATAGTCGGTGCCGACCAGCACGGTGTGCTGCAACGGCCCGGTCCAGGTCTTGGCGATGACGTGGTTGTCGATGTTGAAGGTGTCGGTGCTCTCGAGCACGCGGCGCGAGATCCGGGGAAACACCGTCTGGGTGTCGAGCGGCGTGCCGGCGAAGGTGACGTAGCGATATTCCAGGTCGACATGGCCGTAACGCGCGCGCGAGCGCACGATCAGATCGTCGCTGAAGCGATGCTCGAACTGATAGCCGATCCGATATTGTTTCTGGTCGAAGGTGTTGTAGCTCGGCTCGCCGAGAAACAGCGGCAGCGGCTTGACGTCGACGATCTTGCCGCCGCGCACCGTGCCGACCGATACTGGAAAGGCGTTGCCGAACACGTCGTGCTGATAGTCGCTGAGGATCGTCAGCGAGGTATCGTTGTTGGGGCGCCAGGTCACGGCCGGCGCGATATAGGCCCGGTTGTCCTTGACCTTGTCGGAGAACTTGGCGACCTGCGCGTCGGAATCGCGCAGCACGCCGGTCAGCCGATAGAGCAGGGTCTTGTCCTTGTCGAGCGGACCGCCGACGTCGAACGCGCCCTGCAGCCGGTCGGCGGTGCCGACGAGGCCGACCACTTCGCCGAACGCCTGCTCGGTCGGGCGCTTGCTGATCAGGTCGATCAGGCCGCCGGGCGGGCTCTGGCCGTACATGACGGAGCTCGGGCCTTTGACGACGTCGATCCGCTGCACGCCGTAGGGCTCGTTGCGAAACACCGAGAAATACGCCGAGCCGTTCGCGGTGTCGCGTAGGCCGTCGCGGAAATTCGAGAAGCCGTTGGTCTCGAAGCCGCGGATCTTGGCCTGATCGTAGCGCGGATCGGCGCCGCCGGTCTGCACCGCGACTCCCGCGGTGTATTGCAGCGCCTGCGCGACGGTGTCGACGCCGCGCGCATCGAGATTGTCGCGGCTGACGACGGAGATCGACTGCGGCGTCTCGATCAGCTTGGTGTCGGTCTTGGTGCCGCTGGCGCTGACGCTCGGCACGAAGCCGGGCACCGGATCGGTGCCGCGCTCGAACACCGCGCGCTGCGTCGGCTGCGCCGGCTGCGGCGCCCGTGCGGCGCGTTGCGTGGAGCGGCGCGAGGGCCCCGTGGCAGCGCGATTGGCGGCACGCGGGGCCTGGGCCTGGCGCCGGCTCGGCTGCGGCGCGGTGATCTCGACGGCGGGAAGTTC
>NZ_LJIC01000067.1 GCF_001295845.1 Rhodopseudomonas sp. AAP120 | reverse complement strand
TCCGCGAAGGCGGCCGCACCGTCGGCGCAGGCGTCGTCGCCGCGATCATCGAGTAAGAACGCGAATAGCGAATAGGGAGTGGCGAATAGGGGACTATTCGCTACTCGCCACTCACCACTCGCTCTCTAAAGAAAGATACGGCAATGAACGGCCAAAATATTCGCATTCGCCTCAAGGCGTTCGACCATCGGATTCTCGATACGTCGACGCGTGAGATCGTCAACACCGCGAAGCGAACCGGTGCGCAGGTGCGCGGGCCGATCCCGCTGCCGACCCGGATCGAGAAGTTCACCGTCAACCGTTCGCCGCACGTCGATAAGAAGAGCCGCGAGCAGTTCGAGATGCGCACTCACAAGCGCCTGCTCGACATCGTCGACCCGACCCCGCAGACCGTCGATGCGCTGATGAAGCTCGACCTCGCTGCCGGCGTCGACGTCGAAATCAAGCTCTGAGATTGGACCGTCCGGTTAAGTAACGGACAGAAAGAACAGGAAGCACGCCGATGCGCTCCGGAGTGATCGCACAGAAGGTCGGGATGACGCGGGTCTTTACAGAGGCCGGCGAACATATCCCCGTGACCGTGCTGAAGCTGGGCAACTGCCAGGTGCTGGCCCACCGCACCACCGAAAAGAACGGCTATGTGGCGCTGCAGCTCGGCTCCGGCTCGCGCAAGACCGTCTATATGCCGAAGGCCGAACGCGGCCAGTTCGCGGCCGCCAAGGTCGAACCGAAGCGTAAGGTCGCCGAGTTCCGCGTGTCCGAGGACTCGCTGATCCCGGTCGGCGCCGAGATTCAGGCCGACCATTTCGTCGTCGGCCAGTTCGTCGACGTCACCGGCACTTCGACCGGTAAGGGCTTCGCCGGCGGTATGAAGCGCTGGAATTTCGGCGGTCTGCGCGCCACCCACGGCGTGTCGGTGTCGCACCGCTCGATCGGTTCGACCGGTGGCCGTCAGGATCCCGGCAAGACCTTCAAGAACAAGAAGATGCCCGGCCACATGGGTGTCGACCGCATCACCACGCTGAACCTGCGTGTGGTGCAGACCGACGTCGAGCGCGGCCTGATCCTGGTCGAGGGTGCCGTTCCGGGTACCAAGGGCGGCTGGATCTCGGTGCGCGACGCCGTGAAGAAGGCGCTGCCGGCCGACGCGCCGAAGCCGGGCAAGTTCCGGCTGGCCAATGGCGGCGACGAAGCTGCGGCTCCGGCTGCCGAGCAGGAGGGTGTGTGAGATGGAATTGAAGGTCACCACTCTCGAGGGTAAGGAAGCCGGCTCGGTCCAGCTGTCCGACACCATCTTCGGTCTCGAGCCGCGCCAGGACATCGTGCAGCGCTGCGTGATCTGGCAGCTCGCCAAGCGCCAGGCCGGCACCCACAAGGCCAAGGGCCGCGCCGAAGTCTGGCGCACCGGCAAGAAGATGTACAAGCAGAAGGGCACCGGCGGTGCTCGTCACGGTTCGCAGCGCGTGCCGCAGTTCCGCGGCGGTGGCCGTGCGTTCGGCCCGGTGGTGCGTTCGCACGCCATCGACCTGCCGAAGAAGGTCCGCGCCCTGGCGCTGAAGCACGCTCTGTCGGCCAAGGCCAAGGGCGGCGGCCTGATCGTGCTCGACAAGGCCGAGCTGGAAGCCGCCAAGACCAAGGCTCTGGTCGGTGCGTTCTCGGGTCTCGGCCTGACCAGCGCGCTGATCATCGACGGCGCCGAGGTGAACACCGGTTTCGCCACGGCGGCCCGCAACATTCCGAACATCGACGTGCTGCCGATCCAGGGCATCAACGTCTACGACATTGTGCGCCGCCAGAAGCTGGTGCTGACCAAGGCTGCGCTGGATGCGTTGGAGGCGCGCTTTAAATGAAAACCATCGATCCGCGCCATTACGACGTGATCGTTGCGCCGGTCGTGACCGAAAAGGCCACGACGGCGTCCGAACACAACAAGGTCGTGTTCAAGGTGCAGGGCGGCGCCACCAAGCCGCAGATCAAGGAAGCCGTCGAGAAGCTGTTCGACGTCAAGGTGAAGAGCGTGAACACGCTGGTGCGCAAGGGCAAGTCGAAGTCCTTCCGCGGCACCTTCGGCACGCAGTCGGACACCAAGCGTGCGGTCGTGACCCTGGAAGAGGGTCATCGCATCGACGTGACCACCGGACTGTAAGGCGGGACCGACCATGGCATTGAAGACGTTTAATCCCACGACGCCGGGCCAGCGCCAGCTGGTCATGGTCGATCGTTCGGCCCTGTACAAGGGCAAGCCGGTCAAGTCGCTGACCGAGGGCAAGAACCAGGCGGGCGGTCGTAACAACACCGGCCGGATCACCGTGCGTTTCCGCGGCGGTGGCCACAAGCAGACCTATCGCATGGTCGATTTCAAGCGCACCAAGGTCGACGTTCCGGCCAAGGTCGAGCGCCTGGAATACGATCCGAACCGCACCGCGTTCATCGCGCTGATCAAGTACGAGGACGGCGAGCAGGCCTACATCCTGGCTCCGCAGCGCCTCGCGGTCGGCGACACCGTGATCGCCGGCGCCTATGTCGACGTGAAGCCGGGCAACGTCATGCCGCTCGGCAACATGCCGGTCGGCACGATCGTGCACAACATCGAGCTGAAGATCGGCAAGGGCGGGCAGATCGCGCGTTCGGCCGGTACCTACGCCCAGGTCGTCGGTCGCGATCATGACTACGTCATCGTTCGCCTGAATTCGGGCGAGCAGCGTCTGGTCCACGGCCGCTGCACCGCCACGATCGGCGCGGTGTCGAACCCGGACCACATGAACATCTCGATCGGCAAGGCGGGCCGCAAGCGCTGGCTCGGCCGCCGTCCGCACAACCGCGGCGTCGTGATGAACCCGATCGACCATCCGCACGGCGGTGGTGAAGGACGCACTTCGGGCGGCCGTCACCCGGTGACTCCGTGGGGCAAGCCGACCAAGGGCAAGAAGACCCGCTCGAACAAGTCGACCGACAAGTTCATTCTCATCAGCCGCCACAAGCGGAAGAAGAAGTAAGGAAGCCGGACATGGTTCGCTCAGTCTGGAAGGGCCCGTTCGTCGAGGGCTCGCTGCTGAAGAAGGCGGATGCGGCGCGCGCGTCGGGCCGTCACGACGTCATCAAGATCTGGAGCCGCCGCTCCACCATCCTGCCGCAGTTCGTCGGGCTGACTTTCGGCGTCTACAACGGCCAGAAGCACGTCCCGGTGGCGGTGAACGAGGAAATGGTGGGTCACAAGTTCGGCGAGTTCTCGCCGACCCGCACGTTCCACGGCCACTCCGGCGACAAGAAGTCGAAGAAGGGTTGAGGACGAAGCCATGAGCAAACCCAAGCGCGAACGGAGCCTCCCGGATAACGAGGCCAAGGCCGTCGCCCGGATGCTTCGCGTCTCTCCGCAGAAGCTCAATCTGGTCGCTCAGCTGATCCGCGGCCGCAGCGCGTCTGCGGCGCTCGCCGACCTAGCGTTCTCGCGCAAGCGGATCGCGGTCGACGTCAAGAAGTGCCTGGAATCGGCGATCGCCAACGCCGAGAACAACCACGATCTGGACGTCGACGCGCTGGTCGTGTCGGAAGCCCATGTCGGCAAGGGCATCGTGATGAAGCGTTTCTCGCCGCGCGGCCGTGGTCGCTCGGGCCGTATTTTCAAACCCTTCGCGCAGCTGACGATCGTCGTTCGTCAGGTCGAAGCAGAAGCAAGCGCTTAAGCGAAGGCGCGGGAGACTTTCGATGGGTCAAAAGATCAATCCGATCGGGCTGCGGCTGGGTATCAACCGGACGTGGGATTCCCGTTGGTTCGCGGGCAAGAGCGAATACGGCAAGCTGCTGCACGAGGACGTCAAGATCCGCGAGATCCTGCACAAGGAATTGAAGCAGGCCGCGGTGGCGCGCATCGTGATCGAGCGTCCGCACAAGAAGTGCCGGGTGACGATCCACTCGGCGCGTCCGGGCGTCGTGATCGGCAAGAAGGGCGCCGACATCGACAAGCTGCGCAAGAAGGTCGCCGACATCACGTCTTCGGACGTCGTGATCAACATCGTCGAAATCCGCAAGCCGGAGCTCGACGCCACGCTGGTCGCCGAGTCGATCGCGCAGCAGCTCGAGCGCCGCGTCGCGTTCCGCCGCGCGATGAAGCGGGCGGTGCAGTCGGCGATGCGTCTCGGCGCCGAGGGCATCCGGATCAACTGCTCGGGCCGTCTCGGCGGTGCCGAAATCGCCCGTATGGAGTGGTATCGCGAAGGTCGCGTGCCGCTGCACACGCTGCGCGCCGACATCGATTACGGCGTCGCGACGGCGTTCACCACGTTCGGCACCTGCGGCGTCAAGGTGTGGATCTTCAAGGGCGAGATCCTCGAGCACGATCCGATGGCGCAGGACAAGCGGATGGCCGAAGGCGACAACTCGCGGCCGCGCCGCGATGCTGCCTGACCGGCTGCTGAAGAAGGTTTGAGGGCGTAAGCCATGATGCAACCAAAGAAGACCAAGTTCCGCAAGGCGCACAAGGGCCGCATCCACGGCGTTGCGTCGTCGGGCGCGACCCTGGCTTTCGGCCAGTTCGGCCTGAAGGCGATGGAGCCTGAGCGCGTCACCGCGCGCCAGATCGAAGCCGCGCGTCGTGCGCTGACCCGTCACATGAAGCGTGCCGGCCGCGTCTGGATCCGCATCTTCCCGGACGTTCCGGTGTCGAAGAAGCCGGCCGAAGTCCGCATGGGCTCCGGCAAGGGTTCGCCGGAATTGTGGGTGGCGCGGGTCAAGCCGGGCCGGGTGATGTTCGAGATCGACGGCGTCAATCAGCAGCTCGCCAAGGAAGCGCTGACGCTCGCCGCCGCCAAGCTGCCGATCAAGACGCGCTTCGTCGCGCGCATTGCGGAGTAATCGACATGGCTGAGATGAAGACCGCCGACATCCGCGCGATGAGCGAAGATCAGATGGACGACGCGATCGTGGGCCTGAAGAAGGAGCGCTTCAACCTCCGCTTCCAACGCGCCACCGGCCAGCTCGAGAACACCTCTCGGCTGCGCGAGGCCCGTCGCGACATCGCCCGTATCAAGACCATCGCCGCGCAGAAGCGCGCCGGCAAGACGAAGTAAGGACCTTTAGACATGCCGAAGAGGACCCTGCAGGGCGTGGTCGTCAGCGACAAGCAAGAGAAGACGATCGTGGTGCGCGTCGACCGTCGCTTCACCCACCCGATCTACAAGAAGACGATCCGGCGCTCGAAGAACTACCACGCCCACGACGAGAACAATCAGTTCCATCCGGGCGACATGGTGTGGATCGAGGAGAGCAAGCCGATCTCCAAGCTCAAGCGCTGGACCGTGGTCCGGGGCGAACCGAAGAAGACCGCCTAAGCGCATTCGCGCATCAGTTGAGAGCGCAATCGCGCATTAGAGAGAGGACGAGGTGCATCAATGATCCAGATGCAGACCAACCTCGACGTGGCCGATAATTCCGGCGCACGCCGTGTCATGTGCATCAAGGTGCTGGGGGGCTCCAAGCGCCGCTATGCCACCGTGGGCGACGTTATCGTAGTGTCGATCAAGGAAGCGATTCCGCGCGGCAAGGTGAAGAAGGGCGACGTCATGAAGGCCGTGGTGGTCCGGGTCCGCAAGGACATCCGCCGCCCCGACGGCTCCGTCATCCGCTTCGACCGCAACGCCGCCGTGCTGATCAACAATCAGTCCGAGCCGGTCGGCACCCGTATTTTCGGGCCGGTGCCGCGCGAGCTGCGCGCGAAGAACCACATGAAAATCATTTCGCTGGCGCCGGAGGTGCTGTGATGGCCGCCAAGATCCGCAAGGGTGACAAGGTGATCGTACTGAGCGGGCGCGACAAGGGTCGCACCGGCGAGGTGTTCGAAGTGCGTCCCGACGCCGACGTGGCGCTGGTGCGCGGCATCAACATGGTCAAGCGTCACCAGAAGCAGACCCAGACCCAGGAAGGCGGCATCATCTCGAAAGAGGCGCCGATCCACCTGTCCAACATCGCGATCGTCGGCAAGGACGGCAAACCGACCCGCGTCGGTTTCAAGGTCCTGGCGGACGGCAAGAAGGTTCGCATCGCCAAGAGCTCGGGAGCAGAGATCGATGGCTGAGACGGCATACGTTCCGCGCCTGCGCACGGAATACGACAAGAGCATCCGCACCGCGCTGACCGAGAAGTTCGGTTACGCCAACGCCATGCAGGTTCCGAAGCTCGACAAGGTCGTGCTGAACATGGGCGTCGGCGAGGCGGTCAACGATCGCAAGAAGGCGGAGCAGGCGGCGGCTGACATGTCGCTGATCGCCGGCCAGAAGGCGGTCGTGACCTATTCGCGCGTCGCGATTTCGACCTTCAAGCTGCGTGAGAATCAGCCGATCGGCTGCAAGGTCACGTTGCGTGGCGCCAAGATGTACGAGTTCATCGACCGCCTGATCACGGTCGCGCTGCCGCGCGTTCGCGACTTCCGCGGCCTGAACCCGAAGAGCTTCGACGGCCGTGGCAACTACTCGCTCGGCATCAAGGAGCACATCATTTTCCCCGAGATCGACTTCGACAAGACCGGCGAGTCGTGGGGCATGGATATCACCGTCTGCACGACGGCGCGCACCAACGACGAGGCACGCGCGCTGTTGACCGCATTCAATTTCCCGTTCCGGCAGTGAGTCGCTGAAAAGCCTCTCAAACGCGGAAACCCAGGAGCCTGGCATGGCAAAGAAGAGTTCGATCGAGAAGAACAATCGTCGGCGGAAGATGAGCAAGAACGCGGCGCCGAAGCGCGCGCGTCTGAAGGCCATCATCGCCGACAAGAACCTCCCGATGGAGGAGCGTTTCGCGGCGACCCTGAAGCTCGCCGAGATGCCGCGCAATTCGTCGACGACCCGGATTCGCAACCGCTGCGAAGTCACCGGCCGTTCCCGCTCGGTCTATCGCCTGAACAAGCTGAGCCGTATCGCGATCCGCGACCTGGGTTCGAAGGGCCTGGTTCCGGGCCTCGTGAAGTCGAGCTGGTAAGGGGAGGGTCGTCAGATGTCCACGCACGATCCGATCAGCGATCTCATCACCCGCATCCGCAACGCGCAGATGCGGTCCAAGTCCAAGGTTTCGACCCCGGGCTCCAAGATGCGCGCCAACGTGCTCGAAGTGCTGAAGAGCGAGGGCTACATCCGTGGCTACGCCAGCGTCGAGCATCCGTCGGGACGCAGCGAGCTCGAGATCGAGCTGAAGTATTTCGACGGCGAGCCGGTGATCCGCGAGATCGAACGCGTGTCGCGTCCTGGCCGTCGGGTTTATGCGTCGGTGAAGAACCTGCCGCGCGTCAACAACGGCCTCGGCATCTCGGTGCTGTCGACCCCGAAGGGGATCATGGCCGATCACGACGCCCGCGACGCCAATGTCGGCGGCGAGGTCCTGTTCACGGTGTTCTAATCGCAAGCGCGATGGCCGGAGTGTCCGGCCGACGCGCGACAGATACGGAAATTGGCGCATCCTCCGTGGCGTGGTCACGCAGGAAGATGCAGGGTTGAAGAAGGATCGACCATGTCACGCGTTGGCAAGAAGCCCGTCACGGTCCCGTCCGGCGTGACGGCGACCGTCGAGGGTCAGACCGTCAAGATGAAGGGGCCGAAGGGTCAGCTTCAGTTCGTCGTGCACGACGACGTCGACGTCAAGTTCGAGAACGGCGTGGTGAAGGTGGCGCCGCGGCACGAGACCAATCGGGCGCAGGCGCTGTACGGCACCGCGCGCGCGCAGATCGCGAACCTGGTCGAGGGTGTCACCAAGGGCTTCGAGAAGAAGCTCGAGATCACCGGCGTCGGTTATCGCGCTGCGCTGCAGGGCAAGAAGCTGCAGCTCGCGCTCGGCTACAGCCACGACGTGCTGTACGACATCCCGGAAGGGATCACCATCACGGTGCCGAAGCCGACCGAGATCAACGTCGCCGGCATCGACCCGCAGAAGGTCGGTCAGGTCGCCGCCGAGATCCGCGACTACCGTCCGCCGGAGCCCTACAAGGGCAAGGGCGTGCGCTATTCCGACGAGTTCATCTTCCGCAAGGAAGGCAAGAAGAAGTAACGGAGCCGGGTCATGTCGAAGTTGAATGTCACGAATGCCCGGCGCAAGACTCGGGTCAGGATCGCACTGCGGCGCACCGCCAATGGTCGCCCGCGGCTGTCGATCTTCCGCTCGTCGAAGCACATCTACGCCCAGGTGATCGACGATCTGAAGGGCGAGACGCTGGCTTCGGCGTCGTCGCTGGAGAAGACGCTGCGCGAGGCTGGCAACACCGGCGCCAACATCGACGCCGCCAAGGCTGTCGGCAAGCTGGTCGCGGAGCGGGCGGTGAAGCAGGGCGTCAAGGAAGTCGTGTTCGATCGCGGCGGCTATCTGTATCACGGCCGCGTCAAGGCGCTGGCGGATGCGGCGCGCGAAGGCGGACTGAGCTTCTAATTTTCGGATTGAACGGATACCAGGATCGAGGCTCCGGCCTCGCAAGGATTGGAAAACACCATGGCAGGTGAACGCGAACGCGGTGGACGCGAACGGAGCAATCGCGAGGAGCGCGACAGCGAGTTCGTCGACAAGCTCGTCCACATCAATCGTGTGGCGAAGGTGGTGAAGGGCGGTAAGCGCTTCGGTTTCGCCGCGCTGGTCGTGATCGGCGATCAGAAGGGCCGGGTCGGGTTCGGCCACGGCAAGGCGCGCGAAGTTCCGGAAGCGATCCGCAAGGCGACCGAATCGGCGAAGCGCAACCTGACCCGCGTCGCGCTTCGCGAAGGTCGCACGCTGCATCACGACATCGCCGGCCGTCACGGCGCCGGTCGCGTCTATCTGCGTGCCGCTCCGGCCGGTACCGGCATCATCGCCGGCGGCCCGATGCGCGCCGTGTTCGAGACGCTCGGCATCCAGGACGTGGTGGCGAAGTCGATCGGTTCGTCGAACCCGTACAACATGGTTCGCGCCACCTTCGACGCGCTGAAGCATCTGGACTCGCCGCGTTCGGTCGCGGCCCGCCGCAACATCAAGGTGTCCACCCTGCAGTCCCGCCGCGTCGGCGGCGACGCGGAAGTGGTTGCCGAATAACTCGGAGTCGGCGATCACGCTGACGCAAGACGCGATCTGGAGTGAAGACGATGGCCAAGGCCGCAAACATGATCAAGGTCGAGCAGATCGGCAGCCCCATCCGGCGCCATTCCTCGCAGCGTGCGACGCTGGTCGGCCTCAAGCTCAACAAGATCGGCCGGGTCACCGAGCTTCAGGACACGCCTGAGGTTCGCGGCATGATCGCCAAGGTGCAACACCTCGTTCGCGTCGTCGACGAGAAGTAAGAGGGTAGGGCGATGAAGCTCGACGAGATCTCCGACAATCCGGGCGCGCGCAAGAAGCGTATGCGCATCGGCCGTGGCATCGGCTCCGGCAAGGGCAAGACCGGCGGCCGTGGCGGCAAGGGCCAGACCGCGCGTTCGGGCGTGCGCATCAAGGGCTTCGAGGGCGGCCAGATGCCGCTGCATCGTCGTCTGCCGAAGCGCGGCTTCAACAACATCTTCCGCCTCGAATTCTCCGAGGTGAATCTCGACCGTCTGCAGGAAGCGGTCGATGCCAAGAAGCTCGACGCCGGCAAGGTCGTCGATGCTGCTGCGCTGGTCGAAGCCGGCGTGCTGCGCCGTTCGCTCGACGGCGTGCGCCTGCTCGGCCGCGGTGAACTCACCGCCAAGCTGAACATCGAAGTGCACGGCGCCACCAAGTCGGCGATCGAAGCGGTCGAAAAGGCCGGCGGTTCGGTCAAGATTCTGGCGCCGAAGAAGGACGAAGGCGAGGCTGCGTAAATTTGCCGTCATCGCCCGCGAAAGCGGGCGCCGGCCTTGCCGGGATGGTGGATTTTTCGTTAGTTGCGCACCAAATTGATGCCCGGCGCTGACTCGGCCGCCTGCATCCGGCGGCCTTGGGACGAGTAGCGCGGGAGAAAGCCGGACATGGTCTCTGCAGCGGAACAACTTGCGGCGAATCTCAATTTTTCGGCGCTGGGTAAAGCCGAAGAACTGAAGAAGCGGATCTGGTTCACGCTCGGTGCGCTTCTGGTCTATCGCCTCGGCACTTACATTCCGCTGCCCGGCATCGATCCGACCGTGTGGGAGCAGGTGTTCCGCTCCCAGGCCGGCGGCATCCTCGGCATGTTCAACATGTTCGCCGGCGGTGGCATCCACCGCATGGCGATCTTCGCGCTCAACATCATGCCGTACATCTCGGCATCGATCATCGTGCAGCTGCTGACCACGGTGTCGCCGCAGCTCGAGGCGCTGAAGAAGGAAGGCGAGGCGGGCCGCAAAACGCTGAACCAGTACACCCGTTATCTGACGGTGATCCTGGCGGCGTTCCAGTCCTACGGCATCGCGGTCGGCCTACAGGGCGCCGGCAACGTCGTCGCCGAGCCCGGCGTGTTCTTCCTGCTGTCGACCACGATCACGCTGACCGGCGGCACGATGTTCCTGATGTGGCTGGGCGAGCAGATCACCTCGCGCGGCATCGGCAACGGCATTTCGCTGATCATCCTCGCCGGCATCGTCGCCGAGCTGCCGTCCGCTCTGGCCAACATGCTCGAGCTCGGTCGGCAGGGCGCGCTGTCGACCGGTCTGATCCTGGTCGTGCTGGTGATGGCCGTCGTCGTGATCGCCTTCATCGTGTTCATGGAGCGTGCCCAGCGCCGGCTGCTGATCCAGTATCCGAAGCGGCAGGTCGGCAACAAGATGTTCGAGGGCCAGTCCTCGCATCTGCCGCTGAAGCTCAACACCTCGGGCGTGATCCCGCCGATCTTCGCGTCGTCGCTGCTGCTGCTGCCGACCACGATCGCGAGCTTCAATTCCGGCACCGGTCCGGAGTGGTTCCAGTGGATCGTGACGCAGTTCGGCCACGGCCGTCCGCTGTTCCTGCTGTTCTACATCGCGATGATCTTGTTCTTCGCGTTCTTCTACACCGCGATCGTGTTCAACCCGACCGAGACCGCGGACAATCTGAAGAAGCACGGCGGCTTCATTCCGGGCATCCGGCCGGGTGAGCGCACCGCCGAGTACATCGATTACGTGCTGACCCGCATCACCGTTGTCGGCGCGATCTACCTGGCGATCGTCTGTCTGATTCCGGAAGTCCTGATTTCCTACGCTTCGGTGCCTTTCTATTTCGGCGGAACCTCGCTGCTGATCGTGGTCAGCGTCACGATGGATACGGTGGCGCAGGTGCAGGGCTATCTGCTGGCGCACCAGTATGAAGGCTTGATCCGGAAGTCGAAGTTGCGGGGGCGCAAGAAATGAGACTGATCCTTCTCGGGCCGCCGGGGGCGGGCAAGGGAACGCAAGCGGCGCGACTGGTTCAGCAGTACGGCATCGTCCAGCTCTCCACCGGAGACATGCTGCGCGCCGCCGTCGCGGCCGGCACGCCGGTCGGCCTCAAGGCCAAGGACATCATGGCCAGCGGCGGCCTGGTGCCGGACGAGGTGGTGATCGGCATCATCTCCGACCGCATCGAGCAGGACGACGCCGCCAACGGCTTCATCCTCGACGGCTTCCCGCGCACCGTGCCGCAGGCCGAGGCGCTCGACGCGCTGCTGAAGGACAAGAAGCTGTCGCTCGACGCCGTCGTCGAACTGCGGGTCAACGAGAGCGCGCTGCTGGCGCGGGTCGAGACCCGTGTGGCGGAGATGCGGGCGAGGGGCGAGGAGCCGCGTGCCGACGACAATGCCGAGGCGCTGGCGAAGCGTCTGGCCGCCTACCGTGCCCAGACCGAGCCGCTGGTGGAGTACTACTCCGAGAAGCGCAAGCTGCTCACCGTCGACGGCATGATGACGATCGACGAGGTCACGCGCGAGATCGGCCGGGTGCTGGCCGCCGTCGCCGAGGCCGACCAGAAGAAGGCCGCCAAGTCCGCGACCGCCAAGAAGCGGTCGGCCAAGAAGTCGAGCAAGACGGCCGCCAAGCCTGCGGGGAAAAAAGCTCCGGCCAAGAAGCCGGTCGGCAAGACGGCTGCGAGCAAGAAGGCAGCTGCCGCGAAGGCTCCGGCCAAGTCGGCAGGCAAGGCGTCTGTCAAGAAGTCCAAGGCGGTCGTGAAGGCCGGTGCGAAGAAGGCGGCGAAAGCCCTTCAGGTCGCTGGCAAAAAGGCCGCCAAGAGCGCCAAAAAGACTGCCAAGTCGGCCGCGCCGAAGACCCGAAAGGCGAAGGCGGTGACGCCGAAGGCGGGCAAGAAGGCGCCCAAGGCAGCAAAGGCTGCGACAAAGGCTGCCAAGAAGTCCAAGGCGGTCACGAAAAAGAGATCTTGAACCTGGATTCGGTTGACGAAACGCAACAGAATCCTTTAATAAGGCCCGATATCCCGTCGGATAGGTTTCAGACGATGCCGGGCCCCGAAAGAAGCCAAGGGGATGGCGTCGTGTTCGCGTTTGTGAACGCCAGCCCGAGATAGCAAAATATCAGCCGGCCGAACGGTCGGTGACAGGAGAGAAGTCTGTGGCCCGTATTGCCGGCGTGAATATCCCGACCAACAAGCGCGTGCTGATCGCGCTTCAGTACATCCATGGCATCGGCCAGAAGAATGCGGCCGACATCCTGGAGAAGGTGAAGATCCCCGTCGAGCGTCGCGTCAATCAGCTCAGCGACGCCGAGGTTCTTCAGATCCGCGAAGTGATCGACCGCGATTACCTCGTGGAAGGCGACCTGCGTCGCGAGACCGGCATGAACATCAAGCGCCTGATGGACCTCGGCTGCTATCGCGGCCTGCGTCATCGTCGCGGCCTGCCGGTGCGTGGTCAGCGCACCCACACCAACGCCCGCACCCGCAAGGGTCCGGCGAAGGCGATCGCCGGCAAGAAGAAGTAAGTTTTGCGAATTGCGGAAAGCGGGCGGCGGGTAGGGGAATCCTATCGCCATCCGCTTTTCGGCATTCGTCGTTTCGGTGGAGCCGCTGGTGTTACGGCGGCGTTGAGATCTCAGGAAAGGTAGACCATGGCTAAGGAAGCCGGCCGCATTCGCCGCCGCGAGCGCAAGAACATCGCCTCGGGCATCGCGCATGTGAACTCGTCGTTCAACAACACGACCATCACCATCACCGACGCGCAGGGCAATGCGATTGCCTGGTCGTCGGCCGGCACGATGGGCTTCAAGGGCTCGCGCAAGTCGACCCCATACGCCGCGCAGGTCGCGGCCGAGGACGTCGCCAAGAAGGCGCAGGAGCACGGCATGCGCACCCTCGAAGTCGAGGTTGCGGGCCCGGGTTCGGGTCGTGAATCGGCGCTGCGCGCGCTGCAGGCCGCGGGCTTCACGGTGACGTCGATCCGCGACGTCACCACGATCCCGCACAACGGCTGCCGGCCGCGCAAGCGCCGCCGGGTGTGATTTTTCCTCGCGGGTGGCCATGCGCCGCCCGCGACTGTTTTCGATACTTTGGCGCGGATTGATCCGCAGTTTCCAATGCTAGTGACGACCGCGCCTTGATTTTCGGCGGCGATGGACTGGCCAGGAAGGTGACACAGTGACGATCCAGAAGAATTGGCAAGAACTCATTCGACCGAACAAGCTTCAGGTGACCCAAGGCAGCGACGCGACCCGGTTCGCGACGCTGGTCGCCGAGCCGCTTGAGCGCGGCTTCGGCCAGACGCTGGGCAACGCGCTGCGGCGCGTGCTGCTGTCGTCGCTGCAGGGCGCGGCGGTGCAGTCGGTCCACATCGACGGCGTGCTGCACGAGTTCTCCTCGATTGCCGGCGTGCGTGAAGACGTCACCGACATCGTGCTGAACATCAAGGACATCTCGCTGAAGATGCAGGGCGAAGGCCCGAAGCGGATGGTCATCAAGAAGCAGGGCCCGGGCGCCGTGACTGCCGCCGACATCCAGACCGTCGGCGACATCGTCGTGCTGAACCCCGACCTGCAGCTCTGCACCCTCGACGAGGGCGCCGAGATCCGCATGGAATTCACCGTCAACACCGGCAAGGGCTACGTTGCCGCCGAGCGTAACCGTCCGGAAGACGCGCCGATCGGCCTGATCCCGGTCGACAGCCTGTACTCGCCGGTCCGCAAGGTGTCGTACAAGGTCGAGAACACCCGCGAGGGCCAGATCCTCGACTACGACAAGCTGACCATGACGGTCGAGACCAACGGCGCGATCACGCCGGAGGACGCCGTCGCTTACGCGGCGCGCATCCTGCAGGATCAGCTCAACGTCTTCGTCAACTTCGAAGAGCCGCGCAAGGAAGTCACCCAGGAGATCATCCCGGATCTGGCCTTCAACCCGGCCTTCCTCAAGAAGGTGGACGAGCTGGAGCTGTCGGTGCGTTCGGCGAATTGCCTGAAGAACGACAACATCGTCTACATCGGCGACCTGGTGCAGAAGTCGGAAGCCGAAATGCTCCGCACCCCGAACTTCGGCCGCAAGTCGCTGAACGAAATCAAGGAAGTGCTGGCGCAGATGGGCCTGCATCTCGGCATGGAAGTGCCGGGCTGGCCGCCGGAGAACATCGACGAGCTCGCCAAGCGCTTCGAGGATCACTACTGATCGACGTCTTCATGGCCGGGCGCCAGCGCCCGGCCATTGCTTTGCTAATCACCCGGGCGAACGCAGGCAGCCCACCTGAGCAACTCCGACGAACCGTCGGGAATCATTCGAGGAAGTACACGTCATGAATCACGGCAAGGTTCACCGGAAGCTCAACCGCACCGCCGAGCATCGCAAGGCAATGTTCGCCAACATGTGCGCGGCGCTGATCAAGCACGAGCAGATCGTCACCACGCTGCCGAAGGCCAAGGAACTGCGGCCGATCGTCGAGAAGCTGGTCACGCTCGGCAAGAAGGGCGGCCTCGACAAGCGCCGTCAGGCGATCGCCGAAATGCGCGATAAGGATCAAGTCAAGAAGCTGTTCGACGTGTTGGCCCCGCGGTACGCCGACCGCAACGGCGGCTACACCCGCATCATCAAGGCCGGCTTCCGCTACGGCGACAACGCCGCGATGGCGGTGATCGAATTCGTCGACCGCGACGAAGACGCCAAGGGCAAGGATTCCGGCCCGACGCAGGAGACGGCCGACGCGGCGTAAGCTGCTCTCTCAGATAGTGAGTTTCGATAGGCGGCGCCCCAAGCGCCGCCTATTTCGTTATGCGCCTCGCCGTCATTGCGAGGAGCGAAGCGACGAAGCAATCCAGCTCCGTGCACTGTGCTGGATTGCTTCGCTTCGCTCGCAATGACGGCGAGAGGCTTCGACCACAACCTTGTGAGGTGTCGGGGGCGACGTTCTGGTCGATGAGTAACGGGCAACTGATTGCCAATGTCCTCAACGGAGCATCCGCATGCACATCAATCTCTCCGGCAAGACCGCGCTCGTCACCGGCTCGACCGCCGGCATCGGCCACGCCATCGCCAAGGGGCTCGCCGCAACCGGCGCCAATGTCGTGGTCAACGGCCGCACGCAAGGCAAGGTGGACGAGGCCGTCGCCGCGGTGAAGAAGTCCGCCAAGGGCGGCACGATCACCGGGGTCGCCGCGGACGTCTCGACCGCGGAGGGCTGCGCCAAGCTGGTGAAGGCCCAGCCGGACGTCGACATCCTGATCAACAACACCGGCATCTTCGAGCCGAAGGGCTTCTTCGACATTCCGGACGAGGACTGGCAGCGCTTCTTCGACGTCAACGTGATGAGCGGCGTGCGGCTGTCGCGGGCCTACATGCCGGCGATGCTGAAGCGCAATTGGGGCCGCATCGTCTTCATCGCCTCGGAATCCGCGCTGATGATCCCGAAGGAGATGATCCACTACGGCATGACCAAGACCGCGCAACTCTCGGTGTCGCGCGGCCTCGCCGAACTCACCCGCGGCACCGCGGTGACCGTCAACGCGGTGATGCCAGGCCCGACGATGAGCGAGGGCGTCAAGACCTTCGTGGCCGATCTCGCCAAGCAGAACGGCCAGTCGGAGACCGAAGCAGCCGCCAACTTCATCAAGCAGCATCGCCCCGGTTCGCTGATCCAGCGCTTCGCCACCGTCGAGGAGATCGCCAACATGGTGGTGTACGTCTCCTCGAAAGAAGCGGCCGCCACCAACGGCGCCGCATTGCGCGCCGAAGGCGGTTTGCTGCAGACGATCGCGTAGTTAATTCTCGCAGGCCTTTCGCACAGTGCCCGCGGCAACCCTCACCCCAACCCTCTCCCGCAAGCGGGAGAGGGGGCTCGCTGCGGTCGGGGCGGATGAAATGACCTCGTCGCAATTTCCAAACTAACAGTAATCCTACGCCGCGTTCATCCGCAGCGTCTCCGCATCGGCAGCGCGCTCCCTCTCCCGCTTGCGGGAGAGGGGTGGGGTGAGGGCGCCCCAGGCACGGCATATGTAGATCTCACCGTCAGTCGTGCACCGTCAGCTGCGGCTTCATCACCAGGCCGAAGCTGCGCAGTTGGCCGAGCAGTTCGCGATGGCCGAAGGCCTGGCAGCCGGAGGCGAAGCCGGCGCGGTTCGGTGCCTTCTGCAGCAGTGAGTAGGCGGCGTAGGCCTGCAGCATGCCGGTCTGCTTGTAGTTGCAGTTGCCGTGGATCACGCAATGCGCACGGCCGAGCGGGCCGGAGGCGTAGACCGAATCCACCGAGGTGTTGATCCGCGGATTTTCACGCGGCGGCATCGTCGCCTGCAAGGTCGCGGCGATGTCGCCCAAAGCCTTCTCCTGGTCGGCCGGCGGCAGTGGCTTGATCTGCTCCTTCACCATCTGCGTGGTCTGGACCACGCCTTCCATCACCGGCCGCGCCAGCACGCCGCCCATCACCTTGCAATTGGCGACGCGCGGATCGTTCTTGAACCACACCGGATGCGCCGTGCCGCCCCACGGCACGGCAATCGCCGTCTCGTGCTGACCCGGCACCACGACGTCGGCCCGCGCGGTGACATCCCACGGCATGTATTTGTTCTGCTCGAGGTAGTACCAGTCGGCCTTGAGGATGGTGAAGATGGTCTGGGTCGAGGCGTAGGTCGGCAGGCCCTTCCAGAACACCAGGATGTCGAGCGTATCGAGGCCGGGCGTCTCCAGGCAGATGTTCGCGGCGATCTCGCCCGTGGTGTACATCTGCGCCAGGTTCGGCGAGAGCAGCAGACCTTTCGCCGCGAACGCATCGCCCCAGTTCGACTGCGCCTTCAGCACCCAGTCCTGTTCACCGGTCGTGTCGAGATAGTGGCAACCGGCGGCGAGGCACGCTTCCACCACTTCGGGCCCATACTTGATGAAAGGCCCGACCATGTTGCTGACCACGCGCGCGCCCTTGAACAATTCCGTCAGCGCCGCGACGGTGTGTTCGACTTCGACGACTTCGTAGTCCGCGGTTTCGATGCCGGGGATCTTGTCGACCACCGCCTGCACCTTGGCCTTGTCGCGGCCGGCCGCGATGAAGGGGATGTTGTACTCACGCAGATATTCGCACACCAGCCGGCCGGTGTAGCCGGAGACGCCGTAAACCACGACGGGTCGCGTGTCGCTCATGTTCGCTGTCCTTGTGTCCGTGGGAAAAGCCGTCAGGTGCCCAGTCAGGTGCCCATGCCGCCGTCGACCGGAAGGCCGGCGCCGGTGATGAAGCGGGCGTCGTCGGTGCAGAGGAACACCACGGCGTCGGCGATGTCGGCGACCTCGGCGAGGCGGCCGAGCGGGGTCTGCTCGATCACCGAGCCGACCGCGGCATTGACGTCGGGCGCGAGCCCCAGCGCGGCGATGTCGTTCGCAAGCTTGAGGCCCATCTCGGTCGGCGCGAGACCCGGATAGACGCAGTTGACGCGCACGCCGTAGCCGAGCTTGCCGGCTTCCATCGCGGCGACACGCGTCATCCGGTCGACCGCTGACTTCGTCGCCGAATAGCCGCCGATCGCCGGATAGGCGATGGTCGCGGCGACCGAAGAGATGTTGACGATCGCGCCGCCTTTGCCGGCGGTGCCGTCCGGCTTCATCGCCCGGAAGGCGTATTTGATGCCGAGGCCGGTGCCGACGACGTTGACGTCGCACATCCGCCGCATGTCGGCGGCGCTGATATCGGCCATCAGCGAGGTCAGCTCGATGCCGGCATTGTTGATCAGGATGTCGTAGCCGCCGAATTCCGCCACGGTCGCCGCCACCGCAGCTTCCCACTGCGTCTCGTCGGTGACGTCGAGCTGCGTGAAAGCCGCCCTGATGCCGGAGGATGTCAGCTTGGCGGCGGTCTGCCGCCCAAGATCGGCCAGCACGTCGGTAATCATGACCGAGGCGCCGGCTTTACCGAGCGCCGTCGCGATGGCTTCGCCGATGCCGCGGGCGGCCCCGGTCACCAACGCGGTTTTTCCAGACAGAGTCGTTCTGTTCATTGTCGTCCTCCCTGTGAAAGGCCAATTCCATCAAGGCGTTGTGTGACCGTGCCGGCTGCTTTGCAGAGCGCAGAACAGGCGGCGACGATGTCCTTGACGGTTGACCAATTTTTATTAGACGATTGTCAAAATATATCTGGACGATTGTCAAGAGTTCCCGGGCAGGCTGATCGGTGATTTTTCGGCTCGGGACAGGCATGATGCGGCGGCCGAAACGGCGCGCTCGGAGTAAAGGCAGGGAATGACGGAGCAAGTGCTCGAACGGAAACCGTGCGGAGAGGGCGCGCCGAAGCGCGGCGCCCGGCCGCCGATCGACAAGTTCAATGCGCGGCGGATCGAACTCGCCGAGGCGGCGCTGGAGACGCTGGCGGAGGTCGGCTACGCGCGCACCAGCCTGCGCGAGATCGCGCAGAAGTCCGAATTCAGCCACGGCGTGCTGCACTATTACTTCAGCGACAAGTTCGATCTGATCTGCTGCAGCGTGCGCTACTACAAGGGCAAGTGCGTCACCCGCTACGATCAGATCACCTCGACGGCGCGCAGCCGTGACGAACTGCTCGACGGCTTTCTCGACAAGCTCGGCGAGACGATGCGCCTTGAGGCGAGCATGCACCGCCTGTGGTACGACCTCCGCGCCCAGGCGCTGTTCGAAACCGCCTTCCGCGACGACGTCACCGCGATCGACAAGAGCCTCGAGGACATGGTCTGGCGCGTGGTGTCGCGCTTCTCCGAACTCGGCGGCAAGACCCCGGCGATGTCGCCGGAGTCGCTGTACGCGGTGTTCGACGGGTTGTTTCAGAAATATCTGCTGCGGCACCTGTCCGGCGACGCGCAGGCGATCGCGGATCTGCAGGCCGAACTGCGCCGGCTGCTACCGATGATCGCGTAGGGGCGATGTTGCGCGCTCAAAGCGGGCGCGTGATAATTTTGCGCGAGCGTGCCGACTCTGAGAATGCGGTGATCGCTAAGTCAGCATCCGCGGCAGCCCTCACCCCAACCCTCTCCCGCAGGCGGGAGAGGGAGTTCGCTGCGTGCGGGGTGAGGGCATCGTCTTGTCTCGATCTTCGTACCAGTGATTCAAAGTTACGTTCATCCGCAGTGCAGCGGCATCGGCAGCCGGCTCCCTCTCCCGCTTGCGGGAGAGGGGTGGGGTGAGGGGGCCCCAGGCAGTGCGTTCGCCACGATCCGTCGACGCGACTAACCCCATCCCTCCAGCACGATCTTCCCCTTCGCCTTGCCGCTTTCGATCAACGCGTGGGCGCGTTTCAGGTTGGCGGCATTGATGGTGCCGTAGGTCTGGTCCAGCGTGGTGCGCAGCACGCCGGCGTCGATCAGGCCGGCGACTTCGTCGAGCAGATCGTGCTGCGCGATCATGTCGGCGGTCTCGAAGGTCGAGCGCGCGAACATCGCTTCCCAGTGCAGCGACGCCGACTTGGCCTTCAGCAGCATCGGGTTCAGCGGCTGCACCGGATCGTCGATCAGGCCGATCTTGCCCTGCGGCGCCAGGATGTCGATCAGCTGCGTGAAGTGCGTATCGGTGTTGGTCAGGCTGGCGATCAGCGCCACCGGCGGCAACCCCAGCGCATCGACCTGAGCTTTCATCGGCTTGCTGTGATCGATCACCGCATGCGCGCCGAGCTCGCGGCACCACGCCTGGGTCTCCGGCCGCGATGCCGTCGCGATGATCGACAACCCGGTGAGCCGGCGGGCGAGCTGGATCAGGATCGAGCCGACGCCGCCGGCGCCGCCGATGATCAGCAGCGTGCGCGGATCGAACGCCTTGCTGGGCTGCGCGCCGAGCCGGTCGAACAGCAGCTCCCAGGCGGTGATCGCGGTCAGCGGCAGCGCCGCGGCGTTGGCGAAGTCCAGCGTCTTCGGCTTGTGGCCGACGATGCGCTCGTCGACGACATGGAATTCAGCGTTGGTGCCCTGGCGCTGGATCGAGCCGGCGTAGAACACCTCGTCGCCCGGCTTGAACAGCGTCACCTCGCTGCCGACCGCTTCGACCACGCCGGCGGCGTCGTAGCCGAGGATCTTGGTCTCGCCGGCCGGCGGCGCCGCGCGCTTGCGCACCTTGGTGTCGACCGGATTGACCGACACCGCCTTCACGGCGACCAGTAGGTCGCGCGGCTTCGGCGTCGGCTTCGGCAGCTCGACGTCGGTGAGGGCGTTGGGATCGTCGATCGGAAGGCTCTTGGTGTAGCCGACGGCTTTCATGGGGGACTCCAGTGTGAGGCAAGGTCGCGGGGCGCAACTTCCTCATCTTGAACCAAACTTGCAAGTACTGTCGTTTCGGGGATATAGTCACCGAACGGATACTAATGGACAGAATCGCATGAAACGCCACAATGTCGATTGCGCGCCGGGCTGTCCGGTCGAGGCGACGCTCGACCTGATCGACGGCAAGTGGAAGGGCGTGATCCTGTTCCATCTGCAGGGCGGCCGGCTGCGCTTCGGCGAGCTGCGCCGCAAGATGCCCGGCATCACCCAGCGCATGCTGACCAAGCAGCTCCGCGCGCTGGAGGAGGATGGCCTGGTGCTGCGCGAGGTGTTTGCCGAGGTGCCGCCGCGCGTCGAATACGAGTTGTCGGAATTGGGCGAGAGCCTGCGGCCGGTGATCGACGCGCTGCGACGCTGGGCCGAGGAGCACCGTGCCCGGGCCGGCACGGCACTCGCCGCGGCCGCGCCGGCGGAGACCCATGCCGGCGCCTGATCGCTGGTGACGCGGGACAAGCCCCGCATTTGCCGGCTTTTCCTTCTCCAATCGGGCGCGGGGGACTATATCTGCCGCGTCGTTGACGCCCTCACTGGATTCTCAAACATGATTTCGATGCGAAGCTTCGCTGCCCTTTGTTTGTCGATCGTTCTGGCGACTCCGGTCGCGGCGCAGGAGCGGCGGTTGCCGTCGTCCCAGGCCGAGATCAAGCTCAGCTACGCGCCGATCGTGCAGACGGTGCAGCCCGCGGTCGTCAACGTCTATGCCGCCAAGGTGGTGCAGAACCGCAACCCGCTGCTGGAAGATCCGATCTTCCGCCGCTTCTTCGGCGGTGGCGGACCGCAGCCGGAGCAGATCCAGCGCTCGCTCGGCTCGGGCGTGATGGTCGATGCCTCGGGCCTCGTGGTCACCAACAACCACGTCATCGAGGGCGCCGACCAAGTGAAGGTCGCGCTTGCCGACAAGCGCGAGTTCGAGGCCGAGATCGTGCTGAAGGACAGCCGCACCGATCTCGCGGTGCTGCGCCTCAAGGATACCAAGGAGAAGTTCGCCACGCTCGACCTCGCCAATTCCGACGACCTCCTGGTCGGCGATCTGGTGCTGGCGATCGGCAATCCGTTCGGCGTCGGCCAGACCGTCACTCACGGCATCGTCTCGGCGCTGGCGCGCACCCAGGTCGGCATCACCGACTATCAGTTCTTCATCCAGACCGATGCCGCGATCAATCCGGGCAACTCGGGGGGCGCGCTGGTCGACATGACCGGCAAGCTGGTCGGCATCAACACCGCGATCTTCTCGCGCTCGGGCGGCTCGCAGGGCATCGGCTTCGCGATCCCCGCCAACATGGTGCGGGTGGTGATCGCTTCAGCCAAGACCGGCGGCAAGGCGGTGAAACGACCTTGGCTCGGCGCGCGCTTGCAGGCAGTGACGCCGGAGATCGCCGAAACGCTCGGCCTGAAGCGGCCCAGCGGCGCGCTGGTCGCCAGCGTCAGCAAGGGCAGCCCGTCGGAGAAGGCCGGGCTCAAGGTTTCCGACCTGATCGTGTCGATCGACGGCTTCGCGGTCGATGATCCGAACGCGTTCGATTATCGCTTCGCGACGCGGCCGCTCGGCGGCACCGCGTCGATCGAGGTGCAGCGCGGCGCGAAGGCGGTGAAGCTCAGCATGCCGCTCGAAGTCGCGCCCGACACCGGCCGCGACGAGATCGTGCTGACCGCGCGCTCGCCGTTCCAGGGCGCCAAGATCGCCAACATCTCGCCGGCGCTCGCCGACGATCTGCGGCTCGATCCGAGCGTCGAGGGCGTCGTCGTCACCGATCTCGCCGACGATGCGCCGGCTGCCGGCGTCGGCTTCCAGAAGGGCGACATCATCGTCGCGGTCAACAACAAGCGCATCGCCAAGACCGGCGACCTCGAGCGCATCACCAACGAGTCCTTCCGCCTCTGGCGCATCACCCTGGTCCGCGGCGGCCAGCAGATCAACGTCACGCTCGGCGGATGATGATGAGCACGGCGCCGCTTCTAACCTCTCCCCGCCTGCGGGGAGAGGTCGCTCGTCGAACGCAGTTCGATGAGCGGGTGAGGGGGCGTCTCCGCGCAGCCGAGCTGTTGCGTGGACTAACAGACGAGAGGCTCGGGTCTGTGGACACGCCCCCTCATCCCAGCCTTCTCCCCGCACGCGGGGAGAAGGAGCAAGCCGTGCGCGGGAACAGGGTGTAAGCCTGCCGATGAGCCCCAAGCGCCCGCAACACCACAGCGACAACCTGTTCGCGGCCGCCGGGCTCGAGCGCGAGGTGCCGCGGCCGTTGCCGGATCGGCTGCGGCCGCGCACGCTCAGCGAAGTCGTCGGTCAGGATCACATCGTCGGCCCCGACGGCGCACTGACGCGGATGCTGGAAACCCGCACGCTCGGCTCGCTGGTGTTCTGGGGCCCGCCTGGCACCGGCAAGACCACCGTGGCGCGGCTCTTGGCCGATGCCACCGAGCTGCATTTCGAGCAGATCTCCGCGGTGTTCTCCGGCGTCGCCGATCTGAAGAAAGTGTTCGATGCCGCGCGTGCGCGGCGCGAAATGGGCACCGGCACGCTGCTGTTCGTCGACGAGGTGCATCGCTTCAACAAGGCGCAACAGGACTCGTTTCTGCCGGTGATGGAAGACGGCACCGTGGTGATGGTCGGCGCCACCACCGAGAACCCGTCGTTCGAACTCAACGCGGCGCTGCTGTCGCGCGCGCGCGTGCTGGTGTTTCGCTCGCTCGACGCCGAGGCGATCGAAAAGCTGTTCGCGCATGCGGAGGAGGTCGAAGGCAAGAAACTGCCGCTCGACGCCGAAGCTCGCGCGGTGCTGGTGCGGATGGCCGACGGTGACGGCCGCGCCTCGTTGACGCTCGCCGAAGAGGTCTGGCGCTCGGCCCGCGCCGGCGAAGTCTTCAATGCCGCACAGCTGCAGGACATTCTGCAGCGCCGCGCGCCGATCTACGACAAGGGCGCCGACGGCCACTACAATCTGATCTCCGCCCTGCACAAGTCGGTGCGCGGCTCGGATCCGGACGCGGCGCTGTACTATCTGTGCCGGATGTTCGACGCCGGCGAGGATCCGTTGTTCCTGGCCCGCCGCGTGGTGCGGATGGCGGTCGAGGATATCGGCCTCGCCGATCCGCAGGCCCTGGTGATCTGCAACGCCGCCAAGGACGCTTACGATTTCCTCGGCTCGCCGGAGGGCGAGCTGGCGATCGCGCAGGCGGTGATCTATCTCGCCACCGCGCCGAAATCCAACGCCGGCTACACCGCCTACAAGGCCGCGATGAGTACGGCGAAACGCGCGGGCTCGCTGCTGCCGCCCAAGCACATCCTCAACGCGCCCACCGGCTTGATGAAGTCGGAGGGCTATGGCGAGGGCTATCAGTACGATCACGACACGCCCGAAGGCTTCTCCGGCCAGAACTACTTCCCCGACGCGCTCGGCCGCCAGACCTTCTACGACCCGCCCGACCGTGGCTTCGAACGCGAAATCAGGAAGCGGCTGGATTATTGGGCCAAGCTGCGGGCGGCGAAAGAGAAGTAGCTGTCCCGTAGCCCGGATGAGCGAAGCGATATCCGGGGCGCCGCGCAAGACGAGTGCAAGACAAGTCCCCGGGTGTCGCTCCGCTCACCCGGGCTACAGCGCTACGTGCGCTGCCAGCGACACCACATCGCGCCGCCACCAGCGGCTGGGCACAAGACCTGATTAGTAAGCGCTCGCATCCTTCCCGAAAAACAACAGCGACTTCGCATCGCAACAAAAACCCAAGGGAAGGGACACACATGACCGCACTTCGGCTCTGGCTCGGCGCGGCGTTCGCGGCGGCGCTCGCCACGACGGCGCAGGCGCAAAATGCGCCCGGCGTCACCGCCACCGAGATCAAGATCGGCAACACCATGCCGTATAGCGGCCCGGCTTCGGCGCTCAGCGCCACCGGCAAGGCGATCGTCGCATATTTCGATCAGGTCAACGAGCAGGGCGGCGTCGGCGGCCGCAAGATCAACCTGATGTCGCTCGACGACGGCTTCTCGCCGCCGAAGACCATGGAAGCCGCGCGGCGGCTGGTCGAAGGCGAGGGCGTCGCCTTCATCGCCGCCACCATGGGCACGGCGCCGAGTTCGGCGATCGCCAAATATCTCAACGCCAACAAAGTCCCGCAGATCTTCCTGATCAGCTCGGCGTCGAAATGGAACGACCCGCAGAACATGCCGTGGTCGATCGCGCTGCCCTGGGCGCCGAACTACATCAGCGAGGCCAAGATCAACGTCGACTACGCCCGCGCCAAGAACCCGAATGCGCGCTTCGCGGTGCTGTATCAGAACGACGATGCCGGCAAGGACTATCTGCGCGGCGTCAAGGAGGCGCTCGGCGCGGATGCCGACAAGGCGATCGCGCTGGCGTCGAGTTTTGAAGTCGCCGATCCCACCGTCGACTCGCAGGTGCTGACGCTGGCCGCCACCAAGGCCGACGTGTTCCTGATCTACAGCGTGACGCCGCGCGCCTGCGCCCAGGCGCTGCGTAAGGCGCATGAAGTCGGCTGGCGTCCGCAGCGTTTCCTGGCCAGCGGCTGCGCCAACAAGGCGACCGTGATGGACCCGGCGGGGATCGAGGCCGGCAAGGGCGTGCTGTCGCTCGGCTCGCTCAAGCCCTATGTGGCCGAGCCCAAGGGCGACGCCGCGATGCAGGGCTATATCGACTTCATGAAGGCGCGTCTGCCGGGCGTCGACCCCAACAATACCGCGGCGCTGTACGGCTACACCGTCGCCGAGGCGCTGGTGGCGCTGCTCAAACAGTGCGGCAACGATCTGTCCCGCGACAACATCATGAAGCAGGCCGCCAACCTGAAGAACGTGTCGCTGTCGCTGCTGCTGCCCGGCATCACGCTGAACACCACGCCGACCGATTTCCGTCCGATCAAGGACGGCTATATGCTGGAGTTCAACGGCGCCGACTGGGTCGTCGTCAGCGAAATGTTGCGCGGGACCTGATCCCGCGCGCCGGCGGGATGGCCCGCTTGCGTGAAGGGAACCGATGATGATGCACGGCCGGCTTTTGCGTTTCTTTAGGCCGGCCGTGCGCCGCTCGGCGTTGATGATCGTCGCGGCGCTGCTGCTCGCTGCGCCGGCGCGCGCCGAAACTGTCGAAGTCGCGCCCGGCGTGCGCGTCACCAAGAAGAGCTATCCGGCGCCGGCCAACCAGCAGCCGTTCTTCGGCTTCGCTGCCAAGACGCCGGAGCAGCAGGCGGCCGACGCCAAATTCGTCGACGCGCTGGTCGCCGCCACCGGCTCGCGGCAGAAGGCGTTCGAGGAGGCGAGCCTGCGCGGCTGGCGCGCGATCGGCAAGAACAGCGCCATCGAGGCGGCGCAGCGCTTCAATCAGGCCTGGCTGCTGGCGCCGGAGCAGAGCGCCGTCTATCACGGCTTCGCTATCGTCACGATGATGCGGTTCGGCGACATCGACTATGCCGACGAGCTGTTCAGGATCGCCCGCAAGCAGCCCGATCCCTTGAAGCCGCTGCTGGCCGATTACGGCCGCGCGCTGCTGCTCGGCAAGCGGCCGCAGCAGGCCCGCGCCATCCTGGAAGAGGCGGTGGCGGCGACGCCCGATCTCGCCGACGCCTGGTCCAATCTCGGCTTCGCCCGCGTCGACACCGGCGACAAGCCGGGCGCCTGCACGGCGGCCGAGGAGGCCGCCAAGCACAAGCCCTCCACCAACGTGCTCGGCGACATCGCGCTGCTGCGCAACCGGGCGGGATGTAACTAAGCGCGATCGAGGCTGCGGCGCGTAGCAAGCTTCCTCATTGCGTCGGCCGTCACCGCCCCATCCCCGAGTCATTTCGGGTTCGACGGCCGCGCGACGCGCGACCGTCGCCCCGGAATGACGGGGAGGGGTTTGCGTAGCCCGCATGAGCGCAACGACATGCGGGGCCGACTAATAGTGCGATGCAGCATCGGCTTTGGAATTCCGCTGTGCGGTTTGGTAACGGCCCGCAGTCCTTGTCGCGGCCACCGAGTGTATCACCGTCGCTCGACACCTTCACGCCCGCGTGATAGCCACAACTAACAACAATGCGGACAACCGCATCATCCTGGGAGTGAAACCATGCGACTCAAACTGATCGCCGCGCTGCTGCTTGCGGCGGTGGCGGCCTCGGCAGTGACATCCGTATCCTCTTACGCCGCCGACAAGCGTTACGACGTCGGCGCCACCGATACCGAGATCAAGCTCGGCCAGACCATGCCGTATAGCGGCCCGGCGTCGGGCTACGGCGTCAACGGCAAGGTCGAGGCGGCGTATTGGCGGATGGTCAACGCCAAGGGCGGCATCAACGGCCGCAAGATCAACCTCATCTCGATGGACGACGGCTACAGCCCGCCGAAGACGCTGGAGCAGACCCGCAAGCTGGTCGAGCAGGACGAGGTGCTGGCGATCGTCGGCTCGCTCGGCACGCCGACCAATTCGGCGATCCAGAAATATCTGCGCGGCAAGAAGGTGCCGCACATCTTCATCACCTCGGGCGCGTCGAAATGGAACGACCCGAAGGACTTCCCCTGGACCACGCCGTTCTACCCGCCCTACGAGGAAGAGGCCAAGATCTACGGCAAGTACATCGCCAAGGAGATGCCGGCGGCGAAGATCGCGGTGATCTATCAGAACGACGATTTCGGCAAGGACTATCTCAAGGGCTTCAAGGAAGGCCTCGGCGACAAGGCCTCGGCGATCATCAAGGAGGCGAGCTACGAGGTCAGCGATCCGACCATCGACTCGCAGATCGTCAATCTGAAAGCCTCGGGCGCCGATACGCTGCTGACGGTGGCGTCGCCGAAATTCGCCGCGCAGTCGATCCGCAAGGTGCACGCGCTCGGCTGGACGCCGGCGCATTTCGTGGTGTCGGTCGGCGCCTCGATCGGCGGCGTGCTGGAGCCTGCCGGGCTCGAGGCCTCGACCGGGCTGATCAGCGCCTTCACCTCGAAGATCGTCGGCGATCCGGCCTGGGACAACGATGAGGGCGTCAAGCAATTCCTCGCCTTCATGAAGGAGTGGTACCCGGACGGCAATCCGATCGACGGCAGCGTGCAGGTCGGCTACGCAGTGGCGCAGATGACCGAAGTGCTGCTGAAGAATTGCGGCGACGATCTCACCCGCGAGAATCTGGTGAAGCAGGCGACCAGCCTCAGCAACGTCTCGCTGCCGCTGTTCCTCCCCGGCGTCACCGTGACGACGACGCCGACCGACTACTCGGCGTATCACATCTTCAAGATGGCGAAATTCGACGGCAAGGCCTGGAAATTCTTCGGCGAGAACATCAGTACGACGAAGAAGTAGGCCGGGCGAGAGTCGCTACGATCGCAGCGTGCCGAAAGGTAACTACCCATCCTCGTCATGCCCGGGCTTGTCCCGGGCATCCACGCCTTCGGGCGGCCGCAGCATCAAAGACGTGGATGGGGGGGG
>NZ_LJIC01000066.1 GCF_001295845.1 Rhodopseudomonas sp. AAP120 | reverse complement strand
CCCGCGGGCACTGAGCCTGTGGCAAAAGCCCTCACCCCAGCCCTCTCCCGCAAGCGGGAGAGGGAGACCAGGCGCTGTGCCCGCATCTCAACAACGTCATTGACCGAAACGACGGGAGCAACGCCGCTTATCGCAGAGCACCGAACGTTGCACAGACAATTCCTCTCCCACGCCCGCTTCATCCGCTCAGCTCTGCTCCGGCAGCTTCAGCGCGCCACAGCGCTGCAGCTCGGCGATCTCGCTGGCGCTGTAGCCGGCCTCGCGCAGCACTTCGGCGCCATGCTCACCGAGCCGCGGCGCAAAACGCTGGCGCTCCACCTTGGTGTCCGACCAGGTCGCCGAGACTTTCATGTCGCGGATCGGGCCTTCGGTCGGATGCACCACGACCGGGAAGAAATCGGTCGCGACCAGATGCGGATCGTCGAGGATGCTTTCGAGGTCGTGCATCCGCATCGCCGGCACGTCGGCGGCGTCGAGCAGCGATGTCCACTCCTCGGTGGTACGCGTCAGGAATATCCGCGCCAACTCGGCATAGACGACGTCGATATTGACGGCGCGCCGGGCGAAGCTGGTGTAGCGCTCATCGGCAAGCAGATCGTCGCGGCCCACTGCGCGCAAGAAGCTCAGCCACTGCTTGTCGTTGTAGACCATCGCGCAGATGTAGCCGTCGGCCGTCTTGTACGGCCGGCGGTCCGGCGACAAATGCCGGGCGTAGCCGCCGCGATCGAGCGGCGGCTGGTAAGTGAGGCCGCCCATGTGGTCGCCCATGACGAAGCTCGCCATGGTTTCGAACATCGGGATGTCGAGCCGTTGGCCCTTGCCGGTGCGGTCACGATGCACCAGCGACGCGCAGATCGCTCCGACCGCCGTGAGCCCGACGATGCGGTCGACCAGCGCGTTCGGCACATAGCGCGGCGTGCCATCGCCGACGCGCGCGTTCAGCGACGGCAGCGCCGTGGCGCCTTGAATGAGATCGTCATAGGCCGGCTTCGCCGCATATGGTCCATCCTGGCCAAAGCCGAACACGCCGGCATAGATCAGTCGCGGATTGACCGAGGCGACGTCGTCATAGCCGAGCCGCAGCCGCGCCATCGCCTGCGGGCGGACGTTGTAGACCAGCACGTCCGCGCTCGCGATCAGCCGCAGCGCGGCGTCGCGGCCGGCGGCGTGTTTGAGATCGAGGCAGACGCTGCGCTTGTTGCGGTTGGCATTGAGGAACACCGGTCCCATGCCGGGATGCCGCGTCGGGCCGATCTGCCGCGTCACGTCGCCCTCGGGCGACTCGATCTTGATCACGTCGGCGCCGTAGTCGCCGAGCATCTGGGTGGCGTAAGGCCCCATCAGCACCGACGTCATGTCGACGATCTTCACGCCCGCCAGTGGCCCCATCGACACTCCCGTCTGCGGCGCTCTGCCCGGCGCCATCGTCCCCGTGTAGCGTGGTGAGATCGCGAAGATCAAGCACGGCAGGGGCATGGCGCCCTGCTGGGATCGCAGCCGGCGATGTTCCGTGCGACGGAATCGTTGCGCAAGGTCATTGACCGCACCGGGGCGGATTGATCCATTTCGTCGCGCCACCGGGATTGCGCCCACGAGCCAGAGCCGCCGATGACGACGCATCACAGGACCTATCTCAAGCCGCCGTCGCTGACTGCGATGGGGCTCGGCGCGCTGTGGCCATCGGCCGGCTGGCAGAGCAAGCTCGGCTTCCCGACCTTCAGCTTCATCTGGCGCGGTTACCGCGTCGGCACCGACCTGCTATGCGAGCTGCAACGGCTCGCCGGCAGCGACGACGCATCCACGACCGACCGGCTGCTGCTGCTCGCGCCGCATGTCACCGGTTTTCGCCTGACGCTGGCGATGCTGATGCATCCGGACTGGCCGCTGCCGATCTGGCAGGCCCTGCAGCTGCGCAACCGGCTGATCCGCAGCGGCGACCTCAAGGTCGCGGTCCCATCCGATCTGATCGCGCAGGCGACGGCTTGGCGCGTGCACGACAAGGGTATCGAACTCGACGTCCACGTCCAGCTGCTGCAGGGCGACGATTGCCCGTGGGAAAGCGTTACCACCTTCTACTATCGCGGACGCTTCGCGCCGCCATTGACGCACGGTCCACTCGAAGGCGCCGCGTTGACATCACCGACGATCGATCCCGCGCTAGCGCCGATCGCGCACTGGAATGTCGATGGCGACCGCCGGCTACGCTTCGCGCGGCTCACCGGCGACGGCAATCCGCTGCACCTGTTCGATGCTTATGCCCGCCGCACCGGCTTCGCCGCCGCCTCCGCCCACCCGCAACGCATCGCCGCGCAATGCCTCGGCCATCTCGCGCCGTCGCCGCCGCCTCGCCAGCTCGACCTCTGGCTCAAGGGTCCGGTGTATTATGGCCGCGCCGTGACGCTGCGCGAGACGCGATCCGATCACGGCGACGACTTCGCCCTATGGGTCGACGGCGACGAGCGAGCAGCGATGGTGGGACGGATTAGTTAACTCCGTCATTGCGAGGAGCGAAGCGACGAAGCAATCCACGGCTGAGTGCACTGCTCTGGATTGCTTCGCTTCGCTCGCAATGACGACGGAGAGCGCGGTGAGGACTACTTCACCAATTTCCGCAGTTCGGTCTTCAACACCTTGCCGTAATTGTTCTTCGGCAGCGCGTCCAGATACACGTAGCGCTTCGGGCGTTTGAAGCGGGCGATGGAATCGCGACAATGCGCGTCCAGCGCGGCATCGTCGGCGCTCGCGCCGTCGGCCAGCACCACGCAAGCGACAACATTCTCGCCCCATTCCGGATCGGCGACACCGATCGCCGAGACTTCGCGCACCGCCGCATGGGTCAGCAGCGCCTCTTCGACTTCGCGCGGATAGATGTTGGTGCCGCCGGAGATGATCACATCCTTCGAGCGATCGGACAACGTCAGAAAGCCGTCTTCGTCGAGCCGGCCGACGTCGCCGGTGCGCAACCAGCCGTCCTTCAGCGTCTCGGCATTCGCATCCGGGTTGTTCCAGTAGCCGAGCATCACGGTCGGCCCCTTGGCTTCGATCTCGCCGGTCTCGCCGGCCGGCAGCACGACGCCGTCCGGTCCAGTGATCCGCACCTCGATCGCGCTCTGCGCGGTGCCGACCGACGCCAGACGGTCGAGATAGCGCGGATGGCTGGTGTCGGCGTGGCGCTCCCGCTTCAGCGAGGTGATCGTCATCGGCGACTCGCCCTGACCGTAGATCTGCACGAACCGCTGCCCCATGACGCTGAGCGCATCGCGAATATCGGCCAGGTACATCGGGCCGCCGCCATAGACGATGGTGCGGATGCCCTCACCGCTTTCGCCGCGACGCTTCGCCGCCTCGACCAGCCGCTTCACCATCGTCGGCGCCGCGAACATCGCGACGTTGCCGAGCTGCCGGCCGAGCGTCAGCACCTCGTCCGGATCGAAGCCGGCCGAGTCCGGCACGACATGGCGCGCGCCGAACCGAACGTGGACCATGTTGTACAGTCCGGCGCCGTGCGAGATTGGCGCGGCGTACAGCGCGGCGTCGTCCGGCGTCACCGTGTCGACGTCGGCCAGATAGCACAGCGACATCGCCGACAGATTGCCGTGGCTGAGCATCACGCCCTTCGGCCGGCCGGTGGTGCCCGAGGTGTAAAACAGCCAGGCGAGATCGTCGTCATCGCGGGCGATCGGCGCCCGTGGGCCGTCTGCGCTGCGTGCACGAAAATAGCCATCACTGTCGATCGCCAGCGTCGCCATGCCTTTCGGCAGATCACACGACGCCTCGTTGAAGGCATCGGCGGTGTCGTCGCAGATCAACGCCAGCTTGGCCTCTGCATTGCTGCAGATCCACGCCGCTTCGCGGCCGTGCAGCTTGGCGTTGATCGGGATAGCCACCGCGCCCGCCCACCAGATACCGTACAAAGCTTCGAGGTAGGCCGTGCAGTTGTGCGCGAACAGCGCGACGCGGTCGCCCGGCGCGATGCCGTAGTCGCGCGCCAACGCGGCGGCGAACGCCCCCGCACGCGCCGCGAAGGTCGCGTAGTCGGCGTCAATGCGCGTGCCGGTGAGCAGCGCGGGCGCGCCCGGCCGCAGCCGAGCGCTCGCGGCGAGCCAATTCGCCAAATTCATCGCCCGCCCCTCACGTGCAGTTACGACAAGTCGTGGATACTAGGTGATCCGTCATGGCCGGGCTTTGTCCTGGCCAGCCACGCTTTTCAGCTTCTCAGCGCGCCCCTCAAGACGTGGATGCCCGGCACGAGGCCGGGCATGACGAACGAGAGGCCATCACCGGCGATACTACTTCGCCGGCTCCAAGATCGACACGTAGTTGGCGACTGCTGCGCCGCCCATGTTGAAGATGCCGCCGAGCTTGGCGTCCTTGATCTGCATGCCTTCCGGCGCCTGGCCGAGCAGCTGCATCGCGGTCAGCACATGCATCGACACGCCGGTGGCACCGATCGGATGGCCTTTGGCCTTCAGGCCGCCGGACGGATTGACCGGCAGCTTGCCGTCTTTCTGGGTCCAGCCTTCCTTGATGGCGCGCGCGCCCTGCCCCTTCGGGGTCAGGCCCATCGCTTCGTATTCGATCAGCTCGGCGACGGTGAAGCAGTCGTGGGTTTCGACGAAGGACAGATCGCCGAGCGTCACGCCGGCGTCGGCCAGCGCGCGCTGCCACGCCACGGTGCACCCCTCGAACTGCAGGATGTCGCGCTTCGACATCGGCAGGAAATCCTGCGCATGCGCGCGGGCACGGATGTTGACCGCCTTGCCCATCGCCTTGGCATTCTCAGCCGAAGTCAGCACCAGCGCGGCGGCGCCGTCCGACACCAGCGAGCAATCAGTGCGCTTCAACGGGCCGGCGACGAACGGATTCTTCTCGCCCTCCGCGCGGCAGAACTCGAAGCCGAAATCCTTGCGCATCTGCGCATAGGGATTGGCCACGCCATTGTGGTGGTTCTTGGCGGCGATCATCGCCAGCGCGTCGGACTGATCGCCGTACTTCTGGAAGTATTTCTGCGCGATGATGCCGAACACGCCGGCGAAGCCCGCGGGCGTGTCGCCGTCTTCGGGCAGATAGGACGCGCGCAGCAGGTTCTTGCCGATCTCCGGCCCTGGCGTCCGGGTCATCTGCTCGACGCCGACGACGAGCACGATCTTGGCGGCGCCGGACTCGATGGCGCGGATGCCCTGATGCACGGCGGCGGAACCGGTGGCGCAGGCGTTCTCGACGCGGGTCGCCGGTTTGAAGCGCAGCGTCGGATCGGCCTGCAGCACCAGCGAGGCGGTGAAGTCCTGCGGCGAGAAGCCGGCATTGAAGTGGCCGAGTACAATCTCGTCGACATCGCCCGGCGCAATCCCGGCATCGGCAATCGCCTCACTGGCGACGCGGACGATCATGCTCTCGACGGTCTCGGCGTCGAACTTGCCGAACGGCATATGGGCCCATCCGACGATGCTGGCTGTCATGGCGTTTCTCCTGGATCGGGTTGCTGGTTTGGCCGGAATATAGGACGCGCGTCAGCCAAAAGCATCCCTCGCCTGCCGCATACACACCCGTCATGCCCGGGCTTGACCCGGACATCCATCACGCAAAAGAGATGGATCGTCGGGTCGAGCCCGGCGATGACGACCTTCTAGGGGCAGGCGGCACACCCAACCGTCATTGCGAGCGAAGCGAAGCAATCCAGGGCCGCATGAGGGGCATGGATTGCTTCGTCGGCTCCGCCTCCTCGCAATGACGGCGGGGCGAGCGTGGTCAGCCGACGAATTGGCCGCCTAACTCATCCTCGATGTGGATGCGGATGATGTCGTCGAAGGTCTGTTCGGCGGTGGTGAAGCCGAGTGCCTTGGCGCGGTCGGTGGAGAAGTTGCGCGGCCAGCCGGAGACGATGCTGATGATGGCCGGATCGGGTTCGCGTTTGATACGGGCGACGACGGCTTTGCCGGCGACGCGCTCGAGTGCGGCGATTTGCTCGCCGACCGTCGCCGCCAATCCCGGCATCGACAAATTGCGACGCGGCCCCATCGCCGCGGTGTCCATGGTGCCGGCGTGGATCAGGAAGCCGACGGCGGAGCGCGGCGAGGCGTGCCAGTGCATCACGTCGTCGCCGACCGGCAGCACGGCCTCTTGGCCGCTGAGCGGCTCGCGGATGATATTGGAGAAGAAGCCGGACGCCGCCTTGTTCGGCTTGCCGGGGCGGACGCAGATCGTCGGCAGGCGGATGCCGATGCCGTCGAGAAAGCCCTTGCGGGTGTAGTCGGCGATGAGGAGCTCGCAGATCGCCTTCTGGGTGCCGTAGCTGGTCAGCGGCGTCGACAGGAATTCATCGCCGATCTTCTCGGGGAACGGCGCGCCGAACACCGCGATCGACGAAGTGAACACCAGCCGCGGCTTGTAGCCGTCGCCCTCGGCGCGGATCGCGTCGATCAGTTGCTTGGTGCCGTCGAGATTGATGCGGTAACCCTTGTCGAAATCGGCTTCGGCCTCGCCCGACACGATCGCCGCGAGATGGAAGATCACGTCCGGCCGATGTGCCACCAGCGCCGCGGCCTGCCTCGGCTCGGCGAGATCGCTGGTGACGGTCTGGATCGCGATCGACGCCTGCGCCGGCCGCTCCGGCGCGACGACATCCTGCAGCGTCAGGCGCGTGATCTCACGATTGCCGAGGCGGCCATCGGCCAGCAGCCGGTCGGTGAGTTTGCGGCCGACCATGCCGGCCGCGCCGAGGATAAGAATGTGCAAGGGAAGCTCCGTCGATTGGCGGGGCGCAGGCCCCGTGCAGTGCGCCTCATGGTGAGGAGGCGCGCAGCGCCGTCTCGAACCATGAGGTGAATGTGGCCCATCCTTCGAGACGCGCGCAAGGGCGCGCTCCTCAGGATGAGGATGTGCGTGTGGCGCGGCTCGCCGCTATTCCTTCACCGCCCCGGTCATCGCCGACACGTAATGCTCGACGAAGAATGCGTAGAGGATGACCAGTGGCAGCGAGCCGACCAGGGCGCCGGCCATCAGCGAGCCCCATTTGTAGATGTCGCCGTCGACGAATTCGTTGACGATCGCCACCGGCACGGTCTTGTTCGGCGTCGATTGCAGGAAGGTCAGCGCGTAAATGAATTCGTTCCAGCACAGCGTGAACGAGAAGATGAACGCCGAGATCAGCCCCGGCACCGCCAGCGGCACGATGATCTTGGTGAGGATCTGCCAGCGCGACGCGCCATCGATCAGCGCGCATTCCTCGAGCTCGAACGGAATGGTCTTGAAGTATCCCATCAGCAGCCAGGTCGAGAACGGGATCAGCAGTGTCGGATACACCAGGATCAGCGACAGCGGCGAGTCGAACAGGCCGTAAGCCTGGATCACCGAGGCCAGCGGGATGAACAGGATCGACGGCGGCACGAGGTAAGCGAGGAAGATCGCGCCGCCGACGCTGTCGGCGCCGCGGAAGCGCAGCCGCACGATCGCATAGGCGGCGAGCACGCTGGCGAAGATCGACAGCACCGTCGAGGCGGCGGCGACATACATCGTGTTCCACAGCCAGCGCGGATATTGCGTCTCGAACAACAGCTTGGAGATGTGCTTCAGAGTCGGCTTGACCACCCAGAACGGGTTGTAGGTCTCCATGTCGATCAGTTGCTCGTCGGGTTTGATCGACGTCAGCGCCATCCAATAGAACGGGAACAGCAGGATCACGATGATGATCGCGAGCGGCAGATACAGCGTCACCAGCCGCCGCGGCAGCGACTCCAGATAGCTCATGCCCTCGCTGTCATCGTCCTTGGCGACGGTCGCCGCCTTGACGGCGAGGCGCGGATCGGCGGCTGTGGCCTCAGTCATGGCGAGCCTCAATCATTATCCGATCCTTGCTGCCATTTGCGGCGCTGCATGCCGAACCAGGAGATCGCGATCGCCGCCAGCAGGAACGGGATCATCGCGGTGGCGATCGCCGCGCCCTCGCCGAGCCGGCCCGACAGGATGCCGCGCTGATAGCTCAGCGTCGCCATCAGATGCGTCGCGTTGACAGGGCCGCCGCGGGTCAGCGCCCAGATCAGTTGGAAGTCGGTGAAGGTGAACAGCACCGAGAAGGTCATCACCACCGCGATGATCGGCGTCAGCAGCGGATAGGTGATGTAGCGGAAGCGTTGCCAGCTCGTGGCGCCGTCCAGCGTCGCCGCCTCGTACAGCGACGGCGACACCGTCTGCAGCCCGGCCAGCAGCGTGATCGCCACGAACGGCACGCCGCGCCAGATGTTGGCGAAGATCACCGACGCCCGCGCCATCGTCGTATCGCCGAGAAAGTTGATGTTGTGGTCGATCAGGCCGAGCTTGATCAGCGACCACGAGATGATCGAGAATTGCGAGTCGTAAATCCACCAGAACGCGATCGCCGACAGCACCGTCGGCACGATGAACGGCACCAGCACCGCGGCGCGGATGATCGCCTTGAACGGCATGTGGCGGTTGAGCAGCAACGCCAGATACAGGCCGACCGCGAATTTTATGGCGCTGGCGACCGCCGTGTAGAGGATGGTGTTGAACACCGACAGCCAGAAGATGCTGTCGTCCCACAGCCATTGATAGTTCTCGACGCCGACGAACACGCCGTCTCGCCCGATCCGCGCGTCGGTGAAGCTCATCCACACGCCGAGGAACAGCGGATAGGCCAGGAACAGGATCAGAAACGCCGCCGCCGGCAGCATGAACCACAGCGCGACAAAGTTGCGATTGGTGCGCAGGCGTTGCCAGGCGGAGGGGCCGGAGCTCGCTCGGAGGGCCGCCGATGTATCGAGTGTGCTCATTCCAACTCCATCGCCGATTGCAGCCGTCAGATGTAACGGGCCTCTCTTCTGTCATTCCGGGACGCGCCTCTTGGCGCGGGCCCGGAATCCATACTCCCGGCGGTGGTTATGGATTCCGGGCTCGCGCTACGCGCGCCCCGGAATGACAAAAGAGAGGCAGTCATCTTAGTTTAAGCGGGAGGCCGACGAGTAAGCCGGCCCCCCGGTCTCAACGCGTTACGATCTAAAGATCCGCTTCGCCGCGCGTTCGGCGCTGCTCATGGCGGTCTTTACGTCTTCGCGGCCGGTGCAGTAGTTGGCGAACATGTCGACGACGACGAAGTCGGCGATCGCGGCCGCGGCGTTCTCGCCCATCTGGCCGACGCCGGCCGGCGACATCGCGGTGGCGGCGACGTCGCGATACGGCGTGTTCTTCGGGTCCGCGGTCCACATCGGGTTCTTCTCGTAGTCCTTGAGGAACGGCGACAGATAGCCCTGCGCCGCCTCGACCCACGGGTTGAACTGCTCCGGCTCCATCATGAAAGCCGTGAACGCCTTGCAGGTTTGCGGGAACTTGGTGAAGTTGAAGATCAGGATCGGAAAGCCGAGATGCAATTCGCGGCTCTTGCCGTCGACGCCGACCGGCAGATGCGCGTGGTTCATGTCCTCGGCGATCTGCTTGTTCTCCTTCTTCGCCGTGACGTAGACCGAGATGCCGTTGACGGTGAGATAGAGCTGGCCGGCCAGGAACGCCTTGTTGTTCGAGGCATCGTTCCACGACGCGGTGCCGGGGATGAAGTTGTCGTACAGGCCCTTGACGTATTCGAGCGACTTGGCGGTCTCCGGCGAGTTGATGACGACTTTGTTGTCCTTGTCGATCAGATTGCCGCCGTGCGACCACAGGGCCCAGTACAGCCAGGTGTTGGCGTCGCCCGACGCGTGGCCCATCGCCATGCCGGCCGGCGTGCCGTTCTTGTTGAGGCCCTTGACCAGATCGGCGAAGCCGCCGAGGTCTTTCGGAAACTCCTTGTGGCCGGCCTTCTCGGCGGCGGCGACGCGGTAGTTGATCAGCGCGCCGGTCGCTGCGACCGGGATGCCGATCCACTTGCCGTTATACATGCCGTAGGTCTTGCCGGAATCGGCCCAGCCGCCGCACTTCTGCGCGAGATAGTCGGCGACGTCGGTGACGTCGGTGCACTTGCTGGGAAACAGGAACGGCAGCGAATACAGCCCCCACACCATGTCGAGCCCCTGCCCGGTGTTGGCGGCGACCGAGGCTTTCGGCTGAATGTCGTCGTAGGATTCGTTGGAGACGTTGATGGTGACGTTGTTGGCCTTCTGGAACGCGTCGACGATCTTCATGAAGGCGGCGTCTTCGGCTTCGACGAAGCGCTTCCAGCGCAGCAGGTTGATCTTGGCGCCCGGCTCCGGCTTCCATGGCGACGCCTGCGCCCACGCCTTCGCATACCCCAGCAATTGATCGGCAGACATCGTCGCCGCCGCGGCCAGCAGCGTCGCGCCCCCCTTCAGCAACGAGCGTCGATCGAATCCGAAATCAGTCATCGTTCGTTAACTCCCTCTGTCTTGCTTGAACTGGTTTTTGCTTGATTGTCGGCTTCGAACGGCCGCGTGAGTCGATCTCACTCGCCTCGGTCAAAGGCGTTGTCCGGTCTCCCTGTCGAACAGATGCGCCACCTGCGCCCGCGGCTGCAGATGGATCTTGTCGCCCGGCTGCACCTGATGGCGCTCGCGGAACACCGCGATCAGCTCCTGCGCGCCGACCCGCGCGACGATCTGGGTCTCCGAGCCGGTCGGCTCGACCACCACCACCTCGGCCTCGATGCCGCTGTCGGCGAAGTCGAGATGCTCGGGGCGGATGCCGTAGCTGACCGGCTTTCCATTGCTGTTCGCCGGCGCCGTGGTGATCGGCAGCCGCGCGCCGCTGGCGGTTTCGACCCAGGGCTGACCGCCATTGACCTTCAGCGTGCCGTCGAGAAAATTCATCGCTGGTGATCCGATGAAGCCGGCGACGAATTTGTTGGCGGGATTGTCGTAGAGATCGAGCGGCGCGCCCATCTGCTCGACGATGCCGTCCTGCATCACCACGATCTTGTCGGCCATCGTCATGGCTTCGATCTGATCGTGCGTGACGTACACCGTCGTGGTCTTCAGGCGCTGATGCAATTCCTTGATCTCGGTGCGCATCGCCACCCGCAGCTTAGCATCGAGATTGGACAGCGGCTCGTCGAACAGGAAGACCTGCGGATCGCGGACGATCGCGCGGCCCATCGCGACGCGCTGGCGCTGGCCGCCGGACAGCTGCCGCGGGAAGCGATCGAGCAGCTTGCGCAGATCGAGGATGTCGGCCGCGCGATTGACCTTGTCGTCGATGGTCTTCTGGTCGGCGCCGCGCAGCTTCAGCGAGAAGCCCATGTTCTGGGCGACCGTCATGTGCGGATACAGCGCGTAGTTCTGGAACACCATGGCGATGTCCCGCTCTTTCGGCTGCACGTCGTTGACGACACGGTCGCCGATCGAGATCGTTCCGGAGGTGATTTTTTCCAGGCCAGCGAGCATACGCAGCAAGGTGGATTTGCCGCATCCCGATGGGCCGACCAGCACCACGAAGGCGCCATCCTCGATCGGAACCGTCACACCATGCAAGACTTCGAAGCCGCCAAACGATTTCCGCACGTCGTGAATTTGCACCGACGCCATACAGAACCTCCCGGAGATCGGCCCTTGAGGTGCGGTCGTTGCCGCCGGCCTGATCCTTATTTGTGCTACCTATAGCAGAACCCTGCCGAGTTGTCGCGTCGTGAAATTACGCTGGCTCTCAGCATCACCGCCAATTGCGTAGCTGCGAGCGGCGTGTCACCATGCGCCCCCGCCGATGACTGAATGAACGCTCAAGACGCCTGCTCAACGGCGTGTGCAGTGCGGGAGAAACAATGAATAAGGTCGAATCCGGTATTGGCCGGCGTAAGCTCCGCTCCAGCGAATGGTTCAACGATCCTCATAATCCGGCGATGACCGCGCTCTATCTGGAGCGCTATCTGAATTACGGGCTGACCCGCGCCGAGCTGCAATCCGGCAAGCCGATCATCGGCATCGCGCAGACCGGCAACGACCTGTCGCCATGCAATCGTCATCATCTGGAACTGGCGCAGCGCGTGCGCGAAGGCATCCGCGCCGCCGGCGGCATCGCAATGGAATTCCCGGTGCATCCGATCCAGGAGACCGGCAAGCGGCCGACCGCGGCGCTGGATCGCAACCTCGCTTATCTCGGTCTCGTCGAAGTGCTGTTCAGCTATCCGCTCGACGGCGTAGTGCTGACCACCGGTTGCGACAAGACCACGCCGGCCTGCCTGATGGCCGCCGCGACCGTCAACATTCCGGCGATCGTGCTGTCCGGCGGGCCGATGCTCAACGGCTGGCACAATGGCGAGCGCACCGGCTCAGGCACAGTGGTGTGGAAGTCGCGCGAACGCATGGCGGCCGGCGAGATCGACTACGAACAATTCATGGAGATCGTCGCCTCCTCGGCGCCGTCGGTCGGCCATTGCAACACCATGGGCACCGCGTCGACGATGAACTCGCTGGCCGAGGCGCTCGGCATGTCGCTGCCGGGCTGCGCCGCCATCCCAGCCCCCTATCGCGAGCGCGGCCAGATCGCTTACGCGACCGGGCTGCGCGCGGTCGAGATGGTGTGGGAGGATCTCAAGCCGTCCGACATCCTGACGCGCAAGGCGTTCGAGAACGCCATCGTGGTGAACTCGGCGATCGGCGGCTCGACCAACGCGCCGATCCATCTCAACGCGCTCGCCCGCCATGTCGGCGTCGAGCTCAGCATCGACGACTGGCAGAGCGTTGGCCACAGCATCCCGCTGCTGGTCAATCTGCAACCCGCCGGCGCCTATCTCGGCGAAGAGTATCACCGCGCCGGCGGCGTGCCGACGGTGGTGCGCGAACTGATGGCGCACGGCAAGATTCACGAGGACGCGCTCACCGTGAACGGCCGCAGCATCGGCGACAATTGCCGCGCGGCGCCCGCGCCGGACGGCGACGTGATCAAGACCTATGACGGACCGCTGGTGCAGGATGCCGGCTTCCTGGTGCTGCGCGGCAATCTGTTCGACTCCGCCATCATGAAGACCAGCGTGATCAGCCTCGAATTCCGCGAGCGCTATCTGTCGACGCCGGGCGACCTCAACGCATTCGAGGGCCGTGCCATCGTGTTCGAGGGGCCGGAGGATTATCACCACCGCATCGACGATCCGTCGCTCGAGATCGACGAGCACTGCATCCTGTTCGTGCGCGGCACCGGCCCGATCGGCTATCCGGGCGGCGCCGAAGTGGTGAACATGCAGCCGCCGGCGGCGCTGATCAAACGCGGCATCCACTCGCTGCCGTGCATCGGCGACGGCCGCCAGTCCGGCACTTCCGGCTCGCCCTCGATCCTCAACGCGACGCCGGAAGCCGCCGCCAATGGCGGTCTGGCGCTGCTCAAGACCGGCGATCGCGTCCGCATCGACCTTAATAAGGGAAGCGCCGATATTCTGATTTCGGATGCGGAGCTGCAGCAGCGCCGCGCCGATCTCGAAGCCGCCGGCGGCTTCGCTTATCCGAAGCATCAGACGCCGTGGCAGGAGCTGTATCGCCAAACCGTCGGCCAGCAGGCCACCGGCGCCTGCATGGAGTTCGCCACGCGCTATCGCGATATTGCTGGGACGGTGGGCGTCGCGCGGCATAATCATTAGCGCCGCAAGTAGCCACGCGCACTGGACTAACCTCTCCCCGCGCGCGGGGAGAGGTCGACCGGCGAAGCCGGTCGGGTGAGGGGGCGCCTCCACGCCGCCGAGCGGCTCGGCCC
>NZ_LJIC01000065.1 GCF_001295845.1 Rhodopseudomonas sp. AAP120 | reverse complement strand
TTGCGGCCGTTGACCGTGCCCCAGCCGGTGACCACACCGTCACCCGGAATTTTGGTTTTCTCCATCCCGAATTCGGTCGAGCGGTGCTGGACGAACATGTCCATCTCCTCGAACGAATGCTTGTCGAGCAGCAGGTCGATGCGCTCCCGCGCGGTGAGGCGGCCGCGCGCGTGCTGCGCGTCGATACGCTTCTCGCCGCCGCCGAGTTTGGCCGCTGCCCGGCGGTCGTCGAGTGCTTCAAGGATGTGTTTCATGAGATTCAGCCGCGCTTCTTGATGTCGTTGTCCTGCCGCAAGGCGTTACCGGACTATTGCCCCCGGATCGCCTCGATAATCAAGCCTTCTAGCACGGTTTCCGAGCAGGGAAACTGCCTTGGCACACCCGGCGAATAGCCCTTTCGGCGCGTTCCCGGGCGAGCCGAGACCGGTTTGCAGATCCGCACCCCTCGTCGCCTCCAAAACTGCATCGGATGAATGCGAAACCGCGATGGCGCTGCGCCGCAAACCGACATATACCGCGAGCCCCTTTCAGGAGGCCCCTATGAGCGAGCCCAGCAGCCAACCCAGCAATCCCGGCGCGGTGACCGGCGGCATGACGTCGCTGCTGCGGGCCGAAGGCGCGGCCCTGTTCCTCGGCACCACGCTGTTCTATCTGATCTCGGACTCGCCCTGGGAGTTGTACGCGATCCTGTTTTTCGCGCCCGATCTCGGCTTCCTCGGCTATCTCGCCGGACCGCGGGTCGGCGCGCTGGTCTACAACGCCTTGCACACCACCATCGCGCCGCTGCTGCTGGCCGTGGGCGGACTGGTGATCCTGTGGCCGATCGCCGGCACGATCGCGCTGATCTGGCTGGCCCATATCGGTTTCGACCGGATGCTCGGCTATGGGCTGAAATACGGCTCGAGCTTCCACGACACCCATCTCGGCCGGATCGGCAGGCCCAAGCCGGCCGCCGCGCCGACGACCACCTGAGCAATCACACCGCGCCGATATCGCCGAGCAGTTGCTGCGCCAGCGTCATCCGGCTGGCCGAGTGGCGCGGCTCGCGGATATCGAGATTGAGCGCGAACACGGTCTGCTGATCGCCCTTCTCGGCCCAGCCGACCAGCCAGCCGAGCGACGGCTGTCCACGCTCGGCGCCGAGCAGCCCGGTCTTGGCCCGGATCGTCGCGTCGCCGACCTTGGTGACGGGCAGGATGTCGGCGACGAGGTCCTGGCTTCGTCTGGAGATCGGCAACGTCCGCCGGCGCTGCCGATCGAGGAAATCGATCTGCTGCACGCAGTCGATCCGCAACTCGCCGGTCAGCCAGAACTGATCGATGCCGCCGCCGATGTTGCGGTTGCCGTAGTCGAACAGATCGACGTACTTCTGCATCCGTTCGGGCCCGATCCGCCGCGCGATCTCCTGATACACCGGCACCGCAGAGGCGGCGATGGCGCTGCGTAGCGTGTGATCGCGGTTCCACGCCTCGATGCTGCGCTGAATCCCGTCCCACTTGAACACGTCCTTATCCGGATCGGCGACGACGCCGGTTTCCAGCGCGATCAAAGAGTTCGGCACCTTGAAGGTCGAGGCCGGCAGGAACGCCTGCCCCGAGCGCTGCGGGTCGCTGGCGATGATCAAGTAATCGTCGGTCTTGTAGCCGACGAACGTGCCCGCGGTGCCTTCGTCGGCGAACCGCTTGGCCAGGCTGGCGCGGATCTCGCTGCGCGGCGGCGCGACTTCGGCGAAAGCCCGGGCGGGGACCAGGGCGGCGGCACAGAGGCCGAGGGCGGTGCGGCGGGTCAGCAAGCGATATCCTCGCGATCAGCAAAGCGCGGAGGATGCACGCGGCTCGTGGTGAAAGGATGGCGGGGACTAAGTACATGCGCCTCCGTCATTGCGAGAAGCGCTCGGATCGGCGTTTCGCGCCGTCCGAGCACAGGCTCCGCGACGAAGCAATCCAGGTCAGTGCACCGCGGTGGATTGCTTCGCTGCGCTGGCAATGACGGACCAAATCACTTAGGCCCCCTGCCCGACAGCTTCAGCACGAACACCAACACTTCGGCGACGGCCTTGTACAGCTCTTCGGGAATCTCGTCACCGAGTTCGACGTGCGAAAGCGCGCCGGCCAAAACTTCGTTCTCCTCGATCGGGACGTTGTTCTGCTTGGCGACTTCGATGATCTTGGCGCCGATCGCACCCTTGCCCTTGGCGACCACGCGCGGCGCGCCGCCGTGATCGTAGTGCAGCGCGACCGCGATCGGATTTTTGACGTCGATGGTCACAGCGCGCGATCCAGGAAATGGCCGGCGGAGGCCGGTGGCGGCGCGCTCGGCGCGCCTTCGCGAATGATGATGTCGCCGGGAGTGAGATCCGCGCGGCTGAGCGCGGCGGTGAGCTGGGCGGCGCCGGCGCGAAGCTGCGCCGCGGTGGACGGCCGCTCCGCCCACATCTTCACCGAAGTCTTATCCCCCTGCAACGAGATGAGTGCGTGAACCGGGCCGGCCGGTTCGACATCGAGCGAGAACCGCGCGCGCCAGACCCGGTTCGCGGCCGCGCTGGTCTGCGCCTCGTCGCCGTCACGCGAGATTTCGAACTGCGCCACCGCGGTGCCGTGCGGCGTAGTGAACGGGATCTCGAAGGCCCAGCGCGGCTGCAGCGCATCGGGCCGCGTCGCGCCGTCGGTGCGGTCCGGCAGCGAGGCGACCTGCAGCAGCGTCTGCCGCGCCAGAGAGCCCTCCGTCTCGGTGAGGACGCGGCGGAGCGCGGCGTCGAGCGGCGTGTGCGGCTCGAGGCTCGCCGGCATCACCGGCTGCGCCGCCGGCAGCGCGCCGCCGATCGGCGGCGGCGGCGTGTTGGTCCGCGCAACCGCATTGTCGTCGACCTTGCCGACCCGCGCGCCGCTGACCGCCGGCAGCAGCGACAGCAGCAGCGCGTTGCCGGCAAAGCCGGTCTTGGCCAGCATCGCCGCAGTCTGCGGATTGGCCTGCACGGCCTCCTGCAAGGCGCTCAGCGTCGCGGCCGTATTGGCCGCGTTGGTCGCTGCGCTGGTGGCCGTCTTGGTCGCCGAGGCTTCGACAGTGCTGAGTTGATTGATGACGCTGCGCAGCAGCGCCTGCTCGGCCGTATCGGCCGCGGACGCGGCCGTCGCCGTCGTCATCGCCGCCAGCGTCGGCGCCGTCGTGGCGCGATCGGCGGCGACGAACGGCGCGGTGGTCTGCGTCGCGGTTTCGGCCGGGGTGCCGAGCAGATCGTTCTGCGCGGCGAGCAGCGTGGTCTGCGCCAGCAGCTGGCCGTTCTGCAGCAGCGGCGTCGGCAGCGGCGTGGCGCCGGCATTTGCCGCCGCCGTGCCGCCGAGCGCGGTGCTTAGCACCTGGCGCAAGACGATCAGCGCCGCTTTCATATCCGTGCCGGCCGTCGCAGGCTGCGCGGTCGCGAGCGAGGCTTCGAGGAAGATGCCCGAACTCTGCACCGCGCGCTGGATATCGGCGCCGGTCAGCGCCGGCGTCAGCGCGGTGCGCAGCGACTGCAGCTGCGCCACCGCCTGACGCACCGTTTGCGGCAGGCTGGCGAGAGCGGTGACCGCGTCGAGATTGGCGAACAGCGACGACAGCCCGGTCTGCTGCGTCGCCGCGGTCTGCGCCGCATTGCTGAGCACCGCGACCTGCAGCGGCGTCAGCGCGTTGGTGGTCGTCGCGAGGCTCGGCGCGGCTTGCGCGGTCAGCGTGATCGCCTGCGGCGCCAGCGTGACGGTGTCGAGGGTGAGACTCGCCGCGGCGAGATTGGCCGGCGCGTTGGTCGTGACCGGCTGATTGACGATGGCGAGGCGAACGCCCTGATCGGTTTGGGAGACCGCGACCTGCAGCGTCTGGCCGGCCTGCAGCGGTACCTGCGTGGTCGCCTCGACGGTCTGGCCGCCGATGGCGATGCGGACCTGGCTGTTATCGAGGATCGCCAGCACCTTGGCCTGCACCACCGTGCCGGGCTGCAACGTGACGTCGGCCGTCACGCCCTGCAGAGCGACGAGGGGAAGGTTCGGATTGACGGAGATCGCCATGAGCACCCGTTCGCCGCGCGACAATTCGAACGAGGCTAACCGAACGCCGTAAACCCCTCGTTAACTTCCGCGCAGCGCCGCCAGCACCTGCGCGGCGGCCTTGAACTCGATCAGCCGCGCGGCGCGGCGCGCTGCGGCCTCCTCATCGAGGCCCCATTGCTCGATGTTCCAGTCCTCGTCGACATGCGCAGCGGCCCACACCTGATCGGCGTCGCGCTCGCCTTTCGCCAACGCCAGCGCCAGCAGCGCCGACCCGGTGATGGTCGTCACCACGTGAAAGGCGCCGACCGACCAGGCGTCCTGCGGCATCGCCGCGCGCGCCGCGGCGATCGCCGGCTCCGGCTGTGCGACATGCATGATGCCCTCGGCCAGAATGAAATGCGCGCCGAATTCGCTCGCGGCCCAATACAGCACCGGATCCCAATGCTGCGCTTCCATCGCCACCAAGCCTTCGGGATGGCCGGCGCGATAGAACAACAGATCCGAGCCGAAGTACTTGGCGACGTCGGCCGCGACCTCGTCGATGCGGCCGACCACGCCGTCGAGCACGCTGTGCGCCAGCCGCGTCATCGGCATCGTCATCGGATCGATCTGCTCGCCTTGTGCCTGCCATTCGGCGGCGATGACTTCAGCGAGGTCACGCGTGGGAGCTGCCAACGCATTGCGCGACGGCGTCTTCACCGGCCGGCCGTCGAGCGTGATGGCGAAGCCGTCCGCGGTTTCAGTTACTTCGGCGCTCTTGTAAAACCGCTTCGGCAGCGCCGCGCGAGATGTGCGCCGCACCGCTTCTTCCGGCTCGAGCTGCGACCGGCCTGCGACGTCGTCGATGAGGTCACGCATCGGCTGAGTGTCCTTGCTGAGCGCTTACTGATTGGCGCAGGCGCGCGAATAGGCGGCGCGGTCGTTGGGCGAGAGCTGCGCGGCGTTGCCGTCGGTGAGGCAATCGGTGATGCGGTCGCCGAACGAGCGGCGGCTCCGCGTCGGCAGCTGGGCCCGGGGGGTGGGGGCCGGCGCGTCGAGCTGCGGCACCGTCGGAACGACCACCGGGGGTGGCGGCGGCGGTGGAGGTGGCGGCGGCAGCGTGACGGTCGGCACCTGCCCCGGCATCAGCTGCGCCAGCGCGGCGCCGGGCGCGGCGATCAGCGCGAACACGAGAAGACAACGAGCGATCCGTTTCATCATCTGCATGTCGTGATCGCCCGCCTTGCGCGCAAGCCGCGCGTCGCCTCATTCCTCCGGCGCATGCTCGATCGGATCGAACCGGTCGTGCTCGAGCCCGAGCAGGTTCCAGCTCTGCAGCATATGCGGCGGCAGCGGCGCGGAGACGTCGATCACGCCGCCGCGCGGATGCGGAATCACGATGCGCCGCGCGAGCAGATGCAGCCGGTTCTGCAGGCCGCCGGGCAGCTGCCAGTTCTCGATATTGAAATACTTCGGATCGCCGACGATGGCGTGGCCGATATGCGCCATGTGGGCGCGGAGCTGATGGGTGCGCCCGGTCACCGGCTTTAGCGACACCCAGGCGAGCTTCTGGCCGGAGGTCTCGACCACCGCGTAGTACGTCACCGCGTGGCTGGCGCCGTCGTCGCCGTGCTTGGCGACGCGCATGATCGAATCCTCCTCGCTCTCGTCCTTGGCCAGATAGGTCGAGATCCGCCCCTGCTTCGGCTTCGGCACCCCGGCGACCAGCGCCCAATAAATCTTGCGCGCCGAGCGGTGGCGGAACGAGCCGGTCAGCGCAGTGGCGGCGAAGCGGGTCTTGGCGACCAAGAGGCAGCCCGCGGTTTCCTTGTCGATGCGGTGCACCAGCCGCGGCTTCTGGCCCTTGGCGTCGCGCAGCACTTCGAGCATCTGGTCGATGTGCCGCGTCGTGCCGCTGCCGCCCTGCACCGCGAGGCCGGCCGGCTTGTTCAGCACCAGCACGTCGGCGTCCTCGAACAGCGTCATCTCTTTGAGCTGTGCCAGCGTCTTCTGCTCGGCTTCGGACAGATGGCCGGGCAGCTTTGGCGCGTCGAGCTTCAGCGGCGGAATCCGCACGCTCTGGCCTTCCTCCAGTCGGTCCTTGGAGTCGGCGCGCTTGCCGTTCACCCGCAGCTCGCCTTTGCGGACGATGCGCTGGATGTGGGAAAACGACAGGCCGGGAAACCGCGCCTCGAGGAAGCGATCGACCCGCATGCCGTTCTCGTCGGCCGTCACCGTGACGGTCTCGACCTTGGTCGGCAGCGGCGCGTCGGGCTTGGCCTTGTCCGGCTCCGGCGCGAGCGCGTCAGGCCGCGGACGCGGCGCCGCACCGGACCGCCCGGCAAACCGTTCGCCCGGCCGCTCAGCGGCGGGCCGCTCGGCGCGCTTGCGCACCGGCCGCGCCGACACCGGCCGGCCGTCCTCGCCGCGATTGCCGCGCACCGGCCCCGCCTTGAACGCCCCCGGCTTCGCCGACCCGGCCTTCGCCGGCCGGGCACCGGCTTTTACGCCCGCTTTGGGGCGATCGCCGCCAGGACCGCGTTTGGCGAGGGGTTTCTTGGTACGACGGCTCATCGATCAGGCGCTCCGGAGGTTGAGGCCGTGCCTAGCGCAAAAGCGCGTTGCGGTCACGGCGGAATCTGGAGGGTCGGCCCGTAGCCCGGATGAGCGCAGCGACATCCGGGGCCGCACTCGCCGTGGCTCGGAGCGCGCAGCCCGGCGCGGCACGCCGCCTCCGGACCGCGGGCCCGGGCGCCGCCACCTCGGCGGCAGCACCCCGGCCGAACGTCCGCGACCTCGCGGCGCCGTTGCGCCCGAGCTTTGCGGACGTCCCGCCCCTCGCACGCGTGAGGGGCGGCGGAGCGCCGAAAGGCGCACCTTGGTAGTGGCCGCAGCACGAACTTCGGATCGCCGAAGCCCGGAGGCCGCGGAAACGCCTTCCGGCGCTCCACCGTGGCGACTTGTCGCTTCAGGACCGTGCTTCCGGGCGCAGGCACGATGCACTCCGCACCGCCTCATCCCGACGGTTTCCCGCCGTTCGCCTGAGCCACGTCCAGCCAACTAACAAGTGGCAGGGCCTCGTATTGGGCCCGGACGGTGACCCGAAGCGTCCCGAGTGCGCGGAGCACGTCTGCCCCCCGCCCGCAGGCGCCACACCCCGCCCCACTCCAAGACGCCTCTAGAAGCGCCCCTCGTGGACGGGACGAGGGTAGGTATATGATCCTATAGGAATTTTGTCAAGAGAACAACTCACGCGCACACCCCTCCCAAGACAATGATATCCAGTAGCGAACTGCAGGCAACGACATCAATACCATTCACCTATTGAAACAAACTAAGAAATCGAAACAACTAACACATTCAACTTGTAGGACCATGCCAGTGACCACTTTTCCAAAATCCCACAAAAACTACGCCGACGCCCTATTCTCAGCCAAACGCGGCTTTGTTGTAATTGGACTAACAGGTTACACGGGATCTGGCTGCTCGACGACGGCGCGAATACTAAAACGAGACACAAAATTCGAGCTTCCAACTAGTTACACCGACCAACCTGCTGAATCGACAGACTTAGCAACACGGCAATATTCTGCACTTCACAGGCTTTGGTCGAGGACACCATGGGAATCCCATACAATCATTGAAGTTGGAGCGATTATTATCGCCATTCTCTTCTGCCAATCAATCAACGAGGAGACCCCGGCAGACTTTCCAGAAATCATCAAAACGAAAGCAAACGAAAATCGCGCGGCGCTTACCGCCCTAAACTTTCTACGATCGACTGACTCCCTCTCAATCGACAGCAGCCTTAAACTTGTCGACGCATATGAAACATGCACGAAACTGTTGCGCGAGATCAGGTCCACCGAATCGATAGCTAACTTTATCTCCACGATGCAACTCTCGGGCGACAAGATCCGGCTATACGGAGGGTTTCGCGATGGACCTCCCCATCCGGATAACATGTTCGTACTGCCTGAAGCTATCCGCAGGGTTATCCGGTGCTATCGGAAAGGCCATGGCAAGACTAGGTTTGTGATCGATGCGTTTCGAAACCCATTCGAGATTGAGTACTTTAAAAGACGTTACGCCGAATTCTATCTCGTATGCCTACACAGAGCACCTAAAAGATCGGGCGACCTCCTTACGCAAAGTGATGACCGAAACTGAACTCGATAAAGTATGGCAGAAGGAGCGGGGAAATTCTCCCACAGATGGCCGCTCCGCTCAGGACTGCCGTAAGGGGAAGGATAATATCGCTTGGTGGATAACGGGACAGGACATACCTGCGTGTGCACAGAAAGCGGACATCTTTATTAGTCCACAAGCAGGACGCCGTACCCATCTCCACTATCATCTAGCTCGTCTCTTATCACTCATCCATAAGCCGGGCAGCCTATCTCCCAGCAAAGACGAGCGTTGCATGCAAATCGCCGCTACCGCTCGACAAATGTCAGGCTGCCTGTCGCGTCAGGTCGGGGCGTCCGTAATCGCTCAGAGTGGATACGTTTTAGGAGTTGGATGGAACAATCCGCCGGAGGGGCAGGTCCCCTGCTCGCTAAGAACATGCCAAGAACTTGCAACAGCGAGCGAAACTGAGGCGGCTTATAGCCAGTATGAGAAATCCGATCGGTTTCGATCGCACATAGAAAAGAAAACGCCAAACACAACCCCATTCTGTTTCCGGTCGGAGTTGGAAGCCATACAGAAAGTCAAGAAAGCTGAATACACACGCGCTTTACACGCCGAAGAGAATGCGTTCTTGCAGATCGCGAAGACCGGAGGAACTTCGCTCGCAAACACCACCCTATATACCACTGCATCAACCTGCACGCTCTGCGCCAAGAAGGCGTACCACCTCGGCGTCCAACGCATAGTCTACATTGACGATTATGACGACATGGCACTTGAACACACTCTTCTCACCGGCTCTCGCAAGATAGAGTATGAACAATTCGAGGGGATCACAGGCGCTGCGTATTTCTCCCTTTTTTCTCCTCTTATCCCAGAGAAAGATCTCGTCGAATATTTCGCTTAGCCTGCGAAGGGGCTAAAACGCCCCGCCCTCGCCCGCTGCCGCGCATGCAGCGCGATCGCCGCATGGACGCCTAGCGCGATCGCCAGGGCCACCGCGTGCTGCAGGCCAGTGCCGGGGATATGCAGCACGGCGTAAATTCCGAACGGGATGAACACCAGCGCGGCGCTGGCGAGGCCGGGGTTGTAGCTGCGCAGGTGCGCGGCCATCGCCACGTGGGTGATGCCGTTGATCAGGATCAGATACGCCGCGGCGAGGCCCCAGCCGGGGGCGATGAAATACGCGGCATAGAGCGCCGCGAGGTTGATGCCCCAGACGCCGGGCAGATTGATCAGCAGCACGTCGCCGGGCGTCAGCGCCTCGACGCCGCCGAACACGACGCTGTTGACGTAAGTGCGGAAGCGGTCGCCGAGGTGCTCCTCGACCTGGTGCAGCATGTAGATCGGCGACGCCAGATAGACCAGCAGCAGCGCGCGGTCGCCGCCGGGGACCCCGAGCGGCAGCAGCAGGAGCAGCAACACGCCCTTCGCCAGCGCGGCCGCGACCCAATGGGCTTCGAGATAGGCTCTGATCATGCGCGCCCTCGATCGGCAGACACGATCAGCAGCCTACGCCGTAAGAGATTAACGATTAGCTCGCGACCCAATTGCGCTTACGACGCCGCGCCTTCCAGCGATCGCGCGTAGTCCGACCACAGCGAGGCGTATTCCGGCGTGGACTGCAGCAGGTCGTCGTGGCTGCCCTCGCCGACCAGGCGGCCGCCATCGAGCACCAGGATGCGATCGGCACTGCGGGTGGCGGCGAGATGGTGCGAGACCAGGATCAGCAGGCGGTCGCGGCCCCAGCTCGCCAAGCGCTTCTCCAGCGCCACCGCGGCCTCGGCGTCGAGGAACGCGGTCGGCTCGTCGAACAGCGCCAGCTGCGGATCGCGCACCACGGCGCGGGCGATCGACAGCCGCTGGCGCTGGCCGCCGGACAGCGTCCGCCCGCCCTCGCCGAGTTCGGCATCGAGGCCGCCCGGCATCGCAGCGACGAATCCGGTCGCGCCCGCGAACGCCAGCGCGTCATGCAGCGCCGCCTCGCCGGCGTCGCGGCCGGGCGCGAGATTGTCGCGCACCGTGCCGGAGAACAGCGCAGTGTCCTGATCAACCACGCCGATGCGGCCGCGCAGCCAGCGCGGATCGTAGTGGCGCAAATCGTGGCCGAACATCTCGACCCGGCCGGCATAATCGCCGCGCAGCCCGAGCAGGATGCGGATCAGCGTCGACTTGCCGGAACCGTTGCGGCCGACCAGCGCGATGACGCCGCGCGGCGGCAGCGCAACGCTGACCTCGTGCAGCGCCGGCCGCTCGGCGCCCGGATAGGTCAGCGACACGTTCGACAGCACGATGCCGCCGGCCGCCAGCGCCCGGACGGGTGGACGCACGCTGGCCTGCTCGCGCGGTTCGGCGAGGAAGCCGGCGATGCGGCGCACGGCGACGTCGGCTTCCTGATAGGTCCGATAGACGTCGCCGGCGGCGAGGATCGGGCCGGTGATCCGCCCGGCGAGCAGCTGCAGCGCCAGCAACTCGCCGACGGTGAGATGGCCCTGCAGCATGCGCCAGCAGCCGATCCCGATCACCAGCAGCGAGAGCCCGCGCGATACCAGTTGCGAGCGCAGCACGAAGACGCGGTTGATGTCCATCAGCTCGCACAGCTTGTCCAGCATCGCGCCGGTGACGCGATCCCAGCGCCGCATCCGGCCGCCTTCCAGCGCCAGCGCCTTGATGGTGGCGAGGCCGTTGACGCTTTCGGTGAGCACATTCTGACGCACGCCGATGGTCGCGTAGTAATCGTCCGCGACGCTGCGGACCGCGCCGAGGCTCTCGCTGGTCAGCACCGCGAGAACCGGGGTGATCAGCAGCAGGCTGATTCCGACCACGACGTCGTAGTACAGGATCAGGCCGAGCGCGACGATCGCGCCGCCGGCGTCGAAGATGACGTGCGGCAGGTGATACAGCACGAAGTCGCGGATCTTGGTGGCCTGCTGGAAGTGATTGAGCACATCGCCGGAGCGGAAATCGGCAGCGTCGATCCGCGCCCGCATCACATGGGCGAACACCTTGCGCGACACCCGCCGGTCGATGAAGGCGACGAGCCGGATCACCAGCTTCTGCCGCCACGACGACACCGCGGCATCGATGCCGAGCGCCACCACCGCCGCGAGCGCGAGGCCGGCCAGCGCCCAATCCGCCCGTCCCGCCACGATGGCATCGACGGCCTTCTGCGTGCTGATCGGAAACGCCAGACCGGCCGCATAGACGATCCCGGTCATCGCCAGGATCGCCGCGACCTGGCCACGGCGCAGCGACAGCATGTGGCCGATCCAGCGCCAGCCGAAGGGCCGCGGCTGGCCCGGTGAAAGCCGCTCGTGCATGGTCCGACATCTCCGAAAGGGCGCGCCACAAACCGGCGAAGTCGGGCCATATTAGGGCGGGTGCGCGCGGCGGATCATGGAATGATTTGAAGAAGGCGATCGAGCCGCGCTCCTGCGCACGCCTGCGGCCGATCCGCCGGCATCGGAACTTCCTCCCGCGCCGTCGTTTATCCCGGCACACTCAGCGAGAGACAGGACATGATGAAGCTTGTGATGACGGCGACGTGCGCGGTTCTGCTGTCCGGCGCCGCGATGGCGCAGTCGACCTCGACCAATCAGGGCGAACAGGTCAACCCGGGCACCAACCCGTCGGTCGGCAAGGACTCGACCTTCGGCATGAACAACATGGGCGATCCGAACACCGGCAAGGGCCTGCGCGGCGGCAAGACCTCGGACACCCACGAATGGCTGCGGCAGAAGGAAGAGCAGAACCTGCGCGACGCCAAGGAACGCAAAAGCGAGGCCAAGTGATGATTTCGTAGGTGGGCAAAGGCGCGGACGCATCTGTCGCGCTCCGCTGCGCTTAGCCCACCCCACGGAATCCGCCGTTCGCGCTCCTCCTTGCACTGCACGGCCGAACCCGCGATGATCCCCCCAACCATTAGCTTTGGGGGAAACCAGACGATGCAGTATGACGACGTTGTTCTCGGCCGGCGCAGCATTCGCGGCTACAAGCCCGATCCCGTGCCGCGGGAATTGATCAAAGAGATCCTCACGCTGGCGATGCGTTCGCCGTCCTCGATGAACAGCCAGCCGTGGAATTTCCACGTCATCACCGGCGAGCCGCTCGACCGCATCCGCGCCGGCAACACCGAGCGCAATCTCGCCGGCGTGCCGCACAGCCGCGAGTTCCGCATCGGCCAGCCGTTCGCCGGCGTGCACCGCGACCGCCAGGTCTACGTCGCCAAGCAGCTGTTCGGCGCGATGGGCATCGCGCGCGATGACAAGGCGATGCGGCAGGACTGGGTGATGCGCGGCTTCCGCCAGTTCGACGCGCCGGTCTGCGTCATCATCACCTACGACCGCGTGCTCGACGGCAGCGACGACACGCCGTTCGACTGCGGCGCGGTGACCAACGCGCTGGTCAATGCCGCGTGGTCGCGCGGGCTCGGCTGCGTCATCAACAGCCAGGGCATCATGCAGTCGCCGGTGGTGCGCGAACACGCCGGCATTCCAGACGATCAGGTGATCATGAAGGCGATCGCGCTCGGCTGGCCGGACGAGACCTTCCCGGCGAATGCCGTGGTGTCGGAGCGCAAGCCGGTGAGCGAAGCGGCGCGGTTCGTTGGATTCGATGACGCGCCGGCAGAGCGGGCGAAACAGTCGGCGTAAATTGCGGCGCGCGTAGCCCGGGTGAGCGAAGCGACACCCGGGGCTTCGTTCCACGGTCCCTCCCCGCATATCGCTGCGCTCATGCGGGCTACACGTTCATCACCCCGTCATGGCCGGGCTTGTCCCGG
>NZ_LJIC01000064.1 GCF_001295845.1 Rhodopseudomonas sp. AAP120 | reverse complement strand
CGATAGGTCCCCCCGCCTTTCGGCACCGGCTCGCCGGGGCCGACGACCCGTGGGCTCGACGATACGCCGTACTTCGGATCGACGCGGCTGAATGCCCCGTTCTGCGCGCAGTTGGCGAGAGCCAAACACGCACCAGCAGCGGCAACGACGCGCGCGGCCCGGCCCAACGAATCTCGCTCGCGAATCCCCATAGATCCCCAAATACCATTACCGTGCTCAGCCGCCCATTTCGGACTTGCCCGAGCCACGACGTCGACGCCGGCCCACAACAGCATCGACTGGTGAACATATCGCAGAGCGATCAAGGCGAAAATGGGGAGCCCTTGCGCATGGTTAACGGTTCGCCCCGCTGCCGCCAGATTGCGCGCCGCTTGCGTCGCTGTCGTTTTGACGGAATGCTCTGCCCCGTCATCAGAGGAATCGTCCGTGACCATCCCAGTTCTCGATCGGATCCAGGCCCGCAACGATCTTGCCTGGGCGATCGCCATTGGCGGCATCAGCACCGTCGCGTTCGGCGCCCTGCTCTACACCTCCTGGCATTTTGCCGGCACGCTGTTCCTGATCTTCGCCGGCATACTGTTCGGCGTCTTCCTCAACGCACTGACCGAGCTGCTCGGCAAGGTGGTGGGCGGCCCCCACGGCGCGCGACTGTCGCTGGTGTGCTTCCTACTGGCGGCGATGTTCGTCGGCATCGCGGTGCTGGGCGGCAGCACCATCGCCCAGCAGGCTACCGCGCTGTCGGGCACGATCAAGACGCAGATCGTCAATGTAAAGACCTTCCTGGAGCGTCAGGGCGTCGACACCAGCTTCATGGAGCTGAACGCGGCAACCAACGCCGCCAATACGGCCGCTGCCGGCAGCACCGCGGCCGAGCCGCAGCCGGCCCCGCAGCCGCGCAACCTGCCCAGCGCCGGCGAGATCGCCTCCGGCGGCGGCGCCATCGTCAGTCAGACGCTGAAGCTGATCCTCGGCACCATCGGCGCGGTCGGCAATTTCTTCATCGTGCTGTTTCTCGGCCTCGCCTTTGCGGCGCAACCCGACGTGTACCGGCGCGGCCTCGAGCGCGTGGCGCCGCTACGCTATCGCTCTCAGGCCAGTGCCATCGTCAAGGACACCGGCGACATGCTGAAGCGCTGGCTCCTGGCGCAGCTCATCACCATGACGGTGGTGTTTGCCGTGACCGCGACCGGGCTGTCGCTGATCGGGATTCCGGGCGCCTTCATCCTCGGCATTCAGGCCGGCCTGCTCGCGTTCATCCCGACCGTCGGTGCGATCCTCGGCGGCCTCGTCATCGTGCTCGCCGCGATCGCCTCGGGCTGGTTCGCGGTGCTGAGCGCCTTTCTGCTGTTCCTCGGCGTCCATGCGCTGGAAAGCTACATCCTGACGCCGCTGATCCAGCGCCAGGCGATCGACATTCCCCCGGCAACGCTGTTCGCGATGCAGATCCTGCTCGGCATCGTGTTCGGGCTGTGGGGACTGGCGATGGCGCTGCCGCTGATGGCGATCGGCAAGGTGGTGATCAATCACCTCCGTGCCGAAGGCCCCGGCGGGCCTGAAGTGGTCACGACCGCCCCGCCGATCGTGCTGGCGCCTAGCCCGGAATCGTGACGACCGTATTGGTGTGCTCGACGTCCGGCGGCGAAGCGAAGAACGCGCTGACCAGGCCGCGCCACTCGGCGAAGTTGTCGGAGCCGCGGAAGTCCACGGTGTGGTTCTCCAGCGTCTCCCATTTCACCATCAGGCGGTAGCGCTGCGGCTTCTCGATCGAGCGGTGCAGCTCGAAGCCATGAAAACCCTTGGAGCGGCCGAAGGCGGCGCCAGCCTTGGCGACCGCGGCCTCGAAGTCGGCTCCGCTACCCGGCTTGATGTCGATCTGTGCGATTTCGGTGATCATGCGCGCGTCCCTCGCGATTATCTGAGGGCAAGAGCCTTATCGCACCGCGCACGGCAATTGAAGCCGGGGTTTCGAGACGCTGCCTCGCGATGTCTGCATCTGGCGTCATGGCGACAAGAGCAGCGAAGCCGGACTGCTTTCGCCATGTTCGTCATAACGGACAGGGACCGTTCAAGCGCCCATGCTGATCGCGTTGCGGACAACCACCTGCTGGCGCGGCTCGTGGCGCTGCGCAGCGCGCCGCCGCCCCTGCTCCAGCGACAGCGGCTCTTCGACGGTTGCGACCACGCGATTGCGCCCGCCGCGCTTGGCCTGGTACAGCGCGGTGTCGGCGGCCGCGAGCAGCACCTCGAGTTCGATATTGGCCGGCCCGCCGGCGACGCCGATGCTGACCGTGGTGGCGATCGGCGTGCCGTCAACCTCGAGTCCGCAGCCTTCGAACGCCTCGCGGACGCGCTCTGCCGCAGTCATCGCCTCCTCGATCGAGCACGGCAGCAGCGCGGCGAATTCCTCGCCGCCGATCCGGCCGCACAGATCCGACATCCGCAGCGAACCCGACACGATGCTGGCAAACAACTTGATCACCTCGTCACCGGCCGGATGACCGAACCGGTCGTTGATCGATTTGAAGTGATCGAGGTCGAAGATCATCACCGTGACAGGCCGGCCGGCCTCGGCTTCACGCTCGATCATGCGCGCAGTGGCCTCCGAGAAGCCGCGGCGATTGAACAGCCCGGTCAGCGGATCGAGCGACGCGGCGGTCTTGTGCGCCCGCACGGTGCGCTCCGAGACCAGCATGAAGATCACGAACACGGTGCCGACGGCGTACAGCACCAGTTCGATCGCAAAGATCAGCACCCAGACGTTGTTGCTGGCGCCGGCCCGCTGCGTCGGCAACAGTTCGGCCAAGACGATCGGCAGCATCAGCACCGTGCCGTGCAGCAGCGGCACCAGCATCGCCGGCCATTGCCGCTTCATCGTCTTGCGCCGCTCCGCGAACAGCTGGCCCGCCGTCAGCGCCGCATAGATCGCCACGATGCCGGCGCCGATCGCGACGCGCAGCGACGACAATTCATCCGGCAGACTGACGACTGCGGCGACCCAGGCCAACGCGCCGAGCACGAGGCCCGGCCAGTTCGGCTTCAGCCCGTGAAACACCCGGGCGGCGTTCCACACCATGCCGCAGGCGATGAAGCCGGCGCTGGCGAGCGACAGCACGACGATTTCCGGCACGTGCGGGCTGAGAAACTGCCACTGCGCGACGGCCGCTGCGCCCAGCAGATAGGCACAGCCCCACCAGTGCAGCGCCCGGATCTTTTCGTGCCGGCCGAAATACAGCAGCATTCCCCCGAGCAGCGTGCAGATCAGCGTCGCAACCAGGAATAACGTCGAGAAATCAAGCGACATGATGCGAATTTCCAGGCGAGTCGAATGAGCAGGCTGCAACGCCACGGATGTGCGGAAGTGCCCCGTATCATTCCCAATGTCGCTGCACCGCGTTGAAATCGGGTGTGTGCAATGCCTCGCTTTGGCGGCGAAGTTTCCAAAAATGCGATGTAACCCGCTGCCCGGCCGGCGCGCGGCGCACAAACGAAAAGGGCGCCCCGAAGGACGCCCTCTGCAGAATAGCGAGGCAGCGACGGATCAGCGCTTCGAGAACTGGAAGGAGCGGCGGGCCTTGGCCTTGCCGTACTTCTTACGCTCGACGACGCGGCTGTCGCGGGTCAGGAAGCCGCCCTTCTTGAGGACGCCGCGCAGCTCCGGCTCGAAATTGGTGAGCGCCTTGGAGATGCCGTGACGAACCGCACCCGCCTGGCCGGACAAACCGCCGCCCGCAACGGTGCAGATCACATCGTACTGGCCGGCACGGGCCGCGGCGACCAGCGGCTGCTGGATCATCATGCGCAGCACCGGACGGGCGAAGTAGGTTTCGACCTCACGCGAGTTGACCACGATCTTGCCGGCGCCCGGCTTGATCCAGACGCGGGCGACCGCGTCCTTGCGCTTGCCGGTGGCATAGGCGCGGCCGTGCTTGTCGACCTTCTTGGTGTAGGTCGGCGCGTCCGGCGCCGAAACCTTCAGCGACGAGAGCTGGTCGAGAGACTGCATGGTTTCGGACATCTTATGCGGCCCTCATGTTCTTGCGATTCATCGCGGCGATGTCGACCTTTTCGGGCTGCTGAGCTTCGTGCGGGTGCTCGGCGCCGGGATAGACGCGCAGATTGCCCATCTGGACACGGCCGAGCGGGCCACGCGGGATCATGCGCTCGATCGCTTTCTCGACGACGCGCTCCGGGAAACGACCCTCGAGGATCGCCTTCGCGGTGCGCTCCTTGATGCCGCCGATGAAGCCGGTGTGGTGGTAGTAGACCTTGTTGTCGCGCTTGCGACCGGTCAGCACCACCTTGGCGGCGTTGATGATAATGACATTGTCGCCGCAATCGACGTGCGGCGTGTAGGTCGGGAGGTGCTTGCCGCGCAGGCGCATCGCGACCAGCGTGGCGAGCCGGCCGACCACGAGACCAGTGGCGTCGATAATGACCCACTTCTTCGTGACTTCGGCGGGCTTGGCCGAAAACGTCTTCATGAGAATTGATCCATGACAGGGGGAAATTCGGCGCAGGACGCCGGACTTGACGCGCTTGTAGATAAGCGGAACGCCGTCGTCAATCCCCCAAGCCGCCAAATGATCCTTATATATCAGCCACTTGTAAATACGGTGCAATAATACCATCGAAAAGATCAAGTCATTGGAATGGAATAGGTCGATGTCACATGGGCGATCGGATCGGGCGATGTGCCGGACAGCAGCGAGACCTCGCCGACCGCCAGCCGCTTGCCAAGCTTCAGCAGCCGCGCCACCGCGACGACGTCCTGACCGGGCTGCCCCTTACGCAGGAAATTGATGTTGAGATTGGTGGTGACGGCAAGCGCGACCGGGCCGATCGCCGACAACAGCACCACGTACATGGCGAAGTCCGCCAGCGCCATCAGCGTCGGCCCAGACACGGTTCCGCCGGGCCGCAACATGCGGTCGCTGTAGCGCTGCCGTAACAGAGACGTGCGACCGTCGGCGGATTCGATCGAAATGTCGCCGTGGCTGAAGGCCTGCGGGAACTCGCGATTCAAAAATGTCTCGAGTTCGGCTACGCTCATTCTCGCATGTGTCATGTCGTTCCCGCCCTGCTCTCGCTTCGACGGGTTTGTTACAATAAGGTGACGTCCGTTCCCAGCGCTGGATTCCTTCTCGGATGATTTCATGACAGCCCTGCCCGTCATCGCGGCGACCGCGTCGTCGCCGATCCTGCTGCGCGAAACCATCGACGGCGGTGTCGCGATGCTGACGCTGAATCGCCCCGTCGCACGCAACAGCCTGTCCCTCGAACTGATCACCGATCTGCAGGCCGCGCTGGATCTGATCGCACGCGACGATGGTGTCCGCGCCGTGGTGATCGCTGCCAATGGCCCGGCCTTTTGCGCCGGGCACGATCTGAAAGAACTGACCGCGCACCGCAATGATGCCGACCGCGGCCGCGCCAGCTTCAGCCGGATCATGACGGCGTGCAGCGCGATGATGCAGGCGATCGTGCTGCTGCCGAAGCCGGTGATCGCGGCCGTGCAAGGCATCGCGACCGCCGCCGGCTGTCAGCTGGTGGCAAGCTGTGATCTCGCGGTCGCCTCCGACCAAGCCAGCTTCGCGACGCCGGGCGTCGATATCGGGCTGTTCTGCTCGACCCCGATGGTCGCCCTCTCGCGCAACGTGCCGCGCAAGCAGGCGATGCACATGCTGCTGACTGGGGAGCCTGTCCCCGCAGACGAGGCCCGTGCCATCGGCCTGATCAACAGCGTGGTACCGCATGGCACCGAGCGCGACGCCGCGATCGCGCTGGCGCAGCGCATCGCCCGCAAATCGTCGCACACCATCAAGGTCGGCAAGGAAGCGTTCTACAAACAGGCCGAACTCAGCCTCGCCGACGCCTATCACTACGCCGCGCAGGTGATGACCGAGAACATGATGGCTCAGGATGCGGAAGAAGGCATCTGCGCGTTTCTCGAGAAGCGCGAGCCGGAGTGGAAGGATCGCTGAACAGCGCCCTCACCTTGCCCCGTCATTGCGAGCGAAGCGAAGCAATCCAGGGCCACGCACCGGAAGCTGGATTGCTTCGTCGCGGAGCCCGTGCTCGGACGCCGCGAAGCGGCGATCCGAGTAATCCTCGCAATGACGGCTGATTGAAAATGAACCACGACAGCTACCCCGATAACTACATCCGCCAGATCCTCAATGGCGTGAAGACGATCGCGATGGTCGGGGCATCGCCGCAGAACGTGCGGCCGAGCTACTTCGCGTTCAAATATCTGGCCGAACGCGGTTACGACATGATTCCGATCAACCCGGGCCAGGTCGGCAAGTCACTGCTCGGTAAACCGTTCGTCGCCAGCCTGCGCGACATCGACCGGCCGGTCGATATGGTCGACATCTTCCGCGCTTCCGCGCATGTGATGCCGATCGTCGAAGACGCGCTGGCGCTGTCGCCGCCGCCGAAGGTGATCTGGATGCAGCTCGGCATCCGCAACGACGAAGCCGCGGCGCTGGCAGAGGCCGCCGGGCTCAAGGTGGTGATGAATCGCTGCCCGAAGATCGAATACGGCCGGCTGACGTCGGAGATCTCGTGGATGGGCGTCAATTCGCGGACGTTGAGCTCCAAGCGCGCCCCCGCTCCGATCAAGGGCATGCGGCTGTCGCTGGATCGGACCAGCCTGGCCGGCGCCGATACGGTCGCTTCCGATCGCGCCGTGCGCGAGCGCGGCGACGGCAACTGACGGAGCGGTGCCGCCGACCTTCGCTTGACCTTGCGCCGGGTTGCGCTCAGATAGCGCGAAACCAGCAGTTCAATCGACGGAGGGATCGACCATGACCGAACGCAGCCCGGGATTTGCCACGCTTGCGATTCACGCAGGCGCGCAGCCGGATCCCACCACCGGGGCGCGGGCGACGCCGATCTATCAGACCACGTCCTTCGTCTTCAACGACGCCGACCACGCCGCATCGCTGTTCGGACTGCAGGCGTTCGGCAACATCTACACCCGTATCACCAATCCGACGACGGCGGTCCTTGAAGAACGTGTTGCGGCACTGGAAGGCGGCACTGCGGCACTTGCGACGGCGTCAGGGCACGCGGCGCAGCTCGTCGCGCTGCAGCAGCTGTTGCAGCCCGGCGACGAATTCATCGCGGCGCGAAAACTCTATGGCGGTTCGATCAACCAGTTCACCCACGCCTTCAAGAGCTTCGGCTGGAACGTGGTGTGGGCCGATCCGGACGATCTGCCGAGCTTCCAGCGCGCCGTCAGCCCGAAGACCAAGGCAATCTTCATCGAGTCGATCGCCAACCCGGCCGGCAGTATCACCGACATCGAGGCGATCGCCGAAGTGGCGCGCAACGCCCATGTGCCGCTGATCGTCGACAACACGCTGGCGACCCCCTACCTCATCCGCCCGATCGACCACGGCGCCGACATCGTGGTGCATTCGCTGACCAAGTTTCTCGGCGGCCACGGCAATTCGCTCGGCGGCATCATCGTCGATGCCGGCACCTTCGACTGGTCGAAGGACGGCAAATATCCGATGCTGAGCGAGCCGCGTCCTGAATACCACGGCCTGAAGATTCAGGAGACGTTCGGCAACTTTGCCTTCGCGATCGCCTGCCGCGTGCTCGGCCTGCGCGACCTCGGCCCGGCGCTGTCGCCGTTCAACGCCTTCCTGCTGCTGACCGGCATCGAGACGCTGCCGCTGCGGATGCAAAAGCATTGCGAAAACGCCAAGGCGATCGCCGAATTCCTGTCCACCCACAAGGCGGTGTCGGCAGTGAACTACTCGGGCCTAGCATCGAGCAAGTACAGCGCCCTCGCCCGCAAATACGCGCCGAAGGGCGCCGGCGCGGTGTTCACCTTCAGCCTCAAGGGCGGCTACCAGGCCGGCGTCGATCTGGTGTCCAACCTCAAGCTGTTTTCACATCTGGCGAATGTCGGCGACACCCGCTCGCTGATCATTCATCCGGCTTCGACCACGCACAGCCAGCTCGACGACGCACAGAAGACGGCGGCCGGTGCCGCGCCCGATATGGTCCGCGTCTCGATCGGCATCGAGGACAAGGAAGACCTGATCGCCGATCTCGACGAGGCGCTCGGCGGCTGAACCAGCGCCGCCGTCTGGGGATCGGCGATGAACGGCCATTTCGAATCGCGGCGGCTCGAGCAGCTCAGCAACACCGTGTTCGGTGTTGCGATGACGCTGCTCGCCTACCAAGCGCCGCGTGAGAAATTCGCCAGCGCCGATCCGCAGTGGCGCGAGATCTGGCATCTCTACGGCGCGTTCCTGTCGACGCTGCTGCTCAGCTTCATCGTTGCCGGCATGTTCTGGTACAGCCACCAGCGCCGGCTGGCCTATGCCACCGACACCGGCCGCAGCGAAGTCTTGCTCAACCTGCTGTTCCTGCTGTCGGTGATCCTGCTGCCGGTGACTTGCGGGCTGTACGGCAACAACTATGGCTCGCCCAATGTCACCACGCTTTATGCCGTCAACCTGCTGCTGATCGCGCTGTTCAACACTACCTTGTGGGCGATCGCCATCGGCCGGAAGCAGGACTGGCCGAGCTTCATCACGCCGGCGGGGTCGCTGACCGTGTTCGTCGCGGCGCTGCTGGCGTGTCTGGTCAATCCGCACTGGCCAGTGTTCATCTGGCCGATCGCATTCCTCTCGCCGGTGCTCAGCGCCTGGATCGAGAAACGGCGCTAGAGCGTTTCAGTTCTTGACGGAATTAGGGGTAGCGATCGGGACGGCTGCCACACATTCAACCTCATGGTGAGGAGGCGCGAAGCGCCGTCTCGAACCATGGGCCTCATGGGATGCGTTGCCCATCCTTCGAGACGCCCGGCTTCGCCGGGTTCCTCAGGATGAGGGCTCAGTGCAATGTGGAAAGGACGTTAGCGCTTCAATCAATCGATGAAGCGCTTTAGCAGCCGATCGGCATCTCGGCCGCATCCTTTGAGGCGCGCTCTGCCCGCGTCTCAGGATGACGGCTCTGCACTCGCCAAGACGCTCATCACCCGGGGCAGATTGGGTTGTCCGGTATGCGCGGTCAGTCCGCCATCGACCGGCATGGCAATGCCGGTGACATACGACGCTGCATCGGAGGCCAGGAAGGCGATGACTTGCGCGATCTCCGCAGGGGTCGCGAACCGGCCGATCGGCACCCGATCTTCCCAATCGGCCCGCAGACCGGGGATGCCCTGAATTGCGGCCAGGATCGGCGTGTCGACCGGACCGGGGCAGACCGCATTGATCCGCACCCCATCGCGGGCATGGTCGATGGCTGCGGTGCGGGTGAAATTGATGACGCCGGCCTTGGCGGCATTGTAGGCCGCGAATCCAAAATCAGCAGCGAGGCCGGAGGCTGAGGCGGTGTTGACGATCGCACCTGCTCGCTGCGCCACCATCTCCGGCAACACGGCCTTGCAGCCGAAGAACACGCCGTCGAGGTTGATCGCGAGCACCTTCTTCCAATCCTCGACCGGCAATGCGCCGATCGACGACAGGCTGCCAATCCCGGCGTTGTTGACCAGCACGTCGATCCGGCCGAACGCCGCTACCGCACCGTCGATCAGCGCTGTCACCGATGCGAAATCGGACACGTCGGTGATGATGAACCGCGTGTGTTCGACCCCGAGTTCGGTCACCAGTGCGTTGCCGGCCGCTGCGTCGAGATCGCCGATCACCACGCTCGCGCCTTCGGCGTGAAGCAGCCGTGCGGTCGCCGCGCCGATTCCGGACGCTCCGCCTGTGATCACCGCGACTTTGCCGCCAAAGCGGGTGCGCTCAATCATCCTCTTGTCCTCCCCGTTCGATGCTTATAATTATAGCGCACTATAATAACAGCGCGGCAGACGCTGCAACAGGGAGGAATGAGATGGCAGAACAGGATCGCCTGGTCGGCGGACAATTGCTGGCGAAGACGCTGAAGGCCGCCGGTGTAAGCCAGGCGTTTGCGCTGCACGGCGGACATCTCGAAGCGTTGCTCAAAGGGTGTATCGAAGAAGAGATTGCCCTGATCGATTTCCGTCACGAGTCGTCGGCGGGCCACGCTGCCGATGCGTATGCGCGTGCGACCGGCAAGCTCGGAGTGTGCATCGTCACGGCCGGGCCCGGCTTCACCAACGTGCTCTCGGCGGTGACCAATGCACAGCTCGATGGCTCACCGGTGCTGTTCATCGTCGGTGCGCCGCCGCTACGCGAGATCGAAACCAACCCGCTCCAGGGCGGGATCGATCAGGTCGCGATGGCCCGGCCGGCGGTGAAATGGGCGTTCTCGATTCCGAGCACCGAGCGGATCGCCGATCTCACCGCGATGGCGATCCGCAAGGCGATGACGTTGCCGCGGGGCGCCGTACTGCTCGAGGTGCCGATCGACGTGCTGCACATGAGCGTCGCTGCTGCCCGGGCCACTCCTCCGGCCGGTGTCGGCGTCAATCCGCACCCCGCGCCTGCCCCCGCTGAGGTCGCGCGATTAGTTGAACTGTTGCAGGCGGCCAAGCGCCCTGTGCTGATCGCCGGCAATGGCGCTGCCAATCGTGAAACGGCGGAGGCGCTGCGAGCGCTGTGTGCTAGGGTGCCTCTGCCAGTCTTCACCAAGTCGCTGGCGGCCGGCATCCTGCCGCCGGGCCACCGCTGCAATGGCGGTGCGGCGGGCAACCTCGCCGTGTTGCCGATGCTCGGAATCGATCGGCCGGACCTCGTCATCCTGCTGGGCGGCAAGCTCGGCCTGCTGCTCGGCGGACGTTCGGGCGCACTGGTGCCGCATGATGCAACCCTGGTGCAGATCCATGGCGATGCGGCCGAGATCGGCCGGATCCGCGACGTCGATCTCGCCATCCTGGCGGACTGCACCGAGGCGACGCGCGCGCTCGACGCAGTTCTGAAAGACGGCGAGTTCCGGGAGATGGAGGCTTGGCGGGCCAAGGCTGTCTCAGCAACCGGGCTGTTCGCGACGATGTTTCCCGAACGGGAAACGACCCGAGGCATCCATCCGTATCACGCGGCCCGCGCCGTGGCTGAGGCGGCTGGACCGGAGGCAAGCTACGTCTTCGATGGCGGTGAAGCGGCGTCGTGGGGCGCAGCCGCCGCGGTCGTCGACCGGCCGGGCGCGCTGCTCAGTCACGGCTATCTCGGCTGCCTGGGAATCGGACCGGGGTTCGCGATCGGCGCCCAACTGGCTGCCCCGGAACGCCGGGTGATCCACCTGACCGGCGACGGCGCATTGGGATTCCACCTTCAGGAACTCGACACCATGGTCCGGCATCGTCTGCCGATCGTCACCGTGGTTCTCAACAATGAAGTCTGGGGAATGTCGATCCACGGGCAGCAAATCATGTTCGGCAGCAACTATCATGTGATCTCGAAACTGGGCGGGACGCACTTTGCCAACATCGCCCGGGCCTTCGGCTGCCACGCCGAGCGTGTGACCCGCTTTGCCGACCTCGCGCCGGCGCTGGAGCGCGCCTTCGCCAGTGGCGGCCCGGCCTTTGTTGAGGTGATGACGGATGCCGACGTAGTCCATCCCGTCACGGTGGCGATGCTCGGTCAGGTTCAGGAAGGCAGCAACGACGTGTTGATCCCCTATTACGAGAACATCCCTGCAGACACGGCATGAGATGACGCTATCGACGAGCACTTTGGAATCCCGGCGGCGCGGCTTGGTAACAGCCGCGCACGCCCTGATCCGCGAAGCCGGCGGCGCCGGCTTTTCGATGATTCAGCTCGCCAAGCGTGCGGGAGTAAGCCCGGCGACGCCCTACAATCTCGTCGGCACAAAAGCCGATCTGTTGCGGCTGGTCGTCCGTGACGAGTTCGCTGCGTTCGAAGCCCGCCTCGTCACCCGCCCCCCGGGCTCGCCGCTCGCCCAGCTCGAGGCGGCGGTCGATCTGGTGGTGAAACACTATTGCGCAGAACCGGCGTTCTATCGCGGTCTCTACGCTGCCATGCAGGGCGAACACGCCGCCGAGCTGCGCGGGATGATGCTCGCCGAAGGGCAGCAATTGTGGTGCGCGATGGTGCGCGCCGCAGTGGACGCCGGCGAAATCGAGCGCGTTGTGGACGATGAGGCCTTCACCGAGGTGCTGCTGCGTGCCATGGCTTCAACAACCGAGGCTTGGCTGGCCATGACCTGGAGCAGGAAGCGCTTCGCGCAGGAGATGCATTTGGCCACCCGCCTGCTGCTGCTGGGCGTCGTCACCAAAACGGCTCGCAGCCGTATCGTTGCTGAATTCGCATCGTCGCGGCGAGGCGGTGCGCGAAAGCCTGCGCGTCCGAACAGAAGCCCGATGCCGTAGTCCGCGGCAGCGACTATGCCGATCGGATTGGCTCGGACGGCACCGCCAGTCGCCCGGTGGGGCTGCGATCGAGCGCGGTTCGATCCTCACGCGCCGCCGTCAGCCGTTCAGCCTGCAGCACGGCCAGCGTCAGCACCACCAGCGCCATCGCCTGATGCGCCAAGGCGAGGTCGATCGGCACGGCGTACAGCACGGTGAAGATGCCGAGCGCGGCCTGCGCCGTGAGTGCCAGGAACAGCAGGGCTGCGCCGCGTGCTGCGGCCCCTGCCCGCGCCTGCAGCGCATCGATCATGTGCATGGCTGCCAGCGCCCACAGCGCATAGGCCATCATGCGGTGATCGAATTGCACTGTGAGATGGTTTTCGTAAAGGTTCTTCCACCACGGCGTCTCGAACCACAGCCGCTCCGCCGCCGGGATCAGCCCGCCGTCGATGGTCGGCCAGGTGTTGAATACCCGGCCGGCGCGCAGGCCCGCGACCAGCGCGCCGAGAAACAACTGGATCAGCGTCATCGCCAGCAGCGCGATCGCGGTGATCTTCAGCCGCGCCGCCGCCAGCACCGGCGGCCGATCCGACAGTCGGCGCAACGTCCACACGATCGAGGCGTAGATGATCAGCGCCAGCGTCAAATGAATCGCGAGCCGCACCTGCGACACTTCGGTCCGCTGCGAAAGACCGGACGCGACCATCCACCAGCCGACTGCGCCCTGCAGGGCGCCCAGCGCGAAGATGCCCCACAGCGCCCGCTTCCACTCCGGCCCGATCGCGCCGCGCCACAAAAACCACAGGAACGGCAACAGATAGGCGATGCCGATCACGCGGCCGAGCAGCCGGTGACTCCATTCCCACCAGAAGATGGTCTTGAACTCGCCGAGCGTCATGCCGGCGTTGAGTTCGCGATACTGCGGGATCTGCTTGTAGCCGTCGAACGCAGCGTGCCACTGCGCGTCGGTGAGCGGCGGCAGCGTGCCGGTGATCGGTTTCCACTCGACGATCGACAGGCCGGATTCGGTGAGCCGCGTTGCGCCGCCGACCAGCACCATCACGGCGATCAGCGTCGCCACCAGCGTCAGCCAGATCCGGACGGCACGAACACGGGACGAACGAGGTGCCGCTGCTGCGGTCATAAAGCATACCTTGAACGGATTAAGGCGCCCCTTATAGTCCGGCCACATTTGCGCGCAAAGCGCCGCGAGGCCGCATCAAGCGCGTGTGACCGGGACCCGTCATCGCCATGAACATCCGCACTCGAAAACTGCTCGGAACCATCGTGCTGCTGGTGATCGCGATCGTGTGGTCGCTGACCGCGATGGCGATCGCGCAGGCGCCGGTGATCGCCGAGTCCAAATGGCTGCAGGCCGTCTATTACGTGGTCGCCGGTCTCGGCTGGGTGCTGCCGGCGATGCCGGTCGTCACCTGGATGTCGCGGCCCGATCCTCAATAGCGTCGGCCGAGCTGCGTAGCGGCGCCCGGCATCATCCCCGAAAGCAGGACGCGCAATCCGCGCAGCGATTTGCGCCGGCCGTCCCAGGCGATCCGCGGCAGCATCTGCGGCAGCGGCGACGCGCCGGCGCAGATCACGCCCGGAATCGCGCTGACAGCGCTGGCATAGCCCAGCTGTTCGACGATCCGTACGTCGCGGGCCGTGAAGCTGCCTTGCTCGCCATACGGATAAGCGAAGTGCGCGGCGTCGCGGCCGAGCGCGGCCCGCAACACGGCGCCGCCCATCGCGATCTCTCGCTGCGCGAGAACGTCGCCGACATTGGCCAGCCGCGGATAGTTGACCGTCGCGCTGCCGATCGTCACCTGCGGATCCGATGCCAGCCGCGCCAGCTCTTCCCAACTCATCACCGCCTCGCGCGTCAGCCGCCGCACGTCGACGCCATAGCGCCCGCACAGATCGTGCACCGCGGCCGCCAGGTCCTGCGGCGGCAACGCACGCAGCCAGTTTCCGACGAAGCGGAACACCCGATATTTGTCGTCGACCGTGGCGGTGTCGAAATGACGCTCGGCGTGATCGATCATCAGCCCGACGCGATCGTGATCGGCGATCACCTGCTCCAGCGCCATCCACCAGGCTTCCCCAAGTCCGTCCGGGAACGCGGTCGGCAGATACACCGCGAACGGAGCCTTGTGCCGCGCCAGCACCGGGTGCCCGAACGAGATCAGGTCGCGCGAGCCGCCGTCGAATGTCAGGCAGACGAAACGCCCCGGACGCGGCCGCGTCAGGCGCGCGAGCAGGTCGGCCGGCGAGACGATGTCGCAATCCCACCGCCGCAACGCGCGTAGCAGCCGGTCGAGAAATTGCGGCGTGATTTCGCGGTTGCGCAGCGGCTGGAACTTCGCCTTGCGGGTCGGCCGCACGCGTTCGAACCGCAGGATGACACCGCAGCCTCCGCCTCGTGCCTGCGCAAGCCGTGCGAGTCCGCTGAAATAGGCGAGCTCGAGCCCTGCCGCCGCACCCAAGCCACCTGCTGACAAGCTCCGTCCCCCGGTCTCACGGCGCCCTCCCGCCCCGTTTCATCGCAGCTCATTACGGTTTGTTGATGTTTGTTTGTAAAGGTCCGCGTGATCTCAAAGCTACAAAGAATTAACTAAAGGAAGTTCGCCGATGGCGACGACGGCCGTGCTGAGCAAAGGCCGATCTGCGGACCAAGTTGCCTCCTCGGTGCAGCCAGGCCGCATCGCACGCGTCGACATCGTCCGTGACATGGCGGCGGCCGAGCCGATCTGGCGCGTGCTGGAACGGCCGGAACACGTCTCCACTCCGTATCAGCGCTTCGATTTCCTCAACGCCTGGCAACGCCATGTCGGCGCCGCCGAGGGCACCGAGCCGTTCATCGTGATCGCCAGCGACGCCGAGCATCGCCCGCTGCTGTTGCTGCCGCTCGGCCTCGAACGCCGCGCCGGTCTCCGCATCGCGAGCTTTCTTGGCGGCAAGCATCCCACCTTCAACATGCCGCTCTGGCACCGTGACGTGGCGAAGACCGCCGGTGCTGGCGAGATCGCGGCGCTGATCGCCGGCTTGCAAGCTGCACCGCACGGCGCCGACGTGCTGGCGCTGCGTCAGCAGCCGCTGCGCTGGCGCGATCTCGCCAACCCGATGGCGCTGCTGCCGCATCAGCCCGCCGTCAACGACTGCCCGGTGCTGGTGCTCGAGCCCGGCGCACCCGCGACCGACCGGATCAGCAACTCGTTCCGCCGTCGCCTCAAGAGCAAAGAGAAGAAGCTGCAGGCGCTGCCCGGCTATCGCTATGCGCAGGCGACGACCGATGCCGATATCGAGCGCCTGCTCGCCGCGTTCTTCCGCATCAAGCCGATCCGGATGGCGGCGCAGAAGCTGCCCGACGTCTTCGCCGATCCGGGCGTTGCGGATTTCATCCGGCAAGCCTGCCTCACCAAGCTGGCGGACGGCGGCCGCGCCATCGATATCCACGCGCTGCAGAGCGACGACGAGATGATCGCACTGTTCGCCGGCGTCGCCGACGGCGAACGCTATTCGATGATGTTCAACACCTACACACTGTCGGACGCCGCACGCTACAGCCCGGGCCTGATCCTGATGCGGTCGATCATCGATCACTACGCGGAGCGGGGCTATCGCCGGATCGACCTCGGCATCGGCTCCGACGACTACAAGAAGATGTTCTGCAAGGATCTCGAGCCGATCGTCGACAGCTACGTCGCCCTGTCGCCGCGTGGTCGCCTCGCCGCCCCCGCGATGGCCGCCTTGGCGCGCGCCAAGCGCACCGTCAAGCAGAGCCCGGCCCTGAAGCAGATGGCGCAACGACTACGCGCCGTTCTGCAACGCAAGGGCCCCGCTCAGGCCACCGACGAGTCCGCGACCTAACTGCCGTCGCCGCCTCCCCAAGTGAACATCTTGTCCACGCGCCACGGCCGGGTTGTACCGGCATCGACGTCATTTTCACGGACCCAAGTGTGCAAGGTGTAGATGCCCGGCACGAGCCCGGGCATGGCGACGCAAAGTCAGTAACTCGTCGCTTCAGCCCTCACGCTGCGGCGGTGTGTTCACCAGTCTCGACGACGTCGGCCGGGCGCGGTGCGGCGGCGACCATGGTGACGTCGGAGAAGCCGACCGCCTTGAGCTGCTCGGCCATTCGCGCGCGGGCGTCCGCCGCCATGGTGGGCGCCGGCACCACCACCGCCTGAGCCTGCGCCGTGAGGAGTTCCGCGGGCAAATCCGCCGCCGTCCCGGCGTCGAGCAGCACGTGATCATACACGCGTAGCAACGCGTTCAGCGCCAGGATCAGCCGCGGCGATTGCAGCAGGCTGCGATCGAAGCCGGGGCGGCCGGCGCTGACCAGATGCAGCGCGCTGCCGCGGTCGCGGGTAATCACCTGGCCGAACGAGGCATCGCCCTGCATCAGTTCGGCGAGCCCCGGTGCGGCCGGATCGGCCGACACCGATTTCAGCATCCCGGAGGATTCCGACAAGTCGATCAGCACCACCTTGGCGTCCTGCGCCAGTCTTCGCGCGAGTGTCAGCGCGGTTGCGGTGACGTTGTCAGTGAACCCCGTCCCGAGCACGGTGACCTTGCGAGCCGCTTCGCCGGCACCGCGCAGCCGCTGCGCGAGCGCTTCGATATCGTCTGACAGGGCTTGCTCGGCGACGCTCTCGGGCGGCGTTGTTGCGGCGAATACGACCGGATCCATCGGCGCGGCCGGTACGGCTGCTGCAGCCGGCGACGCCGGAACCAGCACTGGCTCGATGATGGGGGCCGCCGTGGCAACAGCGCGCGGCTGCGTCATACGCAGCAGTTCGCCGGTGGCGATGCTGCCGGCGCTCAGCACCAGCGCAGCCAGCGTCGCGATCAGCACGATCGGCAGCTTCTTCGGATAGGCCGGGGTATTCGAGACGATTGCGCGGGAAATGATCCGGCCATCGGCCGGCGCCTGATCGATGGTCTCGCGGGTGGTCGCCTCGCGATATTTGGCGAGGTACGTCTCCAAAAGATCGCGCTGCGCCTTGGCTTCGCGCTCGAGCGCGCGGAGCTGCACGTCCTGGCCGTTGGTGGACGACGCCTGCTTCTTCAGCTGCTCGAGGCTGGCGGTGAGGCTGTCGACCCGCCCGCTGGCGATCCGGGCATCGTTCTCGAACGAGCGCGACAGCTTCATCGCCTCGTCGCGTAACTGACGATCGAGATCGGCAAGCTGCGCCTTCAGTTCCTTGATCCGCGGATGATTGTCGAGCAGCGTCGACGATTGTTCGGCGAGCTGCGTGCGCAGCATCACGCGCTGCTCCGACAGCCGGCGGATCAGATCGGAGTTCAGCACCTCGGAGGCCTCGATCGGGCGACCGCCCTGCAGCATCTCCTTGATCAGTTTGGCCTTCGATTCGGCGTCGGATTTCAGCGCGCGCGCATTGCCGAGCTGGGTGTTCAGCTCACCGAGCTGCTGGTTCGACAGCGTGGTGTTGTTGGTGCCGACGAACAGGCTGGACTTGGACCGAAAGTCTTCCGCCTTGGCCTCGGCGTCGGCGACCTTCTTGCGCAGCGAGTCGATTTCACCGGACAGCCACTGCCCCGCCGCGCGCGCCTGCGCCTGGCGTGCATTCTGCTGCAGCACGAGGTACCCGTCAGCGATCGAGTTGGCGACCCGAGCCGCCAGCTCCGGGTCGCGGGATTGAAATTCGACCACCATCACCCGCGACTTGTCGACCGCATAGGCGGTCAGCCGCTCGTAATAGGCGTCGAGCACCCGCTCTTCCGGGGTCATTGAAAACGGATCGCGGCCGATGCCGATCAGCGCCAGCAGCGACTTCAGCGGATTGATTCCCTGCAGCACCGGATCGAATTCCGGACGCTCGGCGAGCTTGTTCTTCTTGATCACATCGAGCGCGAGCTCGCGCGACAGCAGCAGCTGGACCTGGCTGGTGACGGCTTCGGGATCGAGCGCGGTGCGCTGTTCGTCGCGCTCGCCGTTCGGGCGCAGGAAGATGTTTTCGCGACCGTCGATCAGGATACGCGCTTCGGATTTGTAACGCGGCGTGATCAGGTTCACGACCGCGAGCGACAGCACCAGCGCCAGCAGCGTCGGCGCGATGATCAGGTGCTTCTTTCGGGCCAGCGCCTGTCCGATCAAGCGCAGATCGATATCGCCGTCGGCGGCTGGCACGATCGGAGCCGGAGGCTGTTTGCTGCGCTTGAGGATCGGCTCTTCGGCCTGCGGGCGGCGGAGCAGCGGCTCACGAACCGCCGCCTTGATGCGCTCCGCCCGCGAGCGCGGCGCTGCCGCCGAGGAAGCGGCCGAAGCATCGTCACGATGGGCCGTCGTGTCGTTCGTCCGACGCCAGAACGCGAACCGCATTGCACACTCCTACTTGACGCGACTGACTCGACGCCCGGTCTTGCGATGCTGCGATTACATTCGATTAAGGTTGCCGGGGCGTTAAAATCCGGTTCCGGTCGACGGAAAACGGGTAGTACCGCCGCCTGCAATCATGAATTGTTAACTACGAAAGCCCTTAATCTGAATCGAGTTTTTCTCTCCGGACCGTTCCCGATGCGCCATCGCCCTGCTTCCCTCCGTCCCGACGGCGCTGACCGCGATCGCCGCCGTGCTGGCGCGCGGCCGGGAGCCGGCGGCTCGCGTGGTTGAGATGGCGGCCTCGCCGAACCAGCCCTTGCGGATCGTCCACGCGGTACGTGCACCCGTGGGCGGCATCATCCGGCACATTCTCGATCTCGCCAACGGTCAGGCCGATCGCGGCCATCACGTCGCGCTGATCACCGACAGTCTCACCGGCGGCGAGCGGGCCGAGGCCGCGCTCGCAGAGATCGCCCCACGGATGCACCTCGGCGTGTATCGGATGCCCATCCGGCGCGAACCGTCGCCGGGCGATGCGTGGATGTGGGGCCGTTTCGCGCGGCTGATCGCCGCGCTGAAGCCCGACGTGCTTCACGGCCACGGCGCCAAGGCCGGCGTCTTCATGCGGATGGTGCCGAAGCCGGCCCATGCGATCCGGGTCTACACGCCGCATGGCGGCTCGCTGCACTATCCGACGTCGACGCTGAAGGGACAGGTCTACAGCCGGATGGAACGGCTGCTGATGAATCGCACCGAGTTGTTCCTGTTCGAGAGCGAATTCGCGCGCGCCACCTACGAGCGGATGATCGGCAAACCGGAAGGCCTGGTGCGCTGCGTGTTCAACGGCGTCACCGCCGGCGAATTCGATCCGGTCAGGCCGAGCGACGACGCGACCGACGTCGCCTACGTGGGCGAATTCCGCAAGATCAAGGGCGCCGACCTGTTGATCGACGCGATCGCCCGTCTGCGGGCGGAAGGCCGGTCGTTGACGCTGACGCTCGGCGGAGACGGCGAGGAAACCCAGGCGCTGCGGGCTCAAGTGAAGCATCTCGGCCTGATCGAAGCGGTGCGCTTCAGTGGGCACGTCAAGGCCCGCAGCGGCTTCGCGCGCGGCCGCTTGTTGGTGGTGCCGTCGCGCGGCGACTCGATGCCCTATGTGGTGATCGAGGCCGCCGCAGCCGGTGTGCCGATGGTCGCCGCCAATGTCGGCGGCATCCCGGAGATCTTCGGACCGGAGCACACCGCCGCGCTGTTCGCCCCGAACAAGCCCGGCGCGATGGCGGCCGCGATCCGGACCGCGCTCGACGATCTGCCGGCGGCGCGCGAGCGGGCGCGCCTCTTGCGCGAGCGGATCTTACTGCACTTCTCGCAGAAGGCAATGGTCGAGGGCGTGCTGGACGGCTACCGGGCCGCGTTCGGACCACCGTGAGTTGATGGTTGCGCTAACGTTTTCTTGCCATTTTCCGTTTAAGTGCGTGACGGGGGTGTCTGCGCGCGGCGTTGCTGCGCGCGATGTGACAACGGAATCGCGACGTGGAACCGATCAGCGCACGCGCCATGATCGAAGCTGCCGCAACAGCGGCGAGCCCTGACCCGAACCGCCCGATGGTGGAGCGGCGCAAGCGGCTGTCTCCCGCAGCTCTCGCCGTCGCCAACCAGAAGGTGCCGCCCGCCTACTCGCCGGTGGTGATCGCCGGGCTCGTCCGGCTGGCCGACTTCGTGCTGATCGCGAGTGTCGGGATCGCGCTGTATCTCGGCTATGTGGCACGGCGCGACGGCGTGCATTGGGAATACATCGCCGCCATTCTCGCGATGACGGTGGCCGCTCTGATCAGCTTCCAGGCAGCCGACCTCTACGAAGTCCAGGTGTTCCGCCGGACGCTGAAGCAGATCACGCGGCTGATCTCGGCCTGGGCATTCGTGTTCCTGCTGTTCATCGGCGCCTCGTTCTTCGCCAAGCTCGGCGGCGAAGTCTCGCGAGTCTGGCTGTCGTCGTTCTTCCTGCTCGGCTTGGCGCTGCTGATCGTCGAACGCCTGATCCTGCGCAATCTGGTGCGGCACTGGGCGCGCCAAGGCCGGCTCGATCGCCGCACCATCATTGTCGGCGCCGACGAGAACGGCGAGAAGCTGATCCGGGCGCTCAACGCGCAGCAGGACGACGACAGCGATATCCGGATTCTCGGCGTGTTCGACGACCGCAACGACTCGCGTTCGCTCGACACCTGCGCCGGCAGCCCGAAGCTCGGCAAGATCGACGACATTCTCGAATTCGCGCGCCGCACCCGCGTCGATCTGGTGCTGTTCGCGCTGCCGATCTCGGCCGAGACGCGCATCCTGCAGATGCTCAACAAGCTGTGGGTGCTGCCGGTCGACATCCGGCTGTCGGCGCACACCAACAAGCTGCGCTTCCGGCCTCGCGCCTATTCCTACGTCGGCAACGTGCCGACGCTCGACGTGTTCGAAGCACCGATCACCGACTGGGATCAGGTGATGAAGCAACTGTTCGACCGTGTCGTCGGCGGACTGATCCTGCTGGCCGCCGCGCCGGTGATGGCGCTGGTGGCGCTGGCGGTGAAGCTCGACAGCCCCGGCCCAATTCTGTTCCGGCAGAAGCGGTTCGGCTTCAACAACGAGCGGATCGACGTGTTCAAGTTCCGCTCGATGTATCACCATCAGGCCGACCCGACCGCCTCCAAGGTCGTGACCAAGAACGACCCGCGCGTCACCCGCGTCGGCAAGTTCATCCGCCGCACCAGTCTCGACGAGCTGCCGCAACTGTTCAATGTGGTGTTCAAGGGCAATCTGTCACTGGTCGGGCCGCGCCCGCACGCGGTGCAGATGAAGCTGCAGAGCCGGCTGTTCGACGAAGCCGTCGACGGCTATTTCGCCCGTCACCGTGTCAAGCCCGGCATCACCGGCTGGGCCCAGATCAACGGCTGGCGCGGCGAGATCGACAACGAAGAGAAGATCCAGAAGCGCGTCGAATTCGACCTGTACTACATCGAGAACTGGTCGGTGCTGTTCGACCTGTTTATCCTGCTGAAGACGCCGTGGGCCCTGCTCAAGGGTGAGAACGCGTACTGAAGACTCTTCTTTTTCGGCGCCCTCTCTACGAGTCATTCCGGGGCGCGCGTAGCGCGAGCCCGGAATCCATACGCCGCAGCGTCAGCTCTTGCGGGCGGAGGTCGTTACCCTTGTGCACGATCGCGAACGCGGGGGTTATGGATTCCGGGTTCGCGAGCTGCGCTCGCGCCCCGGAATGACAAACGAGAGGCTGCTACTTCCCATACGATACGCCCATCCCCGCCCGCACGTCGGCCTGGATGCCGTAAGGCGGGATCGGATAGCGCAGGCCGTTCTTGGCGAGCTGCTTCATGCCATCGATCGCTTTCGCCAGATGCGCGGGCTGCAGCGCCATCAGCATCTCCTCGTCGGGCACGCCGCCGTAGCGGCGTTCGGCGAAGCAGGGCAGCGACAGGCTCGGCTGGCCGGTGGCGAGCGCCCTGCCCCAAGAGTCGGCGCAGGCGGTCTCGCCGACCACGCCCCAGTCGAACTTCTTGTAGCCGACATATTGCAGGCCGTTGATCAGGATGATCATCTGGCCCGGCGTCGCGTAAACGAGGCAGATGTCCGGCGGATCGAGCCGGCCGCTCGCCAGCGGCGACACCGCCATTGCCTGATAGCGGCCGAACGGCACCACGTCGAGCGCCCGCTGCCGCGCGGCGGCGTCCTCCGCCGTGCCGTGCCAGACGCCGACATAGGACTGGCCCGACAGCCACTGTTCGTCCTGCGGCGCCAGCCCGATCACCGCGCGGCACTGCGCGCCGACCAGATCGGCGGCGGTGATGCCGACTGTCCAGCCGAGCCGCGACGCCATGCTGACGATCTGGTCGGTGGTGTGGATCGCGGTCGGCCGGCGGATCTTCGGGATGGCCTCCATCTCGGCGGCGGTGGCGAACATCTTCATGCCGATCACGGTGGTCTTGAGCCGCAGCAGCGCGTTGAGATCCGCGACGATCGCGGCGAAGTCGAACGGCTGTGGTTGCTCCGGCGTCATTCCATCAGGCATTGATCTGCATCCCCACTTCGACCGCACGTCCGGTCGGGATCCGGAAGTACAAGCTGGCATCGTCGGCCCATTTCGCCATGTTGGCAAACAGCAGGCTCTGCCAGCGCGGCATCTCCGACGGCGTCGCAGGCCGGATTACCCGGCGCGACAGGAAGAACGACGTGTTCATGATGTCGAAATTGAAGTCGCGCCCCTGGCAGGCAGCGATGCCCTTGGGCACGTTCGGGCTCTCCATGTAGCCGAAGCGCAGCGTCATCCGCGAGAACCGGTCGTTGACGATCTCGATGCTGGAGCGCTCGTCTTCGGGCACGCGCGGCACGTCCTCGGTGACGACGCTGAGGATCACGTTCTTTTCGTGCAGCACCTTGTTGTGCTTGAGGTTGTGCATCAGCGAGGTCGGCGTCGAATTCGGCGTGCCGGTCAGGAAGACGGCAACGCCGCGCACCCGGCTGATCGACGACGAGCCGGAAATGGATGCGATAAAGTCGTTGAGGTCGACCTCGTCACGCACCGTCTTGCGGGCGACGATCTTGCTGCCGCGCCGCCAGGTGATCATGACCGCCATCAGCCCGCCGCCGATCAGCAGCGGAATCCAGCCGCCCTCGAAGATCTTCAGCATGTTGGCCATCAGGAAGATCAGGTCGACGGCGATGAACGGCGTGATCACCAGCGCGGCGACCGCGGCTGACCAATGCCAGCATTTCCGCATCACGAAATACGCCATGATGCTGGTGATCACCATCGTGCCGGTCACCGCAATGCCGTAAGCCGAAGCCAGCGCGCTCGACGATTTGAACGCGAACACCAGATACAACACCGCGATCAGCAGCAGCCAGTTGACGCGCGGCAGGTAGATCTGGCCCTTCTCGGTTTCGGAGGTGCGACGGATCTCCATGCGCGGCAACAGGCCGAGCTGGATCGCCTGCTGAGTCAGCGAGTAGGCGCCGGAGATCACCGCCTGGCTGGCGATGATCGTCGCCGCGGTGGCGAGCCCGACCATCGGCAGCAGCGCCCATTCGGGAAACAGGAAGAAGAACGGATTTTCCAGCCGCTCCGGATGATGCAGCAGCATCGCGCCCTGGCCGAGATAGCACAGCGCCAAAGCCGGAAACACCACGATGAACCACGCGACGCGGATCGGCTTGCGGCCGAAATGGCCCATGTCGGCGTACAGCGCCTCGGCGCCGGTGACGGTGAGAAACACCGCGCCGAGCGCGATCAATCCGGCGTGGCCGTGATGCAGCAGGAAGTCGATGCCGTAGAGCGGATTGATGGCGTTCAGCACGCTCAGATCGCCGGCGAGATTGACGATGCCGCCGACCGCCATTACGCCGAACCACAGCAGCATGATCGGGCCGAACCAGGCCGCGACCGCAGCCGTGCCGAGGAACTGCACGACGAACAGGCCGATCAGGATCGCCATCGCCAGCGGCAGGATGTAGGGATCGAACGCCGGCGTCACCAGCTTGAGGCCTTCGACCGCCGACAGCACCGAGATCGCCGGGGTGATGATGGCATCGCCGTAGAACAGCGCCGCGCCGGCCATGCCGAGCAGCGAGATCGCCGCGAAGCGGCGGTGCATCACGTGCTGCAGCAGCGCCATCAGCGTCAGCGTGCCGCCCTCGCCGTGATTGTCGGCCCGCATGATCAGCAGCACGTATTTCAGCGTGACGATCACGATCAGTGTCCACAGCACCAGCGACATCACGCCCAGCACCATCGCGGATGTCAGCGCACCACCGGCCGAAGCTGCCGTCAGGCTCTCCTTCAGCGCATAGAGCGGGCTGGTGCCGATATCGCCATAGACGATGCCGATCGAGCCGAGCGACAATGTCAGGAACGAGCTCGGCCGATGGCTCGGCGTTGCGGTCTGCGGCGCGATGACGGCATCGCTCATGGAAGGCCCCCTCGAAGCATTCGGCGTGCTTTGCGCCAGCTATATTTCAAGACAGTGCACGTGAGTATCACCTCGCGCTACTACGCGGCGAAAACACGCCGGAACCTGGTGGAAGATGAATGGATCTTTATGGATCCCTTATGGCTCACACCCCAAACCGGCATCCGCGCCACCACGGCCCGGTTATCCGAGCTTCCAGCCGACCTCGGCGGCGAAGCTCTGATAGAAGTCGAGTTCGTAGGCGCGCTCCGGCGCGGTACGGACGCGCTGGTCCAATAGATGCGCGTCGTCGCCGACCAGGATACGCCAGCGCTCCGCCCGCACGCCGTCCAGAATCACGCGTGCGGCCGCAGCCGCGCTAGTCGGTGCATCCTCGCGGAAACTGCGGGCGCGTTCCCGCGCCATTGCCCGGATATGATCGTCCGACAGGTCCGCTTCAGCGATGCCACCGGCGCGCATCCGCGCGCGCGCGGCCGCGATCTCGTCGGCGGTGAGCTCCTCACCGACATCTCCGACCTGGATCTTGCGCGAATTGGCGACGATCGAGGTGCCGATATGGCCCGGCATCACCACCGAACATTTCACATGCGGCGCATTGATCCGCAGGTCGGCGATCAGCGCTTCGGAGAAGCCCTTCACGGCGAATTTCGCCGCGCTGTAGGCGGTGTGCGGTGTGGTCGGGCCGATCGAGGCCCAGAAGCCGTTGACGCTCGAGGTGTTGACGATGTGCCCCTCGTCCGCTGCCATCAGCATCGGCAGGAAGATGCGTGTGCCGAGATAGACGCCGCCCCAGCAGATGCTGAAGGTGCGCTCCCATTGCTGGCGGCTGTTGGTGATCATGCTGCCGCCACCGCCGATGCCGGCATTGTTGAACAGGAGATGGATGTGCTCGGTGCGATGCTGCGATGCGACCTCGTCGCGGAAGCGCGTCATCTGATCTTCGATCGACACATCGGCCAGATGGGTGGTGACGCGCAGTCCCTGTGGCAGCCCGTCGGTCTCGCACAGCGCCTTGGTCTCCGCCATCGCCTCGGCGGAGACGTCGCACAGCGCCACATGGCAGCCTTCGGCGACGAGTTGGCGGGCGAGCTCGCGTCCCATTCCGGTGCCGCCGCCGGTGATCACCGCAATCCTGCCGGCAAAATCCCTCATCGCCGCGTCTCCCATCCCTGTTGTGTCGCGCCACGGTTCGAGCCGCGGCTGCAGAACGGCAGCATAGAGGGCACGGCGCGCGAAAGTCCATTGCCGCACCCATGCGATCGCGCCGGGACGGCCGTTCGTCGTCAGGCTCGATCCTGACATTGCTGCTGCTTCCGCGCCTCGCGGAATCGTCCTAGTCTTCCGCTTTCATCGACGTCGAGGAGCATGACGATGCTGGCAGCCACCTTTCAGACCGCAGCCTTCCTGTTCCTGCTGGTGGTCGCATTGCTGGTCGTCGCCATCTTCATCGCGTTCACGGCGCCGCCGGTCGGCAAGCTGCCGCGGCCGGGCCTGACGACCGTGCTGCTCTATCTCGCCGCCGAGCTCGCGGCGCTGGTCGTCGCGATCTGGCTGGTGGTGCAGGTCAGCGAGCTGGAATTGCTGCCGGTGCTGATCGCGCTGGCGATCGCCGCCGTGGTGTTCGCGCCGCAGCTCGTCGCCAAGATCCCGCTGCCGGCCGCTGTCACCGGCCTGCTCGGCAAGCGATAATCGAAGAGATAGCCACCGCCACAGTCCGCCCTCCTGCTCCCGGACGGACACTCCCCGGCCTGGCTCTGACAGCCGCCCTCTTCGCGAGGGCGGTTTGTTGTTGAGGGCGCTATTTGCGCGCGTTCACCGTCGCACCCGGCCGATCGTACCGGCGACGATCTGCATCGCGACGCCGCCGAGCCAGCCGGCCAGCATCAAGCCGGTCCAGGCGAGATGCGGTTCGAGGTGCAGCACAACCATGGTCACCGACGCGAACGCCGCCAGCGTTGCACAGAAGGTGCCGACTGCGCTGAGGAATTCGGCCGCGTCGATCTTGCCGCGGCCATGCGCATCCCCGTTCTCGCCATGAAATGGCAGCGGCGGAATATCGATACCGAGATAGAAGCCGAAGGCGCCGATCACCATCATCGCCAAAAGAAACGCGACCGTGGTCAACGCGCCGATACTGGTCCCGACATGCGCGCCGACAAACAGCCCGCATGCCGCACCCGCGAGCGCCAAGCCGCTGCGTTCGAGAATGTGGGCCGCCTTTCGTATCCGCAGCCGCATCGGTCGAACTCTCCTGGCGCCGAGACGCCGTGACGGCAAAGCCTGAGCACTCTCCCGGAAAGGGAACGCTGCTCTCCGGCGACGTTAATCTTATATGACGTTTTCATGAATCGGGAAAGCTGCCGGGCCGCAGCCCGGTGAAGCCACAGGGGCGCGACCAGCGCGATGTCTGTATCCGATCGCGCACTCACGGTGGCTTCTACCTTAGCGAGGGCGCGCCGCGGCCGCGCCACGCCCTCGCGCTGCTTGGTCAGAAGTTGAACGTCGTCGACACCAGATAGGTGCGCGGTGCGCCGAGGCCGATCGCACTGCCGCTGTAGGACGACGCGTAGTAGCTGACATTCTCGACATTCTCGACGGCGGCACGGACCACGATCGGCTTGCCGTTCCACGGCGACAGGAAGGTGTAACGCGCACCGAGGTCGAACCGCGTCCAGGCCGGCAGCACCTGCGTATTGGCGGCGTTGGCGTAGGTCCAGCCGGTGTGGACGACACGCCCCGTCAGCGTGAAGCCATCGATGCCCGGCACGTCGACCTCGGCACCGAGATTGACGTTGACCCGTGACACGCCGGGCGCGCGATTGCCATCGGTGAGGCCGTTGGCGGTTTTCTCCAGCACGCCGTCGATGAAAGCGGCGCCCCCGAGCAGCCGCAGGCCTGGCGCCAGTTCGCCGAACACGTTGAGCTCGGCGCCGCGGTTGCGCTGCTCGCCGTTGGCCGACAGCGTCAGCATGCCGTTCGTACTCGACGCGATCGCGCTCGGCTGCTTGATCTCGAACAGGCTGCCGGTGACGCTGATCTTGCCGAAGTCGACCTTCACGCCGGTTTCGACCTGCTTGCTCTGGAACGGCGGAAACACCTGCCCGATATTCTGATATCCGACCCCCACGGTCGTGCCGGGTTGCAGTCCTTCGATGTAGTTGGCGTACAGCGTGACGTTCGACAACGGCCGGATCAGCAACGCGTAGGCCGGGCTCCAGGCGGCACCGTCCTGCCCGGTGGTGATGCCGGTTTGCAGATCGGTCGAGCTGTTGCTGACGTGCTGACGGCGGAGGCCGACGACGGCCTGTACACCGCCGTTCAGGATCGACATCGTATCGGCCGCCCCGACGCTCCACTGCCTCAGGCTGACCGAACTGCTGCTCGGAATCGAGAACAGCGGTTCTGGGATCGCCTTGTAATTGTAGATGTTCGAGCCGACGAGACCGTTCGCGGCCAGATAGGAGTTCTCGTTCGGGCGGTCGAATACCCCGTAGTTCACCACGAATTTGTGGTTGATCGGCCCGGTGTCGGCCTCGCCGCGAAGCCCGACTTCGCCGGTCTTGGCCGTGAAAGTCTGCTCGCCGCCGAACGGGCGCGAGCCATAGTCACCCGCCTGGTTGATGATGGTCGGCGACAGGAATTTGAAGTCGATCTTGGCCTGGTGATAGCCGGCGGCGCCGTACACGGTGAGTCCGGGCGTGACGTCGACTTCGGCTCGGACCGTCGCGAAGGTGTCCTTCGGCTTCCAATAGGCCCAGTCCGGAATCGCGTTGGAATTGGCCGCGGGCGCAGGTGGTAACGGCACGACGTTCGGCTGGAAACTGAAGAACCGGATCGGCGGATTCAGATTGTTGGCCTGATAACCGACGTCGGCCGAGACCCGGACGTTCTCGCCGCGATAATCCAGGCCGAGGACGGCATTGCCGAACTCGCTGCTCTGCCGGTCGAATGGCGTCTTGCCGTCGCTGTAGCTGCCGTTGAAGCGGACGCCCCACTCCTTGTGCTCGCCATAGCGCCGCGCGACATCGGCCTGCAGGCCGAATTGCGAGCGCGACGCGTAGGTCGCGGTGAGCTGGGTGATGTCGTAGTCGGGCGCTTTCTTGGTGACGAGATTGATGCTGCCGCCGACCGCGCCGAGCGGCGAAATGCCGGTGAGCAGCGCCGTCGGGCCTTTGAGGATCTCGACCCGCTCGACGAAATTGGCGCCGACACTCCAGAACGGCGCCATGCCGTACATGCCGTTGAGCGCCAGATCGCCGACGTCGTAGTAGAAGCCGCGGATGAAATAGCCGTCCTGCCCGCCGCCGGCGGACGTCACCGCCCGCACCGAGGGATCGTTGGCGACGACATCGCGGATGGTGCGCGCCTGCTGATCCTGCATCAGCTTAGCAGTGTAATTGGTCTGGCTGAACGGCGTGTCGAGCAGGCTGCGATTGCCGAGGAAACCGACCTGCCCGCCACTTGCGACCTGGCCGCCGGCATAGCTGGCCGGCAGCGCGCCGAGCGTGCCGGTCGACGGCGTCACATACGGCACCGGCGCGACGGCCTGTTTTCGCGCCGCGCCACCACGCGACGCGTCGTCCCCGTGCGGTTGCTGGCGGCAGGTCGCGTCGCACGCGGCCGCTCGGCGCGGGGTGCCTCCACCGTCACCGCGGGCAGCCCGGTTTGCGCAACCGCGGCGGTGGACAGGAGATGCAGTGAGATCGCTGCGAGCAGGCCGCTGGCGCCGGAGAGGTGAAGTGTTCTTGTCATTTTGAGCCCCCGCTACAAACCGGCTTCGCCTACAGCATCGCAAACCCGGATTCATCGTGAGGAAGGCTAGAACGTCTCAAACTGTGGAGATCGCCGGCACGTGACGAAGCTGACAACATCGATGTGTCGCGTTGCCGGGCGACGAAGTTTCGCCGATAGGACTGGCGTTTAGTACATTGTGCCGCAGGCCGCGGTCTCGCTCTCGACAGCATCTCCGTCGACGAACTGGAATGCCTCTAAGAGGAGACCCGATCGCTGCGTAACAACCTGTGGCCTCGACTGGCATCGACGACACGTCGTCGACCGAACGGGCGCAGCGCCAACCGCGCCATGGCGCCGCGCATTCCGTTTGGCGCCGCCAAGCAGTCCGGTATCGGCGTCGAATTCGCCGAACACGAGGCCGGCTGAATTCACATAACTCGAGATCGTCAACGCCGCGGTCTGATAATACCGACCGCCCAGCTGCTTGACGCGGGCCGCTGCACAATCGTCAGCGTCGCCGGCTCCGTGATCACCCAGATCTATACAACGCCTTGATTTTACTCACGCTTGTCGGGTTTTCCCGGATTGACCGGCAGCTCTTTTCCCGACACCGTCATACCGTTCTTCCATGAACCGGGCATAATTTCCGTGTCCGACGCTGCCCGGCGGCCGAGGCATTTGCCTCCAATCAAGAAAGACCCACCGAAACGCTCACGGGGCGCAAGCGTCCATCGTGACGCTCCTGATTTGCATCACAAAGGAACTACCCATGGCCAATGCCACCGCGGAGCTCGAAGCGTTGCTGATGCAGCGCTCGATGTCCGATCCCGAACTGATCGCTGCGACCGAAGCGGCGACCGACTACCGCATCTTGCCCGACGCCACCGTGATCAAGATCGGCGGCCAAAGCATGATCGATCGCGGCCGCGCCGCGGTCTATCCGCTGGTCGAGGAAATCGTCTCGGCGCGCAAGGACCACAAGCTGCTGATCGGCACCGGGGCCGGCACCCGCGCGCGGCATCTGTATTCGATCGCGGCGGGCCTCAACCTGCCCGCCGGCGTGCTGTCGCAACTCGGCGCTTCGGTCGCCAGCCAGAATGCCGAGATGCTCGGGCAGCTGCTCGCCAAGCACGGCATCTCGTCGGTCGGCGATGCAGGCCTGTCGGCGGTCCCGCTGTATCTCAAGGAAGTCAACGCGGTGGTGTTCTCCGGCATGCCGCCTTACGGGTTGTGGATGCGCCCGTCCGCGGACGGGGTGATCCCGCCGTATCGCACCGACGCCGGCTGCTATCTCGTCGCCGAGCAGTTCGGCTGCAAGGCGATGATCTATGTGAAGGACGAGAACGGCCTCTACACCGAGAATCCGAAGACCTCGAAGAACGCCACCTTCATTCCGAAGATCTCGGTCGACGAGATGAAGGCCAAGGGCCTGCAGGATTCGATCCTGGAATTCCCGGTGCTCGACCTGCTGAAGGCGGCGCGCCACGTTCGCGAGGTCCAGGTCGTCAACGGCCTGGTGCCCGGCAATCTGAGCCGCGCGCTCGCCGGCGAGCATGTCGGCACCATCATCACCGCGAACTGAGGATCGACCATGGCTGATACCAACCACATCAAGCACGTCGCCTCGCCGCTCGCGCGCCAGACGCTGCTCGACAGCAATCTCACCCGCCCGGTCGCGGGCAAGAAGCCGATCCGCATCCTGCCGTGGCTGCAGGTCGTCAAGATCGGCGGTCGCTCGATCATGGACCGCGGCGCCGAGGCGATTCTGCCGATCGTCGACGAATTGCGGGCGCTGCTGCCCGAGCATCGCCTGCTGATTCTGACCGGCGCCGGCATCCGCGCGCGGCATCTCTACAGCGTGGCGCTCGATCTCGGACTGCCGGCCGGGACGCTTGCGCCGCTCGCCGCCAGCGAGGCCGGCCAGAACGGTCATATCCTCGCAACGCTGTTGGCGCCGGAAGGCGTCTCTTATGTCGAGAAGCCGACGGTGGCGAACCAGCTCGCCATCCATCTCAGCGCCGCACGCGCGGTGGTCGCGAGCGCCTTCCCGCCCTACCACAACCACGAATTCCCCGGCGCCCGGCTGCCGCCGCATCGCGCCGATGTCGGCGCCTTCCTGCTCGCCGACGCGCTGGGCGCGGCGGGCCTGACCTTCGTGGAGGACGTCGACGGCGTCTACGACATCGATCCGAATGCGCCCGCCGGCGACTCTGCGTTGATGATGCGCGAAACCAGCTACGCCGATCTCGCCAAGCACGACGGCACGCTGCCGCTCGACCGAGCGCTGTTCGACGTGATGGCCAATGCCCGCCACATCGAGCAGGTCCAGCTCGTGAACGGCCTCAAGCCCGGCAAGCTCACCGCGGCACTCCGCGGCCAGCACGTCGGCACGCTGATCAAGACCGGCGCGCAGCCGGCCTGAGGCACGCCATACTGAGGCACACCACAGCGGAAGCGCGTCGGACTTGATCAGGCGCGCTTCCCTCCCGCTTTGCTTTTGCTATCCTGTCCGCAGCCCGCGCCGTAAGCGCGTGTCTGTCACAGGAACGAGGGTTCCGACCGTTCAGAACGCGCCCGGCGCTGCTCGGGCGCAGGTTGGAGTCACGTGATGTCGATACGCCTCGTGCGATTTGCCCTCTCCTTGGCGACGTCCATTCCGATCGGATTGGGATTGTGGATCAGCGCCGCAGCGGTCGCGGAGCCGAGCGGCTGCGCCGCGTTCAAATGGCCGGTCGAGCGGGAGCGCGCGCTGCTCACCGCCGCCGCCGCCGCTGAGGTTGCTTCGGGCGCCGAACTCGCATCGCTCCCCGCGGACGCCATCGTGTTGGCGCTTCGGCCCGGCGCCGACGCAGCCCTGCCGACGCCACCCGAGCGTCCGGCGCCCCCGGATCGTTTCGCCGGCTTTATGCGGATCAAGCAGATCGAGAAGCCGGGCCTCTACACCATCGCGCTGTCCGCGGGCGGCTGGATCGATGCGCTGCAGAACGGCCACCCGCTCAAGCCCGCCGACTTCAGCGGAGCCACCGAGTGCGATGGTCTCCGCAAGCTGGTGCGCTACCGGCTCGCTGCGGGCGAACTCTCGCTGCAGATCAGCGGCGTCGCGACAAACACAATCAGACTCGCGATCGTCCCGGCCGATTGAGTCGCGACGCCGGGCTACCACCGATAGCGCAGCGTCCCGATCACCGTCCGGCCTTGGCTGAGATAGCAATAGCCGGCGTTGCACACCGCGATCTGCTCGTCGGCGATATTGTTGGCGTTCACCGAGGCCTGGAACCCGGCGAACTGCCGCGCCAGCTTGCCGAGATCGTAACGCAACGCCAGATCGACCAGCGTATAGCCGCTATTGCGTGAGGTGTTGGCATTGGAGGTCCAGGTCGCATCGATGTAGCGCACGCCCGCCCCCAGCCCCAAACCGTCCAATCCACCGTTGAGGAAGGTGTAGTTCAACCAGCTCGATGCCGTGTGCCTCGGCGTGACGGCCGGCACCTTGTTGAGTTCGCTCGCGACGGTCGTCTTGGTGATCTCGGCATCGGCATACGTATAGGCCGTCACCGTCTCGAGCTCCGGCGTCAGCCGTGCGCGGGCCTCGAGCTCGACGCCCTGGACGCGGATTTCTCCGACCGAGGCATAGTACGCGACGCCGTTGACGTAACCCGCGAGCTTGGCGGCGTTCTTCTCGGTGAGGTCGTAGACTGAAGCGGTCAGCAAAACGTCCGGACGCGGCTGATATTTCACGCCGGCTTCGAACTGCTCCCCTTCAGACGGGGCCAGCACGCTGCCGTCGAGCGCCATCGACGTGGACGGTTGGAACGAGGTCGCGTAGCTGACATACGGCGCGACGCCGTTGTCGAAATGATACAGCAGCCCGGCGCTGTAAGAGAACGCCGAATCGTCGCGCTGCCCCGTCACGGCGTTGGTGTAGGTGTTGATCCGCGTCTGATCGGCCCAGTCGTGTCGGCCGGCGAGCGACAGGTGCCAGCCGCCCATCTGCATCTGGTCCTGGACATAGACCCCGACCTGCTGCTGGGTCGAACGCGACCCCGAACTATACGCCGGCGTGGTGCCGGCAATGCCATAGGTCGGGTTTCGGATGTCGAGTGCATAGGCTGCCAGTGCGCTGCTGTAGCCGAGCTTGAAATCCCAGACATTATGGTCGTAGTTGACGCCGGTCAGCACCTTGTGGGTGACCGGCCCGGTGACGAAATCCGCCTGCAGCGCGTTGTCGGTCTGCCAGCTGGTCTGGTCGTCGCCGACCGCATAGGCGGCGCGGTTGTAAATCGGGGTCGTCGCATCGGCGAAGCTGCCGCTGAGATAGCGCGATTCGGTATGCAGTGATCCGAACCGGGTGTGCTGCCGGAAGGTGAAGACATCGTCGAAGCGATGCTCGATCTTGTAGCCGACCTGTGCCTGCGTCAGCCTGAGATAGTCATAGGAAGGGTCGCTGGAACGCAGATACTGGCCGTTGACGGTCAGCAGCTTGCCGTTGCGATTGAGCGCAGCGACGCTCGCATCGGTCTCGTCCTTCTGCCCGAGCGCATAGGCGGTGAATGTGGTGTCGGCGGTCGGACGCCAGGTGATCGACGGCGCAAGTAGCAGCCGCTGATCGGCAACGTTGAAATTGGTGTCGCCCGTCCGGGCAACGCCCACCAGTCGATACAGCAGCGACTTGTCCGGGCTGGCAGCGCCGCCGATGTCGAATGCGGTTTGGAATCGGTCGAATGTGCCCGCCTGGACCGCGATCTCGTTGACCTGGTTGTCGACGGGGAATTTCGAGCGCCGATCGACAAGGCCGCCTGGAACCGACTGGCCGTACAGCACCGCGGCCGGCCCCTTGATGATTTCGACACTGCCGAGCTGATACGGCTCGGTGCGGAAGGTCGAGAAGCCCGAGGGATACTGCTTGAGCCCGTCGCGGAAGTCGCCGAGCGTGGTGGTGGCGAAGCCGCGAATGTAGATCTGATCGAACCGCGGGTCATAGCCGAAGCCGCCGGTCGTGACGCCCGCCGAATAGCGGACGGCCTCGGGAATGCTGGTGACGCCGCGATCGTCGAGTTCCTTGCGATCGATCACACTGACCGAGCGCGGCGTATCGATCAGCGGCGTATCGGTCTTGGAGGCCGAGCTCGACGTCCCCGCCACATAGCCATGATTGCCGGCGTAGATTCTCTGATCGACCGAGGGCATCGGCATCGGCGCGACTTGCCGCGCCGGCTGGGTCGACCTGGTCGGCCGCGCAGCCCGTGCGGCGGCTCGCGCCGGTTTCGTCGACGCACCACGCGCCCGCTGTTGCTGCTGCGGCGCGTCGACGGTCACCGCCGGCAGATGCGATTGCGCGATCGCGCGGCCTGGAAGGTCGGTCGCCAAGGCGAGCAGGCTGACCGTGCAAAGCAGGGCTGCCTGCTTCGTCGCTTTTCTTGTTCGTAAGTCCATGGACACGTCCCCAATGCCGCTGAACCGTCAGCGTCATCGGACGTGTAACCTCTGAAGCATCGTCACGCACGATTGCGAGCGATAGAATAGATCAAGAAAGCCCTGTCTCCCAGCCACATTTGGAAACATGATCGCGACCATATGTCTCGCCGCGATGGCTTAGAATTACTCCGATCCGTGCCGCGATCAGCGCGCTCACCGTCAGCGGGCCGATCGCGTGCCTCCGGATTAGTCGTGCGGCATCAGCACGCGCTCCGAGCGAGGTTCGGGCTCGGGCGCGTGCGATGCATGCGGCTGCGTCGGGGCATCGACGACAGTCGCCTCCCCGTGCTGGGTCAGCGGCCGGTTGCCGGCGAGCGCGCGAAGCAGCACGTAGAACATCGGAGTGAAGAAGATACCGAACGCGGTGACGCCGATCATGCCGGCGAACACGGCCACGCCCATCGCGTGGCGCATCTCCGAGCCGGCACCGGTCGAGGTCACCAGCGGCACCACGCCCATGATGAACGCCATCGAGGTCATCAGGATCGGCCGCAGCCGCAGCCGGCTGGCCTCGATCGCCGCCTGGATCGGCTTGCGCCCGGCGAATTCGAGCTCGCGCGCGAATTCGACGATCAGGATGGCGTTCTTCGCCGATAGGCCGACCAAGACTATCAGTCCAATCTGGGTGAAGACGTTGTTGTCGCCCTTGCTGATCCAGACGCCGAACATCGCAGCCAAAAGGCCCATCGGCACGATCATGATGATCGACAGCGGCAGCGTCAGGCTCTCGTATTGCGCGGCCAGCACCAGAAAGACCAGTAGCAGCGCCACCGGGAACACGATCAACGACGAATTGCCCGCGATAATCTCCTGATAGGTCAGCTCGGTCCATTCATAGGACACGCCCTTCGGCAGCGTCTCCTTGGCGACGCGTTCGATCGCATCCTGCGCCTGACCGGTCGAGAAGCCGGGCGCGGCGCCGCCGCTGACGTCGGCGGTGAGGAAGCCGTTGTAGCGCATCGCCCGTTCCGGCCCGGCGCTCTCCTTGACGCGCAGCAGCGTCGACAGCGGGATCATCTCGTTGCTGTCGGAGCGCACCTTGAGCTGACCGACATCGTCGGCCCGCGCCCGATACTTGGCATCGGCCTGCACACGCACCGAATAGGTCCGGCCGAAGCGGTTGAAGTCGTTGACGTAGAGCGAGCCGAGATAGATCTGCATGGTGTCGAAGATCGACGTCACCGGCACGTTGAGCTGCCGCGCCTTGGTGCGGTCGACGTCGGCATAGAGCTGCGGCACGTTAATCTGGTAGCTGGTGAACAGCCCGGCCAATTCCTTCTGCTGCGACGCCTTGCCGACGAACGCCTTGGTGGCGTCGCTCAGCGCCTCGTAGCCGAGGCCGGCGCGATCCTCGATCTGCAGCTTGAAGCCGCCGATTGTGCCGAGACCGGCGACCGGCGGCGGCGGGAACATCGCAATGAAGGCATCCTGGATGCCGGCGAACTTTTTGTTCAGCTCCATGGCAATCGCGTTGCCGCTCAGTGCCGGGCCCTTCCGCTCAGCGAAGTCCTTGAGGCCGATGAAGACGATGCCGGAGTTCGACGAGTTGGTGAAGCCGTTGATCGACAGGCCGGGAAACTGGATCGAGTTCTCGACGCCGGGCTCCTGCTGGGCGATCTCGCCCATGCGCCGGATCACTTCCTCGGTACGGTCCAGCGTGGCGCCGTCCGGCAACTGCGCGAAGCCGACCAGATACTGCTTGTCCTGACCCGGCACGAAGCCGCCCGGCACAGCGTGGAACAGCCAGCCCGTGACGCCGACCAGCAGCAGATACACCGCCATGCCGACCGCGCGACGCGAGATTACGCGCTTGACGCCGCCGCCATAGGCCTCGGAGCTTTTCGTGAAGAAGCGGTTGAAGCGCACGAAGAACCAGCCGAGCGTCTTGTCCATGAACCGCGTCAGCGCGTCTTTCGGCGCGTCGTGGCCCTTGAGCAGCAGCGCGGCCAGCGCCGGCGAGAGCGTCAGCGAGTTGAACGCGGAGATCACGGTCGAGATCGCAACGGTCAGCGCGAATTGCTTGTAGAATTGTCCCGTCAGGCCGCTGATGAAGGCGAGCGGCACGAACACCGCGACCAGCACCAGCGCGATCGCGATGATCGGCCCGGTGACTTCGCGCATCGCCTGATAGGCGGCGTCTTTCGGATTGAGCCCACGCTCGATATTGCGCTCGACGTTTTCGACCACGACGATGGCGTCGTCGACCACGATGCCGATCGCCAGCACCAGGCCGAACAGCGTCAGCGCGTTGATCGAGAAGCCGAACACGTGCATCACCGCGAAGGTGCCGATCACCGACACCGGCACCGCGATCAGCGGGATGATCGACGCCCGCCAAGTCTGCAGGAACAGGATCACGACCAGCACCACCAGCGCGATCGCTTCCAGCAGTGTGTGGATCACCGCTTCGATCGAGGCGCGGACGAACTGCGTCGGGTCGTAGACGATGTCGTAGGAGACGCCGTCCGGCATGTTCTCCTTCAGCTCCTTCATGGTCTTGCGGACGTTGTCGGAGATCTGGATGGCGTTGGAGCCCGGTGACTGGAAGATCGGCACCGCGACCGCGGACTTGTTGTTGAGTAGCGAGCGCAGCGCGTAGTCGGCGGCGCCGAGCTCGATGCGGGCGACGTCGCGCAGCCGGACCACCTCGCCGTTGTCGCCGTTCTTGACGATGATGTCGCCAAACTCCTCTTCGGTCTGCAGCCGTCCCTGGGCGTTGATCGAAAGCTGCAGATCGAGACCCGGCTCGCCCGGCGAACTGCCGACCTGCCCGGCCGCGGCCTGGACGTTCTGGGCGCGGATCTCGCGCACCACGTCGCTCGGCGACAGGCCGCGCTCGGCGACCTTCTGCGGGTCGAGCCAGATCCGCATCGAGTAATCGCCCGAGCCGAACAGCTGCACCTGGCCGACGCCCTCGATCCGCGCCAGCCGGTCCTTGACGTTGAGCACCGCGTAGTTACGCAGATACGTCATGTCGTAGCGGTCGTTCGGCGACATCAGATGCACGACCATGGTGAGGTCGGGCGAACTCTTGATGGTGGTGATGCCGAGCGCGCGCACTTCCGCCGGCAGGCGCGGCTCGGCCTGCGACACGCGGTTCTGCACCAGCTGCTGCGCCTTGTCGGGATCGGTGCCGAGCCGGAAGGTGACGTTGAGCGTCATGCGACCATCGGTGGTCGCCTGGCTGCTCATATACAGCATGTTCTCGACGCCGTTGATCTGCTCTTCGATCGGCGTCGACACCGTCTCGGCGATCACCTTCGGATTGGCGCCCGGATAGTTCGCGGTCACCACGATGGTGGGCGGCGCCACTTCCGGATACTCCGAAATCGGCAGCACCGGCAGCGACAGCAGGCCGGCGAGAAAGATGACCGCCGACAGCACGCCGGCAAAGATCGGGCGATCGATGAAAAACTTGGAGAAATTCATGGCACTGGTCCGTATCGATCCGCTTGCTCGCGGGCGCAGAAATCCGAGCGCGGCCGAGCCATCGGCCGCGCGGCTATCGAATGTCGGGTGAGAGATCCGATCCCGCCGGCGCGGGATCGGCAGCGATTAGTTCTGCGCCAGAGCCTTGCCGGTCGTGACGCCGGCACCGTCCATCGCCACCGTCTCCGGCTTGATGGTCGCGCCCGGCCGCACCCGCTGCAGGCCGTTGACGACGATCCGTTCACCGGCCTTCAACCCGGAGGCGACGACCCGCATGCCCTCGACCGAGGCGCCGAGCGTGACTTCGCGATATTCGGCGTGGTTCTGCGGATCGACCACCATCACGAATTTCTTGTTCTGGTCGGTGCCGACCGCGCGTTCAGAGACCAGCAGCGCCGGCTCGGGCTTGGGCTGGCCCATCGACAGCCGCGCGAACTGGCCCGGCATCAGCCGGCCATCGGCGTTGTCGAACACCGCGCGCACCCGGACCGTCCCCGAGCGCGGATCGACCTGGTTGTCGACAAACTGCATCTTACCCTTGACCGGCGCAGTGTCGGTGCCGGTGGTCATCTGCACCGGGATGCGATCGATCGCGCCCGGGGTCTTCTCGTCGGCCAGCGTCTTCAGCGCCCGCGCCACCACCTGCTCGTCGGCATTGAAGCTGGCGTAGATCGGATTCACCGACACCAGCGTGGTCAGCAGCGGCGAACTCGGCCCCGCGGCGATCAGATTGCCCACGGTGATCTCGATCTTGCCGACGCGGCCCGACACCGGCGCACGGATCTCGGTATAGCTGAGGTTCAGCTCCGCGGTGCGTAGCGCGGCTTCGGCGGTCTTCACATTGGCTTCGGCCTCACGATAGGCGTTGAGCCGGTTCTCGACCTCACGCTGGGTGATGGCGGAGCTGGAGAGCTGCTGGCTGCGCTCGACATCGGCCTTGGTAAAGACCACGCGGGCGCGGGCGGCGGTGAGTTGCGCCTGCGCCCGGTCGACCTCGGCGGCGTACAGCGACGGATCGATGATCACCAGCAGGTCGCCCTTGTTGACCAGCGTGCCCTCGTGGAACTTGATCTCCTGCACGGCGCCGGCGACGCGCGAGCGGATCTCGACCCGCTCGATCGCCTCGAGCCGCCCGGAAAACTCATCCGACGGGGTCGTCGCCTTGGACTCGACCAGCGCGACCGAGGCCGCGACAGCAGACGGCGCGGCCGGTGCGGTTTCGGCCTGGGCGGACCCGGTTCGGTCCATCAACACCGCACCGCCGGCCAATGCGGCCGAAACCGCCACAATCCCCGCACCCAACGTCATGTTTCGAGCGAAAGTCTTGGCCATCGTGATTCCCATTCAACCTAAGCGAGCTTGCTAAAAGCTCAGCGAATTCAGTAACTCGTATGACGACTGCAGCCTGGCGATAGGATCATCATACCACGCTGCAGTGCACATATCCATACCGCCCGGTATAAATGGACTATCGACATCCACTGTCAAGAGACTTATCTACCGTTTGGTAGAAATCTCGGGAGGCGTTTTGCAATGGCCATTGGACGACCACGCGAATTCGACGTCGACACGGCGCTCGATCTCGCCCTGCACGTCTTCTGGCGCAAAGGCTACGAAGGCACGTCGATGTCCGACCTCACCGAGGCAATGGGTATCACCAAGCCGAGCCTCTACGCCGCGTTCGGCAACAAGGAGGATCTGTTTCGTAAAGCGCTCGATCGCTATGTCGACGGGCCGGGCCGCTATTATCAGGCCGGCCTCGAGAAGCCGACAGCGCGCGAGGTGGTCGAGCACATCCTTTGCGGTGCCGTCGACGCCATGAGTGACCCGAGCAACCCCGGCTGTCTCGCGGTGCAGGGCGCGCTGTGCTGCGGCGAAACCGCAGAGACCATCAAGCAGGAACTGGCCGCCCGCCGTGCCAAGACCGAAGAGGATCTGCGCGACCGCTTGAGCCGCGCGATTGCGGAGGGTGACCTCCCTGCCGACGCGAATGCCGACGACCTCGCCCGCTACGTTGCGGCGATCCTGCAAGGCATGGCCGTCCAGGCGGCCGGTGGCGCCTCGCGCGATCAGCTCCGCAAACTCGCCGACATGGCGCTGCGTAGCTGGCCGCCGGTGTGATAGATTCAGGCCCTTAGCTTCTGCTCGGTTCCTTTCGATCCGAGGCGTCGCTCGTCGCGATGAACGAACGACACGATCGTCCCCTGCTCTTCCGCAAACAGTGGGTTGCGTATCGCGACTTGTCGCTGCAGGGCATCGATCCGGAACCCCGAGCGAGCAGACTTTCGAAGATATCGTCCACCCTGTCGCAGTCCGTTCATTGACCGGCCGTTAACACTGCCGCGACGATATTACCGCGCGGCGCCTTGTTGCCATCGGCTGTTAGGAACTCGCGACTTATGGTGCCGCGGATGATCGTCTCTTTGTTCGCCAGATTGCTGCACGCCGATCCGCGGATTCGCCGCGAATTGGTCGAGCTGCTGTACACGTCGATGCCGCAGGTCGCGGCGATCGGCGTCACCTCGGTGACTGGTGCGGTCGCGCTGACGCTGATCGACCGCGATCCCGGCTATGCGACAATTTCGGTGTTCATCCTGATCACTGCGGTGGCCCGTGTCGTCTCGCTGCTGCGCTACAAGGCGCGCGCCGCTCAATTCACCGATGCCGACGTCGTCCGCTGGGAAGTGCTGTATTGCGTCGGCGCTTCGGCCTTCAGCCTCGCGCTCGGCGCATTATCGTTCCGGGCGTTGTGGCTCGGCGATGCCCCCGGCGCCTGGATCGCTTTCGGCCTGTCGATGTCGTATTGCGTCGGCATGGTGTCGCGGGCGGCGATCCGGCCATGGATCATCCTGACGGCGTCGGCGATGCTGCTGACCCCCACCATCATCGCCGGGTTGCTGCGGCCGGAGCTCGCATACAACATCGGCGCGGCGATGCTGGTGCTGTTCTGGCTCACCCTGCGCGAAGCTTCCAAGCATCTCAGCGCCGCATTCACCGAGCGCCTCGAAGCCAAACATCGGCTGTCCCGCCAGGCGACACACGACTTCCTCACTGGCCTGCCGAATCGCGCCGGCTTCCTGGCCGCGCTGACAGAGATGAGCGGCAGCTTCACGCTGGTCGCGATTGATCTCGACGGGTTCAAGCCGGTCAACGACCGTCACGGCCATCATGCCGGGGACGATCTGCTGCGTCAGGTCGCCGAGCGACTGAAGGCCTGCGCCGGCACGACCGGCATTGCAGCGCGTTTCGGCGGCGACGAATTCATGCTGCTGAAGCCGATCTCGGAGGGCCCTCTCGGCCGCGAGGAAGCACTGCAACTCGCCCGCGCCGCCGTGTTGGAATTATCGATGCCATTCCTGTTGTCGGAGCTCCCGGTGCGGATCGGCGCCAGCGCAGGGCTGGTGGTCTGCGACGGCGCCCTCGCCGCCAATCCGACGGCGCAACTTCTGGAGCGGGTCGACCAGGCGCTGTACGCGGCGAAGCGCTCGGGCGGCGGCTGCGCCTGGCCTGAGGCCAGCCAGGACGTGAGCGAACACAAACCCACGGCGACGCGGGCCGGCCTGTCCGCCGCGTAGCTCGCGGCCGAACAATCGCATCCGCCCTGTTCGCATAGCGCCCCTCGGAACTGGCCCTTGCAAAGCGCGGCGGCGTCGCCATTGTTTCCACCTCACCGCGCGACAAGAAACAAACCCGGAGCAGCCGATGACCGACGCCCCCTACTCGCCGCCAAAAGTCTGGACCTGGGATAAGGAGAACGGCGGGAAATTCGCGTCGATCAACCGGCCGATCGCCGGCCCGACCCACGACAAGGAATTGCCGGTCGGCAGACATCCTCTGCAGCTTTATTCGCTGGCGACGCCGAACGGTCAGAAGGTGACGATTCTGCTCGAGGAGTTGCTGGCGCTCGGCCACAGCGGCGCCGAATACGACGCCTGGCTGATCAAGATCGGCGATGGCGATCAGTTTTCGTCGGGCTTCGTCGAGGTCAATCCGAACTCGAAGATTCCGGCACTGCTCGACCGCTCGACGAATCCGCCGATCCGCGTTTTCGAGTCCGGCTCGATCCTGCTCTATCTGGCCGAGAAGTTCGGCGCGTTTCTGCCGACCACCCCGGCCGGCCGCACCGAATGCCTGAACTGGCTGTTCTGGCAGATGGGCAGCGCGCCGTATCTCGGCGGCGGCTTCGGCCACTTCTACGCCTATGCGCCGGAGAAGTGGGAGTATCCGATCAACCGCTTCGCGATGGAAGTGAAGCGGCAGATGGACGTGCTGGATCGTCGTCTTGCCGAGACCGCGTATCTCGCCGGCAGCGAATACAGCATCGCCGACATCGCCGTGTGGCCGTGGTATGGCGGCCTCGCCAGCGGCTTGTTGTACGGTGACAGCGCCACGTTCCTCGATGTCGCCAGCTACACCAACGTACAGCGCTGGACCAAGGCGATCGCCGAGCGCCCCGCCGTCAAGCGCGGCCGCATGGTCAACCGCGTCTCCGGCGAGCCTTCCACCCAGCTCCACGAACGCCACGACGCCGGCGACTTCGAGACCAAGACGCAGGACAAGCTCGCGGCGAAGTAACAAGCGAATGCGGGGATGGGCAATGTCAACGCCCGTTAGCAAGGCCACCGCCTCCCCCGTCATTCCGGGTCTGCGCTGCGCAGCAGCGCAGACCCGGAATCCACTTTGCAGATGCCACTAACACCGCCTCATGGTGAGGAGGCGCGCAGCGCCGTCTCGAACCATGGAGCCACAGGTGCTGCGTGGCCCATCCTTCGAGACGCCCGGCTTCGCCGGGCTCCTCAGGATGAGGACTCAGTGACGAGTTGCTGAACAATCAGCCCGGGCGGCTACACACTATGCCTTGGCGCAGCGACCCTGCCCTGCGTCGTCGCGATGCCCATTTCGAAGCTGTCGGCGATGCGGCGGGCGCGGAGGATGAAGGCGGCGGCGATGTTTGGTTCGAACAACTCGGTCGCGGTCGCTTCGAACAATGCGAGCCAGCGATCGAAATGCGCGGGCTCCAAGCCCAGCATCAGATGTGGCCGCATCGGCCGACCGCCGTAGCGGCCGGTCTTGAGCAGCATCGACGACCAGAAATCGCTGATCTGCGCGATGTGATGATCCCAATCCGCGACGGCGCGATTGAAGATCGGGCCGATCTGATCGTCGTCGCGCGCCCGCGCATAGAAGGTGCGGACGAGCTCGGCGATTTGCGCTTCGGTAATGTCGTGCATCGGGCAGATGTAGGGTGCGAAGCGCCGCCGCTCAATATGGCGGTTTGACCTTGGCACGCTGCGCTTTCGCGGCCTCGGCCCACCAGGCGAGATCGGCCGCGAAGCGCGGGAATGCGCGCGCCAGCGACTTGCCGCCGTCCCCGATCGGCGTGGCGGTTTCGTCCAGCGTCTGCGCGATCGGTCCGACGCCGAGTGTCGACGAGATCACCACCATGCCCATCTCGCTCAGCGTGCCGTGCCACGCGGTGGCGGCGCGGACGCCGGAGAAACGTCCGGCCGAGTAACTCGCTATCGCCGCCGGCCGCCAGAACCATTCCTCGAGGAAATGATCGGTGAGATTCTTCAGTCCCGGCTGAACGCCCCAATTGTATTCACCGGTGACGAACACGAAGCCGTCGGCATTGCGGATCTTGTCGGCGAGCGCTTCCATCGCGGCCGGCGCTTCGCCCTTGGGATGTTCCTTGTACATGCGGTCCAGAATCGGCAGGCCGATCGCCTTGGCGTCGATCAATTCCACCTCGTGGCCAAGCTCCGCGAACTCCCCGACCAGATAGTTGGCGAGACGAATTCCCATCCGGTCGGAGCGATACGAGCCGTACAGCACGAGCAGGCGGAGAGACATCGGCGAACTCCTGATTACGATCGACCGCGCGGCAGCCGCGCCGCAGCCTATCCTAAATGCGTTCGATCGGGTCACCGATCCGCACGGTGCCGCCTTCGATCACCCGGGCGGTGATGCCGCCGCGGCCGCGCACGGCGTTGTAGCCGCCGACGCCGAACGTCTCTTCCATCCGGCTGCACGGCGCGCAGTCGCCCGACCCTTCCAGCAGCGCGGTGCCGATGCGAAAGCGCTGGCCCTTGAGAGCCACGAGATTGATGCGGCTGGTGACGAGGTTTCGTCGCAACAACTCCGGAGCGACTGCGTCGCGCCCGAGGAACGCAGCGATGGCCGTGAGATCCTCAGCGGCGATCAGCGTGACCTGCCGGGTGCCGTTGCGGGAGGTGCGGTAGCGATCGCCAACGATGCCGGTCTGCGCGATCAGCGTCGCTTCCGTCGGCATCGTCATCGCGGCGTGCCGCGCCGGACGCAGACCGATCCAAGCGAGGCGGCCGGGCCGCATCGGCGCAGCAATCAGGCGTCCGAGCGGCGTATCTGGAGAAAGCCCAGTCATGCGCCCTGCACGATCGCGGCGGGGCGCAGGCTGCTACGGAACAAACGCAAGCCGGTCAGGTCTTCGGCAGTTTCGGAATCGCGTCGGCGAAGCCGTTGTAGCAGGCCAGTCGCTCGTCCTGCTCCTTGGTGAAGCGGCACTCCGCGACAGCCTTTGCGGCCGCCTGCTTGGCCCCCTTCTTCGGCGCCTTCGGCTTGGGAGGGAAGATCGCGTCGTAGCAGTCGAGTCGCTCCTTGCTGCCATCCTCGATCTCGAGGCAGGCTTGCAGTTGCGACGCGACAGAAGGCTTGCCCGACTTGGCCTGTTTGCCGGCGCCCTCCGAGGTCGCCATTTTGTCGCCGCGCGGCTTGATCTGGACCAGCGGCCGATCGCCGACCATCGGCGGACTGCTCGGCGTGCCCGCGCTCTGCGCCAACGCCGCGCTCGAAGCCAGCAGCGCCACCATGACAACCATCGTTCTCATCGAGATCCCCGTCGATACGCTTACCCGGCACGCCGCGCGCCGTGGCGGTTGTTCACCAGCGACGCTACGTCAATCCGAGCGCCGAGGCGGCGTCAAGCGCAATGCCCCGCGCTCGGCTCGAGTTTTCACCAGGACCAAGCTCGACCTTCTGATTGCGGCGGGTTTGGGGCAATGGAACCGCTGCGGCCGGCTGGCAGGCGCGCGGCTTCTGCGCTACTCAATCCGCATGAGAACCACGCTGATCGCCCTGCTGCTCGCAGCTACCGTGACGCCGGCGGCCGCCGCCGACGACCGGCGGCTCGCCCCCAAGCCCGCGCCCCCTCCGAAACAGACGACGACCACTAATCCTTGCGCGGCGTATGGTCCCGGCTTCGTTCAGGTCGAAGGCGGCGGCACCTGCGTGAAGATCGGCGGCGCGTTGGACGTTGGGGTCGGAGGCAGCAGCCGGCGCTGACGCGTTTCCCGCAGAACCACGGGGCCGCCTCGGGATCACAACAGGAAGAGCTGGCGCGGTTGTGACTGGCCTCATCGGGCGGAATGCCGATGATTGTCAGATGACAAATTTACGACAATCGCCGCCGGCCTCGGTCGATATCCCCAGCTTCATGGCCCACCAGCTCGTCCCGCTGGCGGGCCTGACCCTGCTGCTGGCCGCTCCGGGGCTGGCGATCCATTTCGGCCTGCTGCCGTTCGCCTACCGGATCCACGCCCTGCTGATGGTGTCGGGACTCTGCATCGGGCTCTGCGTGTGGGCCGGCGTGTCCTTCACGGAACTCGGTTTCGGCAAGCCACATCATTGGCGGCACTGGTTTGGCTGCGCGGCACTCACGCTCGCAATCGCGGCCGTGATGCTGCTGCAGACGCAGTTCTTCACGTTCGACGCCAAGCCACCGGCGTGGCTGAGCTTCGCGCCGTTCTACGTACTGGTGTCGAGCCCGTGCCAAGAAGTGGTGTGCCGGTCGATCCCCAAACTGATCACCGACAAACTATCGCGCGGCGGCTGGGCCTATGTGCTGTACTCGGCGGCGATGTTCTCGCTGATCCACCTCTGCTACGGCGACCCGGCCTTGCTGCTGAACACCTTCCTGCTCGGCCTGGTGTGGGGCGCTGCCTATCTGTGGATGCGCAACATCTGGCCGCTGATCGTGTCGCACGCCGCGATCGGCACGCTGGCCTTCGCGCTCGGGCTGGCCTGAGCGCTGCGATCAGATCTCGAGCTGTGTGCCGAGCTCGACGACGCGATCGGTCGGGATCTTGAAGAAGGTCGTCGCCCGGGTCGCGTTCAGCGTCATAAAGGTGAACAGCCGCTCGCGCCACAACGCCATGCCCGGATTGAGGCTCGGCACGAAGGTCTCGCGGCTGAGGAAGAACGAGGTCGACATCATGTTGAACTCGTGCCCGAACTGCTTGCACAGCGCGAGTGCGGCCGGAACGTCGGGCGTCTGCATGAAGCCGTAGCGGATGATCAGGCGATGGAACCCGTCGCCGATATCGGTCATCAGCACGCGTTCGCTGTCGGGCACGTAAGGCGTCTCGGCCGTCATCACCGTCGTCAGCACCACGCGCTGATGGACCGTCTGGTTGTGCTTCAGATTATGGAGCAATGCCGGCGGCACGCCGTCGGTCGCGGCGGTGAGGAACACCGCCGTGCCGCGGGCACGCGACACGTTCGGCCCGAGCGCGCGCAGCACCACGTCGAGCGGCACCGCCTGCTTCTTGAGCTGCTTGCGCACCAGCGCGCGGCCGCGTCGCCAGGTCGTCAGCACCGTGAACGAGATGAAGCCGATGAACAGCGGGAACCAGCCGCCCTGCGCCACCTTGATGATGTTGGCGGCGAAGAACGCGAAGTCGACCGCCAGCAGCGTGCCGATCACCGCGATCACCAGAGCCATGTTCCAGCGCCACAGCAGCGCCATCACGAACGACACCAAAATGGTGTCGATCATCATCGTGCCGGTGACGGCGATGCCGTAGGCGGCGGCCAGATTGCTCGACGACTGGAAGCCGATCACCAGCGCCATCACGGCGATGTACAGCGTCCAGTTGGTGAACGGCACGTAGATCTGTCCGGCCTCCTCGCCCGAGGTATGGACGATGGTCATCCGCGGCAGCAGGCCGAGCTGAATCGCCTGCCGCGCCACCGAATAGGCACCTGAAATCACCGCCTGCGAGGCGATCACCGCGGCTGCCGTGGCGAGCGCCACCATCGGCATCACCATCCATTCCGGCCCCATCCGGAAGAACGGGTTCTGGATGGCGCTCGGGTCGTGGATCAGCAGCGCGCCCTGGCCGAAATAGTTCAGCAGCAGCGCCGGCAGCACCAGGCCGAACCACGCCAGCCGGATCGGAAACCGGCCGAAATGCCCCATGTCGGTGTAGAGCGCTTCGCCGCCGGTGACGGCGAGCACCACCGAGCCGAGCGCGTAGAAACTCATCAGCGGATGGCGGATCACGAACTCGACCGCGTAAACCGGACTGATCGCCTCGAGCACGCCCGGCGAGCGGGCGATGTTGACGATGCCGAGCACCGCAAGCGTGACGAACCAGATCGTCATCACCGGCCCGAACAGCCGGCCGACCAGGCCGGTGCCGCGTGACTGGATCGCGAACAATGCCGTCAGCACCACGGCGGTGACCGGCACGACATAGAGCTTCAGGTCCGGCGTCACCACCTCGAGGCCTTCGACGGCGCTCAGCACCGAGATCGCCGGCGTGATCATGCTGTCGCCGTAGAACAGCGCTGCAGCGATCACGCCGAGCATCATCAGCGGATAGTGCACGCGGCGGCCGCGCGTTAGTTCCGTGACCAGCGCCAGCAGCGCGAGGCTGCCGCCCTCGCCGTGGTTGTCGGCGCGCATGATGATGATCACGTACTTCACCGTGACCAGCAGCATCACGGTCCAGAATACCAAAGACAGCACGCCGAAAATGTTGTCCGGCGTCACCGCGATCGGGTGATGGCCGGCGAAGGTTTCCTTCAGCGCGTAAAGCGGGCTGGTGCCGATGTCGCCGAACACGACGCCGACCGTGCTGATCAGCAGTCCGACGCTGCTTTTGTGCTGGCTCATCGCTCGCCCTCTGGGCTGACCGGGCGGCCGGCCTGGACGTGAGGCGCGGGTCGCATGAGATCGCCACCGCAATCCGGACAACGCACCGGCCGAGCCTGCCGGCCGGCGTCCGATTCCGATCCCGCGTTTCTATTCATAGGGGCCGTGCTCTGTTGTTGACGTGGATCAGACGGCCCGGATCAGACGCGCGGCCGCGCCGTCTGATCCGGGCCGTTTTCCGAATTCGTTCGCTAGCAGATTTTCAAGTCAGGACGGAATGCCCCGGCGGCGTCGCTGGAAAGACCTTAGAAGCACAGATTGGTCACAAGCTTCCCCTGCTTGTCCTTAATCGAATACGGGCAGTCGGCGCGCTTCAAAGCGGCTGCGGCGTCGGCATTGCCGAGTGCCGCAGCGCGTTCGTAGAATCCCTTGGCGGCGGCGGAATCCTGCGGACCGCCCCGCCCCGCC